>JBKQWB010000125.1:0-29169 GCA_052139735.1 Smithella sp. | reverse complement strand
AATCAGCGCCTTATTATATGCTGCGAAAATATCTCTTCTGGAGAGTATTCCTATGATCTTTCCGGGATTATTTTTATCTACTACCGGCAGTTGTTCGATATTTTTGAAGCCGATTTTTTTTAATGCCGTATCCAGATTGTCTTGATCAGTAACGGTAATGACTTTGGTGATTGCGAGATCCTTTACGATGATCCCGTCTAAGCATTCCTCATAGATGATCTCTTTAATATCCTGAAATGTAAGTATTCCTGTCAGCAATCCATTCTTATCAACAACCGGAAAACTTGAGTGCTTACTCCTCATGGTATATCTTATCAATTCTTTGATAGACATATCTTCAGGCACAGTTTCCACGATGCGGGTCATTGACTCACCCACATTGAGGGACTTCATAACATTTACTTCTCTTCCCTCATGTATATTCACGCCCCTGCGTATAAGTTTTAATGTATAGATAGACTCTTTCTTCAAGTGGCTGGCGAAAACAGAGGAAATGATACAGGAAAGCATAAGCGGAAGGATAATCCGGTAATTCCCCGACATTTCAAAAAGAATGAGAATCGCGGTAATCGGCCCATGAGTTGTTGCCGCAACTACCGCGCCCATGCCCACCAGGCTGTAAGCGCCTGAGGTTGCCGTTAATGAAGGAAAAAGGATATGTGCTAAATAACCGAAAGCGCCGCCAGTCATCGCACCGATGAATAGAGAGGGAGCAAAGATGCCTCCGGAACCTCCGGAGCCAATCGTCAATGACGTGGCTATTATTTTCATAAATATCAGGGCTAAAAGTATAATCCATGGCAATTTGTCCGCAAGCGCAAGATTTATGGCATCGTAGCCGACACCGAAAATATGGGGCAGGAAGATGCCTATCATTCCGATCATCAGGCCGCCGGCCGCCGCTTTCGTATATGCGGGGATTTTTAGATTTTCAAAAAGATCTTCCATTTTATATAACGTGGCTGTAAACAATACACCCGCCAAACCGGCAATTATACCGAGAAGCATATACAGGGGAATTTCGGAAATACTGACCATGGTATAATCGGGAACTGAGAATGCAGGATAATTCCCCAGGCAAGCTCTGGAGATGATGGTTGCCGTAACAGAAGATACCACAATAGGGCTGAATATCATAACGCCGAAGTCGTCAAGAATTATCTCCATGGCAAACATAACACCGGCAATGGGAGCATTAAAAGTTGCGGCAATGCCCGCGGCGGCGCCACAAGCGACAAGTGTTCTCATCCTGTCTACAGATACCGCAAGGATCTGGCCGAAAGCCGAACCTATTGCCGAACCAATGTGAACGATTGGTCCTTCTCTCCCTACGGAGCCGCCGGATGCAATACATATCGCGGAGGCAAAAGTCTTGATCAGGACAATTCTTTTTCTGATCACTCCTCCTTTTAAGGCGACAGCTTCCATGACTTCAGGAACACCGTGTCCTTTAGCCTCTCGCGCGAAAAAATAGACAAGCGGCCCGACAATCATGCCGCCGATTACAGGTGGAATGAGCCTGTCATACCACGGCAGGGACAAGGCATACTGTAAAAAATTGCCGCCACTGAATCTAAAAAAGAGTAACTGGAAAAAACTGATAAGCCACCGGAAAGCAACTGCGCCGAACCCGCCGAGGATACCGACGATCATTGCCATAAAAATCATAACAACATTTTCATTGGTTTTGTACTGATTAAATATCTTTTGTATCTTTTTATGATCCATAAAACAGTAAATGCGCGTGAATAATTTTAACAGGAAATGCGTTTTTAATAGTACTTTCTAAAAAATGTAATATCATTTTCATGATTTTTCGCCGGAAAGAATTCTTTGCTTCTGGAGATAGCGGTCACTTTTTTTCTTGTCTGTCTTGCTGCTTATCCATCTTTATTTTCCTCTTGGGCAAATTTACTTCCGAGGAAAGAATAAGTTTCGGCGGAATTTTCTGAGCGCCGAATATTTTCACAAACTGCCTCATACTCCTGTCTATTCCAACAATATTGCTTGAAGAAAGTCCTTCCAGTCCTGTAACAAGTAATCCCTGGGCAACCTCCGGCGCAAATCTTACCAGTTCATTTCCTTTTTCTGTCAACTCAATCCAGACAACACGCCGGTCATCCAGACACCTTCTTCTTTTTACCAACTGATGTGTTTCCAATCTGTCAATAATTCCAACAACAGTTGCCGGGTGAAGATATAACCGGCTGGCAAGTTCAGAAACCTTAACCGGTGAATGTTCATTAATTACTTTTATGGCCCAGAGTTGCGGGCTGGTTAAACCGGTTTCATTTTCTACTTTTTTTGACTGTTCATTCAATATCTGGAATATTCGTCGCAAATTATCAATGATATTAGATATTTTTATACTTTTAT
Source organism: Smithella sp. (assembly GCA_052139735.1). Classification (GTDB taxonomy): domain Bacteria; phylum Desulfobacterota; class Syntrophia; order Syntrophales; family Smithellaceae; genus Smithella. The sequence continues at coordinate 26,793 of JBKQWB010000125.1, read as the reverse complement.
CATTCATATGTTCCCCCTAAAAAAATACTTGCATTTTTATTTCAGTCAATATAATATGCGCACAAATGATTTGTATACAAACTATTATTTAATATTATGGCAGGCTGTTAGCATAATCGATTATAAAAGTACAGAACAAATATTTCGGGAAATATTTAAATGAATAAAGAGGGATTAATTTCATTATTAATTAATCAATAAATTAACATAAGGAGAAGCAGACAATGCAAAGAAAGTATTTAATAGTCGTTTTATTCATGGTGGCCTGTGCTGCAATGATAGCAGGATGTACCAGCAAGGAATTAACCAAAGGCAGTGGAGAGGCTCCGGCGCAGAATGTATCGTCCGAGGGACAGCAAAAAGCCAATAATATCTCTTCAACAGGACAGCAAAATAATAATGACCAAAATGCGGGATTAACAAACTCTGAAAAACAGAATATGGCAACATCATCTGAAATGCAAAATGAAAAAAGAGGTCTTGAAGATATTCATTTTGACTTTGATAAATCCAATATACGTCAGGATGACAGGAAAATTCTCTCCCGCAATGCAGACTATCTTTCAAAAAATAAAAATGTGAAAATTATCATTGAAGGAAACTGCGACGAAAGAGGAACCGCTGAATATAACATGGCCCTCGGAGAAAGAAGAGCCGATGAAGCAAAACAATATCTCGTCAATTTGGGTATTAATGGCAAAAGAATAACAACCATCAGCTACGGCAGTGAAAAACCGCTTGATCCCGGACATGATGAGGATGCATGGGCGAAAAACAGGAGAGATCACTTTGCCGTCAATTAGAGCATTTACGGTAGATCATTTACAGTAGATCATTTACGGGCACGTTATGAATACATCTGTGGGATTTTCGGACGGTGCGGAGGATGAGAGATAATCCCCTCCTTGTTTTATCTCCACTCCGCACCTCTTCCCGCAAAGGAAGTAATGGGTTACGGAGTTGATCAATGAAATGCAAATTATTTGTTTTATTTGTTAAATAGTCAGCAAGAGACTAAATATGAAAAAAAATGTTTATTTGATGACCGCAATGGTTTTATTGGTTTTTGTCTGGTGTGCCGGTTCTTTGGCTGCGGATAAAGCGGATAAAATTGGCTTTATTAATTTGCGGCAAATCATGCAGGATTCCAATGCCGGCAAAAAGGCTACGGAAGAGTTTAAAATTTTTTATGAAAAGAAAACTCAGGAAATCAAATCGGCGGAAAATGAATTAAAGACATTGAAAAATGAGTTGGATAAACAAAGCGAAATTATGACTCAAAGCGCGCGAAGTGAAAGGGAATCCGCTTACCAGAAAAAACTGCGCGATTATCAATTGCTGGTTAATGATACGAATGAAGAACTTAAAAGGCGCGATCAGGAGATGACGCAAAAGATAATGCCGGAAATTATAAAAATTGTCCGCTCCGTGGCCGCAAGAGGAAAATATACTCTGGTTATCGATGTGGCAAGTATGCCGATGCCGTACTATGATAAGAAAAGCGATTTCACTGATAAAGTAATTGAAGAATATAATAAATCCGCCATATAGAGCTATGAGCGGCTTGGATCAATTAGAAGTTGTATTAAACAAAAGGATTTTTATATAATTTCCTTAAAATTATTATAAAAAGAGGAGGAGAAGAAGAAAAAGTATGCAAAAAAGACATTTGATAATCGTTTTATTGATGGTAGCTTGTGCAACAATGATAGCCGGATGTTCCGGAAAGCTGTTTACAAAGAGTGAAGGACCGGCTTCCACAAAGATGGTGGCCAGGCCCGGTGATCTGCCGGCTTTAGTTATAGACCAGAGAATAAGTGACGGATCGGCTTCCAAAACGGTAGCGGCCAGGCCCGGTGACCTGCCGCCTTTAGGAATGAGCGATTCAACAAAGGCTTCATATTCTAAAAATAATAAGGTTTGCAAAGCCGATAAATTCAAACAGGAGAATCTTGCTCTCGCGGCGTCCATTGAATTTGAATTTGCTAAACATTTTGTAAGAGAAGAATATCGCGATGGTCTTAAAAAAGTGGCCGATTCAATGAAAGAAAACCCCAGGGCAAAGGCTATCCTTAAAGGTCATACGGACAATATCGGTTCAAAAGCCTATAATATGCGTCTGTCCAAAGTTCGCGCCAACAATGTTAAGCTGTACATGGTAAAACAGTTTGGCGTAAAAAGGTGCCGAATTGTCACTATCGGTTATGGATTCAGTAAACCTGTTGCCGACAATAACACGGAAGAAGGACGCCAGAAAAACCGCAGAGTCGAAATATATCTCAAAGGAACGGAAACAAAGTAAATTTATATCGGGTTTATGCTTTAAAAAACGAAGGCCTCATAACCGTTAGATCATTATGAGGCCTTTTTACTGCCATAAATATAATCCGGAGGCTGCGTCTGCAGATAGAAAGCATGCAAAATGATTTTTTAGTATTAATGATGACTTCATTTGCAATTAATTTATGAAAGATGACAGGTAATTCAATGAAATTCAAAATAAGGTTTATAATTTTAATGCTTGCTCTATGCTGCTTCTTTTTGCACCAGTCCGCAGCCATGGGAGAAGACCGCATACCTGATCTTAAAGGAAAGTGGCGCGGGACCGCTTTTTTATACGCCGACGCAAAAGGGATCGGCGCCTCGAATAAAAATGTTAATCTGATTGTATTAAAACAGTCCGGATATGATTTCAGCGGAAACATAGAAATATATGATAAAGGCACAAAACTGCTACGCGGGTTTACAGGTTATTTGAATAAGCGTGATAAGTATATCTGGTATTTCTGCATTGTCACTGAAAGAGGCAATGTGGATATCGGATACCTTATAACGGAAAATAGAATGAAAGTGAATCTCAGAGCTTTCGGCCCGGATACTGACGTGGCAGTGTGCAGTCTGACAAAAGAAGAAATTGGTCCAGATTAGCACAGATGTCCATGAGGGATACCAGGTGTAAAGCAAATGCACGAGAGATGTTGTGAAATCAACTCCGACCACTGCCGCATTTCAACAATTTTATCTTAACACTTACCAGTTGAAGTCAACATTTGTGATGATGATTTGATTTTTCAAAATCGCGTTTAGGTTTCCTTGATAACTTCCTTTTATCCACAGTTCCTTAATTTCCGATTTTATGGTAGGTTACAACCAGTGATCTTTAAATAATCATTATTCATTAAAAGTGTCAGATTTATTATTACGCTCGGAGATCGAAAATGGATGAACTATTGGAGTTGGGAAAACAGATCCTGGCATCACAGCCTTTTAGTATTCTTGTTGGAGCAGAACTAACCGCTTTTTCGGTGGGACATACCGAACTGACAATCCCGATTACACCCCAACACAAGCAGCAACACGGCTTTGTGCATGGAGGCGTGATTAGCTATGCTGCAGATAATGCGCTTACGTTTGTGGGCGGGAGTGTGCTTGGTCCGGCTGTTGTGACATCAGAGTACAAGATTAACTATTTAAGACCCGCTATTGGGACCGCATTGATTGCAAGGGCAATGGTCATTTACTCCAGCAAGACTCAAGCTGTTTGCCGTTGTGAGGTATTCGTGGTGAACGAGGGTAAAGAGAATTTGTGCGCAGTTTCACAAGGCACAATCTCAAGAATTGGCGGGAATCCAAAAGACCAATCCTGACAGGGGCAGGAGTCAACCGCTGATTTCATTCGTTGCACCTTCTTTCCTGTATTCTTCAGTTTATCAATTTCTGATTTTATGGTAGGTTAACCTGTAATAATTAAAGACCTGAAGGAATTATAATTGAAACTTGATATAAAAAAAGTATTTATAAGCCCTGTCAGGGATATGGCTTAGCTAATAAAAGTAATTATTACTAAAAAAAGAGGAGTCCTTATTCACCATAATCTCTTAGTAACCAGATTAACGGAGAATATAAAATGAAACAAATAGTTTTAACATTGTGCATCTTTTTTGCTTTCATAACATCGGCCTATTCAGGAGATCTATACAAATGTATTGACCGTGACGGCAATAATATCATTACCGATAAAATTCAAAATGGAATGAAGAAATGTGTATTACTGGAATCTTATAAACAATCACCGGAAGAACCGACAGCTATAAGGGCTATTGAAGCAAAAGATGAAGACGCTGTAAAAGAGAAAGAAACGACCGAAACAAGTGAGACACGCGTACAAAATTGCATTAGTTCTTGCACCGAAAAACAGCAAGCCTGTTCTACTAATAATGCAGACAAGAGCGTATGTGACGCAGAATTTCAAAAATGCGTTGACATTTGTAATTCAGGAGACAATTCTTCTTCATCAACGCAGCAAGAACCAAATAGCATTGCACCTTCATCAATGCAGCAAGAACCAAAGAGCATTGTACCCGTGCCATAATCAGGTAAAACACAGATTCTGAAATAGGGCGCTGTTGTCCCCTATTTACCCGTCTTTCGCAAGCCGGCGTGACCGGATTCGTATTCTATTCTCCTGAGTTTAAATTAAATGCATATGACATGGCAGATACAGATGAATCTGGACCGTTCATTTTTCGACTTGACATCAATCTACTCATTGTGTAAACGGAGCGCCAAACAATTCCGATGAAACCGGCATTCGCCATGTTCGGAACAAAAAAACATAAATGGCTAACCTTGATACATGTGCTTGTTTTCAATCAGAAATAAACACAACTCACTTCATGTTATCTAGTCACTATTTCATTGACACAGGAAATCGCCTTTTATATAGTATAATAGTACATAAAAAAATAATGTCTTATCAACATCTTTTCAGTAGAGGCTTATGAAAACCGAACAATACATCATATCAGATGGTATTTTACAGGGAAAACTCGGTGCGGAGGCAAATCTTGTTCTCCTCTTCGGCGCAACCAACAGGATTAAGGAAAAAGGCCTCACCGATATGATCAGATCGGCCTATCCGAATGCATGTATTTTCGGGTGCACCACAGCCGGTGAGATTATGGGGACACAAGTTCTTGATGACTCTTTGATTGTTACCGCCGTTTCTTTTTTTGCCACCAGGGTTGCAGGCGCCATGGTTAAAGTCGCCGCCGCGGACGACAGCTACAAAGCAGGGGTTGAATTGGCGAAATCCCTTGCCGCGGACGATCTCAAACACGTTTTTGTCCTCTCCGAAGGCCTCAATATAAACGGCTCCGAACTCGTGAGGGGGCTTACAGAAAAACTGCCTCCCGGGACAACCCTTACCGGGGGACTTTCCGCAGACGGTGACAGATTCCAGGAGACTTATGTCCTGCTCGACAACGAACCTGCAAGGGATGCTGTCGGGGCCATCGGTTTCTATGGCAGCTCTTTGCATGTTGGCTACGGTTCTTCAGGCGGCTGGGACACATTTGGACCGGAACGCCTTATCACCCGGGCAAAAGATAACATTCTCTATGAGCTTGATGGAAAATCGGCCCTTGCGCTGTACAAACAATATCTCGGAGAGAACGCGAAAGGTTTGCCGGCAACCGGGCTCCTCTTTCCCTTGAGTCTCAAAATGCAAAAGGCATCACATCCGGTTGTCAGAACCCTGCTATCCGTAAACGAAAAAGACCAGAGCATGACCTTTGCGGGCAGCATGCCCGAGAATTCCTATGCCCGCTTGATGAAGGCCAACTTTGAACGTCTCATCGACGGCGCGGTTGACGCAGCCAAAGCAACGGCCCAGACTATGAAACCATTTTGCGCTGAGCTTGCTATCCTCATCAGTTGCGTAGGGAGAAAACTTATCCTCAAACAACGCATTGAAGAAGAAGTGGAAGGGGTTTGCGACATTCTGGGGCAGGGCGCCACCTATACAGGCTTCTATTCTTATGGTGAGATATCGCCTTTTTCCAAAGGCGGCGCATGCGAACTTCACAACCAAACCATGACTATCACAGCCTTGCGCGAGGAATAAACCGGTGCACAGTCTTATCAAACGACAGATTAAACGCTATCTTAAAGATATGGAACCTCTTCCAGAGCGTTTTGACGAATTCATCAAGGCCGTGGATAAGGCCTATAAAGAAAATGATGAAGACAGGCTCATGCTGGAGAGGGCATTTGATCTGAGCTCTCAGGAACTCATGCAGGTAAACGATGAACTGCGGAAAAGCGAAGAAAAATATCGTCTGATTGCCGAAAACACGGCAGATCTCATTGTCGCCACAGATATGAATCTGCACTTTACCTATGTCAGTCCTTCCATCCTGCGTACTCATGGATTCACCGTTGAGGAGGCCATGAATATGACCCTCGACCAGGTCCTGACTCCCGACTCCCTGCGGAACCTGCTGACGATTTATAAAGAAGAGATGAGATTAGAAGACACCGGAACCGCCGATCCCGGCAGAATTCGCCGCCTGGAGATTGAAGGATACAAAAAGGATGGATCCATCATCTGGCTGGAGAGCAGCGTGTCCAATCAGCGCGACGAGGAAAACAAGCCTATCGGGATACTCGCGGTGAGCCGGGATATTACCGACCGCAAGCAGGCTGAGGAGAAATTAAGAAGCAGCGAAGAAAAATTCCGCGCACTCGCGGAAATGACTGCCTCAGCAACGCTTGTTGTTCAGGGCGAGAAGTTTCGTTATGTTAATCCTGCCTTTGAGAGATTATCGGGATACACATTGCAGGATCTCCAGGAACTGAGATTCTGGGATTTAGTTCATCCTGATTTTCAACCGCTGGTTAAAGATAGAGGTTTTGCGCGCCAGAGAAATGAAAAGCTTCCGACCAGATACGAATTCAAGTACGTTACCAAGAGTGGTGAGGTAAGGTGGCTCGATTATTCCTCGACATATATCGAGTTTGAGAATAAACCGGCATTAATGGGTTCCGGATTCGATATTACGGAACGGAAACAAATAGAGGCCGCCTTAACAGAAAGTGAAATCAAGTATCGGCGCATTTTTGAATCATTCGAGGACATCTACTATCAGCTGGATGAAAACGGCATCATCCGAGTCGTCTCCCCATCTGTGTATCGGCTTACGGGCTGGTCTCCCGATGAACTCATCGGAAAACCAGCCTCGGATATCTATGCCCGGCCAAAAGACCAGGAAAAACTTTTAGCAGAGCTATCGAAGGATGGATTACTCCGGGATTATGAAATCTTAATGAAGAGGAAGGACGGCACACAAACATACGAATCACTCACGGCAAGCATACTTACCGATCCGCACGGCAGAGCATGCGGTATTTCCGGAACCCTGCGCGACATCAGCGAGCGCAAGCAGGCGGAGGTGAAACTTCAACAAACCCTTGAAAGTCTCCGAAAAGCGTTTGGTGTCACCATTGGAGTCATGGTAGCCGCTATAGAGATGAGAGATCCCTATACAGCCGGTCATCAGAACAGGGTTGCAAACCTTGCCAGAACCATTGCCGTGGAGATGAAGTTACCTCAAGATAAAATCGATGGAATCCTGATGGCCGGTTCCATTCATGACATCGGGAAATTATCAATCCCGGTAGAGATATTGACCAAGCCTACAAAACTGTCAAATTTAGAATTTTCATTAATTAAAGAACACCCGAAGATTGGATACGAGATGTTGAAAGACGTGGAATCTCCCTGGCCGCTGGCGGAGATAGTTTACCAGCACCATGAGCGCATGAATGGTTCCGGCTATCCGAGAAACTTAAAAGGGGATGAAATTCTCATAGAGTCACAGATTCTGGCTCTCGCCGATGTGGTGGAGGCCATGGGGTGCCACCGTCCCTATCGGCCAACCCTGGGCATTGATGCGGCCCTTGAAGAAATTACAAAAAATAAGGGCGTTCTTTATGACAATAATGTCGTAGATGCCTGCCTGACATTGTTTAGGGAAAAAGGCTATCAGTTAAATGAGGCAGAAAAACCAATCGCGTAAAAAAACAGGATTAACCCGTCATAAACACATTCACGCCATAAAAACATAGCCGCTAAACCTCGCATTTTGTGATCATTATTTCCTTTGACATCCAAGACACTTATTTATATATTTTTAAATGAAAAAAGAAGTTCTTAAAAAATAGATGGATTCATATGACTATTATTTTGAACCCTCTATCTGTCATCACAGTCATTCGTTAACGTTTCAACCAGTAGAATCATTTAAATACGCAGGAGTTGACCTTATGGAGGATCAATCCAAGACAAAGCAAGTCATGATTCAAGAACTGGCTTCCTTAAGACAAAGGATTGAAGGACTGGAACAATCGGAATCAGAATTGAAGAAGGAAAAGGAAGCGTTAAAAAAGAGTGAGGCCCGCTTCCGCAGTTACTTCAATTTGCCTATGCACGGCATTGCCATAATCTCTCCTGAGAAAGGATGGATTGAGGTTAATGACCGCATCTGTTCAATGATTGGCTATTCCAGAGACGAAATCACTCGCATGACATGGTCGGAAATGACTCACCCTGATGATCTTGCTGAAAATCTCAAGCAATTTAATCGTGTTCTATCCGGTCAAATTGATCATTATAATATGGATAAGCGTTTTATCCGCAAGGATGGAAACGTTGTCTGGACCAATCTTTCTGTGGGGTCTGTTCGGAAACCCGATGGCAGCGTGGATCATATGATTGCCATAGTTGAGGACATTACCGAACGCAAGCGGGTTGAGGACGAACTCTTTAAGAGTGAAGAGAAATATCGAAACATTCTTGAAAATATGGAAGAGGGCTATTTTGAGGTTGATTTTGCCGGTAACTTTACTTTCTTCAACGATTCATTACGCCGATACTTTGATTACTCCCAAGAGGAATTGAAGGGTATGAATTACCGTCAATATACAGACGAGGAGAACGCAAAAAGACTTTTTCAAACGTGTAATAAAGTCTACAACTCCGGGGTACCTACCGAAGGATTTGATTGGCAGATCATAAGAAAAGACGGGACTAAAAGATACGTTGAAGTATCTGTATCGTTACGGAAAGATTCATCGGGTAAACCAGTAGGATTTAGAGGAATTGCACGCGACATCACCGAGCGCAAGCAGGTGGAGGATGCGCTATGGCAAGAACAACAATTTTCAAAATTAGTGTTAGATAACCTCCCTGGAACTTTTTATCTCTACGCCTACCCCGAAAATCGGTTAGTGTTATGGAACAAGCAGGTTGAAACGCTTTTGGGCTTTAATGCCGAAGAGATAAAAGGCCGTCATGTTACGGAATGGTTTCCACCGGAAAGCAGGGAAGCAGCTTTGAAAACTATAGAAGAGGTAATGGAAAAGGGTCAAAGTTCAATAGAAGCGCCTCTGATGGCGAAAGATGGTCATCAGATACCCTTCTTTCTTACCGGTGTTAGATTTGATGTACATGACCAGTTATATTTTCTGGGGATGGGGACAGACATCACGGAGCGCAAGAAGGCGGAGGAAGAGTTGCGAAAGAGCGAAGAAAAATACCGCAACATCTTTGAAAACGCCATAGAAGGCATTTACCAGGCGACAATAGAGGGCAGATTTATAACAGCCAATGCTGCTTTGGCCCGAATGGGCGGATATGACTCACCCGAGGAATTGATTGAATCTATCAAAGATATAGGAACCCAGCTTTATGTTCATCCGGAAGACCGGAAAAGATTCATGGAAATCATCGAAGCAAAAGGCTTTGTCAATGATTTTGATGCTGAACTTTACAAAAAAGACAGAAGCAAGGGCTGGGTCGTCATCAATGCCCGAACGGTCAAGGATGAGCAGGGGAAAATCCTCTACATTGAAGGGCTCATAGAAGATATTACTATTCGTAAGCATGCCGAGAAACAACTTCACCAGACCCTTGACAATCTCAGAAAGTCGTTTGGCGCAACCGTTCAGGTTATGGTATCCGCTGTGGAGATGAGAGATCCCTATACGGCTGGTCACCAGCTCCGGGTTGCCGATCTGGCCCGCACCATAGCCACGGAGATGGGACTTCCTCAGGATAAAATAGAAGGAATCCGAATGGCCGGTTCCATCCATGACATTGGAAAATTATCCATACCCGCGGAGATATTGTCCAAGCCGACCAAGTTGACAAACATTGAATTTTCTTTGATCAAGGAACACCCCCGAATTGGATACGAAATGCTGAAGAATGTGGAATCGCCCTGGCCGCTGGCACAGATTGTCTATCAACACCACGAACGGATGAATGGTTCAGGCTATCCAAGAAACTTAAAAGGGGATGAAATTCTAATGGAGGCACGCATTATGGCTGTTGCCGACGTCGTGGAAGCTATGGCTTCTCATCGTCCCTATCGTGCGGCATTGGGTATTGAGGTCGCTCTTGAAGAGATCGAGAAAAATAAGGGAATTTTTTATGACAATGATGTCGCCAATACCTGTCTGAGATTATTTCGGGACAAAGGCTATCAGTTTACATAAGATGGAGAAAAAAATACCGAAGAAAAACAGGATTACAAATCAGTAATCCTTATCTGAACAGGGAGGTAATCCAATGAATCGCGGATGTGTTATGCTTACCTTCATCGCAGTTTGCCTGACCACTGCTTTGCTGATTGGCTGTGCAGCCACCAAACAAATAGCGCCTGTAGCTTCAGGAACAATACCAGCCAATTCAGCTCGAATAATAGTTTTAAGAGAGGGAGGTATTTCCGGATCAGCTGCTCCTGTAGTCATTATTGACAGCGGCAAACAGATTGGCGAAGTTGGACTTCATAGTCAGATTGCATGGGATAGAAATGCGGGGCCTATGCAATTAGTTGGATTTAGCGCGCTTGATCCCGAACGCACGCGCACACCGCCGATTCAAATGTGCGTTGGCGTTGGAATGACTTATAAATTTATGGCTTCATGGCCTATAAATTTTAATCATTATCCGAAGGTTGAGTTGGTGTCAGGGACACCTGTCGCATGTGAAAAGAATGGAACTAACACCGTCGCCGGCAATACTGAATCATCTCAACAGTCATCAACCGGTGCCGGTGATGCTAAAATCTTTATAGGCACTATTGAATCCTTTGTCTTTGGGTTCCATTTTAAATCCGGACCACCCTTATGGCCATTTGGTATGATAGTGGTTAATGCGGATAATGGCGAAAAAAATGATTTTCTTCTGGTTGGGGAAGGGCCACATGCCACCGCCTTTTATGATACTGATGGAAAAACAAAAAAAGAATTTAAGAATGCTACTTTGATCGGTAAAAAAGTAGAGGTTAAGTACGAAATCATAGCAACGGGCGGCAGGGATAGAGCATACACCATCTCGATTCGCTATGTCCCCCTGGATTATGTCCCACAGCCGACAGCGCCAGCAACACTGGAAAAAGTAACGCCAAATGTTACAACACCATCGACTTTTGATGATGTTCTGTATATCAAGTTGAATAATCTAAAAAAACTCTTGGATAATGGTGTAATCACCAAAGAAGAATTTGAAAAAGAGAAAGCAAAAATACTTAACCAGTAATTAAGCAAAAAAAATAAGAATGATGGGGGGGGATAATAGGAACAACAGCGCCCTATTTTAGCTGCGCGTGCGGTTAAAGCGTAACGTTACAGATCAAACAGTTCAGGTGTAACAATAGTAATCTTTTGCGTTTGCACTATTAGTATAGATCCATACAAATATTTTATATGTACTAATAGGAAATCTGTATGAAATTGAAACGTCTAATTTCGATTCTTAGTTTAGCAACACTTTACTTTATTTTGTTCAATGGGTTGGATGCGTTGCCGGGTTACGCGTATGATTCTTCAGGCCTTATTAAGGGAATAGCGCCAATCCGGCAATCTCAAAGCATTGGTAATTTGTGTGGAACGACTTCAGCCGAAATGGTTTTAAAGTATTACGGTCGCACGGATTTAGATCAATACGAGATCGGAAAATCTGTATGCGGAATGGTTGAAGAATATAAACGCAAATATCCTGATTCAGACCCTAACCCGTGCATTTGGCCCAATTTTCCGGAAACCTATCAACCTATTTTGGCGCAGTACATTAGAAACCTTGGGTTTAATATCAAAAACACAAGGTCAAAGTTCAATCAAAGTTCAGGGGCCGTAGATGAAGATCGAATTGCGGAATTCATGTCTTTTGTCAGGCAGGGGATTCCAACAATCGTTCATGTGGAGGGGCATTATTTGCTTGTTGTCGGTTACGATGATGATAACCGGAAGTTGTTTTATAATGATCCGGCAAATGGTAAGCGAATGGAAGTCTCTTACTCGGACTTTTTTAATAGAAACAATGGCTGGTATAAAGGCCGCAAAGGTTGGGATGGCCGGTTTTTATCTATCTGGAAGTAAATTATTGGGGCGTATAACCAATCGCTATACAACATGTATCTCTGGGACTACGCAAGTGAGCTCAACGCGTTGCACTCTTGTATGCATTGTTATTTTCCATTAATCGTTACCATGATTTCTTTGAAGCTTTCTACTGCTGCCTCCAAATTTTCGATGATGTCGTTGGCTAATATATCCGGGTCGGGAAGATTGTCGAGATCGGCAAGGCTTTTATCTTTGAGCCAGGTAATGTCCAGACTAGTCTTATCGCGGCTGATAATTTCATCGTAAGTGAATTTACGCCAGCGACCTTCTGGATTGCGCTCTGCGTTATAGGTTTCTTTGCGTTTGTGGCGGTTTGCCGGATTGTAACAAGCAATAAAATCTTTTAGCACTTCAATCTTTAACGGGTTCTTCTTTAAAGTATGATGAATGTTTGTGCGGTAATCATATACCCAAATTTCTTTTGTCCAAGGATTTTTGCTCGCCGGTTTGTTATCGAAGAAAATAACATTGGCTTTTACTCCCTGAGCGTAAAATATACCTGTGGGTAATCGTAAAATGGTATGCAGGTCAATCGTTTCCAATAATATTTTACGAACCGTTTCACCAGCGCCGCCTTCAAACAAAACATTATCAGGAACAACAACGGCAGCAAGTCCGGTTGTTTTTAGCATCGAACGGATGTGCTGAACAAAGTTTAATTGCTTGTTGCTGGTGGTTGCCCAAAAGTCCTGGCGGTTGTAAGTCAAATCTTCTTTCTCCTGTTCGCCTTCGTCGTTGGTAAAGGTCTGACTGCTTTTTTTACTGAATGGCGGATTAGCCAACACGTAATCATAAGTTACTGGCGATGCGGCGATTAAGGCATCGGCAGGTGAAATAAAATTATCACTGTCGATATCGCCAATGTTGTGAAGAAATAAATTCATTAAAGCTAGTCGTCGTGTACCTGCCACAATTTCGTTGCCGTAAAAGGTTTCAAGTTTTAAAAACTTGTTTTGCGCTTTATCCAATTTGTTATTGGCTACCAAATAATCATAAGCACCTAAAAAGAAACCACCGGTGCCGCAAGCAGGGTCGGCAATAGTTTTCATTGGTTGTGGCCCAATACAGGCAACCATTGCTTTAATCAACGGACGTGGCGTGAAGTACTGCCCTGCACCGCTTTTTACGTCTTGAGCGTTTTGCTCCAACAGCTTTTCGTAAATATCGCCCTTTACATCGGCACCCATTACCAGCCATTGCTCACTGTCAATCATATCAATAATTTTAGCCAGCATTGCAGGGTCTTGAATTTTGTTTTGGCTCTTGGTAAATATTTGCCCCAATATGCCTTTTTGAGTGCTTAACTCACGTAGCAAGATTACATAATGCAACTCCAGTTCTGCGCCTTTTTTTGCGGTTAAACTTTCCCAATTATAGTCTTTAGGAATATTCAGCTTACGATTGTGCGGCGGCTTGCTGTATTCATCTGCCATTTTTAAAAACAGCAAATAGGTGAGCTGCTCTAAATAATCGCCGTATCCTACGCCAACATCACGCAGGGGATTACAGAAAGACCAGACTTTGCTTGTTATGCTTGCAGTGCTATTGCTCATGCTAATTCCTTTTTTTATTGCTTGTAAATTCTTCTGTTTGCACCAATTTCCCCTCAAACGCTTTCTTCAAAATGCTTTGGCGCAGGGTTTCGGCTTGTTGCAAATTTTGGCTGATGGTTTCTTCTATTTTATCGCATACGGTGAGCTTGCTTTCTAATTCAGAAACGATGTGCTGTTGTTCTTTGAGAGACGGAAGTGGAATGGGGATTTCATTTACAATTTTCAAGTTCAAATTTGCCATTGTTGTTCCACCTGCATTATCGTCAAGATATTTTTTAACTGGTTGGCTACTTAGATAATAATAAAGGAAAAGAGAATTTAGTTTCTTAGCATCTGGACGGAAATACAAACTGCCTGTTCCACAAAACCAACCGCTTTCTTTTTTAGCAACTAAACCACATCTGCCCATTTCACCTCTTCTACCCATTATTACATCACCTTCTGCCAAAATGTAATTAGGCAGGCTATTTCTTTTTTCTTTTGTAATAGAGTATGAGTAATCAGCTTCAATATTTCCATTTTTAATATGCATAGGATTAATCAATGGAATGCCATTTTCAACATAATCTTCTTTATGCAGTTGTGTTCCAAAAGGGCCGATTTGAATTTTTTCCGTAACATCATTTAAAATGTATTCTTTGAAATTGCTATTTTCAAACGCCCATTTCAACAAGCTTTGGCGGTAAACTTTTAATTGCTGTTGTGCGGTTTGCAGTTGTTGTTTACCGTTTTCTAAATCGCTGAGCAATTCTTCTATTTTGGATACGATGGCTTGTTGTTCGGGGAGTGGAGGGATGGGGAAGTTTACTTTATCTAAAAATCCAGAACTAATCCCGCCTTGTGCGGCACCTCTGAAATCTTCTAATATTTCTTTATGACCAGTTGATGAAAATAATTTATAGAAAGCAAATTTGGGCAAAACATCTTCTTTCAATCTCACAATAAAAACGTGTTCATTGATTACTGCGAACTCAAATGGGAATTCACTTCCTACAAATGAAGTTTTGCCGGTTGTAGCACCGTCTTTTACAACAATTATGTCATCTTTCCTTACAACCCCTTTGTTCATTTGTTCAGCAAATTCTTTTGGAACAAATTTTATTTTCTCAAACTTAAAACCACCGTTATAATTTAAATGTTCTGCACCTAAGCTGGGTATTCCAGATTCAATACCTTGAACGCCACCTTTTGGTCTTTTCCCACTTTGCAATTCGCTACAGACATCACGAAGCTTCATTAACTTCCAATGCTTTGGTATCTCCTGATTCGCAATCATTTTATATGGACACTACCTTATTATTTCATTTTTGTGGCTTCGACAGGCTCAGCCACCGAGTTAATAATCAGGCTCAGCCACCGGGTTAATCGACAGGCTCAGCCACCGGGTTAATCATCAGGCTCAGCCACCGAGTTAATAATCAGGCTCAGCCATCGGTCTGCTCACTGAGCTTGTCGAAGTCTGGTCGCTGAGCTCGTCGAAGCGCGGTTTTTTGATAACTCGGGCAATTTTTCATACTGCATTTTTATTAATGCCTCTTTTTTCTTACGATTCCATCCCTGAACCTGTTTTTCTCTATGGAATGCATCATCAATTCTATCGAATTCTTCAAGATAAACTAATTTGACGGGAAGATGTTTCCTGGTAAAATTCGAGCCTTCACCTTCCTGGTGTTGTGCCAATCTTATTTCAATATTATTTGTGCTGCCAGTGTAGTATTGTCCGTTTGAACAAAGTAATATGTACATGTAGCCTTTCATTGCAGTTGCCTTTTGATTGTACTCTCGCCCTTCGACAGGCTCAGGGTACGATATTATTTGCTCAGAGTACGACCCGGTCGCTGAGCTTGTCGAAGCGACGAAGTCATGCAGCCAATGCTTCATTCAGTTCATTAATAATTTCTTCTGTCTTATCGCCAAATAGTTGCCACATTTTGCCTAATCCGCCTTGTGCATTAAAAGGGTTTAAATCGAAATCTTCTTTGTCGATATGAAAACTATTGGTTACATAATCCTTTATCATGCGCAGCCACTGCATTTGTTCTTCGTTAAACTTGATTGCCCCTGATTGCTTTTTAAATACCCAATCCTGAAAGTTTTTGTCCACCGTTTTGTCGTAAGCTGTAAGAGTGTTGTCCAATCCGCTTACTTTGCGAATGAGCGAAACAATAGCGGTGAGTTCGTTGCGCGGCGAACCGCTGCACTCTCCCAGGGCAACGTATGCCCGCCAAACAGTCATTGGTGTAAGTGCGGGTTTGTCGTGTCGCAATTTTTCCAATACTTCTTTTATCATGGTGTAAGTAAGTTCACGCCTGCGGAAAGGCTGATTATAAAAAATCTGCAAAGCAGTTAATTCGTCTTTGTGCTGTTGCATCCACTGGGCAAAACCATTTACCAGTTCGTTTGCTTTGCCTTTGTTGTCTTTGTCCCAACCTACGTTTATTAATTCGTCGGGGTTGGCAAGGTCAATGCGTTGTTCGTGTGCTTTGCGCACATTTTCGATATATTCGTTTAGTTCACCGGTAAATACTTTTGCGGCGTTGCTTTGTAATTTTTCGGTTGCTGCTTTTATGGCGATTTCAATCTCTACGGGTGCAGCTCCAGCTTTTTCGGTTCTTATCTTGGTTTCAATATCTTCCAGCACATCGGGGTTAAAAGCATTCAATAACTCTTTTGTCACCTGCGACACGCTTTTACCGTTTGCTTTCTCGGCGAATTGTTTTTTCTCTTTTTCAGTGATTTGTTTGTCTAATCGGGTAAGGCGGCTGGCAAGCGTTGTAAACAATTCTTCTTCCCGTGCACCCACAGCAATGGCTTGTAACAAATCTTTCAGCGGCACACCGGGCTTTTTCTCCAATGGGCGGCTGTCGGTTTTTAAACTTATAGTTACGCTAATGGCATCGACAATAACAAAATGGTCTTTGGTAAATTGAGCAGTAGGCGTAACTTTCCGTAAACTGTCTAAATCGATGGTTCGTGTGCCACGCCCTTTCATTTGCTCAAAATAGTTGATGCTTTTAACATCGCGCATAAAAAGCAAACACTCCAAAGGTTTCACATCTGTTCCCGTGGCAATCATATCGACAGTTACGGCAATGCGCGGATGATAAGAGTTACGAAACTGAGCCAGTGTGCTTTTGGGGTCTTCGCCCTTTTCAAGAATATTTTCATCAGCATCTTTTCGGTCTTTCTCCGAATTGTAAGTAATCTTTTTGCAAAATCTGTTTTCTTCTGCAAATTCTTCTCTTACTACTTGAATGATGTCGTCAGCATGACTATCTGTCTTGGCAAAGATTAAAGTTTTCGGTACTTCAAAGTTTCCATCTTTATCGTAGCGTTCTTTGAAAATGCCTGGCAGATTTTCTTTGAATGTCCGGATGATGGTTCTTATCTGGTTGGGATTTACCACATCTTTATCCAATTGCAGTTTCGAATAATTTTCGTCTTCGTCTTGCAATGCCATTCGTTTTTTGCGGCTCAGGCGTTCACGGTGTTCAATGTATTCGCCTTTCCAAAGTGTTGCACCTTGCCGGGTTACTTTGGTATCAATTATAAATACTTCATAGCCAACATTTACGCCATCGGCAACCGCCATTTCATGCGAATATTCGCTCACCATATTCTGATCAAAGTAACCAATGGTTCGTTTGTCGGGAGTAGCCGTTAAGCCAATTTCAAAAGCATCAAAATATTCCAACACCTGTTTCCAAAGGTTGTAAATGCTGCGGTGGCATTCGTCAATTACTATGAAATCAAAAAACTCAATGGGCATTTTCGCATCGTATTCAATCGGTGGAATTTCTTTGGGTTGCCATTTTCGTTCGTTCGGGTTTTCTTCTTCAGCACTTTCTTCCAGTTCCGTTCCTTTTAAAATTGAATATAAACGCTGAATAGTGCTGATGCAAACCTGACTGTCGGTAGCGACAGAGCTCGATTTTAATCGCTGAACGCTGTATAGCTCAGTAAACTTTCTATTGTCGTCATTCGGAAGGAAAGACATAAATTCCTGTTCAGCTTGCTCGCCAAGATTTTTAGTATCGACCAAAAACAAAACCCTTTTTGCTTTGGCATATTTCAGCAAACGATAAACGGAAGTAATGGCTGTAAAGGTTTTTCCTGAACCCGTTGCCATTTGTATCAATGCCCTTGGGCGGTTTTTTTAAAAGAGATTTCTAATTTGTTGATAGCCTTTATCTGACAGTCACGCAAACCATCGGTTTGTAATGCAGGCAAATCCAACAATCTTTTACGAAGAGATTTATCTCTCTTTATCCAATCTCTTAATGTTTCAGGTCGGTGAAAAGTGAAAACCGGCCGGGAACGAGGCTTGGGGTCCCGATAATCTGTAAAACGGGTTAGTGTGCCGGTGCTTTCATAGACAAAAGGAAGGGGATCATTATTGAGATATTTCAGTTTGCTGTTGGCATAATCTTTAGACTGATCTTCATGAACAGTTAATCGAGCGCCTTCTTCTTCTTTTTTCGCTTCAATTACGCCTACGGGTTTGCCATCTACAAATAAAACATAATCCGCAGGGCCAATTTCAGTTTGATATTCTGTAACAGCGACACCAAGCCCGGCACTTAGATTAATTTGCTTCTTCTTTTGAATAATCCAGCCCGATGCTTCAAGAAGTTTGTCAATATTGTCCCTGGCGATCTGTTCTGGTGTTTGATTCATTCAAAACCCTAATGATATGAGATAAAATCCTGCCACACGGGGCCATGATTACCTTAATAAGAAATACTATTCACAATTACTGAATAAGATCAACAAAATTATATTTATAGCTTCATTTATGTATGGTAGTTGACGTTAAATATGATGCAAATTCGGAGCTCATACTAGTTTTTTGCGGTGATAATCCGGGGAAGGATAAAAACCAGTATGGTGTTCCCGGATCATCAAATAGATTACCTAACAAATTTATTTTTTTTTACTCTTTTTCTATTATTTTTACGCCTCTCAGGTTGGATTCAATTTTTGAGAATATTAGTAACAACATTAGTGCCATAAAAATCCCAAACGCACCCAAAGCTATTATTAATGATTGTGTGGCTTCAGTCTTTTTTGCTGCAACGTTATTATATTCATTTTCTTGTTCACTCTTGACTCTTTCGAGCTCTTGTTCATCAAATTCTTTACCCTCTTGTAATTGCTTACTGTATTCCTTTTCATGCCAATCAAGAGATGCTGCAAGCACATGTGCTTGTCCTTTCTTCTCTATACAAATTTGTATTATGCGTTTATTTTCCAACACGGCCTTTTCAAATTTATCCTGAGATTCTGCAAACTCTTCGCCATATGTGCTAAACAAATTTTTAAAAATATATTTTGGAAACGTATTTATAAAGTCATCTTTATTTACAGGATCTGCAAGAGAACATTGTTTTTGATAGCCGTCTACATAGAGCCATAGATTTGCAAGGTATTTGTCAACCATGATGTCCAATGAGGCGTCCGTGGGCATTTGTGTTTTATTCTCTTGAATTGGAGGCGCTGGCGCCGTTTGTTCCTTATGATCAAATTCGTTCAAGAACTTATCGATATTGACATTAGGTTTGGGGGCTTTTCTTGCAGGATTGGGAATCACTGGTTTAGCATTCATGTCTGACAAACCTTTTACCAGCATAACACCACATACTATTAAAGCTATTGATAAAACAACGACGATTACAAATTTAAATATAGTAAGGTATATTTCTTCAAATTTACTCAGAACACTATTTTTCATTTATTCTCCTTTCTTATGTTTTGAATAACTGTTCTCGTTTTCTTATTCTCCTCAAATTCGCATTATCATTCTTGCCAGTGAGGGCATGTCGCTGATATTTTCTCCATAGTGAGCATACTTAATAATCTTATCCGCCGTCATGGCAAAAGCGGCAGGAAGCTGTGTTTCCTTCCCTTCAAATTTACCATGCATAAAACCCCGGCTTACAGCCTTAATTGCCGCAATCAAACCGGCGGGATGCAGGTATTTGATTATTCCACCGGCTTCCACACCATAGATTTGGAATACTTGCCCTTGAGGGTCGCAAATAATCGTGAAGGGGAAATCGTCTTTCTTGATTAATGAAGCAATTGTTTCCGGCGTGCTTTGCAGAACAACAAATACGCGCCCTCCCTTTTTTGCTGCCAAATCGAATTCCTTTTTTATTTTTGCCATTTCCATTTGGCATACCGGGCAGCCGTAATAGCGTAGAAAAATCAAAACAGCCGGATTATTGCCGACAGCATCATAAAAATTAATCTCATCATCCCATGGTGTTTTAAATCTAAAATCGGGCGCTTTCTTCGCTATCGAAAGTTTTGAATTCATATCAAAGCCACTCCTCAATTAATTAAGATTATTGATAAACAATTGTTTTCCTTGTTATGTGATATTTACAATCGGCGAAAAGTCCATTCCAGAGCACCTTTCTTTTTATATATCAATTATGTATTTCAATAAAAAACTAAACATTGTGGTAAGGCAGCATAGTGGGTAAGGATCATATTATTATTTGTAATGTAGCATAAAAAGGCAAAATGGAAAAATAAGAATTTCTGGCAGAAATTTCTACTCTGTATTTTTAAGAAAATATGCGATCTCTTAAAAAAACCTTTTTTTTAAGAAAAAAATGGTTATAATGCTTATAGATTTTCACTTTTTATCAGGGGATAGTTCATGAAAAAAGTTACCGCAATCATTTTTTTAGTTTTGAGTATTACAATTTTTATTTTTGCATTTAACGTTATTGCTTCCGATGACCCGTTTCATGATTACTGGCAAGATCAACAACGACAACAGATGCATCATCGGGAAAAGGTCGTACACATCATAACCGTCGATTCTAATAACGGCACAGTAAGAATACAATGCGGCGATGATATTCAGCTTGAGCTCCCGGAAAATAATACAACTGGGTACAGTTGGCATTTTGACGAACTTAACTACGAAATAGTTTCCGAGAGGCAGGAGAGAAAAAGTGATCTTATCGGTTCTCCTGCTACACATATTTGGATATTCAAACCAACATCTCTGGCTGAGAATGTTATAAAGATGAGCTATTACAGGACATGGGAAGGAAAGCGTCCGGATACTCAACAATTCAAAGTTAATATAGTAGTCGATTGCACATTTCGATGAAACTAAATATGAAGAATTTTTGTGAAGTACTTCCCGTACTCTTCATTTTTCAAATTAAGATTTTTATGTTATGTTGCACCATGAATTAATGATCTAACATTAATTCCTTTTTAAAAAGGAGGTTTGTTCATGAAGATTATTTTTATGTCTTTCATATTAGCCATCATGCTGTTTTGTTGTCCGGTCGCCAAAGCTTCAGACAACCTGACTGCTGATGATATAAAGTTTCTAAAGAGTTGCAATATTGAGCAGTCCGACATCGATGTCATCCCCAAACTGCCTTCCGACGGGAAAGAGAAAATCGAAATGGTGCTTGAAAGTCATAAAAAGAATTGTAATATGCCAATCCTAAGGGAATTTAAAGCAACGAGAGAATTTCTAAAAAAATTCACTCCTCCTCCGGAGAGTAGTCCCATGCCGCCGGCAAATTACAGTAGTGATTTTCTCACCAAAGAAGAAACAGACTACATGAATAACATCAGCAAGAAAATTATGGACAAAGTATTTGAGAATTTTAACAAGAATTCTAAATGACTAATTTCCTATGTCATTGCAAGGCAACGCTTGGGAGCCGTGGCAATCCCATAAGATATGAGATTACCACGCCGCATGAGATGCGTCTCGTAAGGACAAACAGGAGTACGCTGTCATTGCAATGACAAAAGGGTAGTTTTCTTTCGAAGGCTTTGTCTTTAGACCCGCCTACGCGGCGCACCTAAAGGTACGCACTACGAATACCAGCACATGCCCTGGCATGATTTATTTGAAGCGGCGCCTTTGTATTTAATTTGAGGAAATAATAAGGACTGAACCCTTTATTCTTTATTCCAGGATTTCTTCACTCCCAAAGGTTTTCACTCCCAAAGATTTTCTTGACATGCAAGATTGAGTTTCCTATAGTTCATGCGTTCAAAAAGCAATACATTATCAATGTGTCCCGATTCCGGTATTCGCTATACCGCGAACAAGCTTCTTCAGGGACAATCACAACATCAACATTCAAATTGAAGTGTAAGGAGAACTGACTATGGCATGCGAAAGAGAAGATAAATTGACAGCGGCATACTTAAGATTCGTAGTTATTTTTGTGTTTATAGTTTTATTGGCAGGCGCCGGCCTCGTGCAAGCGGATGAGACGGGCGTTGCCGGCAACAAAATAATGAATTCCTATAAAGACGCTGTGGTGAAAGTAGAAGTGGTAATGCAGAGCAAAATTTTGATGAACGGCAATGAGATAATGAATAAGGAATTTAAAGATGAAATCACGGGAACCGTTTTGGACCCATCAGGACTTGTGCTTGTGTCGCTTACGACAATTGATCCATCCAAATTGGTGGATAGTCTGCTACGCGGGATGAAGGGTGACAAAAAGATGGAAGTGAAACTCGACATCAAAAGTGTAAAAGTGATATTGCCCGACGAGACTGAAATTGACGCGAAAATTGTTTTGCGCGACAAGGACCTGGACATGGCGTTTATCCGGCCTAAACAGAAAATACCCAAGCCGATTATTTCAGTCAAGATGGACGAGCAGTCGAATCCGCATATTATGGATGAAATTATAATTCTGAACAGGCTCAACAAAGTAGTCAACCACGTGCCGAGTGTAGTGTCCGGTAGAATATCCGCTATAGTGAACAAACCGCAGACGTGTTATATTCCAGAAGTGGAAGGGAACGTTTCGGAGGATATCGGAACACCGGCCTTTACGCTGGATGGTAAACTGGCCGGCGTTGTTCTGATGCGCGTACAGACCGGCGAAGGTGAAGAGGGTTTGAGTGGCATGAATAACAGAATGAATGCCGTTATCGTTATAATGCCAGTGGCTGAAATTGTTGAAGATTCAAAACAGGCGGTGGACGAAACGAAGGTAAAGGAATAGCATTATGAGGCTGCTTAAAATCATTAAAATCACAATATGCGCGTTGTCAATTGTTTGCGGTCTGGTTACGGTGGCATTTGGCGAAGATATGCAGGATCCTTTAAGAAAAGCGATTGAAGATGCTGTCTCTAAAGTCAAACCGGCGCTGGTTCAGATTCGGGTTGTAACCGTGGCCTATGAAGATGGCCGTGAAAAGAAGAGTGAAGCGTACGGCAGTGGTGTCATAATCAACAAGGACGGATTTATCCTGACCAATCACCATGTGGCCGGTCATCCGGCGAGACTGTTTTGTATTTTGTCAAATAAAGAAGAATTTGAGGCTGAACTGGTTGGAACAGACGCATTATCCGACATCGCCATAGTCCGCATTAAAACGGCAAACAAGCGGGAATTTCCCTACGCATCCTTCGGCGATTCCTCCAGGGTAAAGGTGGGGGATAGTGTGCTGGCTATGGGTAGTCCGGTGTCCATATCCCAGTCAGTGACGCACGGCATAGTAAGCAATACGGAAATGATCTCGCCGAAAATATTTGATAAGTATGGCATGCGATTTTTACTAGACGGAGAGGATGTCGGTTCACTGGTACGCTGGATTGCGCACGATGCGGCTATATATGGTGGAAATTCCGGTGGACCGTTAGTCAACATGCATGGTGAAGTCATAGGCATTAACGAAATCAGTCTTGGACTCGGCGGCGCGATT
Source organism: Smithella sp. (assembly GCA_052139735.1). GTDB lineage: Bacteria > Desulfobacterota > Syntrophia > Syntrophales > Smithellaceae > Smithella. The sequence goes on along the minus strand of JBKQWB010000125.1, from coordinate 3,280 downwards.
CCATCAAACATCGCACAGGCGGTAGCTAAGCAGCTTATCGAGAAGGGTGTTGTAACGCGAGCGTGGCTGGGACTGGAAATTCAGCCGCTGCTTAAAAATTCTCATCAGGGGAAGGGCGCTCTGGTGAGCGGGGTGATTAGCGGGTCGCCTGCGGAAAAGGCCGGATTTCAGTCCGGCGATCTGCTGTTACGTCTTGACGGCAAGGACGTGGACGTCCGTTTCCGTGAGCAGTTGCCCTTGTTCCAGCAAATGATGGCCGACCTGCCGATTGGCCGCGAAACGCAAGCCGTTGTTTTGAGGAACAACGTCGAGAAGGTTCTCAAGGTGACGGCAGTTGTACGCCAACCGGTGGAATTAAAAATGTCTGAATTGAAACAATGGGGCATTGCTGTTCGCGATATATCGTTCATGGCCGCGAAAAAGATGAAACGGGACAATTGCGACGGCGTACAGGCGACATCGATACGTCCCGGGGGACCTAGCGGAGAAGCCAAACCTGAGATATTGCCGAATGACATTATTATTGCCATTGATGGAAAGGCCGTCAAGAATGTCGAGGAACTTGCTGTGATTACGCAGCAGATAACCGAAGGCAAGAAAGAACCGATACCGGTTTTGGTGGAATTCGAACGAAACGCCGAGAAATATCTCACGGTCGTAAAAGTGGGGATTCAGGAGATGGAAGATCCGGGATTGGAAGCTAAGAAGGCGTGGCTGGACGTGGCAACTCAGGTAATTACCCGTGACATGGCGGAAAAACTGGGTATACCGAAACGTACCGGTGTCCGCATTACCGGAGAATATAAAGGTGGCAGCGCTGAAAAAGCCGGATTACGTGTCGGTGATCTTATTGTCGGAATTGACGGAGAGAAGATTGCCGCGGCAAATCAGCAGGATAGCGAAGTATTTCCAACCATGCTGCGTCAACATAAGATCGGGACAACAGTGGAATTGGCAATCATTCGCGACGGCAAAGAGTCAAATGTGAAAGTTGAACTTGTGCGTGCGCCGATGCTTGAGCGCGAGATGAAAAAGTATCGCAGCGATAATTTTGAGTTTGCAGTTAGAGATGTTGCTATGCTCGACAGGACGGATAACAAATGGGGTGATGATCAACGGGGGGTTTATGTTGAGACCGTGGATCCCGGCGGTTGGGCTTCGATAGCAAATCTTAATAGCGGTGATTTGATATTGGAAGTGGCGGGCGAGAAAATAGATGATATCGTATCTTTCAAAAAAATAATGAAGCGTATAGAAAGCGAAAAATCAAAATCGGTTGTGTTTCACGTGCTCAGGAGAATTCACCACATTTATATTGAAATTGAACCTGATTGGGAGGCATACAAGATTAGGGGCGCGAAATCTGAAGCAACTGCGTCCTGATTTCATTGCCGTATACTTAGACTATGCTTTTAGATCAATATTTTCATTCGCCTTTGTGACAGAATGCTGTCATGCAGGTTTCAATCAATAATAGACACAATTTACACCTCATTTTTTGAGGTTAATATTCCATTGACATGAAAGACCTATTTCCCTAAAGTTAATGTTACTGGATGGAGGTGTTTATCATGCGCTTATTTCCCAAAGAAAAAATCTTTTATAATTATTTTGACGAGCTGGCTGAAAAAATTGAAGAAGGCAGTAAACTTTTTCTTGAAATGGCTCAAACTCGTGATTATTCCGATGTGACAGTTGCCAGACTCAAAGAAATTGAACACGAAGCTGATAACATCACCCATAAAACATATGAAAGAATGCATAAGACTTTCCTTATGCCGATAGACCGTGAAGATATTTACGCACTTGTTAACAACATGGACAGTATTATGGATTGCATTGAATCCACCGCTGTCCTTATTAGTCTTTATAAAGTCAAAAAATCATCTGATGAAATAATAAAACAGGCTCAAATATTAAATGATTGTATAAAAAAAGGAAAAAGCATTATCCATGACCTGCGTGATATGAAAAACTCCAAAAAGATTCTTGCCGGTTGCGTGGAAATTCACTCGCTGGAAAATGCCGGTGATATTGTTTTAAGAACTGCTATAGCCGATCTTTTTGAAAGCGAGAAAGACGCCATTGAACTTGTAAAACGCAAAGAGATCATTGAACATCTTGAAGAAGCAATAGACGCTTGTGAAAAGGTAGTCAACACAGTGGAAGGGATTGTCCTGAAACATGCTTAGCCTGAAAAATGCTTAGACGGGAGGGCTATTTTTTTAAATCAAGAATCTTGTTTTTATCACTATTATTTACTTCTTCTTGAAAGAAACAAATCTCCATCTTTGCTAAATATGCTTGTTTTCAATCAATAATAGACACAATTTACACCTAAAAAACAGCCGCTATTGTATTCATGATGAGTAGTGATTATATTATAAGTATGAGATGCTGCGATGCTCGTATTTAAGTCTATTCTGCCGGACGTTAACAAATAAGAAATCACAGAGTCTTTGTGGTGATTATCACCCGTAAAAAGATCAGAAATTTAAATGATGGACTCCAGGTCGAAGATGAGACGGCATATGCGGGTCCCGGTTTTTTTTACCAGAGGAATCATAAATGGAAAAGAAAGCAGAATATCAACTCACGACATCTGTGAATGAAGGAATGTTTAAAATTTTAATGACAGGCAAGGTAACAGCGAGCAGCATCGAACATCTGCATCATGAAGTTACCGCTGTTATAAAAGCAACCGGCATAGAGAATCTGTTAGTGGATGTCAGTGCCGTAGAGGGACGCTTCAGGATTGCAGAAACCTATTTGTATGTCATGCGTTCCTTTCCCTATAGACCGGAAGTGAATGATGCCGTTGTAGATATCCCTGATAATGCGAACTTTCTATCTTTTTATGATGATACGGCAATCAATGCCGGTTTGACAGTCAAAGGGTTCACCAATATAGATGCCGCCAGAGATTGGCTAAAGAGCAGGGGGCTGAAATTGGAAGCCAAATGATCACCGCACTCTATGTAGTTTTGATGGCAGCCGTGATCGTCGCGATCGATGTCTTGTTCTTCATGAACCGGTTCTGGGAACGCCTGACGGTGAACGCAGGAATCGTTCTGGTATTCGCAGCCTTCTACTTCAGATTCCTGAAACATCCATGAGCAAGGTGGGGGCGCGGCGCGCCTTTGAGATTAGCCGTTGCACCTTTCGAATAAGCGTCAATCCAAAGTTGAGTTAGCAAACGAAGAGATTCGGATTAGAGGCGTTGATTCAATTTTGGATTGACGCTTGAAGAACTAAGCCGCGTGTTGTGAGCTATGGCGTT
>JBKQWB010000124.1:0-71331 GCA_052139735.1 Smithella sp. | reverse complement strand
ATCACAGGGGGATACTCAGATCGATCATAAATTTTCAAGTCGATAACTCGTACAATTGGCATATTTACTAAATGATAACAAAATATTAATGAGTGTTAAATAATTCTATTCCGGACAGTAGTGATATATTATAATTATGTAAAACTATTTTAACCGCAACCGGGGCGCCGAAAGTCAGAAAATAATTGTTTTTTGAAAAAATAGTGACTTAATGGTATTTGGTGTGATAGAAATACTTTATAAAAACATCCCGAAAAAAGGAAAAGCTTGTGCATAATTTGGTAATATTCACGGCATCATATATTGTAGATTTGGACCGCCTGGAAATATTAAAATTATCGGTTGATAAGTTCAATGCCGATAAAATTCCTTTTTATATCGTTGTCCCCCAAAAAGATTTGGAAATTATCAAAAACAAAATCGCAACAGGTAACGAGTCTTATGAATTAAAACTTATCACCGATGAAGAAGTCCTGATTTCTCAAGGTGAACAGGCAGATGGGTGGAAAAAGCAACAAGTGAAAAAATTAGCGTTTGTGGATTTGGGACTATGTAACTTTTATACAATCATAGATTCTGATGTCTATTTTATACAGGATTTTCATATATCGGATTTCATGAGAGATGAAAACACCCCGTATTTATCAATGAAGGAAGTATCTCAATCAAAGGACAAATCATTTGCAAAAAATTATTTTAACAGAACAGGGGAAAATTATCACTTTGTGTATCCGGGACAAGTATTATCCAGATTCGTTCTGGAGGATATGAAGAAGAATGTTTTGGAAAAATACGGCTTATGCTGGAATGATTTGATTAACCTCTCCCCCTGGGAATATCAGTGGTATGGTGAATATTATTTAAAATGCAAGATTCATGAATTGCTGCCTACAACAAGATTGGTTAAATCTTTTTGGCTGCAACGACACTATGTATTTGAACGAAACCGTGGTTCTACGGAAGAAGATTTTATCAATCAGGGTTATATCGCAATTTTAATGCAAAACAGATGGGTTAAAGATAAAGTATATAAACCTGTTAAGTGGTTATTTTTGATAAAATTTATACAAAAAGCTGTCCGTCGTTTTTTATAATCAGTTACGATTCAAACTTCATTAAATCATCTTCTATCCCTTCTGAAAATGATTGTATAAATTTCTTATTCCTGTATTTATTTGTTCCGAAAAATTTTAAGATGAGCAGCCGGTTTGTTTCCGGGAAGTGATGTCTATAAAAACGCACCGGGCTGTGCTTTAGAAACAAACTAATGTGATAAAAATAATTGACATACAAATAGAACTTTACTATATTTCTTGTGTCAAAGAGGAATGTCCTATCCATAAAATAAAAACCTGATTTTACGATTTATCAAAAGCAAGAACTAAAAGGAGGAAGCGATGAAGAAAATATTATTTGCTCTTTTCATTGTGATGTCTTTTGCAGGCTATGCCCTGGCTGATGAAATGGTAATAAAGGTACATCTGGTATCTGATCAGGGTATCGGCAAGTCCATTGGCACCATTACTGCCACTGATAGCAAGTACGGCCTTATTCTCACCCCGCAACTAAGTGATCTGCCTCCCGGCATACATGGATTCCATGTCCATCAGAATCCTGATTGCAATCATGCCATGAAAGATGGCAAGCATGTTCCAGCTCTTGCCGCAGGCGGACACTATGACCCTCTTAAAACCGGCAAACATGAAGGGCCGTACGGAAAAGGGCACCTGGGAGACCTGCCCGCCCTTTATGCAGGTGCGGACGGCAAGGCAACACTTCCCGTTGCTGCACCACGTCTGAAAGTCTCAGACCTTAAGGGGAGGTCATTGATGATTCACGCTGGAGGCGACAATTATTCAGATTCTCCTGAGGTTCTCGGCGGCGGCGGCGCCCGCATTGCCTGCGGCGTGATAAAGTAAAAAGAAGCATTTTTTGACGGCCCCCATGCCGTAGCAGGTCTAAATGCCGCGAAGGTTGTAAAAGCAGGTGCGGATTGTCTGGCTGTAGTATCGGCGATATGTGCTGCGGCAAATTCGGAAGCAGCGGCACACCGGCTGAATACTATTATTAATAGAGTTTTACTTAAAAGGGAATATATTTGCCTTGAGCTATCCTGTCAGCATCACGTTATGATAAGAAAAAAATGAGTTAATAAAAATAGAGGTGCGGAAATGAAAATTATTCGCTTTGTTTCAAAAGAGGAAAAAATTTTATATGGCGCTTATAGTCCCGATCATCCCGACTCGGCAAAAATAATTGAAGGCGATATTTTTTCAACATTTAAAATTACTTCAAAGGAAATTCAGATTAAGAAACTGCTTGCGCCGATTCCTCCCGTGAACATTCTCGCCCTCGGTATCAATTATAAAAAGCACGGCGACGAAACAGCGATAGCCTATCCCCAACAGCCCATGTTGTTCTTAAAAGCTACAACCAGTATCATCGGGCATGAAGGGTCTGTCATTCTGCCCGCGGCAGGGCCGGATCACGTGGATTATGAAGCGGAGCTCGCCATTGTTATCGGGAAAGAAGCAAAAAATGTTATGCCGGAAAAGGCAATGGATTACATTATGGGTTATACCTGCGCCAATGATGTCAGCGCTAGGGACTGGCAGCTTGAATTGCAGAACGGGCAGTGGGCCAGAGGCAAGAGTTTTGATACGTTCTGCCCCCTGGGGCCATGGATTGTAACGAAGGAGGAAATTGAAAACCCGAACGATCTCGGCATCCGCTGCATCATTAACGGCCAAACGGTTCAGGAATCAAGAACATCAAACATGATTTTTAATGTTTGGCAGATCATCAGCAACCTAAGCAGGTCTTTGACACTTTTGCCGGGCACAGTTATTTTAACAGGAACGCCGGAAGGTGTCGGGTTCACCAGGCAGCCTGCGCTTTTTCTCAAGTCAGGCGACGTTGTCAGTATAGAAATTGAAAAGATCGGAACACTCACAAATAGAGTTGTAAGGGAGGATTAGAAACTCGTGCTGGACTCGTGCCGGGCTGAATAACCCGCTCATTCCATAACCTTCCCAATCCAATTAACCACTCATGGCAAATGCCCAAAACAGCCACAAATCGCCATCAATGCCGGAATGATTCTAACGCTTTTTAAATTTCCATTCCTGAAGCAACATTTCAATCCATAAGAAACAAAATGAACACCCAATAACAAATATAGACACCTTACTTTTTGTTCAATATTTCATGTGTTCAATATTTTATGTTCAATATTTTATTGACAAATATAAAAATTAGTGTATATTATCAAACAGATAAATTCATATCTCCATTATTAAAAATCATCAAATGGTTATGGCTTATGGCAGTCATTGGTTAGTTTTTAATCTAACAGATCATTTCAACACGCAGGGGGTAACCCCATGAAAGATAAATCACTCCGGGTATTAATAGTTGAAGATTCGGAAGACGATGCGCACCTTATAATCCGTGAACTTAAAAAAGGCGGATACAATCCCGTGTATGAACGGGTGGAAACCGCCGCCGCCATGAAAAAAGCCATCCACGATAAGCCATGGGACATCATCCTTTGCGATTATAACCTGCCTGAATTCAATGCACCCTCAGCAATTGCCTTATTAAAAGAAGCAAATGTAGACATTCCTCTTCTTGCCGTGACTGGAACCATTGGCGAAGAAACGGCTGCAGAATGTATGCGATTAGGCGCACAGGATTATATTCCGAAGGGTAACCTGTCCCGTCTTTGTCCGGCCATAGCCAGAGAATTAGAAGATGCAAAAGTTAGAAACGAGCAGATGAAGGCGGATGAAGCGCTTCGGAAAGCTTCACTAGACTGGCAAATTACTTTTGACGCGACCAGCGACGCGATCTGTCTGTTGGATACCGATCAGCGGATTTTGCGCTGCAACCGTACCATGGCCGAGATGTTTGGAATGAAGCAGAAAGAAATTGTCGGACGGTACTGCTGGGAGATCATCCATGGCACGATGGAGCCGATTCCAGAGTGCCCCGTTACACGAATGAAAGGCTCGCTTGTTCGCGAAAAAATGGACCTGCAGAGGGGAGACATGTGGTTTAGTGTCACCGCCGATCCCATAGTGGACGAAACACGCACTATTCAAGGCGTGGTTCACATCGTGAGAGACATTACCGAAAGTAAAAAGGCGGCTGAAGCATTAAGCGAATCGGAATACAAGTATAAAAGTTTGATAGAAAATATCCCCGATATCATTTTCACTATTGATCTGGAAGGCAAGATCACTTTTGTAAGCAAAAGAACAAAAGAAATACTCGGCTATGATAACGCAGAAACGCTCAGCAGGAATATCTTTGATTTTATCCCGGCAGAAGATCATCAAAGGGCTCTGGAAAACTTAAAGAGAGGCATGAAAGGAGAAAAGATCAAACATTTTCAAGTACCGATGATAGCAAAATCGGGAGAAAGGTTGTTTTTTGAATGTTCCTTTTCAAGAATTTATAAAGATGGAGCGGTGGTTGGCGCCCAAGGTACAGCAATAGACATCACCGAGCGAAAAAAGGCGGATGAAGCACTGCGAGAGAGCGAAGGTATGCTTCAAGAATCGCAGAGAATTGCGGGCCTGGGCAGCTACGTTCTGGATATACCCACCGGAATTTTTAAAACCTCAAAAGTGATGGATGACGTTTTAGGGATTGACGAAACATATGATCACTCCATTAACGGATGGGCAGCACTTATCCACCCTGATGACCGCGCAATGGTGTTTGACTATTTATTTAATGAAGTAATTGGCCGTAAACAGACTGCAGACAAGGAATATCGCATTGTTCGCTTCAATAACAAGGCTGAGCGCTGGCTGCACGCCCTGGGCAAACTGGAGTTTGATGACAATGGTCTTCCTATAAAGTTGCAGGGAACGACACAGGACATCACAGAACGCAGGAAGGCGGAAGAAAAAATTAAGAATAGCGAATTAAAATATCGTAACATCTTTGAAAACGCCGTTGAAGGCATTTACCAGTCCACAATAGAGGGCAGGTTTGTCACGGCCAATGCCGCTTTTGCCCATATGGCCGGATATGACTCACCTGAGGAATTAATTACGTCTATTAAAGACATAGGAACCCAGCTTTATGTTCATCCCGAAGACCGGAAACGATTCATAGAAATCAGGGACGCAAAAGGCTTTGTCGATGGCTTTGAGGTTGAATTTTACAAAAAGGACGGAAGCAAGTTCTGGGTCGTCGTCAATGCCCGAACGGTCAAGGATGAACAGGGGAAAATCATCTGCATGGAAGGACTGATAGAAGATATAACTATTCGCAGGCATGCCGAGGAACAACTTCATCAGACCCTCGAAAGTCTCAGGAAAGCGGTTGGCACGACGATTCAGGTCCTGGTGACCGCCATAGAGTCCAGAGATCCCTATACGGCCGGTCACCAGTTACGGGTTGCTGATTTGGCCGGCAATATTGCTATGGAGATGGGATTTCCTCAGGAGAAAATAGAAGGAATCCGCATGGCCGGTTCCATCCATGACATCGGAAAACTATCCATACCCGCGGAGACATTGGTCAAACCTACCAAGCTGACAAATATCGAATTTTCTCTGATTAAAGAACACGCCAAGTGTGGATATGAGATGCTGAAGGATGTGGAATCCCCCTGGCCGCTGGCAGAAATTGTCTACCAACATCATGAAAGGATGAATGGCACCGGCTATCCCAGAAATCTTAAAGGCGATAACATTCTTATAGAAGCACGCATTATGGCTGTTGCTGATGTTGTGGAGGCCATGGCTTCCCACCGTCCCTACCGGCCGGCCTTGGGTATTGAGGAAGCTCTTGAAGAAATCGAGAAAAATAAGGGAATTCTTTATGACAATGTTGTTGCAGATTCCTGCCTGCGATTATTTCGGGAGAAAGGTTATCATCTTGCATAAGATGGAGAAATCAATCCTGCATATGATTTCGATCGGTAATCCTTACCGCAATGATGAATTGATAATAGTTGACAATATGTAATATTGTTTTTCTTAATCTCCCCGGTTCCTGCAACATTTCAATCCATAAGAAACGCCATTAACACCCCATAACAAGTATAGACACCTTACATATTTGTTCAATATTTCATTGATTTAGTATAAAAATGAGCGCATATTATCAAATAGATAAATTTACATGACATGATTAAAAACCCTCAATTGGTCATGGTAGTCATTGGTTAACTTCCCAACCCCACAGATTATCAAGATGCGCCGGCAGACGCGCCGGCAGACGCGCCGGAAGACACGCTGGGGGACAATCCCATGAAAGATCAATCCAAGACAAAGCATGCCCTGGTTCAAGAACTGGTTTCTCTCAGGCAGAGAATTGCGGGGCTGGAACAATCGGAATCCGACTGCAGGCGGGTCGAGAAAGTGCTGCGGGAAAGCGAGGAAAAATATCGCTTGATTTTCGAGTATTCGCCTCTGGGTCTTTTATCCTTTGATGAAAAAGGCGTTATTGTCGCCTGCAATGACAATTTCGTTCAAATTATCGGGTCTTCGCGGGAAAAACTCATTGGTCTGAACATGCTCAACCTGCCCGATAAAAATATGGTCTTTGCTGTCGGGCAGGCACTGGGCGGGGGCCAGGGATCGTATGAAGGTATCTATTCTTCCGTAACCGCAAAAAAGAATACTCCGGTAAGGTGTCTTTTTACGCCGATGAACGTGGGAGGCGGAGGCATTACAGGGGGTGTGGGAATCATTGAAGACATTACCGAGCGCAAGCGCCTCGAACTTGAAGTATCGCGGGCCAATGAGAATAATTTTTTAAATATTTTTGATAGCGCAGCCGATGGGATATTAATAGCCGATATAGAAAGCAAGAAGTTCTACAGGGGTAATCCTGCAATTTGCCGCATGCTTGGCTACAGCATGGAGGAAATCAAAAATTTAGGGATCATGGATATTCACCCCGAAAAAGATATTCCTTATATTATTGATCAGTTTGAAAAGCTGGCAAAAGGGGAAATGACCGTATCCAGAGATTTGCCGGTTAAGAGAAAAGACGGCGCTGTTATTTATGCTGATATTAATTCCACAACCATCACATTATCAGGAAAAAAATATATTCTGGGATTTTTCCATGACAACACCGAGCGCAGGCAGGCCGAGACACAAAGGGAGGCCGCGTTCAAAGCGCTGAAGGAGAGCGAGATGAAGTATCGCGATCTCTTTGAGAAATCCCGTGAAGCAATCATGATACTTGAACCGCCGTCCTGGAAGTTCACATCCGGAAATCCAGCCGCAATAAGAATGTTTAAGGCGAAAAATGAGGAAGAATTTGTGTCCTGCGAGCCCTGGAAATTGTCTCCCGAGCGCCAGCCGGACGGGCGTGCCTCGGATTTGAAGGCCAAAGAAATGATTGAAAAGGCCATGCGCGAAGGTTTTAATTATTTCGAGTGGACACATAAGCGGATAAACGGTGAGGAGTTCCCCGCAGTTGTCCTTCTTTCAAGAGTAGAAAAAAGCAATAGTAATATGTTTCTGCAGGCGACCGTACGCGACATCACCAGGCGCAAGCAGGCGGAGAATGCTATGAAAGAATCCGAGGAACGATTTCGTAGTATTGTCAGCCGGAGTGAGGATGCGGTTATTGTAACCGATCAAAATAAGAAAATAAAATTTGTGAATCCCGCGGCGGGAAGATTCTTTAATCGTGAAGTGGAAAGTTTTATCGGAACGGACTTTGATCTGCCTCTGGTAAATGGCGAATCAACCGAGATTGACATCTTTCGTCCGGGAAAAGATCCTGGAGTGGGCGATATGTACGTGGTTAAAACCGAATGGCTGGGTGAAGAGGCGCATCTGATTACGATTCGCGACATCACCGAGCGCAAACAGACAGAAGTAAAAATAAAAAATGCTCAAGAAGCGCTTTTCATCATAAATAATAAACTCGAAGAGCGCAATCGGCAGAACAGCCTGCTTAGTGAAATGAGAGAACTGCTCCAGTCATGTTCCAATGCCCAGGAAGTGCCTGCCATTGTCGTTAGTTATGCAACAAAATTGTTCCACGGCACGGACGGCGCATTGTTCCTGCTGAGCGATTCCAGAACTGTCCTGCAATCAGTGGCGAGTTGGGGGAATTTCCCGGAAGATGTGGATAACAACATCTTTGCCCCCGATGCGTGCTGGGGCTTAAGACAGGGTCATGTTTATGTCGTTGAAGATATGAAAACCAGTCCCGTCTGCCCGCACCTTAAACAATCGTTATCCAACGCTTATGTCTGTCTGCCGCTGATAGGTAAAGGGGAATTATTCGGCTTACTGCATTTGGGGACTAAACGATCCGCGCAGGAAGACCAAAGACATTGGGATATAGCTGAACTGAAAGAAATCGCTGTCATATTTGCGGAATACCTTTCGCTTTCCATCGCGAATATTAAGCTCTCGGAAAAACTCGTAAGCCAGTCCATACGGGACCCGCTTACGAGATTGTACAACAGGCGCTATATGGACGAAATCATTGGGCATGAGATCCTGCGTGCGGCAAGGCAACAAACCGGAATAGGAGTTGTCATGGTTGATATTGATCACTTCAAGCAGATCAATGACACGTACGGTCATGAAACAGGCGATGAATACCTTATGAACCTGGCCGACTTTTTCAAACTTAAGATGCGTAGTTCTGATTTTATCTTTCGTTATGGAGGAGAAGAATTCATTCTTATTCTACCCGAATCATCCGTTGAGGACACATACAAATACTCCGAGTCTCTCAGAAAAGAAATCAAAAATATGAAAATTCATTTTCGCGGTCAACTGCTGCCTTCAATTACCTTATCATTTGGCATCGCTGCTTATCCTGACCATGGATTAGATACGATTGAACTCATCCGGGTTGCAGACAAAGCTCTCTATACGGCAAAAGAGGAGGGCAGGGACAGGGTCATAATCGGTTGATCATCGTAACCTTAAGTCCGACAGCTTAGCTCTGCTGAAACTAAATCGATAACGTCATAAAGTCTGACGTTTAGTAAATCGGATTTTTATTTATTGCTTCCTCTGCTGTTGTTTTTCTGATTTCCCTAATTCATACAACATTTCAACCGTAATGAACACAATTCACGATTGATAACAAACATCAACGCTATATATTTCGTATTTGCAATATGTCTTGACTTTAATTACATTTAACCTATAGTGCAAAACCAAGTTTGAGAAAGGCAAACCATCTGAAAAGGTGGGACGCAAAGTTACTGGCCTAAGTCTTCGCAAAGGGATAAGGTAGCAGAACTGCCGGGCAACGTCAGATTCATCCAGCAATTCTGCTTAAAATACTAAAATCACAAATTCAGGAAAATAGAAAGGAGTGTTGATTTGCAACACTGTTGATGCATGCATATGGCATCCGGGTCCGTCAACTTAAAATCCGGCAGTATTCCCTGAAGATGTTTATCATCGAATTGACATTCCTTTTTACTACTATAATCTTTGGGTAAATACTAAAAAACAGAATTAACAAATACTTAAATATTTAGATTCGGTGTCGGAATGATTATATTGGTTAGATTGACTAAACGTAATTTGATCACATTCAAAATAAAGTTTAGAGGAGGTTGAATGACAATGGCAGTCAAACTGGAAGCAGTAAACAAATCTGAAAAGAACAACTCTCAGCAGAGTGATTTATCTCATCTGGCAGATGCCATTATAGCAACTGCCGGTGTCGGAATATATATCCTCCGGCAGGGTAAATTTGTTTATGTTAGTCATTTGTATCAGAATTTAACAGGCTATTCGGAAACCGAACTTATCGGCACGTATTATCTGGGCAATGTTTATCCCGATGATAGAAAAATGGTCAGGGAAGAAGCGATAAAGCGCTTAAAGGCGGAACGCTTTGAGCCTTATGAATACAGGCTCGTCAATAAAAAAGATGAGGTAATGTGGGTCTTGGAGATGATCACTCCCATCGTATATAGAGAGGCGCGAGCTACGCTGGGAAGTTTTATGGATATTACCGAACGCAAGAAGACGGAGGAGAAATTACGCCAGGAGGAACGGAAGTTCCGGGCTCTTGCGGAGCAATCTTCAGATATTATTGTTCTTGTTAATAGAAAGGGAATTATTACCTATGAAAATGGGGTTACTGAAAGAATTTTGGGATTCAAGTTTGAGGAAATAATTGGAGCCGGCTTATTTGATCTTGTTCATCCGGCTGACTTGACGTTTTTAATGGACCTGGCCACTACATTAGCCAGGGATAAAAACGCCCCTGGTTTGCAATCTGAAGTGCGTCTTCGTCATAGAAATGGAAGTTGGCGCATGTTCGAGGTTACAGGGAGCAGCATAATAAACAATACAAAAATTGAAGGTGGGATTGTTAATCTTCATTATATCGCTAAACACAAGCAAATGGAAAAAGCGCTCCATCAGAGTGAAGAAAAATATAGAACTATTCTTGAAAACATCCAGGAAGGCTATTTTGAGGTTGATCTTGCCGGCAACTTGACATTTTTTAACGATTCTATGTGCCGACTCTGTGGCTACTCCAAAGAGGAATTGGCGGGTATGAATTATCAGCAGTTTACAAACAAAGAAACCTCAAAAAAACTTTTTCAAATGTTTAATAATATTTACAACACGGGAGAACCCGTCAAGGGATTCGATTGGCAGATTATAAGGAAGGATGGGACTAAAAGATGCATTGAAGCATCCGCATCATTACAAAAATATTTACCGGATAAACCAATAGGCTTTAGAGGACTTATCCGTGACATCACCGAGAGCAAGCGGACGGAAAGAATACTGAGAGAGAACGAGGAACGCTTGCGCGGCATCACCCAAAACTTGCCCGGAATTATTTTTCAGTTTTATGCAAAAGACAGTGGCGAATACGGATTAAGCTACGTCAGCGAACGCTTGTCCGAATATTCGAAAATAGTGCCAAACCTGGATATGGCAAACTTAGATACGATGTTCCCATTACTTGTTTCTCATATCCATGAAGAAGACAGGGACAGATTTCTGACATCCATTAAAGTAGCTGTGGAGACAGAAACATCCTGGAAGTTTGAAGGTCGAATCTTCATACAGCCGGGTACGATGATCTGGATACATGGGCTATCCACACCGACGCGCCACGAGGATCGGCTGGTTTTTGACGGGATTTTAATGAGCGTCACCGAGCGCAAGCAGGCAGAGATGGAACTTCAAAAGACCCTCGAAAGTCTCTGGAGGGCAGTTGGTACGACCATTCAGGTTTTGATATCTGCTCTGGAGTCCAGAGATCCTTATACGGCAGGTCACCAGAAGAGAGTTGCCGATCTCGCCCGTGCCATCGCCACTGAGATGGAATTTCCTTATGACATCATTGAAGGAATACACATGGCAGGCTCCATCCATGACATAGGGAAATTATCCATACCCTCGGAGATATTATCCAAGCCCACAAAGCTGACAAACATCGAATTTTCCCTGATTAAAGAACACTCACAGAGTGGATATGAGATGCTGAAGGATGTGGAATCTCCCTGGCCGTTGGCACAAATTGTTTATCAGCATCATGAACGGATGAATGGTACCGGTTATCCCAGAAATCTGAAAGGAGATGAAATTATCATGGAGGCTCGGATTATGGCCGTGGCAGATGTTGTGGAATCCATGGCTTCTCATCGTCCCTATCGTGCGGCATTGGGAATTGATGCGGCTCTTGAAGAAATTACAAAGAATAAGGGCATTCTTTATGACAATAATGTCGTAGATGCCTGCCTGAAATTATTTCGTGAAAAAGGCTATGAGCTAAAATAAAATGGAGAAATCAATCTCATAGAAAAAACCGGCCTTGATGTCTTATGGAAATATATTTTTCAGTATGGAATATTAATGGGAACCTGTCGCGCAGTTGCTTTTCTGACTTTCCTCGGTCATTTTGTTCACGATTGCCTGTTGCATCCGGATTTCACTTTCGGAAAAATGAGGATCAGTCTTGCCGTATTTCTTTTGAACAAAAGCGATGGATTCCCGCGCACTCGTCAGATGGATCGCTATGATGCCGCATTTATCCAGTCCCCAGCGGGCCTCGATCGAGGCTTCGGGGTCTGAAGACAGCCATTTGACATTTTCAAAGACATACAGCAAAGTAACAAACCGGTCGGGAGAAATTTGCAGTCGAATCTTCGCCATTTTATCGATAAATTCATCCCGGTCCAAATGGTTCGCCCCGATGATTTTTTCGAGATGGTCCGCCATAACGCCGATAAATTCATCCCGGTCGCGTGTATTGTAGATTTCCCAAAAGCGCGACCCTGCCGGACATTGAATTTCATGGCATTTTTTATTGCCGGTAAGAACAACAGGTATTCTTTCCTTTAACCGGCGGGTGAGGGTATCTATTATTTTTTCCGCTTTTTCATTAGGCTCATAAACTTCCGGGTTGATCCGTTTTTCCACCGCTTCGGAATAATCTGCATATCCTTTAGTGAAAGCCGGCGAATACTGTTCTTCGGAATAAAAGGGATGCTCCTTCACGGGAAGATAGCGCCAGCCGCCGCCCGTCTTTATCGGCCATCGGAATTTTACAAAACCGGAAAAGCGATCATGGCCCGGTGCGGGGAATGAAAAATTCCTGATGCCCATCCGTTGGATCCTTGTAGGCAGATTGGCTTCAAGGGTCTGGACCGGATGGGCTGTACTTCCATTCATGACAATTTGGCATACGATGCCCGCATGGTTTCCAGTGATAAGATACGTTGTTCCAGCCTTCACCGAATCCGCTGTGATTCTTACGGGATAGGTATCCATGGGCAGAGTTCTGGTCGATGTATTGTAAATCATATACAACAACGCAGCTCGAAACCGGCGATCCTTTTCCCAGTTCTCATCGGTAGGTATTTGTTTCCAATCCGTTGACCAGTGCCCTATAAACCGGTTGTTACTTGTCGTGGCAGCCGCCGGCAGATGGCGGATGCGCGCATAAATCCATCTAAGAGCATAGGGCACATCCGCGCAGTCTATGCGCATGTCAAGGCGAATAAAAAAATCTTCCGTAATATTGCTTTCTATCCACTTGCTGTAATTATCTTCTTCCTGAGCCGTCCATCGATTCTGACCGACCCTCCATACTTGAGAATCAGACTCATGGGAATCATCGCAAAAGGCAAACGCCGCCATGAATGCGTACGCTGCAAAAAATATTATAAGCAAGCGAAAAAAATATTTCATAAAATCCGGTTCTCTAGACCTCCGCGAACAGGCGCTCCCGTCTATTTCCATGTATTACAGTCCATTTTAACGGGAATCTATCGCGCAGTTGTTTTTCCAGCCCTCCGTTGTCATTTTGTCAACGATGGCCTGTTGCATCAGGATTTCGCGTTCGGCATAAGGAGGATCAGTATTGCCGTATTTCGTTTGAATAAAAGCAATGGATTTCCGTGCGCTTTTCAGATGGATCGCTATGATGCCGCATTTGTCCATGCCCCAGCGGGCCTCGATCGAGGCTTCGGGGTCTGAAGACAGCCATTGGAAATTCTGAAATACGTATTGCAATGTAATGGACCGGTCAGGTGAAATTTGCAGGTGAGTCTTCGCCATTTTATCGATAATGGCATCCCTGTCCAAATGGTTCTCCTTGATGATTTTCTCGAGATGCTCCACCATAACACCGATAAATTCATCCCGGTCCGGAGTACTGTAAATTTCCCAAAAACGTGACTCTTCCGGACATCGAACTTCATGACATTTCTTGTAGCCGTCAAGAACAACAGGTATTCTTTCATTCAGCCGGTTAATGATCGTCTTTATTACTTTTTCCGCCTTTTCATTGGGATCATACACTTTCGGGTCAATCCGCCTGGCTATTGCCTCAAGATAGTCGCTGTATCCGTGAGTGAATGCTGATGAATACTGTTCCTCGGAATAGAATGGATGCTCCTTCACGGGGAGATAATGCCACTGGCGGCCTGTTTTTATCGGCCACCTGAATTTCAGCAAACCTGAAATGCCGTCACCGCAGGGATTCGGCAATATGAGATTTCTGAGATGTAGTTTCTGAATTCTTTCAGGCGATCCGGCTTCAAGCGTCTGGACCGGATGGGCCGTGCTGCCATCCATGACAATTTGGCATACGATGCCCGCATGCTCCTGGGCCACCAGGAAAACGGTTCCAGCTGTTACAGCGTCAGCGGCGATGCGTATGGGATAGGTATCGGAGGGAAGCGTTCTCGTCGATGTTGATGCCAGCATGGCCGTTAACGCCGCCCGGAAACGCCGGTCTTTATCCCATGCCGTGTTAGTCGGGATACCCGCCCAGTCTTTTGACCAGTGTCCTATCAACCGGTTGCCGCCTGTCGTCGCAGCCGCCGGCAGATGGCGGATGCGCGCGTAAATCCATCGGAGCGCATAGGGCACTTTCGCGCAGTCCACGCGAATTTCATGGCGAATAAAAAAATCATCCGTAACATTCTTTTCTATCCACTTGCCATAATTATACTCCTCTTGAACCGTCCATCGATTCTGACCGACCTTCCATACTTGAGAATCAGACTCACGGGAATCATCACAAAAGGCAACAGTCGCCATAAATGCGTACGCTAAAAGGAATATAACACTAAAGCGAAAAGAAGGCATAGCGATCCCGATTCGATGAAACTCCGTGAATGGATATGCGCGTAAAATAAAGTCCCCCGCAGTAAGCTGCGGGGTTCTTTATTGTTGTTAAGTTATTAGAAGCTAAAAATTACTTCTCGATTATATAATCAACAGCTGCTTCCACGCGACGATTCTTCTGCCGCCCTTCTTCGGTGTCATTGGAAGCAATAGGCCTTTCATCGCCGAAACCCTGCGCCTTTATACGATTTGCATCAATACCTTTTTCGACCAGGTATTTCTTTACGGCATCAGCGCGCTCCTGAGAAAGTTTTTTATTGTACTCAGCCGTACCTATATTATCCGTATGTCCTTCGATGACAACTTTAAGATCGGGATAATCTTTCATCACTTTAGCCAGATCATTGATATCTTTGTCGTACCCCGGCTTAATGATTGCTTTATTAAAATCGAACTCGACATCAAGTGTTTGTCTGCCTTTTTCCATAATGACGGGCTTGGCAGCTGGCGGCGGCGGAGGAGCCATAACCGGAGCAGGTTCAGGCGCTGGCTCCATTGCCGGCTGGGGACAGGCGGAGGCATCAACTTTACAGTTACAGTTAGGAATCATTTCATTCTCATTTAAGGGAGGTAAACCACCGGGTCTGACATCGGCCTGCGCTGCCGTGACAACAGCCGACAGCATGATAACAATCATTAACATCCAAACTTTTTTCATAATATTCTCCTTTCGTTTTCGTATTAAAAATGAATTTTAAAAAAATTAACGTGTTGTACTAAACAATTGCATACAAACTCATTTTGCCATCTATTCTTACAGGCTTACAGGCGGCTCTTATGACCACTTCTTGCCCAGCTGATCCAGACCGGCCTTTTGTAAATCCTCAGGGCTCATCAGAATGTGAAATTTACAAGCGGCCTGGAAGTTGAGAAAGAAGGGCTCTGCAAAGAAAGGCACATCTGACGGTGTTTTTACATCAACCACAAAGATTCCGCCGCGTTTCCCATCCTGATCCGTGAAATAGGCCGTCTCCGGCTTGATTGATTCGAGGATACGACTGATGATCTCACCCGCCTTGCCGCTTCTGATAAGAGAGTTAAAAGGCTCAGGCGGGAATTGGACTGAAAGTAACATTTTCATGCAATGACCTCCTTTGTTACGGCATTTGAAGTTTATAATTAATTAATACCCTTATCTTAAAGAAGACAATATGGATTTTATGGTAGGATAATAGCAGGGATAAACTACCTGCCAGAAGAGTCGCAAGATCTTAAAAATACATAATATTTGCGTCCGGTTTAAGACTTTTGCAATCGTTTCGCAAAGCCTTTGGGAATTCCGTCCCCCGAATTCCCTCGAATTCCCGAATTCAAAAGCTTCCTGTAATCCTTATTTTTCATTTCTGTAATTTTATGGTAGGTTACAACCAGTAATCGTTAAAATCCATTTCCATTAAAAAGTTGTATAATATATTGTGGTATTTATAGTATTAGCACTAATCCATATAAACACTGTTACGTCAGAACAGGATTAACTAAACCAAATGAAAATAAGTCCAAAAGCAAAGAAGATCATCTTCATTTCATCAGGTTCAATATTAGCTATAGCTGTATTAATCTGGTATTTCTTTCCCTTTTTGATGGCTAACTATGTTTGGTATAAAAGTGGTGTTCTGATTCAGTACCTTAAAGTAAAACCGATTCCAATAATTGCATTGAAGGAACCTCCAAAGGAATGGAATGATATTACCATAGATAATTTAACCATGAAATTGCCTATGTCAAAATACACAAAGGTGGGTGGTAAGGATAATTTCATTCGCTTCTTTTCAGGCAAAGAATGCCTGGTGGTCGCTCAAATAGTTCCATCAAAGGAAATTCTGCAAATGGTAAAAGAAAACAAACTAACGTATCCTGCTGTATCCTTCAGAGACCAGTTGGCGATTTTCAGTTCGACTCCGGCTGACGTTTCCTTCTTCAATTCACGAAGCAAGAATATGGCTGTGTTAACAAATCAGATTCTTAAAGCCATTGGCATACCGATAGGTGGTGTCAGCAAAATATTGGCTGTCAATACGGGAACTTTGAAAGCACTGTGCATTATATCGGAAAAGCGCGATAAAGGTTACGTCGCTTCTGTGTTTGTGTACAGTCAAAATGAAAAAGTATCTTTCGATCTCCTTCTCGTCAATTACGAAGACCAGACCACCCTGGAAACTGATCTTCTTGCCATACTCGGTGGAATAAAAATGTCTGACCGTATGGGTGATTTTGATCGTGTTAGCAAGGACATCAACAAGCTCGTTACTCAATGGAATAAAGGTGACGGTTCTATTTAACTTATGGAATAAAGGGGACGGTTCTATTTAACTTAGGAAAAGCGGCGCGTTTGGGAAACGCGCCCTACAACATAATGTAGGGACTGTTCCCCGAACAGTCCGATAAATGAAGAGGGAATCAAAAAAATTAACATAATGAAACTAAGTGGACGGAGAATACAGGATTGCCCAATCAGACTAGGCAATGACAGAATGAAAAGAGAGATTGCCACAGCGTCTGAGAGACGCTTCGCAATGACAGACAATAACTGGATTCCCGCCGGAGTTTACCCTCGCGAAGGTGGGGGCGGGCAGTGAAGGGGTCAGCTTGTTCAAAGTTGGTGTCCTCGTCAAAGTTTAAAGCTTTAGAAAGGTAAGCAGTAAAAATAAACAGATCATCATGAAGTTAAAACCCATCATGTTTGCCGGAACAGGCTCAGACGTAGGCAAAAGTGTAATTACAGCAGCTTTTTGCCGGATATTCAAGCAAGACGGGTATTTGCCCGCCCCGTTTAAAGCACAAAATATGGCGTTGAATTCCTACGCCACTTCTGACGGACTTGAAATAGGACGCGCACAAGCTATGCAGGCCGAAGCTGCCGGAGCGCCTTGCCATGTCGACATGAATCCGCTTTTATTGAAACCTGCCACCGATACAATGTGTCAGGTGATTCTCAAAGGCAAACCAATCGGGAATCAACATGCCATCGATTATTTTACGTCCGATAACAAAGCCAAGCTGCGGATAGAGGTTTTTGCGGCTTTCGATCGATTGAATGCGCGTTATAATCCGATTGTGATGGAGGGTGCGGGCAGCATTTCCGAAATCAATCTGCGTGAACTCGATTTGGTGAATATGCCTATGGCGGCGCATGCGAAGGCTTCGGTGATTCTGGTAGCCGATATTGATCGCGGCGGCGTTTTTGCATCGGTTTACGGAACAATGATGTTGCTGACCGAAAGCGAGCGTAAACTTGTCAAAGGCATATTGATCAATAAGTTTCGCGGAGACATTCGTCTTTTTACATCAGGCGTCAAAATGCTCGAAGATTTGTGCGGCATTCCGGTGGTGGGGGTAGTGCCTTATTATCACGACATCCATATTGAAGAAGAGGACTCGGTGATGCTGCACACAAAAAACTGCGCCGCTATGCGCGGTAAAATTAACATAGCCGTTGTGTTGTTGCAACACATGGCGAACTTCACAGACTTTAATGCGCTCGAACGTGATTCGCGTGTGCATCTGTATTATACCAATCAGCCAACTGAAATAGCTGATGCGGACATTGTCATTCTGCCCGGCACAAAAAACACGTTGCACGACCTTCAAATCCTGCGTCGCGACGGCATTGCACAAGCCGTCATTCAAGCACACAAAAAAGGAAAAACCATACTCGGTATCTGCGGCGGTTACCAGATGCTGGGCCGTGAACTACTCGATCCGAACGGCATCGAGAGTGACCTGCGTCAATTGCCGGGCCTCAATCTGTTGCCGCTTAGCACTACGCTCGAAGGCGATAAAATCACGAGACAGGTCAACTTCATTTTTGCCGGCGGAAATTCAACTTGCGCAGGTTACGAAATACACAACGGCCGCACAGAGATTTTATCTGAAATAAAACCAATGAATCAAATGGAGGACGGCTCTTCGGACGGCTGCTTTACCGAAAAATGTTTCGGCACCTATATTCATGGCATTCTGGATAATGCCGAGTTTATCGATTTTCTGATTACACCTTATTTATCGGAAAAAGCGAAGCAGCCGTCATTTGATTATTTCAAATTCAAAGAAGAACAATACGACAAGCTGGCGGATCATGTGAAGAGCCATGTTAATCTGCCTCTGATTTATTCGATGATTCAGCGGGGCTGTTGAAAAACGCTCATCTGCTGTGTTGCGCTGCAAACCGCACCGCTCAACGTATATCTATATACGCCTCGCGATTCGGTTTTTTGCGCGCCTCGCATCTGAACATTTTTGAACAGCCCCCAAATATGGGGTATTTCAACAACCCCTGTTTCGCTGTACGCGCTAAATTGCCCCTGTTGTCGTCGTAACGCATTGAGGATATACCCCTGGCGTCGAACCCGTCGATACGTGGGTCAATGCCCCAGTGGTCTGATCGATGGTATAAACCCAGATCGTGCCGTCACCATAATTTGCCGCATAGGCGAAATTTCCTGAGTGGTCAACCGTGACCGAGACAGGCTCCGACCCGGCAGCCACAGGTGTTCCGGCAGTCAAAGCCCCGGTGGTCTGATTGATCGTATAGACCCAGATAGTTCCATCACCCCAATTTGCTGCATAGACAAAGTTCCCTAACGGGTCAACTGTGACCGATTTAGGTTCCAACCCGGCAGCCACAGGCGTTCCGGCGGTTAATGCCCCGGTGGTCTGATTGATGGTATAGACCGAGATAGTGTTGTCACCATAATTTGCCGCATAGACAAAGTTTCCTGACGGGTCAACCGTTATGGAACCAGGATTGTTTCCTGCTGCAATTGACATTATATATGTCAACACTCCTGTGGTCTGATCGATTGTATAGGCCCAGATATTATAGTCAGCCGAATTTGCCACATAAGCAAATCTGCCTAAATGGTCAATCGTGATGGAAACAGGTTCCGACCCGGCAGCCACAGCCGTTACATAGGTTAATGCCCCGCTGCTTTGATCAATGGTATAGACTGAAATAGTGTTTGAATACTCATTTGCCGCATAGACAAAGCTCCCTAACGGGTCAACTGTAACCCAAACAGGATATGACCCTGTAGCCACAGGCGTTCCTGCGGTTAATGCCCCGGTTGTCTGATTGATGGTATAAACCGAGATAGTTCTGTCAGCCGAATTTGCCGCATAGGCGAATTTTCCCGAGGGGTCAACCGTAACGGAAACAGGATTTGACCCGGCTGCCACTGACGTTACGTAGGTCAATGCGCCGGTGGTCTGATTGATGGTATAAACCGAAATATTATTGGCAACACTATTTGCCGTATAGGCAAATTTTGATACAGAGGAACTAACGCTCGCTGTTGCCGTAAAGTTGGCAACCTGATTATTGTTATTGACGATGGATACTGTAGTGCTTGTCGGGTTGAACGTATAACCTGCCAGCGAGGGTGTCACGGTGTAACTCCCGTTCCCCAGGCCGGCAAAACTATAATTTCCGCTGGAATCTGTTGTGGTGGATGTGCTTTTGTCGCCGCTCAATGTGATTACTACACCTGACGACCCGGTACCGCTTACCGTACCGGTAATCTCGGGAGTACTGCAACCAATGACCATCAGAAGCATCAGCATAAGAAAATACAACAAAATTTGATTTGAACCGCGTCCTTTATTTATACTAATTGCTCCTCCTTAGAAATAAATAAAAAATAATATGATTTGCTTTTTGCCCATGATTCCTCGTTATGCTTGGGGTCGAGGGGGCGCTGATTGTATTTCTTTCTTTTCTCCTGCAAGAATATTTTGATAATATGAAAAGCAGGAAATATGCCACTCAAGATAATGTATCGCAAATGATTAATATTAACAAGTATTGTTTAGCCGGTTGTTTAGTCGGTATTTAAATTTCTTAAATGATGGCGGATAAAATATATCCACTTATGGGTATTCAGATGGGTAATATATATACAGAGAGGGTAGAATTATTTTTCAATTTATATATACTTTTTGCGTTTTGACATTGGCAATAGGGGACAGGAATAGAATAGTGGACGCTGTCCTCGATTTCCCCCGATTTCCCCTAAAGTTGAGGCGTTTTGCTTGACGCTTGATGACACACGATGATAAGTAATACAGTACAAAAAGGAGTTAACAACATGAGCTTAGTAAGCGTTACCAAAGGAACTGATGTAGAAAAACAAATCGACCAAATCGCAGCCTTGGAAAGTCAAGCCGTAACCATGTATAATGGAATGGCCATTTTGGCGCGGGAGCAGGGCTACGATGATGTTGCCGATCGCCTTACGGCCATAGCGGCAGATGAAGCGCGCCATGCGGGCTTGTACGCGGTACTTAATGGGCATATCAAATCTGATTTTTTTGAAGTTTTAAAGATAGTCGCATCGTTAGAAAAAGATTCTGTAAAAAAACTGCAAGAATTTGCCCAGACGATTCGTAGCTTAGGACTGGCGCATGCAGCCCAAGCCATTGAAGAAGCCGCTCTGGATGAAGGCAGACATGGATCTATTCTAAAGGAAATAGTTGATAAATATTGTAAGCAAGTTTAAAATCCAACCTGCCGCGTATAAAACATGACTTAATTTTGGCAATGCTGATTATTCGGGCAAGACACTGTTCCTCTCTTTCAATTAGCAATCTTCAGGTTTGATGGTTTCATGAATCTATTTGTTGGTAGGTGGACAGCAGCATAGTCCATGTAACATTTTGCGTAATAAATATTTATTGATTAACAATTATAAGGTGCAACGGCAAAGTTGAGGGTTTACTGTCGATCAAACCTGTGAAAAACTTTCTGAAGTCCTCAAATCGTCAACATTAATATTTATAAAATCTTCGTCATAAACACCATAAACTTAAGCAAGATTATCTTGACATGGAATTCAAAATTCCTGTATTCTCACCCCATAGAAGCAAATTATTATCAAAAAAGGATGGTTTCCATGAGGAAGATAGCGCTCTATGTTCTTGCGGCATTGCTGATTCTTGCAGTGTCCGGTGTCGTTTGTTTTGCCGATGTAAACGAAGATATGTTTATGGCAGCACAGCGGGGCGACGTGGAGAAGGTGAGGGCGCTGCTGGAAAAAGGCGCGGACATCAACTACAAGGATGATATCGTCCTCGGTCACACACCCATGACGATAGCGGCGGCCTGGGGCCATACCGAGGTTGTATCGCTGTTGCTTGATCACGGCGCATCGGTAGACCAGCAAAACAATGATGGCGTCTCTGCATTGCAGTGTGCCGCCTCCACAACCAAAAGCGAGATGGTAAAACTGCTTCTGGAGAGAAAGGCGGATGTGAATCACCGGGACCAAAACGGCAGAACCCCTTTATTCAATGCGGCCTGTTTAAAATGCCCGCCGGAGAACGCGCGGCTGCTGCTTGCAAAGGGCGCCGATATAAATGCAACGGACAATAAGGGGAAAACAGCATTCTATTACGCCCAGGCAAACGCCAATCAAGGCGTCATGGAAGTGCTGGTTGGGGCGGGGGCCAACGGAGGAAAGATGCCCGAGGCGCCGCCTGCAAAACTATCAGCGGCAGACAAACAGTTTCTGACCACAGAGTGCAAAATCGAACCCTCTGACATCGATGCAATCCCAAAGCTTGCCGCGAAAACGCAGCAGCAGCTTCTTTCGCGAATTGCCATGCGTAATTGCACACTGCTTAATTCTTTCAAGGCGGTGCGGAACTACTACAATTCACTCAAACCGAAAGAGGCTCTGAAGATGCCGCCCGGCGATTGGGTCTACGTGGACATATACCTGACTGAAGAAGAGTTCAATCGATATGTAAAGATAATGCAGGAAGCGCCTTTATAAAAAAATGGGTTAAAGGGGATCGGCAACACTCTCTTTCAAAGAGTAATCAATACTGCATTTTTCAACCCGGTAATCCTCAAATCTAACGACTGCCCGATACTGCGGATTGATAGGTGGACACCAGCATAGTCCGTGTAACATTTTTCGTAATAAATATTTGTTGATTAACGGATGAAAGGTGCGACGGCAGAGTTAACGGTTTCGGGTCTATTAGACTTGTGAACAATTTCCTGTAGTCCACAAAAATCTAATCTTAACAAACGTGCAAGATTTCAAATCCGTAACAAACACAATCCACACCCACATTTTGTGTCTAATATTTTATTGACATAATAAGCCTTTCTGCGTTATTAATGAAAAAAATATAACGCAGGCAATGTCTCATAATAAAGAGTCTTTGAAAGCGAGAAAGCTTATGTTGAAAGTAAATTCTTCAGCTTTTCGTTTGACAGTAGGCGTTGTTTTGGTCAACCTGTTTATCTACCTGCTGGTTGGCGCGTCGATCTTCAAAAGCCGGCAGCAGTACGAACGTCAAGCATCTCTCACAACACAGAACCTTGCACACTCCTTGGAACTCACCATCTCCGGCTTCCTTGAAAAGATGGATGTCTCTCTATTTTCCGTAAAGAATGAGGTTGAACGTGAACTCGCCGGTGGCGGTATCGATGAGAAGTTGCTGAATCCATACATCATACGAGAGAAGTCGATAATCCCAATTTTTGAGGAAATGTGGGTGGCGGATAAAGATGGATACGTCCGATATGGCACAAAACTGCCCCCTGCCAAGCCGATAAATATTACCGACCGCGAATACTTTAAACGCATTCAAGCAAATCCTGAACCAGGCCTTGTCATATCTAAACCGGTAATGGGGCGCATCACCAAGGCCTGGTCAATTCTTATATCTAAACGCATCAACAATTCCGACGGTTCCTTTGCCGGTTCGGCTTTTGGATCGCTTAGAATTGTGGACTACTTTGACGAGTTGTTTTCCAAAATTAATGTTGGCGAGCAAGGTATTATAGAATTGCGTGACAAGGAGTTAGGATTGATCGACCAATATCCGAAAACAGCAGGTTTAAGAGGGCTGGTCGGTTCCAAAATGATTTCAATCTTAACACTTGATAAGATTCGAGCTAATCCCGACTTCGTTACTTTCACTACAGTATTTGCGCGAGATGGCATAGAACGAACAGTTAGCTATAAAAAAATTACCGGTTATCCTCTCTATATTGCCGTTTCTTTAGGCAGGGATGAATATTTATCTGCCTGGAGAAAAGAAGTTGTTTTAACCCTGTCACTATTATTGCTCTTCACTCTGATTACAGTTTTCTCCGCGAGGATGTTTTTTTTGAGATCGATTCAGGCTGAGCTGCATAAAGAAGAGGCTAATTCCAAGGCAATTCTCGAAGCATCGCCTGTTCCGCTTATTCTGATTGAAGAGCAAGACAGAATCAGCTATTTGAACAATGCATTTGTAGAACAAATTGGCTATAATCGGGATGAGATACCTACCTTGGCAGACTTGCGAATCCGAGCCTACCCGGACCCGCAGTATCGACAAGTGATTATAGATAAACTGGGGGAAAATTTTGAAGAGTTGCGGGGTCGTGCAGAACACTTACTCCCCGTTGAACTGAACGTAACCTGCAAAGATGGCATTGTTCGTAATTTCATTTTGACCGTCAAATTTCTACAGCGTGATTATTCCGAAAGTATTCTGTGCTCACTCTATGATATCACCGAGCGCAAGCGGGCCGATGCGAAACTTCAACAGACCCTTGACAGTCTCAAGAAAGCAGTTGGCACTACTATTGGGGTCTTGGTGTCTGCCGTAGAATCCAGAGATCCCTATACGGCCGGTCATCAGTTACGGGTTGCCGATCTGGCCCGCTCCATAGCCACGGAGATGGGACTTCCATCAGATAAAATAGAAGGAATCCGTATGGCAGGTTCCATCCATGACATAGGAAAATTATCCATCCCCGCGGAGATATTATCCAAACCTACCAAGCTGACAGTTCTGGAGTTTTCTCTTATTAAAGAACACCCTCGGATTGGATACGAAATGCTGAAGAATGTGGAATCTCCCTGGCCGCTGGCACAGATAGTTTACCAGCACCACGAGCGAATAAACGGTTCCGGTTATCCAAGAAATTTAAAAGGAGATGACATTCTTATGGAAGCCCGCATTATGGCTGTGGCCGATGTTGTGGAGGCCATGGCTTCCCATCGTCCTTACCGGCCGGCTCTGGGCATTGAAGCCGCCCTTGAAGAGATAGAGAAAAATAAGGGAATTTTTTATGACAATGCTGTCGCAGATGCCTGCCTGAAATTATTCAGGGAGAAAGGCTATCGGCTTACATGAAATGGAGTAATCACTTCTTCACATCCGATAAACATATACAACGCACCCCGAATTTTATAACCAATATTTCCTTGACATTCATATCTAAATAATTATAGTGCAACCACGTATTAGTAAGGTTTGCCATAAGGCACGAAAAACGATGATCCTGAAGTAGAAAAAAGGGAATGTATCGTTATGAACGAAAAAAGAAGAGCGCCAAGACTAAAGGAATTCAGCGAGATCACGGCAACTGTCATCTCCAGAGAAAATAATCTTTCTAAAGAAAAAATATTCTATAATTACAGCGAGGATATCTCCGTGTCCGGTGCTAAAATCAGGGGCAATATTCCTTTGCCTGTGGATACACTCCTAAGGATAGATTTCACATTAAATAATTTGCTTCAAAAGATAACCGCCTTCGGAAAAGTAAAATGGACCAAAATAATTTTAGACGATAAATGGTATGAGGCGGGCGTGGAATTCTTCGATACACCCGGCGAAATTATCAAAAAACTTGATGATCACATCTTTGGGAAACAAAAGTACTCAAGTTTTAATTTGTTCAGTTTGCCGTTTAAGAGTCACGAAAATTAACTAACCACGTGCTTATCCGCATCATTGACCACCATGCTATCGATAACTTCCTGAAATCATTATTTTCATTTCTGTAATTTTATGATAGGTTACAACCAAGGAGAATAGGGGACAGCGGTCCCCTATTAATGGGTGTATACCGAGGCGACGGACTCATGGATTCAATTCTCCCCGTCGCTTCCCTTTTCGCACGGCGACAGCGCGGCCTGCACCGTGTCGGCGGACAGGTATCTTTATTTCACAAACGACGAGACGCGCATCCACGTTAAAAAAAGCTTGACTATTATTTAACTATTAGTTAATATTGCTCATGTTCGTGATCAGATACAGCAAGCAGGCCCTAAAAATCAAAGTGAAAATGCCCAGAGATATTGCCAAAAGGATTGACGCCGAGATTGAATCCATAGCCGTAGGCCCCGCAAAATATGAGGGGGACTGGAAACCATTGCAAGGATCGCCATTCTGGCGACTGCGTATAGGGGGTTGGAGGGTAATCTGTGAAATCGTAAAAAATAAACTTATAATCTATGTCCTTAAAATCGGATCAAGAGGAGACATTTACAAATGAACATCCAGATAATTAAACATAATGGAACGCCGGAATATGCAATAATCCCATTTGATGAATGGGAAAAAATTATCAGCCGCATAGAAGAGATGGAAGACATTCGTGATGCGCGCAATATATCTTCCTCCATTGCTGCCGGTGAAGAGACTTTCCCTGATGATTTCGTTAAGCGCCTATCTTCCGGCAAAAGCCGTCTTAAGATATGGCGTGAATATAGAAAGCTCACTTTGGCAAAGCTGGCAAAGGCCTGCGGAGTGTCAATCCCCGCCATCTCCCAAATTGAAAACAACAAGCGAACTCCCAGTGTTGATCTGCTGGTTAAGCTCTCGAAAGCGCTATGTTGTGACATGGAAGATCTTATTATGGCGTTGCCATAACGAGATTATACGGGTAGGTAAAGAAAATCAGCCTATTAATAAATATGCTTGACTCATATTTTCTTTTGTGTTTAATCGCAAAAACAACAAATCAAAAATAATTAAAGGAGAAAAGATATATATATGGAACCTCCTGGTGGTACTAGCGGGGACATAACGCATCTATTGCGGCTTTCTTCCTTTAATAAATGTGCTCCGGAAATTTTTTAACCCGCCTTAAAAGCACTCTTCCGAACGCGCGTTACATCGGAAGAAAGCTCAATAACAACCATTTACAATAAAAACACGGCCTTTATATAAATGATGTAATAAGACGTTGTTTTTATCGTCCGGACTTTTCATATATCCATATATCTTATAATGATGGTGACAGCAGGACTTGTCGTTTGGATTCCTAATGCACCACTTGTCACAATCAAAGGAAAGGCGGTCTTTAATCATGGAAAACAACAAGAGAGAAAAACCGGCAAATGGTAACGGCAGGGGAGCGAAATATCGTTTCCTTTACTTTTCCGAATTGATCAAGCGCCCCGTTTGTGCAGGAAAAATCAAAAACAGGATCGGAAAACTCAACGACATAGTCTTTACCGTCAAAGACCAGTATCCGGAAGCCGTTGGCCTTTATCTCGAATACGGCTGGGGCAAGCCGACCGTTTTCATTGCCTGGGAAAAAGTTATCAAGATAGAAGACGACGCCATTTTCGTTGCGCCGCCCGAAAACGGGGAAACGTATCCTCAATTTGTCGACCAGCCCGGATGGATTCTGCTTGATAAACATCTGATGGGCCGAACTGTTGTGGACATCGACGACCGGAGAGTGGAGGTCGTCAACGACATCCACCTGCTGGAAGCAAAAAACAAACTGATAATTGTTCATGTGGATATTTCTTTCAACGGTTTTCTGCGCCGTTGGGGCCTGGGGGGCCTCAACATGATCAAGGACGATTTCATACCGTGGAAATATGTTCAGCCCCTTTCCGTCGAGGACGCGATTTCAACCGACAAAGTGGCTTTATCCGTAACGCGTAAAGATATGATGGAACTCCCAAGCGAGGATCTGGCCGACATTCTTGAAGAACTGCCCGGGGAGGAACAGCAGGCTCTCTTTTCCGCTCTGGATTCTGAAAAAGCAGCCGAGACACTGGCCGAAGCGGAACCGCGGGCACAACGCCAAATCATTGCCAATCTACGGAATGAAAGAGCTCGCAATATCTTTTCGGAAATGAGCATCCCGCAACTGGCCGGTCTTTTTTCCGTTCTGCCGCACGATCAGGTCATGGCGTTTATGCAGTTGCTGGACAAGGAACAATATGAACGGGTTCAGGACATTCTTTCCCGAAGGGAAGTGACCTCGAAAAGTATTATGACGGACGAATTCATTGCTCTATCCGGGGAAATGCAAGTGGGTGAAGTAATCAGCATCGTTAGAAAATCCAATCTGGACCCGCACAACCTGTCTTACATATATGTGGTGAACAAGGGGGACAAAACCCTGCTGGGGGTCGTAGATCTTCGCGAACTGCTGCTGGCAGGCGATGACAGCACACTTGAAGCTATAATGGCTTCACCCGTAATATCTGCGGAAGACGATGATGTTGAGGATGACCTGGCTGAACTCTTTGCCAAATACCATTACGAGATGCTTCCCGTTGTAGATCAGAGAGACCGTCTTCTTGGCGTTATTCATTACGGCGATATCATGAAAGGTAGTGAAACAAGGGCAAAGATTTAAGGTTCGAGATTAAATTTTTATCGATAACTTCCTGCTATATGTCCCAGTTTCACAATTTCTGATTTTATGATTACAACCAGCAATCCTTTAAATCTTTTCTGTAAAATCTCTCTTCCGAAGGATTGACAATCTCGGTTTGTTTTCACTAACAATAAATTAAATCTGATGTGATAAATGTTTATAAGATGGAATTTCTTTTAGGTCTTGTAATTCAGCATCTTGAGCCAGATGTAAATCCCATCTAAGTTGCATATTTAGCCAAAAATCAGGTGATACATCAAAAAATTTCGATAACCTGAGTGCTGTGCTGGGCGTTATTCCTCTATGTTTGTTGACAATTTCATTTATTCTCTGATAGGAAACATGAATAGCATTAGCGAGTTGCCGTTGTGTAATCCCCATCGGATTCAAGAACTCTTCTAAAAGCATTTCACCGGGATGTGTCGGTTTACGATGCGTGGGTATGCGAACCATTTATTTTCTCCTTAAAAGTTACTAATGATAGTCTAATATTTCCACTTCATTTGGTCCGGAATCTGTCCAAAAAAAACAAATCCTATACTGATCATTAATGCGGATGCTATATTGCCCTTTACGGGTTCCAGACAGCATTTCCAGATGATTGCCAGGTGGTCTTCGAAGATCATCCAGTTTTATAACAGAATCAAGTTGATCAAGTTTTCGAACAACAATTGACCAAATACGTTCAGGACATGTTTTGCGTGCCTCTTTTGTTCTTAAACCATTAAATATGTCTTCGCAGCCAGTATTTTTAAATGACTGAATCATGTTTAAATTATAGCATGATAATCATGCTATTTCAAGTTATTATTTGGAAGAAAGAAATAAAATTCCGATTTACGAACTAACTGAGTTGTTGACTACCGGTAATCTTCAATTCTGACGGTAAGCAAATAATTGAAGATGAACAGGCGCAAGAAATAATTCCGAGAGTTCGGGATTAAATTCTTATCGATAACTTCCTGCACGTCTCGTTCATGTCTAGCCGTCAGACGTGATAAAAATTCAATCCTGCAATCCGTAAAAAACATCATTTCCCCGAAAGATTTCCCGAAAGATTTCATGGACACTCAAGGCGGTTTTTTTTACGCTATTTCAAAAGCAATATTCTATCAACATATAAAGGACGTCAGTTGTTTTAATGTTGAAAATCATTCAACCCTATGCTTGATAATCTTTAACTTTATATGATTTATTCTTTCTGTCAGACAGTAAAACTTTTTTAAAAATGAATTGACTCCATTACTGGAACCAAGTAAAATTCACACGTCTTTTTATTTCCGGCAAATCAATATTAATAATGTTTAACGAAAGGGGACCATGCTCATGAGAAGCAAACTGTTGGTGTTGTGCCTTATTTTATTTATGGCGTCTGCTGTTTTTGCCCAAGAGGGAGCGCAAATCGAAATGTTTAGTCCCCAGGGGGTTGTCAAGGATGTGCGTCAGGTCAGCGTACGGTTCTCCGATCAGATGGTTCCTTTCGGTGACCCGCGCAGTCTCTCGGATCCTTTTGAAATCAACTGTTCGGAAAAGAGCGCCAGCCGCTGGGCCGACGGCAAAAACTGGATTGTTGATTTCGACAAGGATATTCCCGCCGGCATCAAGTGTGAGTTTCGCTTGAAAAACGAAGTCAAAACGCTGGCCGGAAAGGAAATCGGCGGTCAAAAAATATTTTCCTTCAATACCGGGGGGCCTGCCATCCGGAGAGGATCAATTCCTTTTGAAGGCGAAGGTATTGATGAAGAGCAGATATTCATCCTGCTTTTGGACTGCGTTCCTGATATTGATTCCATCCGTCAGCATGTTTTCTTTTCCGTGGAAGGGATTGAAAACAACATCGGCATCAAAATTATTGAAGGCAAAACAAGACAAGAGATTTTAAAGAGCCAGGGAAGATATGCCTTCTGGGTAAAGGAAAAACAGGTGGAATCGATAGTTCTCATTCAAGCCGTTCAGCGCTTTCCCTCGGAAACAGATGTCAGCCTGATCTGGGGAAAAGACGTCAGGGCAAAAAGCGGTATAACCAATGAACAGGATCAGATTCTGCATTTCAAGACGAGGTTGCCGTTTTCTGCGGATTTCAGCTGCGACCGGGAAGGAAGAGAAGCTGGCTGTATCCCGTTAAGCGATATGAGAGTTTTCTTTACTTCGCCGATTTCTAAGGCGCTGGCTAAAAAAATTGTTCTGAAAAGCGCGGATGACAAACCGGTAAAGCATTCCCAGAGCAAGGAAGCCGTCGCATCGGGATTAATCATTTCCAAAAAAGGCGGCAAAGTAAACTGGCGCATCTGGAAGTCTCATCTGACATCGGACGATGAAGGGGTCAACTACATTATTTTCAAGGGTCCATTTCCGGAAAAGAAAAATTATGTCGTTTCACTTCCCGCGGATATGAAAGACACCGCAGGAAGACCGCTGGTAAACGCTGACAAATTTCCGCTGTCCGTCAGGACGGATGAATATCCTCCCTTGGCCAAGTTTTCTTCACGGTTCGGCATACTGGAACAAAAAGCCAACGCGGGGTTGCCGGTCACGCTGCGCAATGTAGAGTCCCGGCTTAACACAACATCGAAAAGAATAGATGAGGAAGAGGATTTTACAGGAAAAGTTGTCGGCAAAATTTTAAACACGCAAGCCGACAGAGCCGAAAGTATACAGAAATGGCTGAGAAAAGTGGCAGTGGCCACAAGGGATGAATCCATTTTTGAGGATCATGTGAATTTAAAGAAATTTGCCCTGCCAAAGCCGCACGGCGGGAAAGCATTCGAAGTTGTCGGAATTCCGATGACAAAACCGGGCTTGTATGTTGTGGAACTGGAAAGCGCCATCCTGGGAAAGAAGCTGCTGCCCTCGGGAGACTCGATGTATGTTCCCACCGCCGTTTTGGTTACTAATCTTTCGGCGCACTTCAAATGGGGAAGCGAATCGTCGCTTGTCTGGGTAACTACTCTTGATGAAGGTAAACCGGTCAAGGACGCGGTCGTGACTATCCGCAACTGTGAGGAAACGGTGCTCTGGCGGGGCACTACCGACGCATCCGGCATTGCCCGCGTGAATACGGCGCTTCCATCGGAATCGGAACTTCCCTATTGTAATGATGAGCGTCGCTATAATCGCTACGATGGATACGGTGAAAGCGGACCACTCGGCGTTATGGGTAGTGGACTTTTTGTTACGGCGCAGACAAAGAATGATTTGACCTTTGTTCATTCCGGATGGGACAACGGCATAGAGCCATGGCGTTTCCAGGTACCGTTTGACAGATATGACCGCAATAATTACAGCGTCCACACCATTTTCGACCGCACCCTCCTGAGGGCTGGCGAAACCATCAGCATGAAGCATGTTTTCCGCAAGAGAAACATGTCGGGATTCATCATTCCTTCCCAAGAAAATCTGCCGAATTATGTTCAAATCACGCATTTAGGCAGTGATGAAAATTATGAATTCCCTCTGCAGTGGTCGGCCAATGGCACTGCCGAAACGAAATGGACGATTCCCAAAGATGCCAAACTCGGAAACTACGAAGTAACTCTTATTAGCAAGGATGATTCAGACAAGGCCGAGAAAAAAGAAGTTAAAAGAAGGGCGACAGTAAGAAGGCACAGAAGACAATCGGAATCCGTCGATTCCGGGGAATTCCGCGTTGAAGAATTCCGCGTCCCCCTGATGAAAGGCACAATACAGCCTCCGAAGGAACCGCAGGTGAACGTAAGCAAGGTTGATTTAAAATTGGGAATTCATTACCTGGCCGGAGGCGGCGCCGGAAATATTTCCGTGAGACTGCGCAATCTGATTCGTCCCCGGTCAATCGGCGAATTTGCAGCCTTTGAAAATTACGTTTTTGGCAATGGTCAGGTGGAGGAAGGTTTAAAGAGACGCGGAACGGAGATGGAGGACGATGAATCCGAAAATCAGGAAGATTCCGGTTCACCGGAGGGTCGAGTCAAAGAGAAAACGGAATCCAGCCTACCAACTCTAGATGTGACTCTGGATAAATTCGGAGTGGCAAACACAACGCTTACCGGTCTCCCGAAGGTCAGCACCGCTAAGGAAATTTTGACGGAAATGGAATTCATGGATCCCAACGGTGAAATCCAGACTGTTTCCGCAAAGATTCCGTTATGGTCTTCAAACTATATCGTCGGAATAAAGCCTGATTCATGGGCATCGGCAAAAGATAAATTGAAATTCTATGCAGCAGTTGTGGATCTTGGAGGCAGACCAGTTGCCGGTGCGCCGGTGAAGATTGATCTGCTGGAAAGAAAAAATTATTCCCATCGCAAGCGGTTGGTGGGAGGATTCTATGCTTACGAAAATGTCGAGCAGACAAAGCAAATCGCTCAGTTCTGCACAGGAAAAACAGATTCCCATGGTCTTTTAATATGTGAAGGAAAATCGCCGATATCCGGCAATATTATCATTCAGGCGGAATCCGTGGATCAGGAAGGCAACAAGACGTACGCCAACAGGGATGTCTGGGTGGCCGATAAGAGCGACTGGTGGTTTAGTATCAGCGATAATGACCGCATCGATCTCCTGCCGGAGAAAAAGAATTATTCTCCCGGCGAAAAGGCCGTTTTTCAGGTCAGAATGCCATTTCGCAGTGCCACTGCTTTGGTCACCGTCGAGCGCGAAGGTGTGATTGAATCATGGGTCAGTTACATATCCGGTAAAAATCCGACAATCGAGGTGCCGGTAAAATCATCCTATGCCCCCAATGTTTATGTTTCCGTACTGGTTGTGCGCGGCCGAGTGCCCGGAATCAAGCCTTCCTATACGATTGACATGGGCAAACCCGCCTATAAATTGGGAATCGCCGAAATCAATGTCGGCTGGCTTGCGCATGAATTGAAAGTCAACGTCACAGCGGCGCAACAGGTTTACAAAATCCGTCAGAAGGCGCAAGTCAAAATCAAAGTGACAACCGCGGCGGGCAAGCTTCCGCCTCCGGGAACCGAAGTCGCCATTGCCGCAGTAGACGAAGGCCTGCTCGAACTAATGCCTAATACCAGCTGGGATATTTTAAAAGCGATGATGGGACGGCGCAATTATGAAGTTAGCACCGCAACAGCGCAGATGGAGGTAATAGGCAAGCGTCATTTCGGATTGAAGGCCCTGCCTCCCGGTGGTGGTGGCGGCACGGGTAAACAGGGAACAAGAGAGCTTTTCGACACGTTGCTGCTCTGGAAGGGAAAAGTGCCGCTCGATGCTCAAGGTGAGGCTGCAGTCGAAATACCACTCAATGATTCCATTACCGGTTTCCGCATAGTTGCCGTGGCTATGGGTGGAACCGGCCAGTTCGGAACTGGTTCCACATCCATTCGCTCAACACAGGATTTGATGATTTTTGCCGGTCTGCCCCCCCTGGTCAGAGAAGGCGATAAATATCGGGCTGAATTTACGCTGCGCAATACAACCAGCCATAAAATCGACGCCGAGGTTAAAGGGAAAGCGCCCGGCCTCGCGGAAGAAAACATGCAGCCGCTCAGTGTTTCTCTGGATCCCAACGAATCAAAGGCAGTGGGCTGGGACGTGACCGTGCCCGCGGGAGTGGAAAAAATCCAGTGGGAAGTGGAAATAAAGGAAACGGGCGGCGATCAAAGCGACCGCATCAAAGTGGCGCAGAAAGTAATTCCGGTCACGCCAGTCAAAACCTATCAGGCAACCATCATGCAGGTGGCCAAAGATATTAAAATGGATGTCGAGCGGCCTCATGACGGCATTCCCGGACGCGGGGGCGTCAATGTAATCCTGAAACCCAAGATATCAGATGGTCTCCAGAGCGTGACCGACTACATGAAACAATATCCTTACACGTGTATGGAACAACAGGTATCCGTGGCGATTGCCCTACGCGACAAAGAAATGTGGAAAGCGACGATGGGGGAGCTTCCATCATATCTTGATTCCAGTGGTTTTGTGAAATACTTTCCTTTATGTTTATGGGGCAGCCCGACTTTGACATCATACGTTCTGGCTATAGCTGATGAAGCGGGTTGGGAAATTCCGGAATCCTCAAAACAGAGAATGCAAAACGCGTTGAAGAATTTCGTTTCCGGGAAATATTACGAGTATTCGCCACTTCCCACCGCCGATTTAAATATCAGAAAACTGACGGCGATTGAGGCGCTGGCAAGATATAAAGAGGCTGATTCTTCAATGGTGTCTTCAATCTCTATTGAGCCGAATCTCTGGCCGACCTCCGCCGTTATCGACTGGCTGAATATACTCAAGTCCGTGGACGGTATTGAAAATTCTGATAAACGCATCGTTGAAGCCGAACAAATACTCCGCTCCCGCCTCAATTTCCAGGGAACAAAGATGGGGTTTGCCACTGAGAAGACAGATGTCCTATGGTGGCTCATGGTTTCCAACGATGTCAATGCCGTGCGTCTGATATTGACCATGCTGGATGAGGAAAAATGGAGGGAGGACATGCCCCGGATTGTTCAGGGAGCCCTGTCGCGCCAGATTAAAGGTGCATGGGATTTGACACTGGCCAATGCCTGGGGAGTTCTGGCCATGGAAAAATTTTCTGCAAAGTTCGAAGCCGTTCCTGTTTCGGGATTCACCAATGCAAAAATGGGCGCCACAGTCAGAAGAACGGATTGGACAGCAACTCCGAAAGGGACCTCGCACCTTTATCCGTGGCCGATAAAAAGAGGCACTCTAGACGTATCACATAGTGGAACGGGCAAGCCGTGGCTGACCATTCAGTCCCTGGCAGCCATCCCGCTGAAAACGGCTTTGTCCAGCGGTTATAAAATTAAAAGAACGGTCATCCCTGTGGAACGCAAGGATCCGAAAATCTGGTCCGCGGGCGATGTCATCCGGGTGCATCTTGATCTGGAAGCGCAGACGGACCAGACATGGGTCGTTGTTAGTGATCCTGTTCCAACTGGCGCGACAATCCTGGGAAAGAACCTGGCTCGTGATTCGCAAATATTGACCGCGAATGAAAAAAGAAAGGGATGGGTATGGCCGGCATTTGAAGAACGGTCCTTTGAAGCTTTCCGGGCGTATTTCGAATATGTGCCGAAAGGCAGTTGGACAGTCGAATACACCATCAGGCTGAATCAGGGCGGCACTTTCCATCTGCCGACTACCAGGGTTGAAGCAATGTATTTCCCGGAAATGTTCGGTGAAATTCCCAACAAGATATTGGAGGTTCAACCGTAAAATTAAAACGACTCTCGGCTTTATGAAAAAGATTCTGGCTATTATAACTTTGACTCTTCTTTTCCCGGCAATGGTTTACGCGCTTCCGGTCTACAAAGAAGTGCGTCAAAATTACGTAAAATCCGATTCAGTTCTTCTGGACCGGAACGGAGCCGTGCTGCAGGAAATGAGGATAGATAAAAACCGCCGCCGATTGGACTGGACGGGACTATCCGATATTTCACCTGCGTTAGTGCAGGCTGTCATTCATGCCGAAGATAAAAGTTTTTATACTCACAACGGCGTTGATTTTATGGCCATCAGCGCCTCGCTTTTGAAATCAATGCTGGGACAAAATGTAAGAGGAGCAAGCACAATTACCATGCAGCTGGCGTCTTTTCTTGATCCTGAACTTCAGCCAAAAAAGAACAGAAGATCGTTACAGCAGAAATGGCAACAGATAATGGCGGCGCGGGAAATGGAGAAAACATGGACAAAAAAAGAAATCCTGGAGGCCTATTTCAACTTTGTCACTTTTTACGGCGAGCTACAGGGGGTCGCGGCGGCATCGATGGCGCTTTTTGACAAACAGCCGCACGGACTCGACCAGACCGATGCGGTAATCATGGCGGCATTAATCAGATCGCCGAATGCCTCCTACGACGCCGTTTTGCAGAGATCCTCGCAAATAGCCGTCTCGCTTGACTGGCGGGTCAGCGCCGAGGAGATGCAGTCCCGCATAAAAAAGATATTTCTGGGAACCAATAACATTACGCCGCGCATAAAACTGGCGTCGCATGTCGCCGAACGTTTATTAAAGGACAAGCCGAAAGGATCGACTGTGACCTGCACGCTGGATTCCGGCCTGCAGCGGCTTGCGCTGGATAGTTTGGCATCGCAGCTTCTCGCTCTGAATGATCAAAATGTATGTGACGGAGCCGTGCTTGTTTTGGAAAATAAAACCGGTCAGGTTCTTGCCTACGCGACATACAGCACGGATAATTCCGCGGCTAAGTATGTTGATGGCGTTCAAGCGAAAAGACAGGCCGGTTCTACGCTGAAACCTTTTTTATACGGTCTGGCTATTGACCAGAAGATCCTAACCGCCGCGTCCGTCCTTGATGACGCGCCTCTCGATATTTCCGTGGCGGGCGGTCTTTACCAGCCGCATGATTACGATTCGGAATACCACGGACCGGTGAGCGCGCGAGTCGCCCTGGCTTCATCACTGAATGTGCCGGCTGTCCTGACGCTTAATTTGGTCGGCACGGAATTATTTCTGAACAGGTTGAGGAAGATGGGCATCAAAGACATCAATGAAGCCGGTGATTATTACGGACCGTCGCTGGCGCTTGGTTCCGCCGATGTCAGCTTGTGGGAACTCACAAATGCCTATCGCACGCTGGCAAACGGCGGGAAATACAGCGACATATTTTTATCATTTGACGAACGCGCAGTAAACAAATTCCGGACAGTGTATTCCCCCGCGGCAGTCTTTATCATCTCCGATATTCTGGCGGATAGAGAAGCCCGCAGCAGCACGTTCGGATTGGAAAATTCCCTGGCGACAAAGTTCTGGAGCGCCGTAAAAACCGGCACCAGCAAGGATATGCGCGATAACTGGTGCGTCGGCTTCACGTCCAGATATACGGTGGGAGTGTGGGTTGGAAACTATTCCGGTTCATCCATGTGGAACGTTAGCGGAGTAAGCGGAGCGGCTCCCGTGTGGTATGAAATTATGAATTACCTTCACAGACACGGGGACAATCGTAAAATTGACGTTCCACCGAATGTTATTCAAAAAGAAATCGTATCATCCACTGGAGAAAACAGAAAAGAGTGGTTCATCGAGGGGACACAACCATCCTTTGCAAATCAAATCATCAAACAATATAATGAAAAAATTGTTTATCCTCCGTCGGGTACGATCATCGCACTAGACCCTGACATTCCCATTGATTTGCAGAAGGTCTTCTTTATCTCGCGCACTGGTGACAAGAAATTAAGATGGCGTCTGAATCAAACGGAAATCGAGTCAACAGGCAGGACAGCGGAGTGGTCGCCACACGCAGGGAAATATAATTTGCAGCTCACGGATATGCAGGGCAAGGTTATAGATTTTGTCAACTTTGAGGTGCGCGGGGCGGAACAGGCCTTCAGTGAAGAAGACGGCGAAAAAGATTATGGTAATCCATGAAGTTTAAACCTGTGAATACACAACTGCATGCCAATTAAGTGGTCTAAAAATTATTCAGATTTCATTTTTAGTCCGTTTTCATCTTGGCAGCAATTTCTGACGCATAACGGGAATTAGGAGCAAGTTCAAGATATTTGGCTAAGGCTCTCTTGGCGTCGCTTTTGCGATTCAGCTTGAAATAGGCTTCAGCAAGATTCGCATAAGCAACAGAACGGCGCGGATCAAGGGCAAAGGTTTTTTCAAACCAGGGCAGGGATTTTTCATACTGTCCCATTTTGTAATACACATACCCGATATTATTCGTAACCAGAGCGCTTGACGCATTCAGCTTGTTCACAGCCATAAATTCATCCAGAGATTCTTTGTATTTCTTCTCACGGAACAGGGCGTTGCCTTTTTCCATGTGTTTATTGATCTGCAGTTGAATATTCGATGGCTGATCTTTAATGATCTGCTTGTTATCCATTTTGCCCGCGAGCGTTTGAGCGGAAGCCAGATCCTTGCGCAATTTATCGTTGCGCATTTTCTTCTCGGCAATTTGTTTGTGGACTTTGTCCAACTGGGAATTCAGCTGGATTGCTTCTTCATCGAGCTGTGTCGACAGCTCGCTCAGGAATTCGTTATTCTGCTGCGGGTCGAAAATGAATTCACCGCCTTCGCTGCCGGGCAGATTCCCGAAAGAAGGAGTTTGTTTTGATATGGACGAAACACTCGGCGCCAGATAAGCGGCGAGTTCGGAAGCAGTGATATAACCGTCTCCGTTAAGATCCGCCTTGCCTTCCAGCCCCTGAAGCAGTGTCCATGTAAAAACGGAATGGCCGTTCGGACCGTTGTCCGCCACCTGTTCATCCATTCCTCCGGCGGTCAGCATCTGCCGGGAGAAACGGCGCGACACTTCTTTTAAATAATTTTCGGTTGCAGCCTGAAAACCGCCTCCCCTTGTCAGTCCGAGTCCGCTGTAACAGGAATCCATTACAAATAATACATGTTTTGCCGGTATCGTTTCGGAGATATCCTGGAAATTGGTCATAGATATTGCCTGTCCTTCGTAATTCTGAAGATCGGCGTTAACCGGCACTATATAGCCGAGATAACGGCCGCTGGGCAATAGTCTGGTCGCCCCGTGCCCGGCAAAAAATACAAAGACCCTGTCGTCTTTCTTGATCTTATCTGAATTGCCCAGCGTGTCGCCGAGAACGGAAAGGATGTGTTCCTTTGTCGCGTCTTCATTGAGCAGCAGGTAAATATTCTCCGGCTTGAAACGGTATTTCTTTATCAGGACATCCTTTACGGCCTGCGCGTCGTTTACGGCATATTGCAGTTTTGGCCATTTCTCATATTTGTCTATTCCGATTATAACAGCCCAGCTTTCCCGATAAAGGGACACAGGCTCAACAGCCGCCTGTTGCGCTTCGCCGGAAGACCTGAATTTATCGGTGACGAATTCGCTGCCGTTCCAGCTGGCAAACGTATAACCGTCTTTCTTCAGAGAATCTATAATAGAAGGCAGCGCATCGAGAGAGCTTTTATGAATGTCATGAAAAAGTATGATGCCTCTTTTCTGCTGGGCCACGGTGCGTAAAACACGTTCGGCAACGGAAGAGGGAATAGGATCAGCCCAGTCGCGGGAGTCGATATTCCAGATCACGGATTTCATATTAAACTTTTCCAGTTCGTCAAAAAGTTTTTTATCCTGAGCTCCGTAAGGGGGACGGAACAAGGTAGTATTACTGCCGGTTACCAGATCGATTACTTTATTTGTTTTCTCGATTTCGTCGTGGATTTCACCTTCACTGAGCTTGGGGAAGAATGAATGCGTATAACTATGGTTTGCAACCGTGCAGCCCGAATCAATCACCTTTCTGCTGATGGCTGCAAGCCTTGTCTGCTGTATTTTATTGTCTTCCTTGAATGTGCCCAGCTTCTCTCCGATTTCGAAAAAGACGGCCTTGATGCCGTTTTGTTTGAGAATGGCCAGAACTTGTTCCGTATATTTTGGATGTGGTCCGTCGTCAAAGGTAAGCACCAGTGTTTTCGGCGGAAGTTCATAACCGCTGAACTGGTTTTTGGATATTTTCGTTGAAGCATATTCTTTTTTAGGCAGGATTTCCTGGTATTCTTTTAAAACGGCATCTCTGTTGAATTTTGTTTTCAGAAATGCCACATAGCTGTCCCATTTTTCTCTTGTCGGCGCCATGCCGCGCGTTTCGAAATGCGCAAGTATTTTTGACATTTCCTTGTCGTAAATGTTTCTGATTTCGTTCAGGGCGTTTAAATCTTCTTCCAGCCTCGTCGACAGGTTTTTCTTTATTTTCTGATTGCCGGGTGTTTCATTTATCTCGCCTTGCAGGGAATCCACAGTTTCCAGAAAAACAAGCTTATCAACGTCGTGCAACTGGGAAGATTTTTCTAATTCATTGAGAAAATTTTCGACTTTAGAGGGCGCGGTGAGAAAGCCTCCGTTTGCCGATTGTTCAATATCGGAGGACAATTGATCTTCCAGGGTTGAAAGTATTTTCCGGTTTTCATCGTTTATATGTTTTGCGATGAAAATAACGTCCGCCTTTTTTTGAGCATCGAGAGATTCTTCTGCCTCGAGCAGTACGATAATCTTTCTGTAATTGGTTACAGCGCTGTCAAAGTTTTCTTTCAGGGATACGGCTTCGGCTTGCTGATTTTTCAGAGACGTACGAGATTTGGTAAAATAATGGGTGCCAACTACAATAAATAAACCTGCTATGAGAACAGCAAAAATGGAGATGATAATATTTTTTTTATTCAATGATGGTCTCCTGTAAATCTATTCAATTTAGTAAGGCATGAATGATTTATACTATAAAAGTAATTAGTATTCAATAATTTATGTTAACGATTGTTGTAAAGAGAACAAACGGTAATTTCCTTTTTATAGATGCCTCTCTTCAAAGGATAGCTGACTGAAATCCTTATTTTCATTTCTGTAATTTTATGATAGGTTACAAACAGCGATCCTTTAAATTTATTCTGTAAAATCTCTCTTCCAGGGGATTGACAATTATTTATAATACATATATGTAATTTAAAATAATTCAAGAAGTATAGATACGCGCATTGAAAATCTGAAATGGAATTGTATTAATAATT
The DNA here is from genome assembly GCA_052139735.1 of Smithella sp. Taxonomy (GTDB): domain Bacteria; phylum Desulfobacterota; class Syntrophia; order Syntrophales; family Smithellaceae; genus Smithella. Next base: position 30,821 of record JBKQWB010000124.1, on the reverse strand, counting down.
AATGGCGCACACACTAAGCTATACAAAAAAATTTACATTAATAAATCGATCATAACACCCATATGTCTTTAACGGATGTATGGGTTATTTATTTTATTTGAAAAGGGAGGGGAGATGGCAATAAAAAAACTATTTGTAGTCTTGGCGGCAATGTTACTCTTGGTTAGCTGTAGCAGCAAGGACAGTACTTCTGCAACGCCATCATCGGCAAAAGCAATTACGGCATTTTCTATAGCCGGTGTTGTCGGGACGATTAATGAAACGGGAAAAACGATAGCGCTAACGATGCCCTATGGCACAGATATGACGGCTCTGGTGGCGACATTCACTACAACCGGTTCCAGCGTCGCAGTTGGTTCGACATCTCAGGTAAGCGGAACAACGACGAATAACTTTACCAGCCCGGTAATATATACAGTTACAGCGGCTGACAGTTCGTCTACAACATATACGGTAACCGTAGCAGTGGCATCATCATCGGCAAAAGCAATTACGGCATTTTCTCTGGCCGGTGTTGTCGGGACGATTAATGAGACGGGGAAAAGTATAGCGGTAAAGATGCCCTATGGCACAGATGTGACGAATCTTATAGCGACATTCACTACAACCGGTTCCAGCGTCACAGTTGGTTCGACGGTTCAGGTAAGCGGAACAACGGCCAATGACTATACCAGTCCTGTGGTTTATACGGTGACTGCGGCGGACAATTCATCGGTAACGTATACTGTAACTGTATCAGTGGCATTATCATCGGAAAAAGCAATTACAGCATTTTCTCTGGCCGGTGTTGTCGGGACGATCAATGAGACGGGAAAAACTATAGCGGTAACTATGCCCTTTGACACAAATGTGACGGTTCTGGTTGCGACATTTACTACAACCGGTTCCAGCGTCGCAGTTGGTTCGACAGCTCAGATAAGTGGAACAACGGCCAATAACTTTACCAGCCCCGTGGTTTATACGGTGACTGCAGCGGATAGTTCATCTACAACATATACGGTAACTGTAGCAATAGCTGATCCGCTTGTTAGTCTAGCTGAAACCGGTCAGACGTCATGCTATGATGCTTCAGGCAATACTATTGCCTGTACCGGCACCGGGCAGGATGGTGCTTTGCAGGAAGGTGTAGCCTGGCCTAGTTCGCGATTTACGAACAATGGTGATGGAACTATAACAGATAAATTAACAGGTTTGATGTGGACACAAAATGCCAATACGCCAGGGCCTGCCGGCTGTAGTCCGGGTGGTGCTCAACCATTTGAAACCTGGCAAGGTTCTTTGACTTATGTGGCGTGTCTCAATACTAATAGTTATTTAGGGTATACTGATTGGCGTTTGCCAAATGTTAATGAACTAAACAGCCTTGTTAATGCCGGTCAAGTCGACACAGCCGACTGGTTAAATAACGTTGGCTTCAGCAATGTGCAGATCAATGAATATTGGTCCTCTACGTCTGGCACGATTGTAGGTGACGCACGGTGTGTCGATATGATCGAAGGCGATTTGACCCAAGCAGCTACAGGCTTTACCTTTCCTGTGTGGCCGGTACGCATGGGACCAGCAGGGACAGTTAATTTGCCTCAAACCGGCCAGATGTCATGCTATAACGCTTCCGGCACTGTTGTTGCCTGCACCGGTACCGGGCAGGATGGTGCTTTGCAGGAAGGTGTGGCCTGGCCCAGCCCGAGATTTACGAACAATAACGATGGAACTATAACAGATAATTTAAACGGTTTGATGTGGACACAAAATGCCGATGCCCCCGGCCCTGCCGGCTGTACACCAGGTACAACTGTAACATGGCAAGGTGCTTTGAATTATGCGGCTTGCCTCAATACCAATAGTTATTTAGGATATAATGACTGGAGGGTGCCCAATAGAGAAGAACTGCGGACACTGATCAACTACGGCCAAACCAACCCAGGTACATGGTTAAATACTCAGGGATTCAGCAACGTGCAGGCCAGTTGGTATTGGTCGTCTACTACAGTTGTCGCCGCTCCACCAGAGGCATGGACAGTCTTAATGACCGAAGGTAACATGTTCTTTGAACTTAAGACCGCTAGCCTCTATGTTTGGCCCGTGCGTGCGGGACAGTAGGATAGTAGGATGGGTAATAAAGAAGTAAAAATTTAGTATTGATCATTATCTGCTTGACCGGATGATCCAGAAATAGAAAAACTGGATCATCCGGTCAGTGTAATCTAATAACTTGAATAACCTAGACAAATCGGGACAAATCCGGGTTCACCATAATAGTTTTTTGCGCTGATAATCCGGGGAGGGATAAAAACCAGTATGGTGTTACCGGGTTCCCGAATACTATATTGCCTTGACATTTGTATTATCTAAAATGATATAATTCTTTAAACGTTATCAATAAAGAAATATCTATGGATAGGAGAATGTATGAAATCTTTATGCTCAGTGATTATTGCATGCCTAATACTGGTTCCCTTTGGAGTCAATGCAGGAGAATGGGTTGATACCAATAAGGCAAACTGCAAAATATGGAAACAATCACCTGACGAGACAGTTTCATGGTCTGGCAAGTGTGAGAATGGTTACGCTTCCGGTTCCGGCACTGAGATTTTGTATGTAAACGGTAAAGAAACTGCGCGTTATGAAGGACAAATCGAGGCAGGTAAAAAACAAGGCAACGGTACTCTCACCTTTGCAAATGGCGATAAATACAAAGGGGATTTTGTTAATGATGCAATGCACGGCAAAGGAACTTTTACCAGTGCAAAGGGCAATAAATATATAGGGGACTTTGTTAATAATAAAATGCACGGCAAAGGAACTTACACCTTTGCAAATCGCGATAAATACGAAGGGGATTTTGTTAATGACAAACGTACGGGTAAAGGTATCTACACCTTTGCAAAGGGCAATAAATACGAAGGGGATTATATTAATGATGCAATGCAAGGCAAAGGAACTTACACTTGCGGCAACAATGGCAGAAAGTTTACGGGTAATTTTAAAAACGGTAAACCTGATGGATTTGCTATAAAATGTAATTGATTTTGGTTAAAAGATATAACTAAAAAGGGCAGAAACTGTTAACTTAATCTTTCTACAAAAAATAGAGTGCGAATTGTGTTTATTACAGGTTGATCTTTCCCCGCAAATCCGGGGAAGGATAAATCAAGTATAGTCCCCGGATTTTCTTTAAATATTCATTATTTCCCGCCGAAAGATTTCCCGAAAGATTTTATTGACACTCAAGACGGTTTTTCTTATGCTCTTTGATAAGCAATATTTTATCAACGTCCAAAGGAGAATCCCATGAAGGCAAAATCAAATATCTTTGAAGGCAAAAAGTTGTTTCGCAATGCGGGGCTTGCAACCTGCGCTCTGCGCGCGGCGCTGATTGTTGTTCCGGTTTTTTTCCTGTTACTTACCTGGAGCAGCAATGCCTTCTGCGGCAATTTTGATGAGGCGATACGGAAAAATGATGTGGCAAAGGTGAAGGCCTTGCTGATGGCCGATCCCGGTTTGGCGACTGTCAAAGCCTGGGGTGATACGACGGCTTTACACCTGGCGGCCCTCGAAGGACGCAAGGAAATTACGGAAGTACTTTTGGCCTATAAGGCGGATGTCAATGCCAGATCTTTTGATGGCGGGACGCCGCTTAGTGACGCGGCCAGCAAAGGTTTCAAGGATGTGGTGGAAGTGTTGCTTAACAACAAGGCCGATGTCAACGTCAAAAACATGTTCGAATTTACCCCTCTGCATCTGGCAGTCCTGTCGGGTAAGACGGAAGTGGTCGCGCTGCTTCTTGCCAACAAAGCGGATATAGCCGCGGTCGATGGAAACGGGTTGACCCCTTTGCATCACGCCGCCAACAGGGGCGACAAGGACATGGTCATCCTGCTTTTGGACAATAAAGCCGATATCAACGCCAAAGACAAAAGCGGCCTGACGCCGCTGGCTTATGCTGCATCTGCTAATCATGAAGAAGTCGCCGAACTTCTCCGCGGGCGCGGGGCAACATCAGCCGGGAATGTGGAGATTCACGCCGCCGCCCGAATCGGCAACCTGGAAAAAGTTAAAGCTCTGCTAAAGGCGAATCCGAACTCTGTGAACGCCCGTGATGACGGCGGTTATTACCCCCTGCATCTTGCGGTTTTGTCCGGCCACCGGGCTGTGGCGGAAGCGCTGCTCTCCAATGGTGCCGATGTCAACGCCAGAGACCTAAACGGCAAGACTCCCCTGTACTACGCGGTGGATAAAGGCTTTAAGGATATAACGAAATCGCTTATCGCCCATAAAGCTAATGTCAATGCCAAAGACGGAATGGGTGGAACACCGATGGAAACCGTGGCATGGTCAAACAATATTCCGATCATGGAAATGCTTTTAGCCGCCAAGGCGGATGTGAACGTTAAGAACATGTCCAGCATGACGCCGCTGCATGGGGCGGCGGCCAATGGCTCCGTCGATGCGGCCCAAATGCTGGTGGCCCACGGTGCCGATGTAAATGCCGCGGCCATCGATAAGAAGACACCGCTGCATCACGCAGCGGAGAAGGGTTCCAAAGAAATCGTGGAGCTGCTTTTAGCCCACGGCGCCGATGTCAACGCCAAGGATGTTTCCTACGAGACGCCTTTGTCTATGGCGGCATTTGAAGGCCATAGTGATGTCGTGAAAGTGCTGCTTGCCCATGGCGCGGACATCAATGCCAAAGATGACTACGACCAGACGCCACTGCACGAAGCAGTTACAAAAGGCCGCAAGGATGTGGTGGAAGCGCTGCTGGCAAACAACGCTGAAATCAACGGTAAGGATCATGCAGGAAAAACGCCGCTAGCCTACGCTGTATCGAATAACTTCACCAGCATCGCGAAAATGCTGCGCGAGCACGGAGCCACAGAGTAGGGCAAGCCGCGGCAAACGGAGGGCCTGTGAATTCGCAAGCGGGCAAACCCCTTCGCGGGCTTTGGGGTAAGCAAGCGTTTACAAAATTATAATTTACTTTAAGAATTGAAGCCTCTCCGCGGTTTATCGCGGAGAGGCTTCAATAGGGAATATGAAATGCGCCGGTAGTGTGAAATACCTCCGGCGGGGATAAATGTCCGCGCTGCAGCATATAATATCTTTGAGCCATGTTGAAAAGATTTTGTAAGGCCCGGCGCCGTTTGTTATTTTGATAACACGGTTTTACTCTGACACCAGCCACTCTTGAGCTTGTTCCAGACTATCGAATAACGACAATTTCTGACCCGAAAAACGGACGACCGCATCCGCCAACACGCGCCGCACCCCTGTCACACCAATTACCGCCTGCTTGCGCACATAGGGATTTGTGCGCTTAGCGCTATTCTTGATGATTGCCATCGCCTCAGACGAAGCCACCGTATCCCGAACATCGGATATACATAACACAGAGCCTGGCGCCTGCTGACAGACGACCGCATCGACCCCGTCATTCTCTATCTTCAATGCTGCCGCGTCGTTTTTAAAACCGGAGTAATCGGCATAGAGGATTTTTACCCCTTTATAGAATATCCATTTTGATTTCATAGTCGTCTCCTTTGAAGATAGATTTTGATTTTCGTTTATGTAGTAAAGTATAGAAAATACGATTTAATATGTCAAGGAAACATTAATCATGTTACTACAAATCAGCTCTTTACCGTGTTTTTCAACCTCTGAACAATATACTTGTTTGGTAGTCATTACGGAAATACAAAAGATTGAGGAGAAATAACCAGAGGGCGAGGCAATGGGTGCAGAGTATATTTCACCGGCAACCAAAGCTATTTGCCCATTGGCAACTCTCGCAAGTTAAGGCTGGACAATAGGAACTGGATGACGGGAGACTCTCACGTCCAGTTCTCGGAGAGCGCAAGAGTGAAATTCTCTCTCGCCACTCGACTCATTAACTTTTTTTAATTATAAAAATTATGAGACGGTAAATCTGATGCCTTGATGCAAGCAGGCAACCTTATCAAAGTCGGCAATACTGATTAGATCATCTCATTAACAGTCATTTGACGCAAGCTCGTGATATCCCGTAACGGCGGTGCGCCGAACAAGCGGCCGTATTCACGGCTAAATTGGGATGGGCTCTCATAACCGACCCGAAAGGCCACGGTTGCCGCATCCTGATTTTCGATGAGCATCAACCGCCTCGCTTCGTTTAAACGCAACCACTTTTGATACTGCAGTGGGCTCATGGCCGTCAATGTTCGGAAATGATGATGGAAGGTCGATGTACTCATATTGACTTGCGTCGCGAGGTCATCGATACGCAAAGGCCGCGTGAAATTATCCTTCAACCATTCTATTGCCCGTGCTATTTGTTGACTCTGGCTTCCCGCCGACGCTATCTGGCGTAAACGTGCGCCTTGATCGCCCGTAAGTAAACGGTAAAAGATTTCCCGCTGGATGATCGGCGCAAGAATCGGTATGTCCTTCGGTTCCGCAAGCAAGTCGACCAACCGTTGAAAAGCAGTGAGCAGCGGTAACGTAACCTCGCCGGTCGCCATTCCGCGGCTCGATTGCTGCGGACGCGAAAGAGGAAGATTGCTGTCCACCATCAGTTGTGAAATCTCGCGCTGATCAAGTTTCAATATAAGTCCCAGGCAAGGCTTCTCCCGGCTTGCTTTGATAATCTGCACAACCGTGGGTAGATTCACGGACGTGATTAAAAAATGGCGTTCGCCATACACATACGTGTCATCTCCGAGCAACACGCGTTTGGCCCCTTGAGTGATCAAACAAATGCGCGGTTCGTACATGCGGCTTTCCGGCTGGGTCGGTTCGTTTCGCTGGAAAAGTGACAAGCCCGGTATCTCGGTCACGAGCTGGTCTCCCTTTTCGGTCAATCGGGCAATGCTCTTCCCCAACGCTTCGAGCGCAATATCCATGCTGTTATTCTCAAACATCTTATTAGCGGTTTGCTTTCGCATATACATCTCTCTCCTTTTTTTAATACTACCAGACTTTACTACACTGTACAACATTTATTGAAGATATCGTACGATCAGGCAAGAAATTAACAGGATTGGACTACCATCTTTATTTTTTCAGGATTATAATACCTTACAAACACGGCAGCTAATCTATGCGTAAAGAGACTACAAAGTTGTTTGGTCATAAACAATCACAGATGCAAAAATATAGGAGGCAAAATCATGAGCAATAATATCGCAGGAAAGGCCGATGTCACCATACCGCGTACGATGCGTGCGGCGCAGATTACTGAATTCAGACATCCGATCCAGGTCGTCGAGGTCCCGGTTGAGGAGCCGCGGGCCGATGGAGCGGTGATACGAGTGGAGGCAAGCGGAGTCTGCCGCAGCGACTGGCACTTCTGGAATCAGGACTTGGAATGGATCGGGTTTAAACTCCAGCTGCCCGCAAATACCGGCCATGAGGTGGGCGGCGTGGTCGAGGAAGTCGGGAGGGACGTTCACGCCGTCAAGGTGGGCGATCGAGTGACCATCCCCTTTCACGAATCCGACGGCACCTGCCCGGAGTGCCGGGCCGGCTACCAGAACCTCTGTGAGCACGTGATTATTGGCGGCGTCCAACGCATGGGCGGGTGGGCGCAGTACGTCACCGTCACTGCGGCGGATTTGAACTGCATCCGGCTTCCCGAAGGCGTCGACAGCCTTTCGGCCGCAGCACTTGGATGCCGTTACATGACGGCGTACCGCGCGGTCATCGACCGCGGACGCATCCTGCCTGGCCAGTGGCTCGCTGTGCAGGGGTGCGGCGGAGTGGGACTATCAGCCGTGCAGATTGCTGCCGCGGCGGGTGCGATGGTAGTCGCCGTCGACACCGACGACCGCAAGCTAGCCAAGGCCCGCCAAGAGGGTGCGGCGGTCACGGTCAACGCAAGCGGCCTCACGCCCGAACAGGTCGGACAGGCCGTCAAGGACGCAACTGACGGCGGAGCCCACGTCTCGCTTGATGCGCTCGGCCGCGCGTTTACGCTCCACCAGTCAATCTGGTCGCTCCGCAAACGAGGGCGGCACGTGCAGGTTGGGGTGACGTCGCAGGAAGAGCGTGGCCTGGTCTCGATTCCTACCGACATGCTCGTGATGATGGAGTGGGAACTGGTGGGTTCGCTCGGCAACCCGCACCCGAAGTATGCGGAGCTGCTCACACTCGTCGCGCGCCGGAAACTTCATCCTGCGCGGCTTGTCACGCGCGAGATCGCCCTTTCGGAAGTAACCGACACGCTGGAGCGCATGACACGCTTCGACACAGTCGGCTTCGAGGTTATTACCCGGTTCACCTGAGAGGTCCTGCCTGAGAGGTCTTGACGGAGAGGTCTTGACTGATTGGCTATCAAAAGCAACAGCGTTGACAGGACACAGAATGATGTTTCGGCATGGTTACATAAGCTTGGCACATCAGATAAAAAACAGGAGATTTTAAAATGCAGAAACGAAAATTGGGGAAAAGCGGTCTGGAAGTTTCGGCTCTGGGCTTGGGCTGTATGGGAATGAGTACGGCCTACGGACCGCCTGGGGACAAGAAGGAGATGATCGCGCTCATTCGGGAATCCGTAGATCGCGGTGTGACCTTTTTCGACACGGCCGAGGCCTACGGTCCATTTGTAAACGAGAAACTGGTCGGCGAGGCGCTGGCGCCCTTCCGGGATCAGGTCGTGATCGCTACCAAGTTCGGCTTCGACATTGATCCAAAGACGGGTGAGCGTCGAGGCGGTGTGAACAGCCGCCCCGAGCATGTCAAGATGGTGGCAGAGGCCTCCCTAAAGCATCTCGGCACCGATCATATCGATCTGTACTACCAGCATCGTGTAGATCCTGCCGTGCCGATTGAGGATGTCGCAGGTGCGGTCCAGGATCTGATCAAGGACGGCAAGGTCAGGCACTTCGGGCTTTCAGAAGCCGGGGCACAGACCATTCGCCGCGCTCACGCCGTCTTGCCCGTCACGGCAGTTCAGAGCGAATACTCGCTGTGGTGGCGGGGGCCTGAAAGCGAGATCATTCCAACTTTGGAAGAGCTTGGCATTGGCTTTGTCTGCTTCAGTTCGTTGGGTGCGGGATTTCTGACGGGTAAGATCGATGAAAACACAAAGTTCGACAGCTCAGATTTCCGTACCATGGTTCCTCGCTTTGCCCCCGAAGCGCTGAAGGCGAACATGGCGCTGGTCAATCTCGTTCGCGATGTGGCAAAACGCAAAGGCGCTACCCCCGCGCAGATTGCGCTCGCATGGCTGTTGGCTCAGAAGCCATGGATCGTGCCCATTCCGGGCACCACGAAGCTGCATCGTCTGGAGGAGAACCTTGGAGCGGTTGCAATCGAACTCACCGCCAGCGACATTCAAGAGATCGACGCGACGGCTTCAAAGATCACGCTGCAGGGAGCCCGGTTACCTGAAAGTCTGCTGAAAATGACGGGCTTGTAACGGCAAACCTAATTTAGATAAATGGGGTGTGAGAATATGCAAAAGCGTAAACTAGGCAAGAGTAATTTGGAAGTCTCGGCTCTGGGCTTGGGCTGCATGGGAATGAGCTTTGGCTACGGTCCGGCTGCGGATAAGAAGGACATGATTTCCCTGATCCGGCAGGCTTTCGAACAGGGAGTAACTTTTTTCGATACAGCTGAAATATACGGACCGCTGACAAATGAAGAACTGGTGGGCGAAGCTTTGGCGCCTTTTCGCAAGAACGTGGTGATCGCAACCAAATTCGGTTTTAAACCGGCGACCAAAGATGAAACGCACTGGAGCGCTTTAGAGAGCCGGCCCGAGCACATCAAAAAGGTTGTAGAGGGGTCGCTGAAGCGACTGAAGGTTGATGTGATCGATCTGTACTATCAACACCGTGTCGACCCGAACGTGCCTATTGAGGATGTCGCAGGCACGGTGAAGGAGCTGATTCAGGAAGGCAAGGTGAAACACTTTGGCCTTTCTGAGGCTGGAGTGCAAACTATCCGCCGCGCCCATGCCGTCTTGCCCGTGACGGCACTGCAGAGCGAATACTCGCTGTGGTGGAGACAACCCGAAGAGGAAGTGCTGCCAACGCTTGAAGAACTCGGAATAGGCTTTGTGCCGTTTAGCCCGCTGGGCAAAGGGTTTCTGACGGGAAAGATCGATGAAAACACGCGGTTCGACAGTACAGACTTCCGCAATATCGTCCCCCGTTTTACACCGGAGGCTCGAAAGGCAAACCAGACCATGGTTAATTTTATTGCCGGAATTGCCAGACAAAAGAACGCGACACCTGCTCAAATCGCGCTGGCCTGGATATTGGCTCAAAAGCCATGGATTGTTCCCATTCCGGGTACGACAAAGCTTGCGCGCCTGAATGAAAACCTTGGAGCCACCGTGGTTGAACTGACACCGGATGATCTGAGTCTGATTGAAGAAGCCGTCTCAGAGATCACGGTGAAAGGAGCGCGTTATCCGGAGCATCTTGAAAAAAGGGTAGGCCGCTAAAAGAAATAGAATCTTTGATCATATAAAAACGGGGCTAAAAAATGAAAACTAAAAATAATTTACCGTGGAGGTTGTTATGAAAAGTGTCACGGTTTTAATAGGATCCGGGTTGATAGGTGTCGCAATTGCACGCAGAGTGAGCGCTGGAAAACACCTTCTGCTTGCTGATTTAAAAAAAGAAATGCGGACGCCGCCGCCGCAATTTTAAGTAACGCAGGATTTGAAGTCAGCACTGCGACCGTCGATGTATTTTCGCGCCAAGCCGTTAAGAGCCTTGCCCTGAGAGCTGCAGCACTCGGAGATGTGACGGGAGTCATCCACGCTGCCGGAGTTTCACCCTCGCAGGCAACACCTGCGGCTATTTTGTCGGTTGATGTGTATGGCACAGCGCTCGTGCTTGAGGAATTTGGAAATATCATAGCGCGCGGAGGTTCCGGTGTGGTCATCGCCTCGCAATCCGGTCATCGCTTAGGCGCTCTTAGCAATGAACAAAATAAACTTCTCGCCACGACCCCGGCCGATCAGCTTTTATCGCTTCCGATGCTTCAGCTGGATCAGGTGAAGGATACCCTGCACGCTTATCAACTTTCAAAACGGGGGAACGCTTTACGGGTGATGGCGGAAGCCATCCGATGGGGTAAGCGCGGCGCGCGAATCAATTCGATTAGTCCGGGGATTATTATCACACCACTCGCGAAAGATGAGCTAACCGGTCCTCGCGGAGAAGGTTACCGTCGCATGATTGAGCTTTGCCCCGTAGGAAGAGCGGGCACGCCTGACGAGGTTGCCAATGTCGCAGCCCTTCTCATGGGTCCGGAAGGTACGTTTATCACGGGCAGTGACTTCCTCATGGATGGCGGAGTCACAGCTTCATATTTCTTTGGAGAGCTTGCTGTGTGAGGAGCAGCTGGTAAAGAGAAAAAAGGAGTCATCTATAAAACCGGCGCGTGGAATATAGGAGAAATCAAAGGAAGTTCAGCGATGACTCAGGCATACGAAATAAGGAAAAATGCATAAGTTAAAGGGAATGACGTAAAGTCGTTTCACCACAAAAGCAATTAGACGAGGAGATGATGGAGAACATTATGAGCAAAAACGATCTTAGCAATAGTGTGATTTTCCCGAAGGGTGATGTACTTCCTCCCCAATTCAGCAAAAATTTTATCGGTACGGCATGGTTGAAGATGCTGGTTCCGGGCGGGAACGAGTTTTGCTGCCCCATCGGCAACGTGACTTTTGAGCCGGGCTGCCACAACAACTGGCACAAGCATCCTGGCGGCCAAATCCTTTTGGTCACTGGTGGCAGAGGCTGGTATCAGGAGGAAGACAAGCCTGCACGAGAACTGCATGCAGGGGATGTGGTTATGATCGAGGCTTTTGTCAAGCATTGGCACGGCGCAGCAAAGGACAGTTGGTTTGTCCATCTTTCCATTGAAACAAATTCTCAGGCCGGTCCTGCCCAATGGCTGGAGCCGGTATCGGACGAAGTTTACAATAAATTGAAATAAGGAGTCATTCCCATGGCTATCAGCGAAACAGCACAGAAAAATCACGATGAACTTTTCCCGAATCACAAATCAACACTCACGCTCACCGATCCCGAACTTATCGAAGTGTTCGACAATTTTGCCTTTGACGAAGTGCTTTCATACGGAAACCTTGACACAAAAACAAGGCTTATGGTGATTTTAGCATCACTTATTGCCCAGCAGACATTAAGCGAGTACAAGGCCATGCTCAGCGGAGCGCTAAACGTTGGCGTCACACCAATTGAAGTTAAAGAGATTGTTTATCAGTCCGTACCGTATGTGGGCATTGCAAAAACATTTGATTTTATTCATGCCACTAATGAAATATTGGAAAGCAGGGGAATAAAGCTGCCGTTGGAAGACCAATCCACCACTTCACCGGAAACACGATTCGAGAAAGGATTGGCAGTACAAAAAGAAATTTTCGGAGACATGATTGATAAAATGTATCAGGAATCACCGGCAAATCAGCTTCATATTCAAAAATATTTATCGGCGAATTGTTTTGGCGATTATTTAACAAGAAACGGATTAGATATCAAAACACGGGAACTGTTGACATTTTCCATGCTTCTCTCGTTGGGGGGATGCGAGCCGCAGCTAAAAGGGCACATACAGGGCAATTTAAATGTTGGAAATGATAAAGAGGTGTTGCTGATTGTTGTCACGCAATTATTGCCGTATGTGGGATATCCCAGAACGTTAAATGCAATAAGATGTATAAATGAAGTCGGGTAACCGCTGAACGGATACCCGCAAATATAAATAGTTTCATGCACAAATGAGGCAAGGCTGTATGTGCAAGAAAGTTACTGGTAACGAAAAACAAGGGAGGAGCAGTATGCAGGGTGGTATAAACAAAAATATTATGGTGGCTTACTTTTCACGAAAAGGTCAAAATTACGTTAATGGAAAGATTGTAAACTTATCCATTGGAAATACAGAAGTAGTCGCCAAAATGATTCAAAAAATAATCGGAAGCGGCATTTTTCACATAGACTCAGTTAAACACTATCCCATAGATTATACAGAAACTACAGAAGTGGCAAAGGCTGAAATGAATGCTGATGCCATGCCGGAACTTACCAGCCGTATTGAAAACATGGATACTTTCAATGTGATATTTTTAGGATATCCGATCTGGTGGGGAACATTTCCCGCTCCGGTAAGGACCTTTTTATCGGAGTACGATTTTTCGGGAAAGACCATTGTCCCGTTTTGCACACACGAAGGAAGCGGGTTAGGCCACAGCGAACAGGATATTAAAAAATTATGTCCGAAAGCCACCTTTTTGAATGGAATTGCTATCCATGGAGCCGATGCCGGTTCTGCGAATACGAAGATATCGGAGTGGTTAAAAAAAATTAATATAACAAAATAAGAAGTTTCAATATTCTGAACTTTGATTTTTATAATCCGACTCGAATTATTTTTGGCAACGACAGACTTGGGAGTATCGATAAGTATATTCCAGCCGATGCGATTGTCTTAACAACGTTTTTTTATTTCTTACTTTCTTATGAAATAGATGATATTTTTCTTGACAAGCGTAACCCTATAGGTTACAGCATGGCCAATGATAAAATCTTTTATCCATAAAGGTCTGGAAGATTTTTTTTAACATCGAAGATTATCATTGAAGAGGATTGTTTATGAGAACACGAAAAAGACCGCCTTCTCATCCGGGAATGATTCTTAAGCTTCATTACCTGGAACCTTCAGGAATTAAAGTTACAGATCTCGCGAAAGAGTTGAGGTTGTCGAGAAAGACCGTATCTAAAATATTGAATGAACGGGGTGCTGTAACAACGGATGTTGCCTTGCGGTTATCCAGAGCATTTGATACTACTCCCGAATTATGGTTGAACCTTCAGAGAAATTACGATCTCTGGCATACGGCAAATGAGACGACTGAATGGCGGGCAATTAGAACCATATTGAAAATTGCACATGTAAGCGCATAAGGAATATCTATTTTTTACTTCCTCCTCAATTTTCAAAACTGCAATTTTATGATATATTACATCCGTAAGCGTTGGCGTTTGCAATATTAATATAGATCGATATAAACAATGTCAGGTTGGAGGTTTGATGTTTTGTCCAAAATGTAAAGCTGAATATAGAGAAGGTTTTTCAAGGTGCGCGGATTGTGGTATTGATTTGGTTCCAGAGTTATCTCCAGAGCCGGAACCATCTGTAGAGTATATTGATTTTATCAAAATTATAACTTATTCGAGCAGGCATGAAGCAGAACTTGCAAAGGGCTTCCTATCTGTTAATGGTATTGATGCTGTTGTTTTTGGCGATGACTATGGAGGCCTTCAGCCTGGCTTATCGTTCTCCACAGGCGTCCAATTATTGGTAAAAGAAGAAGACATCGAAAAGGCAAAAAGAATACTTCACGATACAGGCAATGCAACATAGCCGCGCGTCCCTTGCAGCAGTCCGTTGAACCTTGCTACCGGTAATAAACATATTTAACAGTCGATGATAAACATCGACATCACGTATTTCGTATTTACAATATTTCTTGATTTTACTCGTATTTAATTTATAATATAATTCAAATCTTGAGAAGGGCAAACCAACTGAAAAGGAGGGACTAAAAAGTTACCGGCCTAAGTCTTCGTAAAGAGATACGGTAGCAGAACTGCCGGGACACTTAAGAGTCGTCATACAGCAATTCTACTATTAAACCAAAATTACAAAGTTAAAAAGATAGATTGGAAATGATTCTATGTTTTTGAACAGTGTATCTTTTATTTCCGGCGATGCCCCAGTGATGCCCCGGTAATATGCCGGCGATACGCCTGTGATATGATAGAAAGTTATTGAAATCGTGTTTCTGAAAAAAAAGCGGGGTTTTATCTTTTAATCAGCGCTTCTAAACCGGGCATTAACGTTTTTTGGGGGGAGGCACTGGCCGTGAAATCATCGCTGGCCCAGGCAGCAGTTAAACAAGGTGATCATCATAATGCATTGTTAAACTTTTCAGCAAAAAAAAGAGAGGCCTCCAGTGAAACTATTAAAAACTATTAAGAATGATTTTTTTGAAATTCTCCCGCCGACGATTTTTTTCCTCATTGCCTTCCTCCTTATCCTGTTCACAAAACTGATGATTCTGAGCGAATACGGCATCTCCTGGACAGGATTTGGCGCTGCTGTGGTTGGCGCAATGCTTGTCGGCAAAGTGGTACTGATGGTTGACAAACTGCCCTTTGTCAACAAATTTCCCGACCGGCCGCTGGTCTATAATACGCTATGGAAAAGCTTTATTTATTTTCTGTCCGCGCTTTTAGTCCGCTATCTGATGCAAGTCGTTCCACTGCTAAGAAAACACGAAAGCTTCATGGAAGCAAACCGTCATTTAGCGACCCAGGTCGTGTGGCCGCATTTCTGGCTTTTGCAGATGTGGCTGGCTGTGCTCTTTTTGATCTTCTGCGCCATACGGGAAATAATCCGTGTCATCGGCAGAGATAAATTTATCCACATGTTTTTCGGCGGTCACGACAATAGAACAGAAGGAGGAATTTAATGAAACTATCTTATGAATTCAAAAAGTTCTGTTTTAAGAAGATCGATACATGCCAATCTGCAAAATGCCTGATTAAAGGAGAATCCTATGACTAACGGCGATTCAAGAAAAGGCGGCAAGATTCTGACCGGTGACGATTTAAAACCGGTTCGCGGCAACAATGAGTTAAAAATGGTCCATGGTGTAACCCGACGGGATTTCATGAAATACTCCATCGGAACAGTTGCCTGCCTTTCACTGGGCACATTAGTCGCCAACTGCAGTGGCAGCGGCAGTGGTGGTATCAACAACAACTTTCCCGTGGTTGTTTTCACGGATGTTCATTTCAATCCTTTTTATGATACAACTCTTTTCACGGCGCTGAACGCCAATGACGCCGACCAGTGGGCAACTATTTTTCAGTCGTCGCTTACAATAGCGCCTTCGGCATGGGGTGAAGATACCAACTACCCCTTGCTTACTCTGGCGCTCTCCAGCATAAAGCAGAACTTAGGAGCGAGTCCGCTTATTATTTTTACCGGCGACATTCTCGGGCATTACCTTCCGCAACAATTTTACGTGCAGATTAATGGAACTACAAACCCTCGAAACGATGCAGACGTTGCAGCCATGAAGGCATTTCTCGACAAAACGGTTACCTTTTTTATGGGGCAGGTAAGGTCGGCTATCGGAAACATTCCCGTCATGTTCGTTGTCGGAAACAGCGATTCATACACAGGACTTGGCCCGGACAGCAGTTTTCTTTCCGATACGGCGGAACTTTATTACACACAGTTATTAAACGGCATTGTAGATCATCAGACATTTATTGATACTTTCACGAGCGGAGGATATTATTCCGCGGATATACCGGGAACGAACCTGATGGTGATAGGACTCAATACATTTGAGTTTTCCCCGTATTTCGGTGACGCCAATTTGAGTGCGGTGACCGCCGAGCTCGCCTGGCTTGATAAAACACTGGCTTCGGCCCGGGCCAGGGGCAAAAGGGTGTGGCTCTTGATGCATGTGCCTCCCGGGGCGGATAAATATTCAACCGCCCAAGATAATCTCGATGCCAATGGTCAACTTACAACTACCACAATGTGGTGGAATCAGAACTATCAAATAAGTTTTCTGAAAATACTTTACAAGTATCCGGGTCTGATAGCCCAGATGCTTACCGCGCATACGCATATGGACGAATATCGCCTCGTGTCACCCGGTATTGCGGCTGATTCAACGCCCAGCATAGCTCCATATTTTGGCAATAATCCTGCTTTTAAGATCTTCACGTTTTCCGGAGAGACTTTTGAGTCCACCGACTACACTTCCCTGAACTGTGACCTCTCTGCCAGCACCCCACAGTTCAATTTCTATTATACCTTTTCGACAGCGTATCTCTTGCAGGGTTTTCTGAATAATTCTTTGTTGCAACTTTATCCTCAGCTCGCCGCGGATAATGCAAAACAAGCGTTTTACAGAGGACATTATTTTTCCGGACATATTTATACGGTACCCTTCGGCAACGAGTTTTATCCCATTACCGATAAGACCTGGCCGGTTTACTGGTGCGGCATAGGCCATATGGGCGAACAAGGCATAATCGATTGTGTGAACTCTTATTAATGTTCGCCGACAGTGAAAGAAATTTAAAAGGATCTGTTATGGCACGTTTTTTCAATCGATTTTATTTGATCGTTTTTTGCTGTACTCTTATGATTGCGACGGGCTGTTCTTCCTCTTCTTCTTCTCAGAATGATGGCACCGAGTTGCTGTCCGTAGTGGCAATCAGCCGGCACGGGATTCGTTCCCCGACCTCTTCTGCCGAGATCATGAACCTGTATACTCTGCGGCCACAGGGTTTTCCGATATGGCCGCCCCCAGCCAATGTCCCGGGAAATCTATCCACTTTTGGCCAGCAGAATGCTGCCCGGATGGGGTCGTGGTATCGTGATTTCTACGTCAGCCAGGGGCTTCTGCCACCCAGAGGAACCTGTCCCGCGGCAGGAACGGTGTTCGTCTATTCGGATGTCTTAGAGCGGACGATCCTAACGGCGCAGGGTTACCTTGACGGCATGTTTCTATCAGAGGCGCCGCCGGACTGCGGGATTCAGGTGGTTCATTTGAACGGAGTTCCGGATCCTTACATCGACACGGTGACAGCCGGAGTGTGCCGGATTGATACGGCGGAAGACCTGGCAGCGTTTAACGCCAGAATAGGCGGCAATCCCGCCTCACTGATCAATACTTACTCCGCGCAGTTGCAGATGCTGCAGGCGGTCACTAGGTGCTGTGAACCTGCGGCCTGCGTAACGCCTTTAAACCCGACGCCTGCCACCTGTTCGCTCCTGGAACTTCCTACCACTATAAATACGTCCGGATATGTGGCGTTTGCGAGTGGAACCCTGTTTGACGTAGCCGACACTGTAACGGAGACGTTCGAGCTCGAATACGCCCAGGGGATGCCCGACACGGACTGCGCAACGACTCCGGGGGCGCAGCGTGTGGGCTGGGGGGCGATTCCGCCCGGAGGCTTGTACGATATGACGAAACTGCATGTGGTGAACATGGTGGACCTGACCTGCCAACTTCCTTCCTTCGCGCAGGTAGGCTCGACGAACCTGATGTGGCAGTTGGTGGGAACGATGGATCAAACGTTGAGCGGCGTTAAGAACCCGGACATTCTCGCGCCGGTCCAGAGCAAGTTCACATTGTTTGTCGCTCATGACGAAAACCTCTCCGCCATTGCAGGATTTCTGGGCGGAGTAACCTGGAAGGCTGAGGGGTTCCAGCCCAATGACCCGGGCCCCGATGGCGCACTCGTCTTCGAGCTCCACAGGATCAAGCAAAGCGGACAGCTCATTGTGAGACTCTTCTACGTGATCGCGACGCTGGATCAGATGCGCAACGGTACTACTCTCACGTTGAATACGCCTCCTGCGCGCATCCCCTTGAGGATTCCCGCGTGTGGCGGCCTTTTCGATTGCCCGTACGACCAGTTCAAAACCTTCATCACCGCTCATGTACGCCAGGACTGCCTCGTAGAATAGGAAACGGTTGTAATTTTCTGTTTTTAAAAAATGAATAGCGCCATTATGTGTACAACTCATCGGAAAAACTAAGTTATAAGTCATTTAATTTTCAAACCAGGATACAACCTTGCGTTGATTTATCTTGACAAAAGATCACTCCTTGGTTATCTAGCTACGCTATAAAGAAGAAATTTGTTTATTTGGTGTACAAAAATAATGATCATTCCCAAAGTTAATCGTAAAAATATATTTCTCTTTTTTGCAATCGTTTATTTATTTGCATCTCTGACCATAGCGTTTCATCATCATGATGACGGGTGTGAACATAATGATTGTCCATTATGCGTTGCCGCAATGTCATTTTCCTCCGGTAATATAGAAATTCACGATTCTTTTGTTTTCTATCCAACAACGACTTACTTTTACCAGCCTGAAGAATCCTTTCATCAGGCTTTATCCAAATTTTCCGTATATTCCGATCGGGCTCCTCCGGTTTCTATATTGGCGTAGTTCAAATCAATATCAATAAAAAACACATTCCCGTATTGCTGCTTTCGTCACAGACTTGCATTCATTATTGTATGCAATGAGGTGAGCATGAAACAGGGTTGGGTATAATAAATTACCCTTCTTTGGTCAATCGGTCATTACGGAATATATAGGAGAATTCAATGCGATCAATAAAGTTTTTTACGGGCTCCGCATTGGCGCTCGTTCTTTTCATCATCATGGCGGCTGTGGTTTATGCCGCCCCTGGAGCTACTGACGAAATCCAGGGAATAATTAAGGATGCCCTGGGAAGACCGCTGGCCGGGGCAAGTCTTAAACTGAAATCATCCAATGAAACTATCTTAGCTAAGACTCAGAGCGATGTCGACGGCCACTTCATATTTCCAAGTGTAACGCCGGGCACCTATGCGGTCCTGGCAGAAAAAACCGGCTTTAAAGCAAGCACCGCCGTAGTGAAAGTAGAAGCCGGAACAATAGCCACCGCGACGCTGACCCTGGCTGCGGAGGAAGCACTGGAAGTGTCCGTTGTGGCGGAGCGCCTGGACCAGGTTCGAAACAGCCTGTCACCCAAGACGGGAGGCAGTATCTACCATGTCGACCAGAATGATATTACCGCCTTGCCTCAGGGAGATAACACACCCTTTAATCAGGTATTGCTCCAGTCGCCCGGCGTGGCCAATGATTCGTTCGGGCAGTTGCACGTGCGGGGTGACCATGCTAATATTCAGTACCGCATTAACGGCGTTATCCTGCCCGAAGGGATTACCGGTTTCGGTCAGGCGCTGGATACCCGATTTGTCCAGAGTGTAGATCTCTTAACCGGCGCCCTGCCGGCCCAATACGGCTACCGCACGGCGGGGGTGATCGAAATAGAAACCAAGACCAACTATGAGACAGCAGGACGTGTCGATCTCTATGGAGGAAGCTACAACACAGTGCAACCGAGTATCGAGTTCGGAAGCTCTCAGGGGAAAATGACCTATTTTGTGACCGGTTCCTACCTGGGAAACGACCTGGGTATAGAAAATCCCACATCCAGCCACAGCGCGAGCCATGACCACACGGATCAAGCCAACGGCTTCGGGTATTTATCATACCTTCTCAATTCCACGACGCGGTTAAGCATGATGGCCGGCAGTTACGATGGCTGGTTTCAGATTCCTAATAATCCGGGGCAAACTCCCAATCCGGACTACTTGCACTGGGCTGGCATTAGCGGTTTCGACTCTGCCGCCCTCAATGAAACGCAATACGAAAACAACCGTTACGGGATATTAGCCCTGCAAAGCTCCATCGGGTCGGACATCGATTATCAACTCGCCCTTTTCACCCGTTACACCAGTGTCCATTTCGCGCCTGACCACATCGGAGACCTTGTTTTCAACGGGGTCGCATCGGATATTTCCCAAAGCAGTCTCGTCAACGGAATACAGGGTGACGGAAGTTACCGCCTCAACGATGCTCACACGATCCGTATGGGCTTTTTTACCAGCTACGAAGATACCACAAGCGACAATAGCTCCACGGTTTTCCCGGTAGACAGCAGTGGAAACGTTACCGGCGCAGCCTATACCATCACGGACAACGAGCCGAAGAACGGCAACATCCTCACGGGATTCTACCTCCAGGACGAGTGGAAGCCATTTGATAAATGGACGGTGAACTATGGGATCAGGTATGACTATATGAACGCCTATGTTACAGCCGACCAGCTAAGTCCGCGTCTGGGCATCGTTTACAAGATGACACCCGACACCACGCTGCACGCCGGCTATGCCCGATACTTCACGCCGCCGCCCACCGAGCTGGTTTCGCAGAAGACAGTGTCACTCTACGAGGGCACATCCAATGGCACGGAGGTCAGTGCGAATTCACCCGTTTTGCCGGAACGGTCCAATTACTTTGACGCGGGCATAATCCAGAAGATCACTCCCGCGCTGAATGTCGGCGTTGACGGCTACTACAAGATTACCACGGACCTGATCGACGAAGGCCAGTTCGGCCAGGCCCTGATTTATGCCCCTTTTAATTATGCGCAGGGCAGCATCGAAGGTTTGGAACTGACCGGCAACTATCACTCCGGCAATTTCACCACATACACCAATGTCGCCATTACCGTCAGTCTGGGCAAAGATGTTGTATCGGGACAGTATAACTTCTCTCAGGCAGAGTTGAACTACATCGCCAGTAACTGGATCCATTGCGACCATGACCAGTTCGTTACCTTTTCCAGCGGCATCTCCTATCGCTTATGGGAAACGCTATTCAGCGCCGATGCCACCTACGGAAGCGGCTTACGGAGCGGATTCGCCAATACACAAACCGTTCCGTACAACGTCCAAATCAATCTGGCGGCGAAACGTAAGTTTAATTTGTGGGAGTTCGGTCCGGTAGAGGCGCGTCTGACCGTCCTCAATGTTTTGGACAGGGCTAATGAAATCAGGACAGGAACCGGAATCGGCGTGTTCGCTCCTCAGTACGGGCCGCGTATCGGGATTTTGGGCGGCATCAGCAAATCATTTTAATGTTAATGGCCGGGGAATTATTCCCCGGCACAACAACATTCTATAGAGAGGTTTATAATGCAAGAGATACAAATAGCTTTGGAAGCGTTAAAATTCGGTGGTGCGATGGTTTATCCGCTTTTGTTGCTGGCGGTCTTGGCAGCGATAGTCATCATCGATAAGGCGTTTGTCTACTGGAAGTATGCGCGCCTTCCGGGGCCGCTGCTTGAACTTGTCGAAACTTATGATTTTCCCTGGTCAAATTTGGAACAACAGTTGACGGAGCTCGATCAGCGAAATTATTTCCAGCGTTTTTTCCGGGTAGCCATGGATAACCGTGGAAAACCGGTATGGTGGGTGGAATCGCGTGCCGGCGATGAAGCCCAGTTGATTGAGAAAGCATTGAGCCGGGGATTATGGGTGCTCGAAACCATCGTCACGGCTGCTCCCCTTTTAGGACTGCTTGGCACAATCACCGGGATGATGCATGCCTTCCAACTGATCGGCAACAACGGTTTAGTGGACCCAACCGGAGTGACAGGAGGCGTGGCCCAGGCGCTGATCGCGACCGCGATTGGTCTCTTCATTGCCGTCATTGCCTTGTTTGCGTTCAATTTCTTTTCACGACGGCAGTCGCAGGTGCTCGATGAAATGGAACGCCTGGGAACGCGTCTGGTAGACAAAATCCGCATGGCGCAAGCGTCTGCTGAAGCTTCCGGGGAGGATACTCATGAAACTGCGTAAATCACGTCAACACCGGCGCGGCCGCATAGAGATCATTCCGATGATCGATGTGATGTTCTTTCTGCTTGTCACGTTCATGCTTGCTTCACTGTCCATGCAAAACCTGCATTCTCTGGCGGTCAATCTTCCCCAGGGGCACGCTGCAACCATGCAGCCCAAGACCCCTGTGACAATTACGATCACTCAGGACAGTCACATCTTCCTGGACAAGATCCCTGTAACTCTGGAAACGCTTGCGGCGACTTTGAAACCGATGCTTAAGGATTTGGACTCGAGCGTCATTCTGGCGGCCGACAGTGCGGCGCCCCACGGTATTACCGTCCAGGCGATGATTCAGGCCCGCGATGCGGGCGCACAGCATTTTCTTATAGCAGTCAAACATGTTAAGTGAGACGACCTCAATGAGAACGCTCCGTATTATAGATAGCCCCTGGCGCCGCCTCCCCTGGACGCTACCGACAGCCCTGCTGGTTTGGACTATCGCGTTATGGGGATTAGCGT
The DNA here is from genome assembly GCA_052139735.1 of Smithella sp. Lineage (GTDB taxonomy): Bacteria > Desulfobacterota > Syntrophia > Syntrophales > Smithellaceae > Smithella. The sequence continues at coordinate 8,058 of JBKQWB010000124.1, read as the reverse complement.
TTTTTATGGAAAAGCCCTCCCATTGGTCGGTGGAACCGCCTCCCATCGATGCCCAATTGATTGATCTGCCCGTTCCGGCTGTGCCACCCAACGTCCAGACTAAACGGCCCGCCACAGTGCGCCAGCCCAAACCGCTGCCTCTGGTCAGGCCACAGCAAGCGCCTGTGATGCCGCAGGTAATTCCCCGCGCAGCCCAGACTCCGGCAGTCCAGACTCCGGCAGTCCAGACTCCGGAAGTGACAACTAACGCCTCCAATAACGCCGCCAGGAAGGAAGTGCAAACCACTGCTTCAGGGGGGAACACCGCACCGAACAATAGTCCCCAGACCGCGTCATATAACGGAAAAGGTTCACCTCAGGGTAACCTGTACGCGAACAGCGGAGCTCGGGCGATTTTCCAACCAAGGCCGCAAATTCCGGACGACCTGCGTAGTATGTCGTTCAAGCTCTCTGCACGGGCGCGCTTTAATATTGCAGCCGATGGCAGCGTAAAGGTGGAACTCATCAAGCCGACGCCTAATCCACGTCTTAATCGGATTTTGCTGGACAGCCTCAGGAAGTGGAGGTTTATTCCAGCGATAAAAAATGGTGCGCCCGTCGCCTCGTCACTGGAGATGGATTTCAAGATGGAGGTCAATTGACTACTTAATTGGGGTTACCCCATAATTTAAAAAAATCCGGATTTATTGGAAGATTATCACTGCGCAAATACGCGTTTTTCTACAAGCTCGTTACTCTCTTTCTATCAGCAATCCTCACTTCAGACTATTAACGGAATTCGAATTAAGTGTTATGTCCCCCGAATTCCCCCGAATTCCCCGAATTCCGAATTCCACCCCGAATTCAAATCCGCATTAAGGGTTAGCGGTGCTGCGTGGAAACCGGGGCTGCGATTTCACCCTTTTTTTCAACATCGCCGAAGGCTATGGAAAAGACGGCAAAGATGCTGAGGGCAGGGGAGTCGTTGGTGGTGCCGAAGAGCGCCGCAACGTCAAACCTTGTTCGCTCTGAAGGCTTCCAGGTGAAACTCGGGCCGATGTCGAATTCGTACTCCGGCTTGGATTGGGGTTCCCCATCCGTCCGGTAAATGAATTGCGATTCCAGGCCGACCTTCAAGTATTCATCGTGGATGGAATAGATCAGCGCCTGGTTGAATCCTGTTTCCCGTTCGAGTTCGCCGCCCATGTCAAATTCGTGGTAGATGCTGAATGCCCATTGGTAGTTCTTGTCGAACTGCCCGCCCAGCAACAAACGCAACTCGATGGAATCGGGGATGCGCGGCACAGCATTGCTGTCGTCATCGGAGTCGCCGCTGTCGTTATCCGCGTCTTCGTAATCCTTGCCGACGCCGAAATGATACTCGGTAAAGAGCGTCGGATTGAACGGAAGCTTGCCCCAATCGGCCAGGGCATAGCGGGCCTCGATGGTCTGCTCCGTGAACTGCGAGTGATCTTTCTCCAGGACAAAGTTGTTTTCGTAGGCGATCTGGAAACGATACGGCAGTCCCAGCTCAAATTCCTGCGTGAAAAGGTTCTGTGTCTGGCCGTGTTTGGGGATGGTCCCTGTGTAATCGAGATCGATATCGAACTCATAGGGCGGCAGCACATAGATATCGGTAGTCGACGAGAATCGGCCGCGAGCCGCCCAACGGGGCTGGTTATAAGGTCCGACCAACTCATCGCCCGGGCGGACCGCCTCCACCGTCACTACCGGCATCACAGCCGTCTGCGTCTGTGGCTGCGTCTGCGGCTGAGTCTGCGGCTCCTCGGCCAGCGCCGGAAGCGCACCGCAACCCAAGGTCACCGCAAGCAGCAGGGCCTGCAATAAAGCGCTGCCGGGCAGCCTGCGCCCTTCATCAAGATTTTTGCCCCGAATTATTTTTTGACGCGCCCGCAACCGGATCGAAATAGTTATCGCTACACTGAGCGTCACTTCCTTTAATTTTGAGAAGAATATCCTTTGCAAAGAAATCAGTGTGAACATGTAACCGTACCTCCAATCCATTTTCATTTTCAATCACGCATATTAATGCTGGCAACGGCAGGCAAAAAGGTTTCCTGATAATTCCATTTCGCATTTAAGCGGCACCTTTGTCGGCTGCGTCGTCGGCAACCAGGGAGTACGTAAAATGTACACCTGCGTTGCCTGCTCCTTGCCTTCGCGGTGTCATCTTGAATGCGAAATGGAATAAGAACTTTTTTTATTTATGGCGGCAGTATAAGAGACGATCTTTTGCGTGTCAAGAATATTATGCACAAGATGCGGGATTGATGACTGTTTTTTAGTACGCATTGCGCCATCTGTACTAATGAAACATCATCTTGACTTTTGGGTGAATGAAGCTCATAGTAAAATGTAGTTAAATAAAGCCTTATCAATCTATTAACAACTAATTTGAACACTTTTTCGGACACTTTTTCGGGAAGATATTGTTTCAATGTAATCATCAAAATTGGAGGAGGGGTTTTATGAAACCATCGCATGAATTCAAAAAGTTCCGGTCAGTCTTGTTAAGGACGATTACAATCATAACGCTTGCGGCCTTGAGTGCCGTCTTTTTCGCCGGATGCGGTTCTTCCGGGAACTCCGCTTCACCAGCCTCCAACAACATCCTGGTTAACGGCCGGAGGATTACACCGGCGGGCACAACCAGCGGTCCGGTTGGGATTATGCCATTGAACATTGTCATCAGCCCCGATGGCAAGTACGCCATCACAACGTCCAGTTGCCTGAATGCGCTTCTCAGCACATTGAGGGTAAGTGACGGCACTATCGTAAGTTCGCTCGCCTTTTCCGCAGACGATCCCGCCATCCCCAATGGTGGGCTCTTTTTTGGACTCGTATTCGATCCTACACCGCACAGCAACACCTATACGCTCTATGCAGCCCAGGGAGCATACGGCACCGTTGCCGTGCTTACGCTGGCCGCCGATGGAACCCTCACGCTGACAGGCACCATCCCCGGCAAGCCTTCGCCGGTTAATATTCTCTCTTACATGCCTCTTGATCAGCCTGCGGGTATTGACTTTGCCAACGGAACCATCTTCATGGCAAATTACTTTTCCATCAATCTGTCGGTCAACTATCAACCGGTATCCACGCTCTCAATGTATCGTGTAAGCGACGGCCAAAGGCTTGGATTCTACCCTTTCAACGACGCGGCAAACACGAACACGCCATCCTTCCCCTATGCTGTAGTCGCAAAATCCGACGGAAGCAGGGCCTATGTCGCAAGTCAGCGGGACGGCTGCGTCTATGTCCTGAATACTACCGACCTGGCCAACATATCATTGGTCTCAAAAATCCCGAACCTTACTGAGCCCTCGGCTTTGCTTCTCAATAAAGCACAGACGCTTTTGTATATAGCCAATGCCGGGAGCGACACGATATCGGTGGTTAACGTTGTCAATGATCAGCTTAATGTTATAGCAACGGTGCTGCTGCGGCCCTCCAATGTCAGCAGTCTTCCCGGCGTCTCGCCTTCGGGCCTTGCCCTCTCGCCTGACGAGAAGACCCTCTACGCGTCACTCGGCGACTTCAACGCGGTCGGCGTCATCGATACGGGAACCAACCAGTTGAGCGGCTACATTCCTGTGGGATGGTATCCCACGGCCCTTGCCGCCACTCCCGATGGCAAGGCGCTGCTGGTCGTAAACGGTTGGGGAACGACGGCCATGAACCCCAATCCCCAGCTTGACTATCTCAATCCTGACGTCGTGGCAATCAACTTTAACGCCACGCCCATCCCGGCATGGGTGGGGCCTCCGGGTCCGGGCTATGTTCTGAATTCCATTCCGGGGAACGTCACCCGAATTGACCTTACCCAGGCGATACCTTCGCTTGCTGTATCGACAGCTCAAGTGATTCAGAACAACCAGAACACGCCGGCCATGGGGAGTTCCGCCGATAGACTTTTGGCCGGCATTGGCATCAAATCGGGCAGGATTAAGCATGTGATTTACATCATAAAGGAAAACCGCGGCTACGATCAGGTTCTCGGCGATCTCCCCCGTGGTAATGGCGACCCCTCTCTGACCATCTACGGGCGGGAGATTACCCCGAACCAGCACGCTCTGGCGGAGCGCTTCATCCTTCTGGACAATTTTTACAACAATGCCCCGGTGAGCGGGGAGGGCTGGGTATGGTGCACTCAAAGTATAGCAAATGCTTTCACCATTAAAAGCATCCCTTATATATACCAGCTTTCGCTTGCCACATACCAAATCAATTATGCTTTCGAGGGACAGGTTAACGGCTATGTAACAGGCGGTTACCCGGCCCGTGATCAGGATAATAACTGCCTGTCCAGCACTTGCCAGCCCGCATCGCCCATCCCGGATGTGGCAGAAGCGCCGGGCGGATATATCTGGGACGGCGTCAAAGCGGCCGGGCTCACCTACCGCAACTACGGTTTCTTCCTGTCGTCGGGAGCCGCGGCAAAGAATTCACCGGTGAGCAACAACTATCAATCGATACCGGACAACTATCCGAATAAGCCCAATCTCTCGCCTCCCGGACACATTCCGACGCCCACCGGTCAGATTGCGGGATTGAGCGACTATGACTACCGCAAGTTTGACTTCAACTATGCCGATAGCGATGCCTGGGTAAAGTACGGTTTCGGGGCCGCAGACCTCGGACTAACGACCGGGACACTGCCTTGCCCGAATGGGAATCCGAGCACAGGCTGCTACGCATCCCTGAATTCGCCCATAACAGCGCAAGCGCAGCCAAGCCGTTTTTCGGAGTGGAACCGGGAGTTCCAGGAGATGTTGAAGCAGGACCCCACCGGCAACAGCGTTCCGGCTTTCACGATGGTGCGCTTCATGCGGGATCACACCATGGGCCTCAATCCGAAAAATGGCTCACCGAGGGCGATGATGGCCGACAATGACTACGCCGTGGGTGAGCTGGTGCAAGCCGTTAGTAATAGCCCCATTTGGAAAAGCACCGTGATCTTCGTCATAGAAGACGACGCCCAGTTCAGCGACGATCATGTCGATACCCATCGTTCTTACTGCCAGGTGATCAGTCCCTGGATCAAAAGGGGGACCGTGGATTCCCGTTTCTACGACACGAACAGCGTGTTAAAGAGTATAGAGCTTCTGCTCGGCTTATCTCCCATGAGCCAGTACGACCACTTCTCCAACCCCATCATAGGCGGCTGGGGCTTCGCTCCGGACAACAGCGCGGCATACACTGCCATACTGCCGCCGCAGGAAATCATCGGCGAAGTAAATCCGACTCTCTCGGCGTATAATTCCAGGGATCCCCGTTTAAGGCTGGCCTTGCTTTCAAGCAAGATGAACTGGAAAGTCGCCGATGCAGCTCCGTACATGATCCTCAATGAGGTCCTCTGGAGGGACGCCAAGGGACCAAACGCAAAGATGCCTAAGCTCCGGGTCAGCGCATTTGCCATGTTTGACAAGAACAAGGCGCAAAACTCCCGGCATGATGGCGATGGCGACGACGACTAAGAGGTTGAAAAAATCAAGTCATGCACAAATCGCCTAAGCGCAGGAGTTGTGTTTGCCTGCCTGGAATTCGGGGGACATAACACTTAATTATCTTGATTTCTTGGAGAAAATGATAAAGAGGTTGAATTAAGTGTTATGTCCCCCGAATTCCCAGACATCGTGCCGCTGATGCTTCCGTTAGACAAGGGAAAATAAAATGGAAATCATTAAAATTATTCTTGAGTTATTAAAAACCATTATCTGGCCTTGTACAATAATATTTTTGGCCCTATATTATAAAAAAGAAATAGAAAAAATATTCAAACGAATAAAAAAAGCTGATTTCCCAGGTGGAGTATCAATTGAAACATTCCCGGATGCAATTCAAGAAGCAAAATCATTATCAATTGAAGTAAAAAGAGAAGAAGAGAAGAAATCTAGAAAACAAGAATCGCCTTCAACTCCTACCATACCTTTGACAGAAGCAAATACTCGTATGCTTAATTTGGGTTTGTCGCCTTCCCCTTCTGGGTTAGAATTTTCATATTATAGAAATCTTATAAATGAAGATCCCAATATTGCTCTTGCAGGTTTAAGAATAGAAATTGAAAACCTACTGAAAAATCTTGCAAAAGGTTTTAAAATATCAATAAACAAATATGATGGTGCAGGTAAAATAACAAGAAAACTAAAAGATAATGTAGCAATAACATCACATCAAGCAGAATTAATAAATCAAGTCATTGAAATTTGTAATTCAGCTGTACATGGGTTAAAAGTAACATCTCCACAGGCAAATGAAATTATTGACATAGCAGAAATTCTACGCGATCAATATATTTCGTGGTTAAGTTGGGGATTTCCAGATAATAAATAGTCTAACAAGAGCGCTCCACCTGACCCCATACGGTGCTTGGATGACGAACATTTTAACCGATCCTGAAATCATTGACTCCGTTCCTAAACCGATCTGTTACTTGTTCTGTATAAATACTGTTCGGCGGCGGCAACATTATGAAGAAAGAGTTTCCGGTTCTCTCGGCGAAGGTTAGCGTGTGGATTGCGATGCCTCTCGTATACTCATGGGCGTGCTTCTACGTGCAGCGTGCGATAGAATTACCAGCCAGCGAAGTTTACGCTGTAGGAATGGCAGCGTTCGGTGTCACTGCGGCGCTCTCCGCGGTGTGCTTTGCGATGGCAGTAGCTCCGACCGCTGTCCCAATAAGCACATTCGCAGGAGAGAAATTCCTTCATTCGTCCATCCTGATCGTCCAGACCTTGCTCATCATATCCGTTAGAGATGCGGTACTAAAGATTACCTTCTTAAGTGATCATGGCGTTCTTCTGACGCAAGCGAGAGGCCTCTTCGCCGTGATTGTGATGTTCGTGGCTTTTACGGCTGTGTTTACCTGGCATAACGGGTTTTCAGACCTGAATGCCGCCCTCTGGAAGAATTGGGAGCAGCGAGTTAATAAACTCAACGAGAGGTCACTAAAGGCAAACCGAGCGGAGATCGATGTCGAAGTGAACAAAACCGAAGATAAAGACGTGGGCGCGAAATGACTGAATGGCCGAACCAACGCCCCTCAGCCGAGCCGTTGCATTCATTAAAATAAGAAAGGTATTTCATGAGTACAGTGATAAAACTAATCAAAAAAGCTTTATTATTTATTGCTTACCTGTTTCAATTTATACTTTGGCACTTTCCTGTTTCGGTTTTAGCTTTGATAGGATTATATTTTACCTATAAAATGTTCATAGACCCAACTCAAGATACCACAAGCATTTCCAATTATGCTTTTGTAATAGTCGCTGCTTTATCAAGCCTTTCATTTGTGTATTCTCAATCTGTTAAAGACAAGGAAGACAAACAAAAAATACAATACTGTGGCGAGCGATTCCTTCATTCAGCCATTTTATTCCTAATAGCTTCCGTCTTGAAATACTTTATCATACAGAAGCAAATTAAAATTGAATTACTCAACAAGAGCATTGATAAGGCATTGGCAGACCAGAGCCATGTAGCTGTTATATTAATATGTTCGGTGTTTATTTTTCAAGGTTTCCTATTTCTTTCTAGTTTAATTAATTCTATTGCAGCACTCCGTGAACTTAATACAATATTGTATAGAAGAAAAAAACCATTTGAGGAATTAAAAAGGTTCTTCTAATCGATTTGATTAAAAGAGAATAATAATTACGGACGGCTTTCAACCGCCGCTGATCCACTCGTTACACCTTTCGAATAAGCGTCAATCCAAAGTTGAGTTAGCAAACGAAGAGATTCGGATTAGAGGCCACTTGTAGCAGGCCAAACGGCCCTACGCGATTTGGCCCATAACGGTCCTGCCAGAGCGCCAGAAGCCGGCGTTCCACCCAGATCAGCATGGCCGCGAGACTGAGCGCCACGATCAGGATTCCTGCAATCGCCACGATGGGGTAAGGGCTCGTCATGATACTCGCAAGATCCGGCTCCAGGCCGGAAGGGCCGCTCCATTCGCTGGGGTCAAGCCGGCTGGGATTCCCGCAATCCCCGCGGGCAGATCCGGCAGCACCTGCAGCGGCAGACGAAGCGTTATTCCGCCAAGTTCGATCTCAACTT
>JBKQWB010000123.1:0-2934 GCA_052139735.1 Smithella sp. | reverse complement strand
TGAAACGCCATAGCTCACAACACGCGGCTTAGTTCTTCAAGCGTCAATCCAAAATTGAATCAACGCCTCTAATCCGAATCTCTTCGTTTGCTAACTCAACTTTGGATTGACGCTTATTCGAAACATTCTTTTCTGCAAGATCGGTTTTCCCATCCTGGGTAAGCTGATAACCTTTCTCACGGAATAACTTTAAACATGCATCAGACGCGTCACGGTCATAGAGTGTCCCCGCGTTTATCTCGATTTCGGCCAGTGCAATTTCCAGTCCCAAAGCCGGTCTGTAGGGACGGTAGGACATCATGGCTTCAACCACATCGGCAACGGCAAGGATACGGGCTTCAATAAGAATATTTTGACCCTCTAATCCCTGAGGATATCCGGAACCATTCATACGTTCATGGTGCTGGTGGACTATATCAGCCAACGGCCACGGGGATTCAACATCTTTAATGATTTCATAACTGTACTGAGAATGATTTTTGATAAGAGAAAATTCAAGATTTGTCAGGTTTGCGGGTTTGCACAGAATTTCCGACGGCACTGAAATTTTTCCAATGTCATGGATGGCTCCGGCCATGCGAATTCCTTCAATCGTATGATAAGAAAGTCCCATTTCCGTGGCAATGGCACGGGCAAGATCTGCGACCCTCTTCTGGTGACCTGCCGTATAAGGATCTCTTGCTTCGGATGCAGTACCCAGCACCTGAATGGTTATATTGATGGATCTGCGTAAAGTATCCAATGTTTCTTTTAGTTTTTCCTCGGCCTGTTTTCGTTCGGTTATGTCCTGATAAATTACCTGAGACTGTTTCTTGCCGTTCCAGAATATTTCCTTGCGGAAAACATTGAGATGGCGGATTTCGCCGTTTTTCCTCACAATACTTATTTCATATTCCGATGGACCAATTTCGCCTCGTAATCTTTTTTCTTTTCTTAGCTGAAACGCGGCATAACTTTCCGGCGTATAGCGTTCCTTCAGAGATATTTTTTTCAGCTCCTCAATGCTGTCATAGCCGTAAATATCCAGAATCGCCTTATTGGCATAAATTGTTTCGCCTTCTATTGTTGCTATGCGTACGCCCAACGGAGAATCATCAAAGGAATGGCGGAAGTTAATTTCACTGGCCCGCAGGTCATATTCCATTTGTTTGCGTTCGGTGATGTCTCTGCCTTCGCCCATGATGGATAAAGGTTTTCCATTTTTGTCCCGGATGAAACTAAACACACATTCAATCCACAAAACCGTTCCATCTTTGCAATAGCATTCGAGTTCCAGCAAGCGCCTTAAGGAATAGATTGCAGGGGCTTTTAGAGCTTTGGGCATTTCAACGGAATAAAACTCCGTCGCTACCTGTAGAGATGTTACCGTGATGAGTTTATCCAATGGGAGTTGTATAAGTTCTTCCAGTGTGTATCCCAGTAATTTCTTCACAGAAGGGCTGATATGTGTTACTTGTAAGTTCAGATCCATAAGCCATACAAGATCTTTTACGTGGTCTGCCAGCAGACGGTACTTTGCTTCGCTTTGCTTTAATAATTCTTCCGCCTTCTTGTGCTGGGTGATATCCATAAGAGAAGCAATGCTTTTTTTTGTACCCGGTATTATATTAACGGTTAATGTTATATTCTTCCGGTAACCGTCCCTGTGTACAAGTCGAAACTCATAGCTTTGTGCCGGAAGTTTCGGATCTGTCCTCCGTAACTGATGATAGGTGATCATCTTTTTTAAATCATCTTTTTCAATAAAATCCGTCCATTTTCTCTTACCTTCTACTTCCTTTCGTGTGTACCCGGTCAGACTTTCAAATCCATCGTTTGCAAGGGAAATCGTCATATCTTCCTCAACGATCAGCATGGTGGTCCCCGTAGTTTCAAAAATGGTCTGATAGATCAGTTCGGAAGCTCGAAGAGCTTCTTCTGCCTGCTTGCGCTTGGTAATGTCCCTGGACACACCGTAAATTCCGGTCAAAACTCCATGGTCATCTCGAATTCCGCTGACGATTGTCTCTAACCAGCGGGTTGAGCCATCCTTATGATAAAATTCCAATGCAATTGTCAAAGTTCTGTTGGGATCAGCGCTGCCTTGTTCTTCGAGGGCAAGCTCTCTTGTCAAAGCTTCCATCACTAAAGATGATGAATGGGGTGTCAGTTGTTCATTGAGTGTCTGACGCATTCGTTCTTCCTGGCTGAATCCGAGTACCTTCTCTATGGAGGGTGTGACATAGCTGGTTCGCAATTCCATGTCCGTTAACCACACTATATCGATCATCGTTTCTGTAAGGAACTTATATTTTCTTTCACTTTCCTGCAACGCTTCATCCGCCCGCTTGCGCTTTTGGGCAGTATTCGATGATTTAGCTTTGCCTGTTTTTTCGTTTTTCTTCATTTTATAAAAGTATATGAAGAATGGCTTTGTGTCAAAAGAAATAATACTATAAAATTGACGGGTGGAACGATGTTTGTCGCCAGGTGTGAATAGTGTTTATTACGGATTGAAGTCTAGCATATTTGTTGAAGTTGATGTTTCATTAGAATTCGAATTAAGTGTTATGTCCCCCGAATTCCCCGAATTCAAAGGTGCATTCTACTTGCAAATGCACCGTAATACCCTGGCATTCGTAGTGCGTACCTTTAGGTGCGCCGCGTTGGCGGGTCTAAAGACAAGGCCTTCGAAGACAATGCAAAAGATAGATTGCCGCGTCGCCTCTAGAGACTCCTCGCAACGACAATGGCCAGCATTAATTTTTTTATTATTTCTGAAGCGTGAAATAAAAAGTTGCGCCCTGGCCGGGCGATCCTTCCGCCCGGACTGTGCCTCCGTGGCGGTGAACAATACGCTTCACCGTAGCCAGACCGATTCCCGTGCCCGGATATTCTTCAACATTATGCAGGCGCTGAAAAGGCGCAAATAATTTATCCGCGTATTCCATGTCG
>JBKQWB010000122.1:0-23945 GCA_052139735.1 Smithella sp. | reverse complement strand
TTTTATGATTAGAAAGAAAATAGCCCAATATCTTGCCTCAAAGAAATGTATTAAAACGATATTAGAGAATCCGGCGGATCTCAGTGAATTCAAGGAGCGTCCGACACCGCGATTAATTACCGGTTTGGTCCTGATGGTGTTGAGTTATATTTTAGGTTGGCCGGCAATATTCGCTTTGAGCTTTATGGCAGTTTGGCTTCAAAAACCGCTGATCGCTGTTATCGGTTGCCCGATGACTTACGGCCTTTCTTGTCTTGTCTTTGTTATTGGTGCCTGGCTTGCGCGCGCTCCTCACTATATGGGAACTTTGATGAGGTACAGCATACAAAGCTTCTTCAGAAAGTTACGCTCCTAGAAGGGAAAGAAAATATGTTGAAAACCAAAACAAAAAATATCAGCATTGTATTATATAAACCAAAATATGCGGGGAATATCGGTTCCGTTGCCCGCGCAGCAAAAAACATGGGAATAAGTGACATAATGGTTGTGGGAGGGGCAGGTTATGATCGGGAGGAAATGCAACAGAGATCAACACATCTGGCTGCCGATGTTTTAGATCATATCCAATATTGTGAACGCATTGACGAAGCGCTCGGAGCCTTCCATTATATTGTGGGAACAACCGCCCGTTTGGGTAAGGCCCGCGGACCGTTCATTTCTCCGCGCGCAGCAGCCCGTGATATTGCTGACATTTCCCAGAAAAATAAGATAGCCCTCCTTTTCGGACCTGAAGATACCGGGCTTGCCAACGAGGAGTTGCGCCTTTGCCATGCCGTTGTAACAATTCCGACATCCCGCGAATTCACATCTCTTAATCTTTCTCATGCCGTAATGATTTTGTGCTATGAAATATTTATTGCCTCATCTGAGGCAGCAAGCGCAGCGGAAGCGGCGCCTAAACTGGCGCGATCACAGGAACTGGAAGGAATGTACGAACAAATAAAAACACTGCTTGCCGATATTGAGTTTATAAATCCTGAAAATCCTGATTACTGGATGATGCATCTTCGCCGTTTTTTTGCACGCGCCGGAATTTTATCCCGCGAAGTTAAGATTGTACGCGGGATCTGCAGACAACTTACATGGTACGCCCGTCACAAAAAACTTGACTTTACATGACAGTTCCCATAGGAATTGCACATACTGCAAGGCTTTCCTTACTGTAATTAATGTTTATATATCTGGAGGTTTTAAATTATGAGAAAAACATTTTCTTTTACCGGCGCGAAAAAAATTATTTTCGGCAACGGATCAATTTTAACGCTTGCCAGCCACATAAAAGAACATCATGCGCAAAATCCGCTCATTGTCATTGATAAGAATCTTGCTAAAACGGATTTGCTGGAAAAAGTTGCCAACGTTCTTATTCCGGCAGGCATTAAATTTACTGTGTATGACAAAGTGGAGGCAGAACCGCCCATTGAACTGGCGGATGAGGGCGCTAAAATCGCCGTGAAAAACAAGTGCGATATCATAATCGGCATCGGCGGCGGCAGCGCGATGGACGTGGCCAAAGCCATTGCTGTGATTGCGACGAACAAAGGAATGGCGGCTGATTATCTGGGTCTCAACAAAGTTCCCAAACAGGGACTCCCCAAAATAATGGTACCGACAACCGCCGGAACGGGCAGTGAAGTTACTTTTACCGCGGTTTTCATGCGCAAAAACTTAAAAAAGAAGGAAGGTATGAACAGCCCGTATCTTTATCCGGAGTTGGCGCTGCTTGATCCGGAATTGACCCTCAGCCTGCCGCCTGTACCCACGGCGCATACCGGTCTGGATGCTTTGTGTCATGCCATCGAATCATACACTTCCGTTAATTCTTCACCAATGAGCGAGATGTTTTCTCTGGAAGCAATAGCTCTGATTGCCGAAAATTTGCGCACTTGTGTTCATGACGGTAAAAATATCGTTGCACGCGAGAGAATGCTTCTGGGCAGCCTGTATGCAGGAATCGGTCTGGCCAATGCGGGGGTGACGGCGGTTCATTCATTATCTTATCCGCTGGGCGGCAAATATGGTGTCGGACATGGACTTGCCAATACGATGATGTTGCCGGCGGTGATGGCTTTCAATCTTCCGGCGGCATTGGAAAAATTTGCCGATATCGCCGAGGCCATGGGAGAGTGTATGGATGGTCTCCCCGCCCGAGAATCCGCATATTTGGCGCTTGAGGCGGTCGAGGCGTTAATTGAGGACTGCGGTGTATATACGGCCCTTGCTCAGTTTGGCATCAAAGAGAAAGACTTTCCGGCATTGGCTGATGTGGCCTTAACTGTTGCCAGACCTTTGGAGAACAATCCCCGCAAAATCACCAAAGAAGATATGATTGCGATTTACGCGCAGGCTTTTTGATAAATGAAAACAATTTCTAAATTAAAGATAACACTTTGATTTAAAAATGGAATAAGGAGGAATAAATGGCTGGAGCTGAATTGATCGGAAAAGAAGAAATCAAGGAAGTAATGGATGTCCTGGAAACAGGCATTTTGATGCGTTATGGTTTTGATAAAGAAAGAAAAGGAAATTATAAGGTTCGGGAGTTTGAACAGGCATTTGCAAAATATTGCGGTGTTGACTATGCCCTCGGAGTTACTTCCGGTTCGTCAGCTTTGAAAATAGCACTCACTGCAATGGATGTAGGGCCCGGCGACGATGTTCTTGTGCCCGCCTTTACTTTTTTAGCTACTTATGAAGCGGTAATGGAAGTGGGCGCTATTCCCGTAATGGTGGATATTGATGATACTCTGAATCTTGACCCATTAGAGATTGAAAAGAAAAAAACTCCGTATACCAAGGCGGTCATTCCCGTGCATATGTGCGGGTCGGCAGCGAATATCGATAAAATAGTGGAAATCGCCCATAGAAATAAAATATTGGTTCTGGAAGATAATGCTCAGGGCTGCGGCGCCGGTTTTAAAGGAAAAAAGCTGGGCGGTTTTGGCGATATGGGAACCTTCAGCTTTGATTATGTGAAAACGGTCACCACGGGCGAAGGCGGCATGGTGATTACCAATAATAAGGATTTGTACCACCGGTCGGAATGGTATCACGATCATGGCCATGATCATAATCCTAAAGTGAGCCGCGCTTTGGAAGGCAGGACCATTCTTGGTTTCAACTACCGGATGAATGAACTACAGGGCGCGTTAGGATTGGCGCAGTTGCGCAAGCTGGATTACCTTATCGGAGAGCAGAAAAAAAACAAGAAATTTATTATGGATGTGCTGGCTCAGATTCCCAGTGTTGGATTTCGTGCGCAACCAGATCTCGAAGGAGACTCCGCCACGTTTTTAGCGTTTAATTTACCGGATGAAAATCGGGCGCAAAAGTTTCAGAATTTACTCAGCGCCGAAGGTGTGGATACTGTTTGCTATAAAAGAAATTTATGGCATTATGTTCCAAACTGGGAACATTTTCTGGCGAAATCAACGGCTAGTTCAAAAAAATATCCGTTTACAGACCCATCTTATAAGGGCAAAGTGCACTACACGAAAGATAGCATTCCGCAGGCCGAAGATATTTTGGGACGCACGCTGGTTATGGGCATATCTGTAAGGATGAGTCAGGAAAAATTAGACACTATAAGAAAGGGAATCGAGCAAGCCGCGAAAAATATCTAATACCAAGCCGCGATCTGTTTCGGAATAAAATTTATTTATGTAATTGATATAATGGATTATATTACGTCCATAAGCTTCGATAACGGCAATGATAAAGAAAACGAAGGAAATATTTTGCACAATGAAGGAGAAATGAACTTCATTTATTTCAAATATTTTACTTGACAAGCAATATCGGATTGAATAAACTCCGCTTTTAAATTTTTCATTAAAATGGTGGTTTTGTTATGAAGACATATATGGCGAAAGCCGAGACAATTGACAGGAAGTGGTATGTTGCCGATGCTTCCGGTAAGGTGTTAGGAAGACTGTCCAGTGAAATAGCACTCCGCTTGAGGGGCAAGCACAAGGCTTCTTATACACCTCATGTAGATACCGGCGATTTTATTATTGTAGTTAATGCCGAGAAGATTTTGCTTACCGGGAAAAAGTTGACCGATAAAGTTTATTATTCTTATTCAGGTTATCCCGGAGGATTAAGGGAAACAACCGCAGGTAAGATGCTGGCGGAAAAACCTGAAAATTTGATTCGTATAGCTGTGCAGGGAATGTTACCCAAAACTAATCTGGGACGAAAAATGCTGAAAAAACTGAAAGTTTATTCCGGCAGTGCCCATATTCACGAAGCTCAGTGTCCGGAAATTTTATCCATTTAATGGATATAAAATTATAAATTAGATTATTTCTAGTATTCAGGAGAAATCATGACGCAACAACGGTATTATGCAACAGGTAAGAGAAAAAGCGCTATTGCCCGCGTTTATATGAAGGCAGGTAGTGGCAGTATTATAGTCAATAAAAGAAACTATGATGAATATTTTGCTCGTCCCAGCCTTAATATGCTTGTCAAACAACCGTTTGATATTACAGGCAAAAAAGATCAATTTGATTTGTATGTGAATGTATGCGGCGGTGGAGTGGCGGGTCAGGCAGGCGCGGTAAAACATGGGATTTCCAAGGCTCTTCTGGAGTATGATCCGGAATTGCGTTCAGTCCTGAAAAAGGCGGGCTTTTTAACCAGAGATGCCCGCGTTAAAGAAAGAAAGAAATACGGGCAGCCCGGAGCAAGGAAAAGATTCCAATTCTCCAAGCGTTAAATTCCAACAGGGGGGCTTTCGGCCTCCCTTTTTTTTGGAGGATTTTTATGATCAAAGCAGCAATATTTGGAGCCAGCGGATATACCGGTCAGGAACTAACAAGAATTTTGTTGGGCCATCCGGAGGTTAAATTAGTTGCGGTTACATCCCGGCGTTTTGCCGGACAACCGGTAACGGATGTGTTTCCGTCTTTATATGGCTTGACTTCGTTAAAATATCAAAACTCAACACCGGCCCAGATAGGCAATGCCTGTGATATTGTTTTCCTGGCTCTTCCCCATGGTGTTTCTATGGGCATTGCTCCGGAATTTATCAGGGCAGGCAAGAAAGTAATTGATTTAAGCGCTGATTATCGTTTGCGGGATTTAAAAACCTATGAAACATGGTATGGAAAGCACAGCAGCGCCAAATTATTGAAAGATGCTGTTTACGGAATACCTGAACTGTACCGGGAGCAAATCAGGAAAGCTAAATTCATTGCCAATCCAGGTTGCTATCCGACCAGCATTATCCTGGGTCTTGCTCCTGCGCTTAAAAAGAAACTTTTAGACGTATCCACTATTATTGCAGATTCAGCCTCAGGCGTAAGTGGAGCGGGGCGGGAACCTCTGACAGGCTCTCTTTTTTGTGAAGTTGACGGCGGTTTTAAGGCGTACAAAGTCGGAAAACACAGGCATCTTCCTGAAATTGAGCAGGAATTGAACGCTCTGGCGGATAAAAAATTTGCCATTTCCTTTACGCCGCATTTATTGCCGGTGAAGCGGGGCATTTTGAGCACAATTTATGCGAAACTGAAGAATGATGTTACCTTGCAGGAACTACATTCCCTTTATTGCTCGTTTTACGCGGCGGAAAAATTTATAAGGATTTGTCCTGAAGGTCTTTATCCTAATATTTCTTCTGTGTGTGGATCGAATTATTGCGATATCGGATTGGCGATTGATCCGCGAACAAAAAATGTTATTATAATGGCGGCGATTGATAATTTAATTAAAGGCGCTGCGGGACAGGCTGTGCAAAATATGAATATAATCTGTAACTTTGCGGAAGACACCGGTTTGCAAAACGCGCCGCTCTATCCATGATTTAGGAATGAAAGAGGAAATATGTCTCAGAAAATATTCAATACGACGACAAGAAAAAAGGAAATTTTTAAGCCCATAAAAGAAGGGGCTGTTGGTATTTATGTTTGCGGTATCACCGCTTATGATGTTTGTCATATTGGGCATGCCCGTGCGGCGGTTGTTTTTGATGTTGTGGTCAGATACTTACGGGCAAGAGGATATCATGTGACGTATGTTAAAAATTTTACCGATATTGATGATAAGATTATTGCCCGCGCCCAAAAAGAAGGCGTCAGCATTGCTGAAATATCGGAACGTTACATTAAATTGCACGACGAAGATATGGCGGCGCTCGGAGTCGAAACTCCTACGATAACCCCGAGGGCCACCCAACACATGGAAGATATGATCGCTCTCATCAGCAGTCTTGAAGAGAAAGGCTACGCTTATTGTGTGGATGGAGATGTATATTTTGCGATAAATAATTATGGCCAATATGGTAGTTTATCCGGACGCAATGTGGAAGAAATGATTGCCGGAGCGCGCGTTGATGTCAATGACAAAAAAAAGAATCCCCTGGATTTTGCGCTTTGGAAGAAAAGCAAAGAAGATGAGCCTTTTTGGAAAAGCCCCTGGGGGAAAGGAAGACCCGGCTGGCATATTGAATGTTCCGCCATGAGCCGGCGTTATCTGGGAGAAACTTTCGATATTCACGGCGGTGGCGAAGATTTAATTTTTCCGCATCACGAAAATGAAATCGCTCAATCGCAGGCGGCAACAAGAAAACCTCTGGCCAATTACTGGATGCACAATGGTTTTGTAAAAATAAATTCGGAAAAGATGTCCAAATCTTTAGGCAATATATTTCCCATTAGAGAAATCTTAAGCAAATATCATCCGGAAACATTGCGTTTATTTATGTTACAGAGTCACTACCGCAGTCCTGTTGATTATTCGGATAGTTCGCTTAACGAAGCCAGATCAGGTTTGCTTCGATGTTATAGAGCTTTGCAACTCCTGAAAGAGGTTCAGCGCAAATTAGACGCTGATATAACGCCGGTTGTAAAAAGCGCTTCGGAACAACCGCAACATTATATCAGTCAGTTCAAAAAATTGGCGGATAAATTTGATGCGGCAATGGATGATGATTTTAATACCGCTCAAGCTTTGGGTCATGTCTTTGAAATGGTAAGGTTAATAAATAATTTTATTGTTGATGAAAAGAATATGCTCGCTTTTAATAAAGCGAAAATTCTGGCCCAGGCAAAGAATGTATTTGATCATTTTGGTGCAGTTTTAGGAGTTTTTCAAAGTGATGCCGATTATTTTTTTATTTCAGATAAGGAAACCGAATTACGTAAAAGAGGCTTAAACATTGAGGAAATTGAGAATTTAATTAAGCAAAGGCATGTTGCCCGCAACCAGAAGGATTGGGTCAGGGCAGATGCTATAAGAAAAGAACTCGGCCAGCTTCATATTGTTCTTAAAGATTCCGCCAATAGCACTAATTGGATGATTGAATAATTAACTGTGCCGTTTTCCTGTCTATATTTGAAAAAACGTTTAATATTTTCAAGTTATCTCTGAAAATAAATGGAAAATATCAGAGAAAGTGGTATAATAATACTCTTTATATATATAATATTGTGAGGAATATATGAAAAAAATATCACCAATATTTTGTTTGCTGATCATCATTTTTTTAGGATCATTTTTCCTTTTAGGGCTTCACAACGATAGTAGCTCCTCCGCAAATGATAAAAATGTCTACAAAGACGTTAAAACGTTCATCGAAGTTTTCGACATAATAAAGAAAAATTATGTTGATGAAGTTGATTCCGCAACATTAATACAGGGTGCGATTAATGGCATGGTCAAATCTCTTGACCCACACAGCTCATATATGACGCCTGATTTATATAAAGAGTTAGAGGTGGAAACACAGGGACATTTCGGGGGTATTGGTATTGAAATTATGATCATAAAAGATGTTTTGACCGTAATTTCTCCCATAGAAGATACTCCCGCATTCAATGCCGGACTAAAATCAGGCGATCAAATTATAAAAATTGATGGCAAATCTACTAAAAATATAGAAATTACGGAAGCCGTAAAGAAGCTACGCGGTCCCAAGGATACTAAGGTTACAATTACAATCATGAGGGAGAATATGGCCGCACCAAAAGATTTTACGTTGACGCGTGCCATTATTCAGATCAAAAGTATCAAGGTTAAAAAGCTCGAAGATAACATTGGATACATTCGCATAGCTGCTTTTCAAGAGAGGACGTCAGATGATTTACGCAAAGAGCTGCGGGAAATCAGCGAAAAGCTTAATCCGATG
Organism: Smithella sp.; assembly: GCA_052139735.1. GTDB lineage: Bacteria > Desulfobacterota > Syntrophia > Syntrophales > Smithellaceae > Smithella. The sequence continues at coordinate 15,817 of JBKQWB010000122.1, read as the reverse complement.
AAAGGTTTAATACTGGATTTGAGAAATGATCCCGGTGGATTGTTGACTCAGGCAATTGAAGTCTCTGATATATTCCTCAAATCAGGTGTGATTGTTTCCACTCGTGGACGCGTAAAAAGCATGGAAACAACATCAATGGCTAAAAATGATGGTGATAAAATAACCTGTCCGATAATTGTGTTGGTCAACGAAGGTACCGCCAGCGCTGCGGAAATTGTTGCCGGAGCATTGCAGGACAACGGCAGGGCTTTGGTTGTTGGAACGCAGACTTTTGGCAAAGCATCTGTACAGACCGTTATTCCGCTGGAAGACGGCTCCGCTCTTAAGTTGACGACCGCGCGTTATTACACGCCGAAAGGACGTTCAATTCAGGCGGAAGGTATTACACCGGACATTATTGTTAAATATATTAAGCCGTCGGAAGATGTGGAAACAGTTGCCGGGATGGAAGAACAAATTAGAGAAAAAGATCTTGAAGGACATATAAAACCGGCAAAAGAAGATGGCACTAAGGTTGATGAAACTCAGAGTAAAGAGAAAAAAGATTCTTCTAATTTATCTAATGATAATCAACTAAAAACAGCAGTGGATATATTGAAGAGCTGGAGTATCATGAAAAAGAATTTAAATTAATTAAGACGTGAATTATAAAATTATAATCAGCAATGAAATTATTTAAAAGGATTTTTACGGCAACAGTCATATTCTTGATCGTCATATCAATTGCAGGCATTATTTATGTGCTGCAATTTCAAGAAGAGCCGTCTGTAATAAAAGAACCGAGAAAAGAAACAAAACAAATAAAAACGAAGAAGGCGACCCCAAGTTCAAAGGGAAAAATCTTGCCCATTACATCGGCACCATTACGTAAAGTAGCAATTATTATTGATGACATGGGTTGTAACTTAAACGCGGTAAAGGAATTACTGAAAATTAACGCCGATTTAACATTTGCTATTTTACCTTTTCAGGCTCATACACGCGAAGCGGCGGAAATGTTTCATAAAGCTAACAAAGAAACTCTTTTGCACCTGCCGATGGAACCGGTTTCTTATCCGCGCGAAAAGCCGGGGGAAGGAGCCCTGTTTACTGATATGAATGACGAGGAGCTTGTATTGCAATTAAACAAGAATATTGCTGATGTGCCTTACATCTCCGGAGTCAATAATCATATGGGGTCAAAATTCATGACTGATGAAACAAAACTTATTTTAATTTTTAATGAGCTAAAGAAAAAGAAATTGTTTTTTGTGGATTCGCGCACGTCAAATGATACCAAGGCTTATGCGGCTGCTAAAAAAACCGGTTTACGGATAGCCGAGCGAAAAATATTCATTGATAATAATCGTGACTACAATAAAATTTATGCTAATTTGATTAATATAACCAAAGATAATGATGTTTCGCCCCTGATCATTATCGGCCATCCTTATCCTGAAACTATTCGAGCGCTTAAAGATGCGACGAAAGTTTTACATGAAAAAGGGGTATCAATTGTTCCTGTGTCTGAGATAGTTAACAAGTGAAAATCTTCTATGAAGTATTTATAATTTTTATTCGATGATCAGAATAAGCGGTGAGCGAAGCGGATATTTAAATATGCAAAAAAACAAAACACTTTTTATATTTATATTGATTCTGATGTTAGTAAATTTATACGGGTGCAGTCATCTGCAAAAAGTTCAGGTTCCTTCCGTATCTTCTGAAAACAAATCAACAAATGCGTCTTATCATTATTCTCTGGGCGTTCTTTTACGTCTGGATGGAAAACTTGAAGAAGCGACTGAAGAATTTAAGCAGGCCCTTGCTGCCGATCCCGGTTCTGCATATCTTGCGACTGAACTTATTTCTCTTTATACAGAACAGGGCGATCTCAATAACGCCATTGCTCTGGGACAAGAAACGCTTTCTAAGAATCCTGATAGCATAGAAATACATTTAATTATGGGTGGTTTGTATCTTAATATTCGCGAATACACAAAGGCGATTGCAGAACATAAAAAAGTAATTGAACTGGATCCTGACAATCTTATTGCCCATCTTTATTTGGGGATAATTTTTGCTGAAGAAAAAAGATATGATAAGTCTGAGGAAACATTTAAGAAAATGTTAAAAATAGATCCTGACAATATTATGGGCATCTATTACTATGGTAAAATGCTGGAGAAAAATAAACGCTTTGAGGACGCAGAGAAAATGTTTAAAAAAGCCATATCTTTAAGTCCATACTTTGAAATGGCTTTATTTGATCTGGCCGCGCTTTATGAAAAGCAAGACAAGCTGGATAATGCAATTGAAGTTTATCGCACTTATTTGGAAAACAATCCAGCGCGAATAAGTTTGCGGGTAAGAATAGCAGAGCTTTTAATTAAGGAAAAAAAATATGAGGAAGCTCAAAAAGAATTCCAGGAAGTTTTGAAAGTTGATCCCGATAATCGGGATATAAGGGTGGAGCTGGGTCTTTTATATTATGATATGAAAAAGTTTGATTTGGCTGCAGCTGAATTTTCTGCAATTCTACAGAAAAATATTACGGATGACAAGGTTCATTATTTATTGGCGACTACTTATGAGGAAAAAGGTGATGACAATCTGGCCTTTGAAGAATATCGCAACATTTCTATTTCCTCCGAATTATATGTCAATGCTCAAATTCGCGCGGGAATGATCTTAAAAAAAGAAAACAAAATCACAGAGGCTATTACTTTAATTAAAGGATCTATTAAGAAAAAAAACGATCAGGTGCCTTTTTACATTTATTTATCTTCACTTTACGAGGAAGCTAAGAATACCGTTGAGGCAGAAAACATTTTGGAAGAGGGAATCAAAATCGTTCCCAAGGATATAGATTTACATTATGCTTTAGCTGTGCTTTATGAAAAAACAAATCGTCTTTCCGAAAGCATTAAGGAAATGGAAAAAGTTTTGGAAATTGATCCGAAAAATGCCGAGGCGCTCAATTTTATCGGCTACAGTTATGCTGATCGCGGTATAAATCTCGACGAAGCGGAACAAATGATTATGAAGGCTCTGGAAATTAAACCGGACAATGGTTATTTGTTGGACAGTCTTGGTTGGGTAAATTTCAAAAAAAATAAATTAGGCAGCGCCGAGAAATATTTAAAGCAGGCTCTGGAACTATTACCTGATGAAGTTGATATTCTTGAGCACATGGGAGATGTTTACGTCAAACTAAAGAAAATTAAGGAAGCCATGGAAATGTATGACCGTGCCCTTAAGATTGAACCTAAAAACAGTTCCGTGCAAAAAAAGCTTGAAGATTTGATCAAGCAGAAACAATAGAAACAACATGGTATTATTATACCCCCAGAGATTTTTTCTGCGCATAATAAAAAAAATCTCTTTCCTTGCCGTAAAATTATTGTGGCTGTTTTTTTGTGTTTATGGTTGCGCTGGGCAAGCAATTGTTTATCCCAATTCTCCATCCGAAAAAATTCCTACGACAATCTTCTCCGGCCCTATTGCTGAAGATGATGTTGTAAGCGCTATAGTTGACATAGATTTGACTTCACCCGATGGTTATTACCCACCAATCAGGGCGGCCTTGATTATAAAAAAGCCTTCCTATTTACGGCTGGAAATACTTCCTGTTATCGGGACACCCGATTTTCTTCTCGCTGCTTCGCCTGAAAAAATGAGTATTTTTATTCCTTCGAAGGAAAAATTTTATTACGGACAACCGACGGGCGCTAACTTAAGAAAATTTATTCACTGGCAATTTAATATTGAAGATATAGTAATGATTTTTGCCGGAACATATCCTTCTCTGAAAGAGAAGGATATGTCTTACCAAAGCTATCGTGAAAAAAATCTTCTACGTATGGAAATGAAAGCGCCATCAGGATGCTCGCAAATTGTCTGGGTAGGAGAAAACAATAGATTATCTAAAATAGTTCGCAATGATAAAAACGGCAAAGAAATGTACACGGTTAGATATTTCTATGATGAAACCCCGCGCACTCTTCCAGAAAAAATTACCATTAGCATGGCCGATGGAATAACGTTACTATCAGTAAAATTTTCGGACATCAGAATTGAAAAAGCAACAGATTTATCAATTTTTGATCTTCCAGTTCCCGCCGATGTAAATGTTATTTTGTTGAAATAATTCAGATGATTACTTTAGTTTCAGAGGGATTTATTTGATTTCCTGCAGGCTAGACCGGGCGATGCGCGCCTGATTGGTGTTCGGATAAGTTTTGATTACTTCCTGTAAAAGTAATTTGGCGCTGGTTTTGTCTCCCAGCTTGAGAAAAGCAAGGCCTTGCTTAAGCAAGGCATATGGAACTTTATTTCCGTTGGGATAATTCTTAGTTACTTTTTCGTACTCTAATATTGCCGCTTCATATTTTTTTTCGAAAAAATAACATTCACCGACCCAAAACTGGGCATTATCTGAATACTCGCTATCAGGATAAACAGATAAGAAATTTTTAAATTCTGATCGGGCTTTATCGTAATTGCCTTCTTTAAATATTTGATAAGCGTCCGAATACGCTTTTTCCTTGTCTTGTATCTTTGCCAAATCTTTTGCAACATTACTGCCTGTTGATTTGCTGTTCTTATCGGGAGATTCATTCACACTATGTTTATTGCCGATTTCCAGAAAATTTTCAATAAAATTGATTTTCAGAAGAATATTATCAAAACGCTGATCATCCTTCTTGGTGTTGGCAGTAAAATCTTTTTTCAGGGTTTCCACTTGACCACGCAATTGCTGGAGCGTTTCCCTCAAATCGGAAATATCTGCCGAATTGTTGGCCTGCCCGCTACGTATAGAATCCAGAGCTGCGGTGTTCTTTTTCAATGTGCTCAAATCAGCATCTATAGCGGCAAGTTTTTCTTCCATTTTCTGGTCTAATTCCGAACGAAGCGCCCTTAAATCTCCTGTAGAAGCGCAACCAGCAACGGAAAATACCGCAAAAAATAAAAGAAGATAAATAAACTTTCTCAATTTTTTCACCTCATTGGATTATATTATGGAGTAACAACAAAATGAGCGCGCCTGTTTTTTGCCCATGCTTCTTCGGTTGAGTCCGGAAACAGAGGACGCTCAGAGCCATAACTAATAGTTTTCATGATGGATTCTTTAATGCCTAAATTAACAAGATATTTCTTTGTTTCCTGAGCGCGACGCTCCCCCAGGGCCATGTTGTATTCGGCGGTTCCTCTTTCATCGCAATGTCCTTCAATCATGATGGAAGATACTCTATGTTTCAGTAAATAACTGGCATTGACCTGAAGAATTTCACGGGCGTCAGGACGAATGTTGGAGCTGTCGAAATCAAAGTTGATGTCGCTAACAGGAGATGTTGTTGTTGCTTCCAGAAGAGAAGACTGTTCATGAACGGACGCTTTTTTATTTGTGGTATCGGTGGGGGCAATGTTGTTGTTTTGATTTGTATTATCAGTTGTTTGCATGGGTGTTTGCACGGGTGCGGTTACCTGTTCCTGCGCGTTGTTGCTTGTGACTACTGATTTTTTTTCGGCACAGCTGGTAAAAATTATCAGACTAAATATAATTGCAACACAAATTTCTGTCAAGGTACGATTATTTTTCATTATTCTTCCTCTTTTTCCTCACTAAAATAAGTTGATCAGAAATAAAAAACTTCAATACAATGACAAATATTGTCATCAATAAAATTATAACAGAAACATGGACAGTTTTTAAGAAGAAACCCTATACGCATTTTATGTTCCATATTGCTGTCAAATTCAATTATTATTAGCGTCTTATACGGCAAAGGCTAGAAAATAACAACCCCTAAACTTTTACGATGCAATTATTTAAATCGGGGCGACCACGTCGGCATAACTAAACTAGTACTATAATCAGTGAGTATTCTCGGATTGGAGCCGTTTGAATTCATAATAAAAATTTTACTTTTAGAGTTTTTTTGGGAAGCATAAACAATTTGTCTGCCTGATGGCGACCAGGATGGTGATTTGTTATTAGCGGCATCGAAAGTTAATTGGATGGGGGGGGTATTGCCGTCTGCATCAATGATAAATATTTGATATTTGTTATTTGTTAATCCCTCGTATGCTAGACTCTCACCATGCGGCGACCATGAAGGAGATGTGTTATAAGTACCTTCATACGTTATCCTTTTTACATTATTGCCATCGGCATCCATGATATAAATTTGCGGCGATCCTGAGCGGTTGGAAACAAAAGTTATCCTTTTTCCATCAGGCGACCATGATGGAGAAACATCTATAAAATAGTTCTTTGTCAAACGCTTGAGCGTCAAGGTGTCAATTTGCAGAATATATATTTCTTCGTTGCCTTCCTTGCTAAGGGTCAATAATAGTTTCTTTCCATCAGGAGAAAACGATCCGCATAGATTAAGTCCTTCGAAAGAAGCCACTTTTCTTTCCGTTCCATTGATTAAATTCCTGATATAAATTTCCGGGCGGCCGCCTTTAAAAGAGGTGAAAGCAAGAAATTTTCCATCGGGTGACCAGCGTGGCGCAATTATAATGGATTGATGGTTTGTGATCCTTTTTAATTCCGAGCCATCATAGTTGATAATTTGAATATCGGATTTGAGGCCTTTCTTGGACACAAAAGCGATTTTAGTGTTAAAGTCGCCTTCATCGTTCACCAGCGCCAGCATAATATCGGAAGCTATTGCTCGGGAAATTTCTTTTAATTGGTCCGCTTCAGCATGATATTTTTTATTAAAAATGAGTTCTCCGCGGGTAACATCAAAAAAAGAACTGTCCGCTATTATTTCATTATCATTTCGGGTTATGTTGCCTCGCAATAAATAATCGGCGCCGATTATTGTCCAATCGGAGAAACGAGTTTTTTCGGCAGTTATAGCCGTGTTGGAATCTTTATCCTCTAAAAAGCTTTTTTTATTTAAAATATTGAATATTCCCGTCAAGGCAAGATCTTTTCTGATATTGTCCGAAATCGTAATGCTGAAATCTACAGCTTTATTGGCGTTTGTTATTTTGTTGTTGAAGTCGCAAATCGCGATAGGAATTTGTTTGAATGTTGGGGAACCTATGTCAATATAAATCTTTGCAACGGCACAATTATTGAAAATAAACAATGAATAGAAAAGCGATATAAAAATAGAAATTAAAGACCTTTTTTTCATCAAAGCTGCATAGCCCTTTCTTATGATATTAAAAACATTATTGCCGTTTCCATATCGTTTAAATAAAAAATTGAATGTGAACATAAACATAGCTATGTTTAAGGGAAACGGACACCGAGTTCGATGCTATTGTCCATAACCCAGTATGGCAAGGGAGGAAATGGACTGGATTTTTTAACAGCCCGAAGAGCTGAATCATCAAAATAGCGGTTGCCGGAACGTTTTTCAAACTTTGTATATTCCAGCGCGCCGCTGCGTGCAATTCTAATATCAATAATAGATGAAATATTTTTCTCCGGCATTAATGCCTGCGGATTCATCCAGTGTCCCTTTATTCTTGATTCGACAACTCCCAAATATTCATTTGTTTGCGCGTTGATTTCAGCATTTGACATTGCCGGCCTGCCTGAAGCAGATGCAGGTTCTGGTGTTTTCAATTGGGCAAATTCTTTTTTCCGGATGGCGCTGACAGCTTTTTCAATATTGAATTTATGTGTTTCCTGATTTTTTAAGGGGGTGGTATAAATGCTGGTGATCTTCCTTTTTATCATTATGGATCGTGTTGCTTCGTTTGACTGCAGCATATCATTCAGCCCCGACAAATCATTGGCTGTCCCGACGGCCTCTGAGCCTACAAGCGAGACTGAGTATGCAGTTCCAAAAGTTAAATGCCACGACGCTGTGGGGATCGAAATAAGCAGGACAGTAATAACAATCACATGGATTATCGCAGAGAGGAAAATCATGTTATAAATGTTGCCATTATTGCCGCGGTAGCCGTTGCTAAGCTTCCGGGGTGTCATTTTGTTTCCTCGGGCGGTTCCGTAATCATTCCGAGTTTATCAACACCGGCTTTGCGTACTTCCGACATTACTTCAACAACAAATCCATAGGGGACATTTTTATCGGCGCGCAGAAATATTTCACGATCTATTCTGTTGGAAAATATTGCTTCCAGTTTGGAATTTAATTCTCCCAGCGGCAGCTTTGTTTTGTTCAGGAAAATTTCTTTTGCTTCGTTGATAGTCAGGACAAGCTTTTCCTCGGTGACATCCACGCTTTTTGATTTGACCAGCGGCAGATTGACATCAATGCCCATGGAGAGCATGGGTGCTGTAACCATGAAGATAATAAGCAACACCAGCATAACGTCAACTAAAGGCGTAACGTTAATTTCTGCCATAGGTTTACTGGGATAAGTTTTTCTGCGTAAGCCGCGCATAGTCGTTATATTTCCCCACCCTTATTTACGAACCAGATACCGTTCGACAATGTTTAAGAATTCAGCGGCAAAGTTTTCCATTTCCTGAACCATATTTTTGGATTGGTTTAAAAAGTAATTATAAAAAATTACAGCCGGTATAGCCGCGGCAAGTCCGGCGGCGGTAGCAATAAGCGCTTCTGAAATACCGGGAGCGACAACGGCGAGAGTTGCCGAACCGCGCGCACCGATTCCTTTGAAAGTGTCCATGATGCCCCAAACCGTGCCGAATAAACCGATGAAAGGACTGGCCGAACCGGTTGTTGCCAGAAAACCCAGGGCGCTTTCGAGTTTGGTCATCTCCGTATTGCTGGCCTTGTTCATGGAACGTTCCAAATTGTCCAGAGAGGAAAGACTAATTTCGTCGTTTCCCTGCACAGCTTGATGCTCCTGTTTGGTTATTTTTGTCAATTCCGTGTAACCGACGCGAAAAACTTCCGCGGTGGTGGAATAAGAATATTTTTTTGCCGCAGGCATCACTTCGGAAAGCTTATTACTGCGCAGATAATCAGCGTTGAAAACATCATTTTCCTTTTTAATCTTACGATAATAGCGGTATTTCAGTAAAATAATCGCCCAGGAAACAACGGAAAAAATAAAGAGCACCAGCAAAACAAATTTAACCACCACTCCGGCGTCCAGTACCATGCTTAAAAGACTGCCGTTAAAACTGCCGCTTAAATCTAGAGAGCTCATGTCTTTCACTTTTTGATCTCCAAAAGGGAATTAAATTTGTAGCGTAAACTAAAGGAAAAAAACGGCCTTGTCAATATATCTTTTAGTTAAAAAATATTGACTTTATTGATGCCTGTGAACATGGATGCGGGGTAAGCGATCAAAAAAATCCCCTCGTGAAGGCAATTACTTTATCGATAATATTTTTATCCGTGATAATCATAACCAAACAGTCAATTCCCAGCGTGATATCTATTAATAAATGAAAATTTTATTATCAGCTTTACGGCTCTTTTAAGGGATGTTTTGAGGGATGTTTTGAGGGATTGACAATTTTAATCTTACAGGTTAATATATACAGCAAAGATTAATTTTATCCAGTATACTGTCGTAAAGCATTTTCGTCAGACTCTTGCTGGACTCCTTGATGATATCTATTCCTTTTTTTAAGGCAGGTTAAAAAACCATACGATTATTTTAGCTTCATTTTAAACGAAAGAGGATTAAGCATGAATATGGGGAGAATTTCAACTCCGGTTTTATTAAGTTTTCTTATCATCATGTTTATGACGGTTATTGGTTGTGACAAAAAGCCGGCCACCTCCGTTATCTCCGGGACGGTATCCGGGGATTTGAAAAAAGGTATAACGATTAACCTGACAGGCGCCGCAACAACTTCTACAACGACCGATTCAAGCGGAAATTATAGCTTTACGAATCAGGAAAATGGAAACTACACAGTAACGCCCTACTTGGATGGCTATACGTTTAGCCCGACCAGTACGAACGTTGCTGTCAGCGGAGCAAGTGTCACAGGAATCGACTTTACATCAACACGCTCTGGTTACGGTATTTCCGGGACGGTCACCGGCGCTGTAGCAGCTAATGTAACACTCACATTGGACGATCTCAATTTAACTACAACCACAACAGACTCTAATGGGAACTATACTCTCAGAAGTACTGATATTGCTAACAACACATATATCGTAAAACCCTATCTTGCAGGCTATAAGTTTAACCCCTACACTTTTTCCGTAACTATGGAAAACGCGAGTAAGGCGGGTGTAAATTTCGAGTCTTTTTCTGCCTACACAACAGCAGGTTCCGCAACAGGTACTTATATATGGGATCCTGCGACGGGTGATCTAACCATAACCTGGACACCGGAAACCGTTCCCTGTAACTGGCCGCAAACAGGCCAGGATGCTGAAACGTTTGTGACTATAACAAACACCACCATGACATGGCCATATACAATTCAATGGTCGGATGAGATTGCATGGCTGGGTATGATGATATGGACGAGGACAAGTGCGACAGCAAACGATCCCACAGGAGTGTGGACGGCATATGATCAATCAGGAAATAAATATACGGCTACATTTACGGCTACAAACGCTACCAGCGGTTCGATTTCGCTGGTCGAGAATATTGTCGCCTGCGCCAATGTGTGGTCAGAGGTTATTCCCTCCGGCGACTATCACGTCTCGCTGAGTTATCAGGATCCGCAACCCCCAAAGGCAACTTCTGTAAGTGTAACTGGTCCGGGGATATCGGGTTCGCAGATCCTTACTTATAATGACAATGCGGGTGAATGGAATATTAATGGGACGATTCCTGGGGGTGTGATAGATATCTCCTCATACTTGCAGACGCCGCCCTATACCTACACGTTTACTGTAACTGAACCTGAAACTGTTTCAGGAATAACAACCACGTGGACGTGGGACGAGAAGTCATGCTTTGTGGATTGGCCCACATTCCCAATCCCCTTCTATAATTGGAATGCCCTGACAAAGACTCTGACCTTTTCTTGGACCGGGGTCACTGATGCGTTAGGTTATGTGGTGCAAGTAAAGGACAGTAGTTACAATCTAATATGGGAATCACTTGAAACATCGGCCAATTCTATTGTTTATGGTGGTACTGCTGTTCTTACATCAGGGAATACCTACTATTTCTATGTACAAGTAAGAGGGACCAGTTACTGCGCTAATGGCACCTCTTATGCAGAGGCATCTTTTATTGCACCCTGAGACAGTCGGAGACGGCTTGAGACGGATAGAGAGAAGACTAAGAATGCTTCTTCCCACCCACCGGGGGCATTCTTAATTTCATGCCAGATATCTGCATCTACTCATATGATTGAGTAGTGATGCGGTGAACAAAGATAGCGCTTTGATTTAAAATTGGAGTAGTTTATCAGAGAGTTTCCGGCGTAAAGGCGACTACATCATCTATCTTTTCTTTGCCTGCAAAGATCATAACCAGCCGGTCAATACCCAGAGCAATGCCGGCGCATGGCGGCAGGGCATCAAGTGAAAGGAGGAATTTTTCCGGCATTGTGTAGCGCGCCAGGTTTTTCGCGGCGCGCGTTCTCAAAGCCTCTTCAAAGCGTTGTTTCTGTTCACGGGCGTCGATCAGTTCCGAAAAACCATTGGCTATTTCCAGCCCGGCTATATAAAGCTCAAATCGTTCGCTGATGGCCGGATTATTTTCTTTTAATTTGGCCAGGGATGCAAGCTCTGCCGGATAGTCATAAAGAAATACCGGCCTGTTTATGCCCAGTTGGGGTTCTATGTAATCAACTAATATTTCATCAAATTCATTTTGAGCCAGCGCTTCTTCCAGAGTAACAGGCGCGTATTTTAAAAAGGCGTTCGCGACGGAGATTCTCTCCCAGGGTAGGGCCAGATTTATTTTTTTACTTTGCCATATCAATTCCCGGACAATACCCATATCCCCGGCTATAGCCTGAATCAACTCCTGGCATTGATCCATTAATTGATGGTAGTCGTATTGCGCGACATACCATTCCAGCATGGTGAATTCCGGCAGGTGCTTATCGCCTCTTTCAGCGGCGCGGAAACATTTACAAATTTGAAAAATACGATTATAACCCGCAGCCAGCAGCCGCTTCATGCAAATTTCCGGTGATGTATGTAAAAACCAGTTTCCCGAAGGCAACGCTTCAATATTTTCCTCCGGCGCGGGCGATGGGATTCTCAGAGGAGTTTCTACTTCTAAAAATCCATAACGGGTAAAAAAGAGACGAATGTTTTGAATTAGTCTGGCGCGCGCCTGCAGAGTCTGCGACTTGCGTGCCAGATAGAAATGATCGTCTTGATGAAATTCGCTCATATTTTTATACAGCTTCTCAAAATGTTTCAGAGGCAAGGCGCGCGAAGTATAAGGAGTGGGGTCAATCACCGTTGATCGCAATCAGTCTGTCTGGGCCAACACTGGGGCAAACTGAGACGTAACGTAGCACGTGAGCATTTTGGAAAACTTTCAACCTTTAACTCTGGTCAGGTATTCTCCCGTGCGAGTGTCTATCCTGATTTTTTCACCTTCGGTAACAAAAGTTGGCACCAGAATCGTATAACCGGTTTGCACTTTAACGGGTTTTGTTGAGCCGGCGGCGGTGTCTCCTTTAGCCCATGGTTCGGCTTCCGTCACGATCAGTTCGACAAAATTAGGCAGGCTTATGCCAATAGGGTTGTCCTCAAAAAGAAGAATTTCCACTTCAATGTTGTCGATCAGGAAATGCACGGCGTCACCGACTTGAGCTTCGGTTAAATATATCTGCTCGTAGTTTTCATTGTCCATGAAGCAGTATTTATCCCCTTCTTTGTAGAGATACTGCATTTTCTTTTCACGCAAGTCAGCGGTTTCAAAAGTATCAACTGAACGAAATGACCGCTCAAACTGGCTGCCGGTGACCATGTTTTTAAGCTTGGTGCGATACAGAGCCTGTCCCTTGCCCGGTTTGACAAAATTAAATTCAGTGATAACATACGGTTCGTTATCAATTTTCAGCCTTATTCCTTTTCTTAACTCACTGGCTGGTATTATCATAAAAATATCTCCTTACTTGCTTAATGTAACAAAATTGAGTGTTTTGCTCTTTGGTTTCTCTATTCTATTTATTTGAACTTGTCAAAAAAATGTTGATATTTTTTTAAATCATTTTTTATTGCTCCAGACATCACATTTAAAGGTATCTTGCCCGAGCTTCCGGGTACGTCCAGAACATATTGCGGCAGGCAAAGTCCTGAACATTGCTGCCATATTGTTTCCATCAGGGCAATGCTCGCTTTCGGATCAGTGCGAAAGTGTACACAGCCCTTGGCCGGATCGCAGTGAAATAGATAATACGGACGGACAGATATCTTTTGTAGACCGTAGAGTAAGGTTCTCATTACCTCCGGAGAATTATTAACGTCTTTGAGTAAAACCGATTGGTTGGAGACGGGAATTCCCGCTTCCTGCAGCATATTACAGGCGCGCCTGGATTCGGGCGTGATTTCTGCGGGGTGATTAAATTGAGTATTAAACCATAAAGGCCGGTAGCGTTTGAGTCTTCTACAAAGTTCTGGGGTAATACGCATAGGCATAACAACAGGAATGCGGCTGCCAACACGCAAAACTTCAATATGCGGAATAGCTCGCAACGAAGACAAGAGATTCTCTAAAATATGATCATCGAAAATGAGTGGATCACCGCCGGAAATAATCACTTCCCTGATTTGCGGCGATTGAGCAAGATAGTGAATCATGTTCTGAAACAGTGTTTTTAAACTCATGTGATTAGGCTTTGACCAGAGACGCTTGCGGTTACAGTGCCGGCAGTAAGTAGCGCAGGTTTCAGTAACAATGATCAGACAGCGATCCGGGTAGCGATGCACCAGCTTGGGTACCGGCATGTGGGAATCTTCTTCCAGGGGATCTTTTGTCACCGTTTCCGGACAGGAGATTTCCTGCAAATCGGGAACGCATTGAGCGAGGATCGGATCGTTAATATTATTGTTTTGCATGAGCGATAAATAATAAGGAGTTATCGCCAGAGGATAAACAGATATTACTTCTTTTAACTTATCCTTACATAAATCCGATTTTCCAAGAATATGTTCAAGTGTTTTTACTCGGGTCACCCGGTTTTTAAATTGCCAGCGCCAGTCCTGCCAATCTTTTGCCGAAGTATTGTTAAAATAAGAAAGAAATTTATTTTTATTCATATATTTAATTATTTACAAACAAAATCAAGATGTGTTTCCTATCACAAATTTATCTGATTGCAAAGGGAATCAATAATCTTTAAAGAGTTTAAATAATGCAATGTCTATGATATATAATAATTAAATAAACAAGAAATTTGGAGAACTGAAGTGACGAATATGCAGCGGCGCAAAGAAAGAGTGGCAATGTTATCAGTTGCTTCCAATTCTTTTTTGGTTTTATTCAAAATCATTGTCGGTATTCTCACCGGGTCTGTTTCGATAATATCGGAAGCGATTCATTCGGGAATGGATTTACTGGCGGCAGTTATTGCCATTGTTTGTGTGAAAACATCCAACGTTCCTGCTGATGACCGTCATCCATTCGGCCACGGAAAAATAGAAAATATATCCGGTTTTGTGGAAGCTTTGCTTATTTTTATCGGGGCGTTCTGGATCTTATTTGAAGCTTTGCAGAAATTACTTTCCTCACAGGTCATAGAAAACGCCGGTTGGGGCGTTATGGTCATGTTATTTTCCTCAGTTGTTAATTACATTGTTTCGCGAAAGCTTTTCGAGACAAGTAAAGAAACTGATTCCATTGCCCTGCAGGCTGACGCCTGGCATTTGCGCACGGATGTTTATACTTCGGCTGGTGTTATGGCAGGTCTGGGAATAATCTGGATTGGACATGAATTTTTCCCCGCACACAACATTAATTGGATTGATCCCGTTGCCGCCATGTTTGTCGCCTCTCTTATTTTGCGCGCCGCTTATCATCTGACTGTTAATTCTATCCGCGATTTAATAGATGCTAAACTGCCGCCGGAAGAAGAGGATTATATCCGCGAAATAATCAATCATCAATCTGAAATTAATGGCTTTCACCAATTGCGGACGCGCAAAGCAGGTAATGTTCGTTTTATAGAATTTCATATTACAGTCGCCCAACAAATGACGGTGCTTGATTCTCATAATATTACCAAAATATTGGAACAGAATATCAAAATAAAATTTCCCGCAAGCTACATTACCATTCACATCGAACCGTGTGAAGGCTAATATTCGGATATTTGCGCGGCTGATATGTATTTTTCTTTTAAATTTATCTGTTAAGACAAAGAAATTAACGGCTTGATTTCCGGCAGTTTGTCGCCTTCATACAATACCTTTTCCAGAAAAAGACCGGAAGGCGGGGCAGTAAATCTTGCCGGTATTTCTGAATAAGAAAGGAACATTTTCTCAACATCGCCCGAGGGCGACGCGGTAGTCCTTGTACTTGCTGATGGATTTTCCGAGGATTTCGACGATCTCCTCGGCGCGGCGATCGTCACCCGGCTGCTTGGGCTGCAGCTCGGTCATGAACATGTGCAGGCTCATGTCCGTGCCGCCCATGTCCATGTCGTGGCCGGACATGGCGTCGTTGGCGGCGCGCGCGGCTTCGGGAAACTGGTCGGTGTCGTGCTGCATGTCGTTCATGTCCATGCC
Source organism: Smithella sp. (assembly GCA_052139735.1). Lineage (GTDB taxonomy): Bacteria > Desulfobacterota > Syntrophia > Syntrophales > Smithellaceae > Smithella. The sequence continues at coordinate 257 of JBKQWB010000122.1, read as the reverse complement.
GGGCATGGAATTGGAATTTTGCGGGGCGGAATCAGAGGGCTTCGCGGATTGCTGCGCGCGGGCGGCGGTGGTCGAGCCGAAAAGCGCGAGGGCCGCGGCGGCGAAGAGTATGGCTGCGCGGGTACATATGTTGGTGCGTGCGCTCATTGCTGCCTCTCTAACTAGATTACGCGAAGCGCAGCGAAAATATTTCGGCGCGAAAGCAGCGATGCGCGAAACGTCAATAACGTCCACCGCAGAGGCGCAGAGAACGCAGA
>JBKQWB010000121.1:0-18089 GCA_052139735.1 Smithella sp. | reverse complement strand
ATCACAGGGGGATACTCAGATCGATCATAAATTTTCAAGTCGATAACTCGTACAATTGGCATATTTACTAAATGATAACAAAATATTAATGAGTGTTAAATAATTCTATTCCGGACAGTAGTGATATTAAATAAGTAATATTTTTTTAATATCAATACATTTTTAAAAACATGCCAAAAGAAAAAAATAATTATTGACTTTAAAAATTAACTGCATTAAATTAACGTCATTAAATTAATAAAATAAATGGTGTTAATAATGCCCAAAATGACCAGAAGTTCTAATGAAGTTGACGAGATACATGGCATCATTTCACTGCATAACAGCGGCATGCTTTTTCAAATTGCCGATGCCCCTGATATTACCTTTAAAAAGGTCATTGATAACGCTATGCATTTAGCTATGGAATGATCAAAGTATTTGTTGTTGCGGCTCTTTGGTTTCGTATGTAACTTTTAAAATTGAGTGTTCAATTTATTATTCACATAAAGAGGTAGAATTATGAAAGACAACGGAAAGTATGTATTGGCAATCGATTTAGGTACATCAGGACCCAAGACGGCTTTAATCTCTGTTTATGGAGAAGTGCTTGATAGCGAATTTCAAGCAACGCCCATCATCCTGCTTCCTGACGGAGGGGCTGAGCAGGACCCCGATGGATGGTGGGACGCTATTATGTCCACTGCGAAAAAAGTACTTAGTAAAAATCTCGTATTGCCCGAAAACATCGTTGCCGTCAGCGTAACCACCCAGTGGTCAGGCACCGTTGCCCTGGATCAGGAAGGCAAACATTTGATGAATGCCATCATCTGGATGGATAGCAGAGGCGCTGAATCAGTGAAAAGTATCCTGAAAGGTCCCATCAAAATAGAAGGCTACCCTCTGTTCAAGATGATGACCTGGCTTAAACTGACCGGGGGCGCTCCCTCGCAATCCGGCAAAGACTCCCTGTGTCATATTCTTTGGCTAAAACAGAACACGCCGGAATTATATCGCAAGACATATAAATTTCTTGATCCTAAAGATTATATCAACTTGCGCTTAACAGGAAAGTTTGCAGCCACTTATGATTCTATTTTGCTGCACTGGGTAACTGACAACCGCGATCCATCGCATGTCGTTTATTCAGACAAGCTGCTCAAAATGGCCGGAATCGAGCGTTCAAAGCTGCCTGATTTGATCCAGGCAACTGACATAGTTGGTCCGGTGAAAAAGGGAATAGCTGTCGAACTGGGTTTAAAAGATGGCACTCCTGTTATCGGCGGAACTCCGGATGTACCTTCAGCCGCCGTGGGTTCCGGTGCTGTTCGAGATTATGAGGGTCATTTTTACATCGGCACTTCATCCTGGATATCAGCCCATGTTCCTTTCAAGAAAACGGACATCGCCCATAATTTCGGTTCTTTCCCCAGTCCCGTACCTGGCCGTTATCTCATTCTCACCGAACAGGAATGCGCCGGTAAATGCCTGACCTGGATAAGAGACAATGTTCTGTATCACAAGGATGAGCTTATGCAGGAAGAAAACGCCCCTGATATATTTAAGGTCCTGGACAAAATTGTAGCACGGGTTCCGGCAGGCGCAAATAACGTGATCTTCACCCCATGGCTTTACGGAGAACGTTCACCTGTGGATGACTGCCATATCCGGTCTTCTCTGTTCAACGTTTCTCTGGAAAACACCAGAGCGGACATTCTTCGTGCTATTTTTGAAGGAGTGGCTTTCAACGCGAAATGGCTGATTGCCCCTGTGGAGAAGTTCATGGGAAGACAATTTCAATATCTTAATTTCATTGGCGGCGGCGCCAATTCGGATGTCTGGTCGCAAATTATCGCAGACATTTTTGACAGAAAAATCCGTCAGGTCAAGGACCCGATCTTTTCCAACGCCCGGGGCGCGGCTTTTCTGGCTTCGATTGCCCTGAAATATATAACAATGGAAGACATTCCCAAGTATATACAAATAAAGGCGGAGTACACGCCCAATCCGGACAATCGCAAAATATACGATGAATTGTTTAAGGAATTTGTAACTTACTACAATTCTCAGAAAAAAGTATGTGCACGCATGAATAAGAATAAAGAAGGCGTGTGTTCAATATAAAGACTATCAGCATGATGAATCAGGAGGATATGAATCTATGGAATATGCAGAAATAATGAAAAGAAAAGACGAAATTTTAGAAAGACCCGTGCAACCGATACCAAAAGATAAACTGGATTCCGAGCATAAGCTCTATGCGGAGCGTTGCAAGCGCTCGATAGATATTTTTGAGAAGGCAAAAGCGATGATTCCCGGCGGCGTTCAGCACAACTTAAGCCAGAACAAACCTTTCCCTCTGGCCATGGACCGGGCCAAAGGCTATAAGATATGGGATGTAGACGGCAATGAGTATATCGATTATCTTATGTGTGGTGCGCCCATTATGCTTGGCCACAGTTACAAGCCGCTTGATGAAAAGATTATTGAAATCATCAGAGAAAAAGGGCCGGCTACCGGTTTAACCTCGGAATATGAACTCCTGGCTGCTGCGGAAATCATTAAACACATGCCCGGTGTCGAAATGGTCCGTTTTCTCCAATCCGGCACCGAAGCGGATATGGCGGCGCTGCGCATTGCGCGGGCATATACCGGCAAGATTAAAATAATCAAGATAGGCGGCAGCTATCACGGCTGGTCTGATCAGATGATCTATTCGGTTCACATTCCCCGGACCGGCAATTTCGAGTCCAAAGGAATACCGGCGGAATGCTTTGCCCACATAGTTGATGTGCCGCCTAACGATTTCGAAGCACTGGAGAAAGCCTTTAAAGATAATCAGGATAAGGGCGGCGTCGCCGGCGTGATGGTAGAACCTATCGGCGGAGAATCAGGCGCCCATCCGGTTCATCCGGAATGGAACAAAACCATCCGGAAATTATGCGATCAGTATGGTTCGCTGATGATTTTCGACGAAGTGGTTACCGGTTTCAGGGTAGACATGGGTGGTGCTCAGAAACTTTACGGCATTACACCCGATATAACGGTACTGGGCAAGATCATCACGCACGGTTATCCGTCATCCGGGGCTGTGGCAGGCCGCAGGGACGTCATGAAAGTCTGTTCGGGAAGCATGGGGGACAAGATTTTTGTCGGTGGCACACTGGCGGCCAATCCCATTTCCATGGCAGCCTGCTATTATGCATTGAAATACATGGTCGAAAATGACGCGGTAGCAAAGGCAACTGCTTACGCAAACAAACTGACCAAGGCTCTCAATGATCTTTACGCGACACGTCCGGATCTGGGTTTCTTTGTTTATAATTTCGGCGCAATCATGCATTACATGACGACTGCATTCTTTTCAATAGACCTGAACGCGCCAAACGCTCTGACCGAGATTTTCAGCCGAAAGCAGGTCGCGGATGACTATCAGGTAGTCACCATGGCCCATGGTCTGTGCACTCTGGCCGGAACCCGCATGTACACATGCATGCAACACGATGATGAATCGTTTAAGAAAACATTGGAGATATGGGAATATGTGCTTTCGCTGATTCCGAAAAATTAACTCAACAAAAATACTTATTTTTTTAAGGAGTATAAAACCATGGCTGAAAAGAAAAACGCAAAAGATACAGAAGTAAAAATGGATGCTTTCGCGGATAAACCCATAGCTATACCTGAAAGTATCGATATGGAAAACAATTTGATCGCCACCTATTGGCTAAAGGGTGACAAATCCCTTGATGCTTCTTTAATAGGTCAGTTCCTGGCCATCGAACAGACCACCGGCACATGGGTGCCTGTTCCCGGCGAAACACCTGAAATCCGTGCCGGTCATGTCGCAAAAGTAATCGGCGCATACGAGGTCCCGTTTTATGAATACGGGATACCGCCTGAAGTTACAGAAAGACAGTGCATTTTACAACTTGCTTTTCCCGCGGCAAACGTCGAAGATCAGCTTCCCATGATGCTAACCGCGATAATCGGCAATATTTCCATGGTGCCCAATTTCAAGCTGTTGGATATCAGATTCCCCAAAGCCACACTGGATCAGTACAACGGCCCGAAGTTTGGAACCGACGGCTGGTGGAAAGTACTCGGTCTTAAAAAAGGCCGTCCGTTACTCAACAACATGATTAAGCCCTGCAGCGGCTATCCGCTGGAAGTCGGCGCCCGGCTCTTCAAAGAAGCGGCATTGGGCGGCTGCGACGTCATCAAGGATGACGAATTGATCGCCAACATGCGCTATAACGACGCAGTGAAAAGAGTAAAAACCTACATGAAGATAGAAAAAGAAGTATATGAGGAAACCGGAGAACATACCATCTACACCGTCAATGTCACCGACCGCCTGCCGCGCATGTTCGAGCTAGCCAAACGTTGCGTGGACGCAGGAGTAAACGGCATGATGGTCAATTATCTGGCTGTAGGTCCGGAAGCCATGCGTGCGCTGGCAGACGACCCGGCTATCAATGTGCCGATACTGGCCCATATGGATGTGGCGGGAGCTTATTACATGGCGCCCAATCAGGGTATTTCTTCCCCGCTTATTCTCGGCAAGATCCCCCGCTTATGCGGCGCCGACTCGATCGTTCTGCCCTTCTCCCTGGGCGGCAAGGGTATATATATGCATGAACGTTTCATGACCACAGTCCGCAACCTGATTTATCCCATGGGCAATCTGAAAGCAACTATGCCCATGCCGTCAGGCGGCATTACACCGGCCAACGTTTCCGATATCGTCAATGCCCTGGGCAAAGACATCATGATCGGTTCGGGCGGAGGCATTCATGCTCATCCCCAGGGACCGAAAGCGGGCGCCCGTGCGCTGCGGCAGGCCATCGATGCAGCGACCCAAGGCATCAAACTGGAAGAATATGCCAAAGAGCATGAAGAACTCGGTGTCGCTCTTGGTGTTTGGGGAAAGAAGACCGATTTCAAATGCTAAATTAACTAAATTATTGTTTTCAGGCCGGTGCGGGTTGGATAACTCTGCCCGCCCGGCTTTTTAGTAATCTATTCATCAGCAAAAGGATTTAAAAAGTTGGATTATTATCTGCATGACGATCCACGCCTGCCGCTGGCCTGGGCGCCTTGGTTTTCTCATGAATACATTACTTATTGCTCTATACAGGCTACAGCCTCGCTCATGGCTCTGCCGCAGGTCGCGGTAAAACCAAATCCCGGTATCAAATCTAAATACTGGCCAATCGGTCCTGATCATATCGATTTATACAAGGAAAATTACAGCGAAGTCCGCAAACTTGATCCTCTATGGTCTTTTTGTTATTCACAGCGCAATGGTGAATTTGATGTTGAACCTCCCTCAGATAAAACCATTGAGCCATGGAAGGTCCTGGTAATTTACAGCACCGAACCTGATTTAAATCCGGATTGCGATCTGCATCTTCATAAAAATCAGAAAATGACCGGTGGCTCTCACGGCTGGCGGCATATGCAATTCCGTTTACTGGGCAAGACATTTGGAATAGCTCCCGAATCATTCCGCATGAATATGAATTTTGCCAGGATGTCGTTTGAAAGCGACAATGAATATTGGGGTTGGCGGTATTTGTCCCGTTGTGCTCACTATCTGGCAGATTTGGGCAATCCCTTTCATGTGAAAGCGTTACCCAACAGGTTGTTGCTTAAGAACCTGTTTTCATCACAGAAGTTGTTTACGGTTGTTTCTTCCGTTCATCAAAGTTACGAAGTATATGTCGAACGCCGTTTTCGTGAAGGTTTCCCCTCTTTCAAAGAAGCTTTATTGCGCGGTGCCCGTGAGGGACAAGCGGTGAAGCGCCCTGTATCTGAATTACTGGACAGCTATATGCATCTGGCGAAAAAAAGGCATGATGAAATTTTCTATTTTTTTCTGGACCAGTTTGGCAGGGAATTAATCAATGTTTTCGAAAAAATGAATCCAGACAGTCATCTGGATGCCGCCACGCAGACCAACATGTGTTCGGCAGACGCGGCAAAGGTTATTTTTCAAAATCACCATCTTCCATCCTTGAATTTCCTGGATAAAATTACAGCAGAGATTCTTTTTGATGTCGGCAGAGCGCTGGGAGTATTATTTAGCCGGTTTCCCGCTTGAAAGATTCAGGGAACGGACATAAGCCATTCCCTGCAATTGAATCGTTCGTTTCATATCCCCAATCTTATTTTTTTTCTTACTATTTCCCCCGTGCTGCTTTAACTTCATAATCTCTCATAGTGCTGGCAAGTTCAACAATTTCTGCAGGCAATGTAGAAACCTGCTTGCCGGTAGATAAAGCAAGGCAATAGATATTGGCAACTTTTTCTAAAAGTTCCGCGTGAAGAATCGCCTTGTCCAGCATCTTGCCCAGAGCCAATATTCCATGGTTCTGAATAATGTAGGCGTTGGCATTATTCGATAATTTTCCGGCTACGTTATTAACAAGCTCCGGACTCCCGGAAAGGGCGTAAGGAATGACCTCTATCATTGCTCCCAGTGAAAAAGAGACCTCATCAAAAAGAGCGGGGATAGGTGTGTTGATCAGGGCAAAGATGCTGCCGTAGATCTGGTGAGTATGGACTATGGCATTGACATCGGGCCTCTTCTGGTAAATGATGCTGTGCATGCCCGCTTCGACAGAGGGTTTGAGCTGATTATTTCCTTCAATGACGGAAAGATCAAATCCAACCACGCATATATCGGAAACTTTGATCTCCTGATATTTCACTGATGAAGGAGTTATAGCAAGGGCTGCTTCATCAGCCCGCACGGAAACATTGCCTCCGGTGCCCTTATGCGATCCGAAAAAACCTTCTTCTGAAAGCCAGACACTGGCTTCCAGCACACTTTTTTGATAGCTTTCATATTTGGCCATGGGTAATAGTTTATCTCCTTTCTTTTGTCATACAGTCGCCTTATCGAAAACTGTATCAATCTTCTTTCTATAACTAACACTTTTCAAAAATATATCGATAACTTATATAGTCAATGTCCTCTTTTTTAACATCGCTTATTAATTTAATCCATCAAATTTATTAGCGAAACAATAATTATGTTCTATTATTAATTCTTTATAAAAAATGTTGAAAATGAAAAATATTTATTGACTTCATAATTTAACAGTATTAAGTTAATACAATTAAATTAATGCTTATGCAATGTTTTTTATCATACTGGAAAAACCAGAAATATTTCGGGGAATTTCATTTTAAGCATCTTCCCCGGCGGCAATAAGTGGTGGGGCAAAAGCAGCCTTAAAAGAATACCCGCTTTCAAGGCCGGTTTCCCCAACTCTAATTGATATTATTTTAAGGAGGGAAGAAAATGAAGAAATTTTGGTTGGTTTTGCTTTCAGCGGGGCTGATCATGGCCTTCAGTGTATCGGCTTTCGCAGTCGATGTTCAGGTTAGCGGTACATATTACGCAGCCGGAATGTATCTGGATCAAACATCACTGATGAAAGGGTCAATAGACAAGAGCGTTAACCCTTATACTGGTATGGCGTCCGGTTTACACAACAATGACGACGTAAGCACAGCGTTCTACTTTCAAAGATTGCGCGTCCGGACGGACTTTACCATTTCTCCGGGCCTGAAGTTTATCACCCGTTTTGATGCGATGGAAAGAATATGGGGCGGCGCAAGATCAGCACCCGGTACCACGACAGACTTACAATCGGCAGGCACCACAGCGGAGAATGAAAATATCGCCTTTGATTGGGCCTACATTGAGTATACATCACCCATTGGTTTGTTCCAGGTCGGCTATGCGGAGGACAACGTATGGGGAACCGTTTTCGGAAGTAGCGGCAGCGGAACTCCCGCCGGGCAAATTTTATACGGGGCACAGATCGGAGCGGTTACTTTCGGCGCAGCTATTTCCAAGGAAACTGACGGAAAATATTCTGCCGTGAACTCCACAGCTACCGCCACCGATACCGATTACGACAGGTATTCCGCATTTGGCATTTATAACTTCAAGGGTGGCGAGACAGGGTTGCTCTTCACCTACTCACGTATTGCCAATGATAAACAAACCCCTAGCTCCAACCTCGCCACGGGGATGGGTGCTTGGGGCGTTCCTCTAAACATGGGCGGCAGTTATATACCATATGCTAATATGATGTATATCTACACTTTGGAGCCCTACGCCAAAGTCAAGTTAGGACCGGTCAAATTAGAAGCGGAATTTGTATACGGTTGGGGTTCGATTAATCCGGAAGATGGTTTAATGGGCTATGATCTGCAATTGCAAGATATTATGGCTTATCTTAATGCCGTTGTTGATGCAGGTCCCGTTTATTTCGGCGGCACCGTAGCCTACATGTCCGGCGATAATGGCCAAAACGGGAGCCAGGTTAAGGGTAACGTTTTGGGTGGCGGCATGGATTGGAACCCCTGCTTGATTATGTTTAATCAGGATCTCACTTACTGGGTAGGCCCAATTAATGGTTACGGTGGATCTTCTAACTTCAGCGGGAGCTATCCCAACACTGGGTATGGGGGAATGACCAATGCCTGGTTCGGCCAGCTCAAAGCCGGTGTACATCCAATTTCCAACTTGGATATCAATACATCAATTTCTTACGCGCAAGCCGACGAGATACCGGGTGGTTGGGCCGGCAGCTCTTATGGCTGGGAACTTGACGTTAGCGGTACTTACAAAATCACCAATAATCTGTCTTATATGGTGGGTGCTGGTTACTGGTGGGTAGGTGATTATTACAAAGGCTTAGCATCAGAGCAAAACGACGTCAGAGACGAATATATGTTCATCAATAAACTAACTCTGACTTTCTAAGAACCTTTTTGTTTATCTCGCAGTTTAAATCCCCGGGATATCCGAAAGCCCGGGGATTTTTTTATTTTATGAAAGAAGGTTAGAATTTGTTTTTTTCTGAGTACCGTAAGTAGTGAGAAAGCTCTTATTTATTTTAATCCGTAACAGCCGAAGAAAGCTTGACCACCTTTTTCACTTTCTTCATGGCGAATTTATCCACATAAGAAGCAGGTAATATTTTTATCATCTGATACTCTAATTTATTCTCCGCTACAATGTAACGCAATTTTGGATTTGCCGCCATAAGGACATGATATACTGTTTTGGCAATTTCTATGGGAGCCAAACCGGTTGTTTTTCCTTTCCGGATTGCATATTCACCAATTGCTTTAGCCTCCACAGCGAATAGCGAATCGGCGTATTTATTCAGATTTTTTTCTCCTTTATCCCAAATCGGGGTTGTGATCCGCCCGGGTTCAATAATAATGACTTTCACGCCATAAGGGGTAATTTCCCGGCGGAGAGAATCGGAATAACCCTCCAAAGCAAACTTACTGGAACAATACGGACCAAAGAAAGGCGTCGCAAAGAATCCACTGTCGCTGCTCATCATGACAATCCTACCCTTCGTTTTCAATAATAAAGGGAACATCGCTTGAGTAATTTTATGAACTCCAAAAAGGTTGACCTCAAACTGGGCGCGCATGTCTTCCACACTCACATCCATTAACGCGCCTGCTTTCACGATTCCGGCATTATTAACCAATCCGAATAAGCCTGTGCCCTTCTCTTCAATAATTCTTTTTACTTCAATGATATCTGCCGTGTTTGTTACATCGAGTTTAACAGGAGTAATCTTTGAATTTTTGCTCATGTCTTCCAGCGTGCTCATATCTCTAGCTCCGGCATAAACATGAAATCCCTGAACTGCCAGATATTCTGCCGCGGCAAATCCAATGCCGCTGCTGGCTCCCGTAATTAAAACAGACTTTTGATTGTTCATTATCGGGGACATTTAACAAAAACTCCATTTTCTTTTTTTGATGTAAGAAAATTTAATATCATTAGCTTAATGCCATTAAATTAATGATATTATATTGTAAAGTCAATGTATTTTTCAACAAATAATAATTGCTTTAATCCGACGATATCATTAACGACCAATAAATAAGGCATGACCATTTCTGATCCTGCCTTATGGTTTTACTAATAACTTATTCACTTAGTGATTAGTTATTTATTAAACTCTCTTTAGACATTTGATAACAAATCGAATGTTATCAGGCATCATTGTCTTACTATTGTTATCTCAGACTCAACAGCTTCCTCGCTACCACTACGCGTTGAATCTCGTTAGTGCCTTCGTAAATCTGACATATTTTCGCGTCACGCATATGGCGTTCCGCCGGATATTCCTTTACATAACCGTAGCCGCCAAATATCTGCACGCATTCGATCGCCGCCCTCATCGCAACGTCTGAGGCATAGTATTTGGACATGGCCGATTCTTTTTCAAAATCCTTACCGTTGTCTTCCAGCCAGGCCGCCCGCAAAAGCAGCAATTCCGCCGCGTCAAGTTCGGTAGCCATGTCCGCCAATTTAAACTGAATGGCCTGATTGGCAGATATGGGTTTTCCAAACTGAATCCGTTCTTTTGCATAAGCAGTGGCGTCTTCCAAACAGGCGCGACCTATGCCGCAGGCCTGCGCGCCAATGCCGATGCGTCCGGCGTTAAGACCAGCCATCATCTGTTGGAACCCCTGTCCCTCCTTGCCCAGCAAATTAGCCGCCGGGACTTCCGCGTCTTCAAAAACCAATTCGGACGTGCCGGAAGCAAGGATGCCGAGTTTCTCTTCGATCTTGCCCATTTTGAAGCCCGGTGTTTCCTTTAAGTCCACAATCAAATTGATGACGCCTTTGTAACCCTTGGATGTGTCGGTGGTTGCCGCCAGAACGCAGTAACGTGCGACAGGACCGTTAGTGATAAACATTTTGGAGCCGTTGACGATATACTTATCGCCTTTGAGCTCTGCTTTGCAGCGCAGCGCAGCCGCATCTGAACCCGCGCCGGCTTCCGTGAGGCCATAACAGCCTTCCACTTTACCTCCCGCTACAGGCGCAAGAAATTTCAGTTTCTGTTCATGAGTGCCAAAGGTCTTAACCGGGTGGCCATAGAGCGTGTTGTTAACGGACACGATTACACCGCAACTCGCGCAGGCCTTGGAAATCTCGATCATGGCTAACACGTAGGTTACATTGTCCATGCCAGCTCCGCCATATTCGGTAGGAACAGACACGCCCATTATACCCATTTCACCCAGTTTTCGGCAAATCTCCTCCGGATGGCGATGCGTGTGGTCCAGTTCAGCCGCAATCGGTTTAATTTCCGTTTCGGCAAATTTCCGTACCATGTCCTGAACCATTAATTGTTCTTCTGAAGGTGCAAAATTCATTTATCTTCTCCTATCGTAAATTATTTATATCAGCCTGCCTTTACGGCCTGCCTCAGATACTTCGCATAATTTCCGCGTTTTACATAATATTTACGGCCCGCTCAGGAATTACCGATTTTCTAACTGATTTAATCTTTATCCAAATCCGGCATAACTGTCAAACTGATATTTTAGTCAAAATAAGATTATTCTGATTTTTATAAGCGGGTTGATTGAAAATCTATGTCTGAATATCTACTTATCAAAATTATCGTTTATTTTTCTATATTTGAGTTCGGCAAGCTTTCCTTTATTCCAACTGGAAATTTTACTGAAATATTTTGTGAGCCGGGCAATGCCTTCGACCTCGGCAGAACCGCAATAAATACATTTTTCATTCAACCCTTTGGCGGTTTTTTCACAAGAAGAGCAGAATGTGAATTCCGGATTAAAATCAATTTGACGATTGCCGGAATCATAGAAAACCTTGCGGATAAACCAGCTGAGTTTTTCGTTGCCCGGATTTGAGCCCCCTAACTGCAAATGCGTAAAAACTTCTCCGCCCAGATACTTATGGAAAAGGCCTTCCTGAATCACTTTCTGCAAAGGCGTGACGTCCGCGGAAACATTGAGGTGAGTTGAGTTTGTGTAATAAATCGCTCCTTCCGCGATATCGCCTTTAACATAACGTCCGGCGGCGGGAGAAAAATATTTCAAATCAAGACGGGCAAAACGATACGCGGTTGTTTCCGCCAGCGACTGTCCCAGCACAAATTTCATGTTGAGTTCCCTGCTTAAACGCACGGCCTCGCGCCGCATATAATCCACAACTTTCAAGCCGAATTCAAGGGCATCCGGCGACTCATGCAACTCCCTGCCCTGATGGATTTGCACAAGTTCATTCAATCCCACAATTCCGATAATATAATTGGCTATATTCATCCTTAAAAAAGGAAATCCGTCGTTGTTCATGGCCAGCACTGCAAGAGGTCCTTCTTCAGCATATGAAAGAAGCTTCTCTAAAAAATCTTTTTTTTGCACATGAGCATTCACCGCTTTCTCTATGAACTCAGTAAGGAGAGCGAATAATTTCTTTTCATCTCCTTTTGCCTTATAACCAAGACGCGGTAAATTCAAGGTCACGCTTTGAATGGCGGCAGAACGCATCAGCCATGGTTTATCCTGTTCTCCATCGCCGAAAACGAAGGAAGACGCGTGCTCGTCTCTATCAAAAATAAAACAAGTATTGCCCTTTAGATTGGCCACATCGCAGGCATAGCGCAAAAACTCCTGAGCGTCTTGGGTCTCCCAGAAAGCTTCGGATATATGCAAAAGCGGCCGGGGAAGAATAAACGGTTTTCCTTTAGCATCTCCTTTTTCAAACACTTCCAGTATCGCGCGGGCAAAGCGCTGCGCATCGAGAGTAAAATCTTTGTAGGTTTTTCCCGTTGGTTTTCCTTCAGCGCCAATGGCGGGAAGATTCGCCCAATACGAAGGCATTTCATAATATATATGTATATCGGTATAGAGCGCCTGTCCGCCGCGCGTGGCGGAAAGCTGCGAAAATTCATAGACAAGCATTTGCGCAAATTGTTTTACTTCTTTATCCGTCATGGTACTCAGGTAAGGCGCAAATGAAATATTAAGCGCATCCCAACCGATCGTGCTGGCAAAATGCCCCTGTAAAACCGCGCTGAAACGTACCATGTGCGCCAGAAGAACCTCGGCATATTTTGCGGGATTCGCGGAATTTATTGCCTGAGGCAGGTTTAATCCGTTTATTTTTAGATATTCCAGTGATTGGCAACAACTGTAAGGACGATCAATGTAACCCAGGCAGTGAATGTTAATGTCGCCTGTGACATGCGCATCCCCGATATCGGCGGAAAAAACATCATGAAGAGAAAATTCCCTTTTAATGCCTTCGGCAAAGATAAGATTTGTGCCTTCGGGGGAATGGGGAATGTTGGCATCCTGCTTGTTCTGGTGCAAAATCAATTGCCGTACGTCATAAAGAGGAAATCCTAAACGGCCATGCAGTCTTCGCTCTTTCTCCAATCCTTTTTCAATGAGTCTGATATTAACCAATTCGCGAATCAATGCCGTAGTAAGCACACTGATTCCTGAAGAAATAATCTGTTTTTCCACTTCTTTTGATATTTGGGCCGCCACCTCATAATCAATGTCTGCTTCGCGCATTAAAGCGTCCACAATCCGCTGGCGGTTCCAGAGGATAATTTCCTCACCGGAAGTGCGGACGAAAAGAGTCAAATCTGTAGTTTCGGAATTTTCAATCATATTAAATATTAGTCGGTGTTGATTTTTCCACGCCATCCAGAACTTTTTCCGCGGCAGCGGAAAGATCTTCATCAAACTTGTGGTTGTGTGAAAACACCCTGAAGTGCACAACCCGCGCCGGTATGAAGCGGTAAATGTCCTGTAATGGTTTTAAGGAAGTTATTCCGGTAACAGGATTAAAGATGTTAATTTTTTTATCCGGTTCCGCGATGGGATTGAGCGGACGAGGGTCCTGAGTCGCCAGATCCACTTTAAAAGGAATATCTTTCAGCCTTCCGGGCAGTTGTTCCTTAATTCTTTTTTCGTAATCCTGAACGCGGCCAAACCCTGTGCCGCGATGAATCTGATCAACGGAAATTTCCGTGGAAAAAGACATTTTCCATTTGACTTCACGGGCGTTCAATTTCTTCCATTCACCGGCCAGCTTTTTCTTTTGTGAATTTTTTTCCGCCATCCAACTTTGCACTTCGTTGAATAAAGACCATTCATCACAGTGCAAATACGTGTTCAAGTTATTCAGAGGATTTCCGGGGAATATCAATTTCATGGTATCGTGAAAAATTTCCTGCAGATGTAAATCAAGAGCGCGCGTCGTGCGGTGGAAGTAAACATTACTGTATAAATTTATGCGGGCATTGAGAAAACGCCCCAGCGCCGATATGCCCGATTGATGCAAAGTAAGGCCTTCTGAAGTAAAAAAAGTGTAGTAACGCAGGCGGGGAATATCAACCATGTCCAGAGAAAAACCGGTCATGTAAGCGTCGCGCTGAACATAATCGAGATTATCAACCGTATAAATTCCTGAAAATAATTGCCGCAATAACTGTAGCCAGCGAGGCTGCCTTTCTTTTTCCTTATCCTCCGGTTTCCTGATTAAATACGCCATTTGCCCGGGATCCAAAACTTCGCCGCGCGCAAGCGCTCCGGAAGGACTGCGCCTGATCCGGGAAATAATTTCTCCAAGTTTATTCACGATAATTTTCTGCCCGATTATTTCGTGCGTTAATCTCCAATCGCTTAAGAAATGTTCATCAAAGAAATGCCCGTACGGCCCGTGCCCGATATCATGCAAAAGACCGGCTAAACGCATCAATTCTTCTACATAATTAAAAGACGGAACATCTTTACAAACAACGTTTAAACCAGGATAAAGATGTTTGGCAAACTCACCGGCGACATGCATAGTGCCCAAAGAGTGCTGAAAGCGCGAATGTTCCGCCGCGGGATAAACCCAGCGCGCGCTTTGAAGTTGATAAATCCTCCTCAGTCTTTGCATCCAGGGAGAATCGATCAGGGATTTTTCCGTTATTTCATTTACAGACTTATCCTGCGGCACGGTAAAGAGGATATATTGATGAATCGGATCGGCAATCAGAGCCATACCATTATAAATATTCTGATTGGTAAAATCAGTCTTTTTCATACCGGGTTGTGTATAATATACCGTGTAAAAAATCAATGACAATCCTTTATTTGCGCTTGACTATTGATTTACGCTTCCTTATGATTTCATCATTGTAAAAATACTTTAATTCCACTGATCAATATGTATTATTATCTTAATATCTTCTGGGAGGGGGGGAGCGAATTAACATGGGAACAAACAATGTAATATTTTTAGAAGTTATCGAATGGTTTGATGAATCCGGACAAGAAATCGTGCACAGAATCCCGGCAGAAGGCTCAGGCGATATTAAGTTCGGCGCCCAGTTGACTGTAAGAGAAAGCCAAAGCGCTGTCTTTTTTTACAACGGTAAAGCCTATGACGCATTCGGTCCGGGACGCCACACTTTACAAACCGCCAACATTCCCCTGCTGACGAAAGTTTTATCCCTGCCATGGGGTATGACCAGCCCCCTGCGCGCGGAAGTTTATTTTGTCAATATGAAGGTTTTCCCCGATTTAAAATGGGGCACGCGGGATCCGGTCGCATTCCGCGACAAGGAACTGGGGCTGATTCGCCTGCGGGCTTTCGGCGTTTTCAATCTCCGTGTTATTCAGCCACTCCTGCTGATTAACTCATTAGTGGGAACACAGGGAATTTTCAGTACTGAAGAAATCTCAGAATATCTGAACCGCGTTATCGTTTCGCGTTTTAACGATTATATGGGTGACAAGGTTGATACCATCTTCAATCTTCCAGGCAAATATAACGAGTTTTCCGAAGGCCTGAAAACGATGCTTCAGGATGACTTTAGCAAGTTCGGCCTTGGTCTTGCCGATCTGTATATCAATTCCATCACGCCTCCCCCGGAAGTGCAGCAGGCGATAGACGATAAAAGCCGGTTGGGTGTCTTTGACGATCTTAACAAACTCCTGGAAATGAAAACGGCGATGGCAGTGGAAACAGCGGCACAGAAGCAATCAACAGCCGGCTCCGGTCTGGGGATGGGTATGGGCTTTATGCTGCCCGGTATGCTGGCCAATGCATTCAAAGGTCCTTCTTCTGTGGCAGCACCTTCGGAAGAAGTATACACCTGTCCGGATTGCAAACAAATAATCCCGAAAGAATCACGCTTTTGTCCCGCTTGCGGGCATCAGATGCTGATTGTAAACAAATGCGCACATTGCGGAAAAAATTTACCCGTTAACGCCAATTTCTGCCTAAACTGCGGAACGGCAGTAACCGTAAAGCCGGCAACAAAGACATGCTCCAAGTGCGGTTTTGAAAACTTACCTGAATCTATTTATTGTAATAAATGCGGTGAACGGCTCTAACTTTCAGATTGAACAACAATGCCCTCAATGCGGAGCTCCGATAATTCTTGACGAAGCAGACCGTATTCTTTCGTGTAAATTCTGCCGCACACGGGTGTATCTGGCGACGGAAGATATTTTCCACTTTTATATTCCACCGGCGGAAGGCATTTCCGGGACTATTTACTTCATTCCTTATTGGCGCACTAAGGGCCTTTCTTACACGATCAAAGGGATGGAAATGAATATGGAACATCAAGGTCAATCGTTTTCTTCCAGTATTTCCTCGACAATCAATGGAATAGATATTTCTTATACGTATCTGGACGCTAATTTTTTATCTTTCGAGTCTAAATTGTTTCCATTTTCTTTAGGCCTGAGGCCGCAGGCGATGAAATTAAAATTTATGGGAAGCAATGAAAACAAGGGGATTTTTCTTACATTTTCCGGTAAAACACGAGAAGCTTTAATAAAGAATCACCAAAATAATATCGATACTGGTTATCGGGAAGTACTTATTGGTGAAACTGACAGCGTTATTTACACCCCGGTTTATTTCGCCAATGGACGCATATTTGATGCTGTTTTGAAAAAACCGCTTGATCTCCTCCAGAAAGGAGATGGGGAAGACGAGCAGACCCTTGCCTCAGCGCCGGTTGAAAAATGGCATGTTGAATTTATTCCTATGCTCTGTCCTGATTGCGGCGCCGATCTACCGGGCGAAAAGGACGCTTCGGTAGCTTTTTGTTCGAACTGCAATTCAGCCTGGAATCTATCAAATAAGAATTTCACTAAAGTTAAATTTTCTACATGGCAGGAAAAAGGAGAGGATATAACTTACCTTCCCTTCTGGCAAATGAAAGTAAAAGTCAACGGCTTTCAGTTGGAGACATATGCCGATCTGATTAAGGTAGCGAACATTCCCAAAGCTCCTTCGGAAGAATGGACAAAGACACCGTTCTATTTTTGCGCGCCGGCATTCAAAATCAATCCGGCCTTATTTTTACGCTGGTGCAGGCAATTGACCGCAACGCCCGCGCCGATGGACTTAACCGAAGATTTTCCGGCAAAGAAAATTTATCCGGCAACGCTTCCTGTAAACGACGCGTTGGGAAGTTGTCTACTCACTCTTGTCAGCTTAATAGCCAATAAAAGAAGCCTTGTGGAGATACTGCCTTCACTTAATTTTACGCTCGAAGATCATTCTCTGGTTCTTCATCCTTTCAAAACCAATGCTGGAGAAGTGATTCACACAAAGATAGGCTTTGGGATGGAGATAAGCGCGCTGAATCTAGGTGCGTACCTTTGATACCATTCCGATTTCTTTGGCTAACTTTGTTGGCATCGTCGTCGGCATCCTCAACGTATTATCATATACGCCTCGTCGCCTCCTCTTTGCCGCCTCGTTATCCTTTGAAATCGAAATGGTATAATCTTGGCCAGTGAAGCAATTCGGAAATTATGATGGCAGCAGGACAAATCCCCATGTTTTATCAACTTGGTGTTTAGTCCTTATTATCATGAAATGCCAAGTGCCAAAAGTTCATTTCGTTTGATTTTTAGTACTTTTTTCTTTTCATTTTTATTTAGATAAAGTAATATCTCTCAGAAAATCGGAAAAAACCAACCAAATATATTAATTGTTATAAAAATATTTGGAAAGAAATAATGCTAAAGAAAATCCTACAATGGTTGACAAACTATCTTGCAGACATTTTAAACAAAGTAATAGCGGGCGTAATCCTTTTATGTCTTTCAGCAAGTGCATTAGTAGTGTGGTCAAGAAACCTTGATCTGGTCAAGTAAAAACGGACACTCGGTTAAGCTGCTTTAACCAATATAAAATTCTTTTCAAAGTCATTCGGATTTTTGTATTCCAAATACGAATGAAAACGATTGCTGTTATAAAACATCTC
>JBKQWB010000120.1:0-8791 GCA_052139735.1 Smithella sp. | reverse complement strand
TTAATGCGAGATTATGGCATCCCGAAGAAAAATATTTCAAATCGATAAATAACTTTTTATTGCTTATTCTCATTGTTTTCTATAATTTACATCATCATCCGATTAAAACGTTGGGACAGTAGTGATACCTTTTTGATTTCAAAGGATAACGCGGCGGCAAGTAGTCAGCTCCGCAAGCGTATATAAAAACATTTGGGGGCTGTTTAAAAACGTTCAGGTGCATGACGCGCAGAAAAACACATCGTGAGATGTATAGTTCAATACGTTAAACGACGCGGTTTGCAACAAAACGCTAAGCTATTTCTTATGTCATTCCGATCTCGAATTAAAAATTACTATATATACCTTTTTGATTTCAAAGGATAACGCGGCGGCGAGAAGGAGGCTCCGCAGGCGTATATAAAAATACGTCGAGGAAGCCGACGACGCTGCCAACAAAGTTAGCCGAAGAAATCAAAATTGGTATCAGTCTTTGAAGATTGCGCCCGTCGAGGCGGAAGTTACGAGTTTCGCGTATCTCGCCAAATAGCCTGACGCTATTGCCGGTTTAAACGGCTTCAAACTCTTTCTTCTTTTAGCCAGTTCCTGATCGCTTACTTTCAGGTTCAGCTTTTTAGCCGGAATATCAATGGCAATAATGTCGCCTTCTTTTACAAGCGCTATCGGGCCGCCTTCCGCGGCTTCGGGCGATATATGGCCAATGGCCGCGCCCTGCGTGCCGCCGCTGAAACGTCCGTCCGTTAAAAGCGCCACTGTCTTATCCAGCCCCATACCCACGATCGCTGAAGTGGGCGAAAGCATTTCTCTCATGCCCGGGCCACCTTTGGGTCCCTCATAGCGGATAACCACAATGTCACCGCCTTTAATCCTGCCGCCCAGGATTGCCGCGATGGCGTCATCTTCGCAATCAAACACGCGAGCCCTGCTTTCGTTTATCTGCATCGCCTGCGCCACTGCGGATTGTTTCACCACCGCTCCGTCCGGCGCGAGATTACCGCGCAAAATCGCGATGCCGCCCTGCTGTGAATAGGCATTTTTCAAAGTTCTGATTACGTCAGTATTCAAAACACGGGCGTTTTTAAAATTGGCGCCGACTGTTTTGCCGGTTACGGTAATTGCCTTTTCATCAATCACGCCCAGGGCGCTGATTACTTTCATTACGGCCTGAATGCCACCTGCTGCATCCAGATCTTCAATATGATGATGTCCGGCTGGACTGAGCTTACAGAGATTGGGCGTTTCCCCACTGATTTTATTGAAGAGGTTTAAATCGAGCTTGATTCCCGCTTCATGAGCAACGGCGGGAATATGTAAAACGGTATTGGTGGAACAACCAAGCGCCATATCCACGGCGATGGCATTTTTAAAAGCGGCAAGAGTACAGATATCGCGCGGCCTGACGTTGCGCTTGAGTAAATCCATTATTTTCATCCCGGCATGTTTGGCCAGCCGGTGACGGGAAGCCAGCACCGCCGGAATAGTTCCATGGCCGGGTAACCCGAGACCAAGCGCTTCCGTTACACAGTTCATGGAATTGGCCGTATACATGCCGGAGCAGGAACCGCAACCCGGACAGGCGCAATCCTCCAGCTGCCTCAACGCGGCGGCTGTCATTTTTTTGGCTTTGACAGCTCCCACGCCTTCAAAAACGCTGATGAGGTCGACGCCTTCGCCCTGAAGTTGTCCCGTCAGCATCGGACCGCCGCTGATGAAAATAGCCGGAATGTTCAGGCGCAATGCCGCCATGAGCATGCCGGGAATAATCTTGTCGCAATTAGGAATGAACACGAGAGCGTCAAAAGGATGAGCATTGGCCATAATCTCAATGGAATCGGCAATCAGTTCGCGGCTGGCAAGTGAATATTTCATGCCGGCATGCCCCATCGCGATGCCGTCACAAACGCCGATGACCGGAAATTCTATTGGTGTGCCGCCAGCCATACGGATTCCCGCTTTAACATCTTGAGTGATTAAATCCAGATGGATGTGTCCGGGAATAATTTCATTGGCGGAATTTACAACACCAATCAATGGCCGCGCAATTTCTTCATCCGTGTAGCCCATCGCCTTAAAAAGTGAACGATGCGGCGCCCGCTCCAAACCTTTTTTCATGAGATCGCTTCTCATTGTTTCCTCTCCCTTTTAATTTAACAAATTTCTTAATAAATAAAGATTGCCATGCGGCTTTACTCCAGCCATAGCCTCGGTAGGCTCCGCAGATGGACTCTTTACAGAGCCGTCTGTTATTTTTTTCGTTTTTCCGGTCTCAATTCGCGAACGGCGGCTCCCGCTTTCCACATTTCCGAATCACGCATTTCTTTAAGTTCTTTTCCCAGTTTAACTTTATAATCCGGAGCGCTGTTGACTCGCAACACAATTTCCGTTTCTTTGCCGGTTGCTACGGATTTATAAAGTTCGGTAAATACAGGCGCTACGGCTTTGCGGAACTTATGACGCCAGTCCAGAGCTCCACGCTGGGCTGTGGTGGAGCAATTGGCATACATCCAATCCATACCGTTTTCCGCAACCAGCCGAATAAGGCTTTGGGTGAGCTCTTCCACTGTTTCGTTGAACGCTTCACTGGGAGTGTGACCATGCTTGCGCAGTTCATTGTACTGCGCCTCCATCATTCCCGCCAGCGCGCCCATTAGAACGCCGCGTTCGCCGGTCAAATCACTGTAAACTTCCTTCTGAAAAGTGGTCGGGAATAAAAATCCTGAGCCGATGGCGATGCCCAGAGCCAAAGTTCTTTCCATGGCTCGTCCGGTGTAATCCTGATGCACGGCAAAACTGGAGTTTATACCGCTGCCATCCAGAAAATTTCTGCGGACACTGGTCCCCGATCCTTTAGGCGCGACCATGATAACATCCACAAAAGCAGGCGGAATAACGCCGGTCTGCTTTTTATAAACAACCGAAAATCCATGCGAAAAATAAAGTGCGTCGCCTTTTTTCAGACTGGCCTTGACCTTGGGCCAGAGAAGTTTCTGCGCGGCATCGGAAACAAGATACTGAATAATCGTGCCACGCTGAACAGCTTCTTCAATAGGGAAAAGCGTTTTACCGGGCACCCAGCCATCGGCGATGGCCTTTTTCCAATATTGCTTATCTTCCTTTGCCTGACCGATAATAACATTGATACCGTTATCTCTCATATTAAAAGCCTGCGCCGGCCCCTGAACGCCGTAACCCAGCACAGCCACTACTTCATTTTTCAAAACTTTCTGAGCCCTCTTCAAAGAAAATTCTTTCGATGTGATGACATCTTCCATAACTCCGCCAAAATTAATTTTTGCCATGATAACCCCCTATAATTAAATATTGATAAATTGTATTAGTTCTCTAAATTCAACGCTATAATTCCTGTTCTTGTTATATCAGCAATACCCAGCGGCTCCAGACGCGCCAAAGCAAAACCAATTTGTGACTGGTCGCCGGTTATTTCCAAAATCATATACGCATCGGCGGACACTATTACTTTCCATTTATTTGTGTCAATCGCTTTCTTTATCTGCTCTTTTTTGTCAGTTGTTAAATTCAGGCGAACAAGAATAAGCTCGCGATGAATCGATTCCACATTGGTTAAATCATCAACCGCAATAACATCAACAAGCCTTTGCAATTGATTTTCAATACGAGTAACCGTTTCCTGAGAACCCACGGTGGTCATAACTATTTTTGATATTTCGTATTGCGTGGTCGAATTCACGCTGAGGCTTTCAATGTTATAGCCTTTACCGCCCAGCGTTCCGGCAATTCTGGCCAGCACGTCCGGCTTGTTGTGAACAAGTATTGAAATTATGTGTTCCTTTTTTTCCATTTTTTTAACCTCGTCATTATTCATTATTTATTTAAAGGCTTCGTCAAAAGTTCCGGACACGAGGCTCGCAAGATATTTGCCTTGCAGCGCATATGCGAAGCAAGGCCATGCCGGAGACTTTTCACGAAGTCTTTAGTTAATCATTTCTCTGCTCCCCAGCGACATATTGGCTATTGAATCGCCGGGATGCACCATAGGATAAACACCTTCTTCACGCGACACCCGGAAATCCATCAGCACCGGTTTATCCATGAAAAGCCCCTTTTGAAGAACGGCTTCCACTTCTTCCGGTTTACTGGCGCGCAGACCGACAACACCGAACGCCTCCGCTAATTTCACAAAGTCAGGGGCGTAAGTCATATCGGTATGCGAATAGCGCTTCTCGTAAAATAATTCCTGCCACTGGCGGACCATTCCCAGATAGCCATTGTTCAACAGGACTATTTTCACGTTAATTTTGTATTGCGCGGCAGTGGCCAGTTCCTGAATATTCATCTGGATACTGCCGTCGCCGGCAATATCCACAACCTGCTTATCCGGAAAGGCGCATTTGATACCGATAGCCGCGGGCAGGCCGAAACCCATTGTCCCCAATCCGCCCGAAGAAATAAAAGTATTAGGCTTTTCAAAAGGAAAAAACTGCGCCGTCCACATCTGATTTTGACCGACTTCCGTTGTGATAATCACATCGCCTTTAGTCAATTTATGCAGGGTTTCAATTACAAACTGCGGCATAATTTCTTTGCCGTTTTGGCAATATGTCAACGGCACTTTTTCTTTCCATTCGGCAATCTGCCCCAGCCATTCCTGCCGCCGGGTTGCTTCATATGTATAATTATGTTCATCCAGGAATTTAAGCAAATCGTTAAGTACCGCTGTTGTATCGCCGATTATCGGCAAATCGACAGTAACATTTTTATTAATGGAGGATGGGTCAACATCAATCTGGACAATTTTGGCGTTGGCGGCAAATGTCTCAATGGTGCCGGTGACCCTGTCGTCAAATCTCACGCCAACGGCAAGAAGCAAATCGCAGTGGCTGATGGCCATATTCGCGTAGTAAGTGCCGTGCATCCCCAGCATTCCCAGCCAGAGCGGATCGCTTCCCGGAAAAGAACCAAGCCCCATCAAAGTGCCGGTAACCGGAATCTGATATCTTCTGGCCAGACCCGTTAGCTGCGCGGAGGCCTTTCCAAGAATAACACCGCCGCCGGTCATAATCAGAGGTTTTTTGGCGGAAGTCAGCATTTCAAAGAGATTGGACATTTTCTTTGGAGCCGGTTTGTATAACGCTTCATAGTTTCTGATTTTTATATTGGCGGGGTCATATTCTGTTTCCGCCACCATCACATTTTTGGGCAAATCAACAAGAACAGGCCCCGGTCTTCCTGAGCGGGCGATATGAAACGCTTCTTTAATCGTCGAAGCGAGTTCGTCAATATTGCGCACCAGAAAATTATGCTTTGTGCAGGGACGTGTTATTCCTGTGATATCGCATTCCTGAAAAGCATCATTGCCGATAAGTCCCGTGGGCACCTGTCCTGTAAAAATGACCAGTGGAATGGAATCCATATTCGCCGTGGCAATGCCGGTAACGGTATTGGTGGCTCCGGGACCTGACGTAACAAGGCACACTCCCACTTTTCCCGTAGCGCGGGCATATCCGTCTGCGGCATGTACAGCGCCCTGCTCATGCCGGACCAGAATATGTTTCGTATTACTTTTATAAAGCTGATCGTAGATATCAAGAACGGCTCCCCCGGGATACCCGAAGATAATATCAACCTTTTCTTCTTCGAGCGCCTTCAACAGTATTTGAGTTCCTCTCAGCTTCATCTTAATATCTCCCCCAATATGTAAATTTATAAGCTTAAATTCATTAAAACTAAAAAAACCGCCAGTTTCTTTTCGAAAAAGCGGCTTTTTGCCTGAAACAACAAAGCCGCGGGCTTCAGGAGCCTGCGGCTTGTATCTTTTGTTTTTATTTCCTAAAGATACAGAGCGGCAGACCCCATAAGTACGATTACTACGAGGACTAATACTTTTTTCAGTATCCGGATAATGCCGCTGTCTAAATCTTTAAGAAACATAAATTTTCATTCCGTTAAATTAATTTGTACAATAAATAGCGAAAAATAAAATGTTTGTCAACCACATTTTTAGCTCATGTTATAACATCGGTTCGACCGTCTTAAAGCATTGCGTAGGCTATGGATATGCGTTTTGAGATGAAGATGTCCGGCGGACGCATACGGAAGTATCGTTTTTCGGCTTCCTTGTTTGAAAGAAATGCTATATTTTTAAATCCCGCGTCACGCAATTTCCCTTCGATTACCGCCGGAGTAAAGTAACTGACAAAAGGCTCTCCGGCATCGGTAACAACTTTGGAAAGTGAAGAATGAAACTTGCTTTCGGCGCCTGATAATAAATCAGGAGGTTGGGTAAAAGTGAATACTATTTCGCTTTGGGCCGGGAACTCGGCAACTGTCCGGAGAACAGCATTAATCGCCTCTTCCTGAATATACATAGTAACGCCAAGCCAGGAAAAGAATGTTGGCTCGGTCATAGAAACACCGTTCCTGATAAACCCGTCACGCAATGATTCACGTTCAAAGTCAATATCGGCGAATCGCAGGTTTGGCATAATGGCCATACCAGCCTCAGATAACCGGGCGCGTTTTTGAGCCTGTGTTTCCGGCTGATCGATTTCGAAGATTTTTAAATTCCTGGCCCATGCAGGCTGTCTGAAGGCAAAGGTATCGAAGCCTGCGCCAAGTATTACATATTGCATAATTCCCCGTTCAACCGCTTCGGCAAGGCGATCTTCTGTGAAACGCGAACGCAGGACAACATGAGCGCGCAACGCACGCGCTTCAAGTGTGCGATGGTGTTTATGGCTTTTCTTAATCTGCCGCAAAGCATCTTCCCCCAGCAACGTGAGGGCGGCAGGATCATCAAGGATTAAAGGATGTGTGTCCAGCAATTGATGCACCGCCCGCATATATAATGTTCCGAATGCAGTGCTGCTTGCGTTGCGATCTGACATTTTTTAACCCTTATTCCCTATATTAAGATAACAAAAAGCTTGTCAAATCCGTCATAACATATTATTTCTACAACATATATAATCATTTATGGCGGACCATTCCTGATCATTAGGAGGGTGAAAGCATGAAGGTTGGTTTTGATTGAGGAATAAAGCTTGAATTTCATGGTGCGAAGGTAACATCTGACGGTGGACTACTTGCCTATCGTGACCTTGATGATGCTCTTGGACTATTCGACTCCGTCTCAGCCAATTTTCATGACAAGCGCACAGGACGAAATATCCGGCATACTATGCCCGCCCTGTTACGCCAATCCGTCTATAGTTGTCTTGTGGGTTGTGAAAATGTTAATGATGCAGGGCTATTATCCGTTGATCCTGTCATACGAGCTATTACCGTGGAAAATGTATTTTTTCATTATAACTTCGGCTCTATTGAAAGAAACCATTGAAAAAAACTTGTTTTAAGTGATTGAATAGTTTAATTATGAAACATGCAGTTAATTTTGTGGAGGGGGTATAAACCTCAAGGATTTTGATATGGGGAATGTCAGATTAATTGAGCAAGTAAGAAACACAGCACTTGGACTAGGCGCACTGGTTTTGATAAATTGCGGCGGCTACGGCACTATCATCAAGATGCAGGGAGTGAATGAGATACCGGACGGTAAGTACGAGCGTATAATAAAGTTGTACAATCCTGAAGGTATTTCAGACAAAACACTTGTGGGATTAGTCTTTATTAAAAAAGGCGCAAAGGTTTGCACGGACTACCCGCGTGAGGAGATTATAAAAAGCCTTGACGAGCTGACGATGATGGAGGGGCACTCCTATCAATACTTTAGCAATTATGCAATAAAAGTCGGCGTCAAGACATTTGGATTTGTTTCCCTGCCGATAGATTACCAGCCAAATCTATGGGAGAACAAAAAAGACGAAAACTGCAAATATAAAGTGCAGATTATTTTACCCTACAGCGGAGATGGTAACTACGACGGAGAAGGAATTAAAGCTGGATCTGGTGGTGTAGGCCATGGCCACTAAACGCCGACGAGATTACTTCGTCTGACATCTGATCCTCAATACATGACCATGTGCACTAACAGGAGAAATCACTATGAAAAAGCCATTAACAGTGTTGCTGGCAATTTTTATTGCCGGATGCGTATCATTTGGACGTCCAATAGATCAGGCTGACCTTGATCAAATACAGCGCGGCGTAACCACAAAAGCACAGGTCATTAAGTTGCTGGGGGATCCTGATAAAATATCAAAAAAGAATAATATAATAACATTTATATATACTCACACGACCTCACAAGCAGGTACGGGAACCGGTGCTTCCGGCGACATAAATTATATAACGCAAAAGGTGACAATAAGCTTTGACAAGAACGATATAGTAACCGGCATCACAAGCAAAACCATCCACAGCTCAATGGAATTTCCGGATAACGACGTGCTGTTTGAACATGGCTCTATCCCAAGACAATAAACTTAACTTTTAAAGAACAGGTGTAACATTCAAAGGCACATATGAAGAAAGACAAAATTAAATAACTATTTTGTTACATACTATAGCTGTATGTTATCATCCAATAAAAACCTGAAGCTGATAGTCCCGGAAATTTTTTAATAAGAAATCATCAAGAGTAAATTAATAAAAATACACAGACTCCCGCGTTTTTTAGATTCAGCATGAAGATCAAAGCCCCAAACTGTTTCAGGAGTCATTCGTTTATTACCCCTATAAATCTCCCTTTCGCCGCGGATGGAATTATCAATAATATTTTATAAATTATCACTACTGTCCCAACGTTTTAATCGGATGATGATGTAAATTATAGAAAACAATGAGAATAAGCAATAAAAAGTTATTTATCGATTTGAAATATTTTTCTTCGGGATGCCATAATCTCGCATTA
>JBKQWB010000119.1:0-14480 GCA_052139735.1 Smithella sp. | reverse complement strand
TCCCCTTTATAATCGCCCGTTATTCGGGCGGACATGTCTTTGTTTGCCACTTTCTGCAAAATCGCCGACGCTTCATTGATCGGACCCATAATTGCATCCAGCGTTTTATTGACACCGGACACGATTTTCCGATAGGCTCCATTAAATGTTTCGGCATTACCTCTGACGTCGAGTTTTCCTTCCATGGCGGTCATGGTCAACATATTCATTTCTTTAACCAGGTTACTTATGTTTATCACCATCATTTTTATAGCCGGCCCGATCTCATCGCGGTCATCTGTTATGGCCGGCGCAATATCGATATTGCCTTCAGATATCTGCTGAATATTAAATATCACATTTTTCTGAAGGTGGTCGGCAAACTGATCCATAGCTTTGGCCAAAAAGCCGATCTCATCTTTACGCTCCATGTTCAGGCGTTTGGAAAGATGACCCCTGCCCAGTTCCTGCATCATCAGCACTCCCTTTCTCAAAGGTCTGGTGATAGATACTGTCAACATCATTACCACGATTATCGATAGGGCTATTCCTATAGCTGATAATGTCAGCATTATATACGAAAAACCCCTTGTGTTTTTTATAGTTGTATTTACACCCGACTCGTTCTTTCTAATACCGTAATCATTAAGGTCATTGATGGCAGCCAGGGTTTTTTTCTGGCTTTCAATCATATAGCTTCCATCGGCCAGCAGGCGGGCAACTTCATCATTTTTGCCATCATCCGCCATTTTCATTATTTCCTTATAACCGCGCTGCATTTGGGGCCAAGCGGCGGCGAAATCGGAGAGCATCTTCTTTTCTTCGGAAGTCAGATCTCTGCTTCTATAGATATAAATCATTTGATCTATTGAATTTGTTTCCTTCTCAATGCTTGTAAGAATATTATTACGTTCTGAAGGCACTGCAATATAACGATAAAGAAATTTCTCCATTTTTTCGAGGCTGGTCTTCAGATATCCGGCTTCCCGGATTGCTCCTACATACTGATTGTATACCAAAGCTACCTTGTGCAAATCGTCATTTCTTACTTTGACACCATACGAAAGCAATATCGTCGCAATTATACAGACAATCACAATGCTCCCTGCGAGTTTGACACTAACTTTGATATTGTTAAGCACGTTTCTCTTTCACTTTACTTTCGTTGGACTAGTTACTTGTTTCCAGTTAATAAGCATAGTTGTATTATATATATTGTATTTTTATTCTCGTTTTTTTGGATTAGATCTCTGCTTCGTCTTCTCCGCAGGTTGCTTTTTTTAGATTTATGACGTCCGAGGCTGTTATCACTTTTTCAATGTCCAATAAAAGGCGAATCCGTCCTCCGGTCTTGCCCACTCCCAAAAGGTATTCAGTTTCCACGTCAGCCCCGAAAGATGGAGTATCTTCTATATCCCCGGAAGTCACATTGACCACCTCGGAAACCTTATCCACCAAAATACCCATCATTAAGCTGGATGTATTTATAACAATGATACAGGTCTCGTCGGTGATGATGGTCTGTTCCATACCGAATTTGACCTTAAGATCCATGATGGGATGAATCTTGCCCCGCAGATTGATGACCCCCCGGATATACTTGGATGTCAGCGGAACAGGTGTGATCGGCATCCGGCCGATAATCTCCTGAACCTTTAATATCTCCACCCCGTATTCCTCACTGGCAAGAAAAAAGGTCAGGTATTTACCGGCGCGGGAATCAACCCCCACGGACTGATTTTTATTAACCGCGCTTGCGTTTTTCATGCTTTTGCCTCCTGTATGGCCTGTTTATTACGCTGTAACATTAATCGCTGCGGGCCATATTAACTATTCCGGCAGTGTCCAGAATTAAACCTACAGTACCATCACTCATGATGGCTCCTCCGGCCACTCCCTGCACTTTGTTGATCCCCTTGCCCAGTAATTTGGTTACCACCTGGGTCTGGGATAAAAGATCGTCTACAAAAAGAGCGCAACGCTGCTGTCCCTCACCTATCACCACCAACAGCCCCAAAGTAAGTTCGGTTTGAGCGTCCGTAATATCAAAAAGCCGGTGTAACCTGAAAACCGGCAACAGTTCCCCCCTGAAGTCAAGCATTTCGGCTCTTTGGTTCACCGTGTGGATATCTGCATCAACCGGCCTTACCGCTTTTTGGATGTTGGCGATAGGCAGGATGTATCTTTGAGATCCCACTCTAACCACCATTCCGTCGGTAATAGCCATGGTCAGGGGCATTCTCATAATAAAGGCGCAGCCCTGACCTTCCGAACTTTGAACCTCTATCCGGCCCCGCAGGGCATCTACTGCCTGGCATACCACATCCAACCCAACTCCCCGGCCAGAGACCTCTGTTACTTGCTCCGCGGTCGAAAAGCCCGGCTGGAATATCATCTGCCAAACCTCCTGGTCAGTCATCCGTTCGGCCGAATCTATCAAGCCCCGTAATATGGCCTTGTCTACTATCTTCTGGCGGCTCAGTCCTCTGCCATCATCCCAGACTGTCAGCATGATGCTTCCTTCGACATGACCGGCCGTCAAATAAATACAGGCATCCTCGGATTTCCCGAGTCGGCGGCGTTCCTCTGGCGTTTCAATGCCGTGGTCAACTGCGTTCCGAATAAGATGGATCAGAGGATCGGCAACCATGTCAACCATGTTACGGTCAATCTCGATATCCTCACCTTCAATAATGAAATTTACCCTTTTACCATTTTTCTGGGAAAGATCGCGGGCCAGCCGAGCCATTTTCTGGAAGGTGCCCTTCAGGGGGACCATACGAAGGATCATGCTCAGATCCTGAAGTTCGCGCACTATCTTTCCGGCATGGGATATTTTTTTACTAAGTTCGCGATGTTTTCCGCTCACGATTAGGTCATCCTGTCCCACCATGGTCTGGGCGATCACCAGTTCGCCCACCGTATCCAACAGCTTATCCAGCCGGTCAATCTTGACCCTGACGGAGGACTCAATTATCTGGTCCGGAGCTGAGCTTGCAGCCAGAAAGTGATCTGCAGAAGCTTCTCCATCTTTCCTGGCCAGCTTTTCCCTGGGTTCGGGCTTGACAGCTGGCTCAGGTGACAGATCATTGACTTGTGAATCCCTGGTGCCGGAGATAAAATTCTTTAAGGTTTCCAGCAGTTCTTCATATCCCAAAGGCAGTTCTATTTGCTGACCAGGACCTGACGTTTTCATCCGTTCCAAAATGCTCTTGGTCATGTCTAACGATTTAAGAGACAGATCGGCATGGCCTCTTGTAAAACGCTCCTGACCATCCCTGACTCGAACTAGCATAGATTCCGCTTTGTGAGCCACGTCCTTAACGCAGTCCAGATTAATGAAGGAAGAGGTTCCTTTGATGGTGTGGAAACCCCTAAATATAGTATTCAATAATTCCTGGTTGTTCGGATCCTTTTCCCAGTCCAAAATGGCCGACTCCGCCATGTTAGAGCATTCCATACTCTCAACAATAAACTCATTTAACAGATCCGCATCAAACTCGTCAGATAGAGTAAATTTAAGCGATTTCATTTTTTCCGGCAAAACAGCAGGGGGGATTTTCGGTTTTGCGCCAGAGGAATTTTCCGCGCTAAATTCCATTGCCTGCTCCAATAATTCTCCCAAACGGACTATCCCCGCCCGGCGTGATTCCAGGTCATGGCCCGACCATGCCTCTAGCTCGGCACAAGCATGTCCCAAAATATCTTTAACTTTTCCCCTGGCCTTTTTTTTGGCAAGAACCAGACTTTTTTTAAACACGTCCAAATCTGAAATGTTTTCCGGATCGAGTTCGATCAACGATATAGCCAGATGATTTAGGTTCATTTTTTATCTTTTTCCACTCAAATATTATTCTATCGAACGCCGCAAGTTAAGAAATTATTCGATATACATACATTCACTTTTGTTAAATTGTTATACTTGAGATCATGGCAGGATCATGGACTACTGTGAGTTTACACGGCAGTCCTGCCACCATATCCCCCAACACGAAGATTTAGGTCAGTGACTTTGCGTCCCGTCTTTTCAGGCGGTTTGCCTTTATCCATTTGAAACTTTTCATACTTTATAATATCACCAAAATATATCGCCAAAGTCAAGAGATAATATACATACGAATCAGTATATAATATATTTACTATACGCTGCCAACTTATTAATATTGATAAAAAATAAGTTGCGCATTAAATAAATACGACCAATCATTTTTTAAAATATTGACTGCAAAATATTTCTATATTAAAATATTTATGAAAAGTTATTTAAATTATAAGGCAAATCATAGAAATTAGATGGTTTTTGCGACAAGCTTCCGTGTTAAGTGAAAATGGATTCATTTAAATACATTCTTATCGCCATTTACGAAGCTACCGGAGCAGTTAACTTCCAGCAAAAACTTATGGAGACCAACAGGAAAGATGCTCTTACAAAAGTACGTAAAGGTTGTAATCCGGATATTCGCCTAAAAGAAGAAATTGAAGGAAACAAAACTTTTTAACGCGTTATGGAAGGTAAAATTTCTGTTGCTTATTAACAGAAACTCTTATACAAAGAGCACGCTGTATGCGGAACGGTTCCGAAAGAAATTTTTTAGGAAAACATACGGCTATCGGGACAGGAGCATTGATATAACTATCAGCCCGGATTATCAACTTTAAATAAATAAACGAATACGCAAGAAATGCTCTTGAAAAAGGCAAAACCGCCAAGAATGCCCGACGCTATCGGGTTGTAGTTGAAAAAAGAAAACCGGAGCAATATAAGATAAAATATATATACGTTTTTTGGTATGCTGTTACATAGGTATGTGAATGCGAAGCGAATAAGATTCGCTCTTTAAAAGAGGTTTTTATGATTAAAAAAATATTAATTGTTGACGATTCTGTCATTTCTGTAAAAATAATGAAGAGTTGTATACCTAAAGATAATGATTACGAATTGTTTGATGCTCCTGATGGTAAAAGTGGTGTAGAAAAATTCAAGGAAATTAAACCGCATCTAACTTTCATGGATTTAACGATGCCTGTCATGGATGGTTTTCAGGCCTTGGAAGAAATTTTAAAAGTCGATCCAAAAGCAATTGTTATAATTTGTACTGCGGATGTTCAAATCAAAGCAATTGCAAAAGCACATGATTTAGGCGCATTTTCGGTATTAAAAAAGCCGCCGGCAAAAGAATCAATAACAGCGGCCATCAAAGAAGCAGACCATGCCTTGACGGAGCGTGGATAAATTATGTCGAGAAATGATAGCGCCGATGCGATGATTACTAGCGAAGAAACTGATCTCATGCAGGAAATCATGAATATCGCTTTTGGCCGTGCCGCTGCGGATCTTGCAGAATTCATAGATATTTTCGTTCTCCTCAGTCCTCCTGATGTAATACTGCTTCAAGCCTCTGAGCTTCCGGCATATATTAACAGTGAACTAAAAGACTGCGATAAAGTATCCGTTGTGGAGCAAAGTTTCTGGGGTAAATTTAAGGGTAACGCTTATTTGTTTTTCCCGTCCGGATCAGGAAAAAAAATATCTTCCATACTGGGCAATGAAGATGAATTGTTTCTCTCAGATCCAGCCAATGAGATGGAGAAAGAAACATTTCTGGAAATTGGCAACATCCTAATCGGAGCATGTATTGGGAAAATTTCTGAACTTTTAGGTGATTTTTCTACTTATTCACCACCACGCGTTGTTGTTGAAAAAAGTAGTCGCGATATAGTGTCCGCCAGCCTGACTGCTCCTGGTAACGTAGCCATTGTTTTAAGGACAGTGTTCGAGTTTAATGAAAAAAACATCAGCGGATATCTATTTGTTGTAACCAAACAGGAATCTTTTTCCTGGTTAAAGACCGCTTTGCACAAATTCCTCGACCAGTACCAATAATATAGACTCTACATGCACTGTTTTTTGTTGCTTCGGGAAACCTGGAATACAATTAATTGCTTCTAAAGTTTCAAATACGGCCGCATAATATCTTCCAGCTTTTTTCTTTGATTTTCAAATTCGGCTTTATCCATTGCCGATGGCAACTCCATTTTAGGACAAAATTTTATAGTAACGCGGGAGAAAGGTTTAGGAATCATAAATCTATCCCAACTGTGCAAATACCAGGCACTATCAGCAATTGCAACTGAGGGAACAATCACGGCGCCAGCGCCGCGGGCAATAGCAATCGCGCCAAGTTTAACCAATCCCGCGGGACCACGCGGCCCATCAAGTATATGACCCGCCATGCGATGATCTCTTAACCTGTGAATCATTTCTTTAAGGGCTGCGCTTGCGCTGTTGGAAGAAGAACCCCATACCGTATGGAACCCTGCCCGCCCGGCAATACCCCCGGCAATCTGCCCGTCGAGACTTTTGGAAGACATCAAGGCGGGCTGATATTTCCTGTATTTATTAAAAACGCGAATCCCGATAAAAAACTGTTGATGCCAACCGCAAATAAGGACCCTTCCGCCTCGCTCCAGATAATCGAACCATTCATTTTCATTTTCTATTTTCAGTCGCAACGTAGCACAATAAAGACGTGCTATACAGTAAATGACAGCTCCGGCGGGCTTGGTTCCAGCTATTTTACGCAGTTTTTTAAACATCTATGCTTCCCAATGTTGTATGTAGATGTAAAATAATCACGAATAATCCCTGAGTGCAAGCGCGAATTTTATTTTGACTTGATTATCAGCGTATGATTGTTAAAATAACTTGTGGGGAAATAATTTTGCCTGATAGAAGTTTGTGAGGAATCTTTTATGATTCATCATCAATTAATTGAAACAATGAAAAAGGTTGATTTCTATCCTCACCATCCGGCAACTGTCGAATTCATCCAGACACATATTTCTTATATTTTCATTGCCGGAGATATTGTTTACAAAGTCAAAAAACCTCTCAAGTTTGATTTTCTGGATTTTACCAGCCTGGAAAAACGAAAGTTTTATTGTGAAGAAGAACTGAGATTAAATAAACGCCTTGCCGCTGACACATATCTTGATATTACGGCCATATCGCGAGACTCTCAGGGGAACATTACTCTGGGTGTGGGCGTAGAGATCATTGATTATGCCGTACGGATGAAAAAGCTCCCTGCCGACAGAATGCTCAAAACACTGCTTTCGCTAGGATTAACCGATGACAGGATGATGAATAACCTGGCCGGGAAAATAGCTGCTTTTCATCAACAGGCTCAAACCGGCGGCAAAATTGACGCAATGGGAGATATTGAAAACATCCGTCACAATAATGAGGAAAATTTCGCTGAAACACTGAACTTTATAAATATTACCATCCCCAAATATCAATATAACTTCATCAAACACTACGTGGGAAAATTTCTGGTTGAAAAGAAAACTCTTTTCGGGAAAAGAATTTCTGATCATAAGATCAGAGATTGTCACGGCGATTTGCATCTGGAACATATTTGCGTAACTGATGACATAATCATTTTCGACTGCATTGAATTTAACGAGCGTTTCCGTTATGGCGATGTTGCACAAGACGTGGCTTTTTTAACGATGGATATTGATTTCAACGGCTACTGGCGGCACGCCGATACTTTTATTAAATCCTACATTAAACACTCCGGCGATACAGATATGCTCACCTTGCTGAATTTCTACCGGTGTTATTATGCTTACGTGCGCGGGAAAGTAACCAGTTTTCGTCGTGATCAAAAGGAAATTACTCAAAGCGAACGCATGGAAATTACAAAAACCGCAGCGCGATACTTTGATCTTGCCTATACCTACGCCACCCGTCTGGATAAACCCGTATTGATTTTAACCGCGGGGCTGATGGGTTCAGGAAAAAGTTATCAGGCATGCGCACTCGCGGCACGTTTTGGCGCGGAAATTATTCGCACGGATATATTGCGCAAAGAGTTATTCCATATTAAACCGACGGACAGGTATTATGAAGATTTCGACCGGGGGATTTATTCCGGCGATATTTCCCGCCTCACGTATGACAAGGCTTATGATCTGGCTGCGCAGAAAATTAAACAGGGAAAAGCGGTAATTATTGACGCTTCTTTCAAGAGAAGGACCGAGCGTCATAAGGCGCTTGATTTGGCGCGAAATCTCGGCGTTCGTTTTTATATCCTGGAATGCGTCTGCCCAGACAAAATCGCAAAGAAACGTCTGGAAAGAAGAATCAGGAATAACGACAATCCCTCCGACGGACGATGGGAATTGTTTCATAAACAAAAAGACGACTTCGATGCGATTGACGAAGTGCCGGCGGATTGTCACCTTAAAATTGATACTTCCGTTAATCCGGAAAGTACGCGGCAGAGAATTATCAGGAAAATCAAACTGGAAGAATAAATCGGGAATTAATCAGACTGGAATATATATTATTTTATGGCTGCTGCTTGTTTCTTTTCTTCTTCCTTCTTTTTCTTTTCTTCCTCTTTCTTTTTCTTTTCAGCTTCTTTTTTTAATTTCAGTTTTTCTTCTTCAGCCATTTTTGCTTTGGTTTCTTTAATGTAATATTCTATCTTGTAATCGAGGCCAATGTTGGGATAATCACTCGCCACCTTCTCAAAACGCGAAAGGGCTGCCTGATACTTGTTTTGTCTGAGATAAAATTTCCCCACATAAAATTCCCGTTCCGCAAGTTTTTGTTTGCACTCCCGTACCATTTTTTCAGCCATAGTGGAGAATTTACTTTCAGGATATCGCGCTATCAGCTTTTCCCATTCCTTTTTAGCGGACATTGTTTCCGTCTGATCGCGATCAACAGCTTCCATTTGATTATAATGACACAGCCCCAATTGGTAGATGGCATAAGGAACATTTTCGTTGACGGGATGAAGAGAAATAAAGTCAGTGTAAGCGTTTTCCGCTGCCGCGTATTCTTTATCACTATATAAGGAATCTGCTACCCCTATCTCCGCTAAAACTGCCAAATCGTGCAATGGATATTCTTCCTTGAGGCGCAGGAAATATTCCTGTGCTTTTTTATAATGGCCGTTCCTATATTCAGCGGATGCCCGGGAATAAAGTCCTTCGGGCGAAGATATAACCGTTTCATGTTTACCGAAAATATCTGAAAACGAAAAGCCGCTGATAATCAACAACAGTGATAAAGCTATGCACAATCCAATTATCTTTTTGAATATTCTTGAATACATCAAATCACAACCTTTTTATATTAAATAATTTTATAAGGATTTTTTGACGAAATCTTCAAGCCTTTGCTGAGGAACAAGGCCAATGAGAGTATCTAAAACTTTGCCGTCTTTAAAAAGAATAAGAGTCGGTATGCTGCGCACGGCATAATTAAGCGCTGTTTTCTGATTTTCATCAACATTTAATTTCATAAATTTAACAGTATCTTTAAACTGCCCCGCAAGTTCTTCAACAATAGGGCCGATAGCTTTACAGGGACCGCACCAGGGCGCCCAGAAATCAATGAGTACCGGTTTTGCGCTTTTTAAAACTTCATTTTCAAAATTATCATCCGTAGCAATACCCATGAATTGGCTGCTCATTAATAAAATCCCCCTTTAATACTTTATAGAAAGTCTATATGTCATAACAAAGCAAAGAAAGTCAAATGCTATCTGATAGTACAAAAATAAGCTCTTTGGGCTGTTAAAAACCAATATTTCAGTAACTGTTTATTTTGACTGCGTTAAATTAATTTGCTATACAAGTTAACATTAAAGGAGATTCTTATGGGTATTTTGGGCGTCATTTCCACAAGATTAGTCATGGAAAGAAGCGATTTATTTAAAAATAACTCGCTAAAATTGATGGAAAATGAATTCGGGCAGGCTTCTGTATTTACCACTGATAAAATCGCCTTGATTCTAAGGCACGGCAATGACCCCAAGAATCATATCTTACCTCATTTAATTAACTATCGCGCCAATCTCAAGGCTCTGCAAGATATAGGGGTTACTGAAATAGTGAGTATCAATTCCACCGGTTCATTAAAGAAGGATTTACGCCCGGGAATGATTGTTGTCCCCGACGATTATATTACACTAACAGCCACCCCCACCATCCATAAAAACAGACCTGTGCATATAACACCATCATTGAATGAAAACGTACGGCAGAAAATAATCAAAGCGGCATTAGAAAACGGTTTACCGGTAATTGAAAAAGGAACCTACTGGCAAACGCAGGGGCCCCGGCTGGAGACAAAAGCTGAAGTTAGAATGATGACAAATTTTGCCGATATTGTCGGCATGACTATGGCAAATGAAGCAGTAATTGCCGTGGAACTGGACATACCTTATGCGTGCGTCTGTTCTATCGATAATTACGGGAACGGTCTTCTGGATGAACCTTTGGGTATGGAAAAAATTCTTGAAGGCACTCATAAAAACGCCGATTTAATGACTCAGTTGCTTAAAAGCTACGGGAGAATTTACTCTTAGAAAGATTAAAAAGCGCCCAATTGATACGGCTTAATCCTCATTTAAGCAAAGCTTCGCAGACAGAATTTACCTTAGGAAAGCGCATAATAAATAAAATATATACCTTACCGATATTTACTGCCTGCAAAACAGTAATTACAAACAAAAGTGTATCACATATCGGAAAGCGACTGCGTATCAAGCGTCTTAAAGCCTTTCTCCTCCAGAATCTTTTCCGTTTTCTGCATCTGATCGACATCAACCACGAACACCGCTTTTCTCGAACTCTCCAAGACAAAGCCATAGGCATTATTGATATTGATGCCCTCCTGATAAAGCAGTTGCATCAATTTATCCAGCCCGCCGGGTGTATCGGGAATCAAAACCGCCAAAACTTCCCGCAAATGCACTGTCATTCCCGATTGTGACAGAACGGCTTCGGCACTCTTGGGATCATCCACAATCAGATTGATAATGCCAAATGTATCCGCCGTCGCTATCGTCGTCGCGCGTATATTGATTTTTTCCTTCGCCAGAACGCCGGTAACTTTCGCAAGTTTTCCTGATTTATTTTCCGCGAAAATGGAAAGCTGATAAGCAATCATACTTTTCTCCTATATTTGTTTAATGACTCTTTGTCTGTGCCTCGACAAGGCTGCCGCCGTAATACTTTGCGCGAAGTTTCGGCTTTTCAATTTTTCCGGTTGGATTGCGCGGCACCTTTTCAAAAAAGATTTTATGCGGACGCTTGTAACGCGGCAGCGCATTGCAGAACTGAGTAATCCCGGTTTCAGAACAGGAGAAACCCGGCTTTAATTCAATTACGGCTGCGACGATTTCGCCCAAACGGTGGTCTGGGAGCCCGATCACAGCCACATCTTTGATTGCTTCATGTGTACGCAGAAAATCCTCGATTTGAACAGGGTAAATGTTCTCGCCACCGGTGATAATCACGTCTTTTTTGCGATCTACAAGATAGATAAAACCGTCTTCATCCATTCGCGCCATATCACCCGTGTATAGCCAGCCGTCTTTGAGAATCTCGGCTGTGGCTTCGGGATTATTGTAATAGCATTTCATCACGCCCGGACCTTTTACGCAAAGCTCGCCTACCCCGCCCTGTTTTACGAGGCATCCGTTTTCATCCACGATCTGCACTTCCCACTTGTAGCCCGCCACTCCGATTGCGCCAACTTTATGGATATTTTCTATGCCAAGATGGACACAACCGGGACCGATAGATTCCGACAGGCCGTAATTCGTATCGTAATCATGGTTGGGGAAATATTTTTTCCATCGTTTGATCAGGCTGGGAGGAACCGGCTGTGCGCCGATGTGCATCAGTCGCCACTGATCAAGTTTGTATTGATCAAGCTTTATATCACCGCATTCGATAGCATCCAGAATGTCCTGCGCCCAGGGAACCAACAACCAGACAATTGTTATCTGCTCCTCGGATACCGCTCTTATTATCCATTCCGGTTTGACACCGCGCAGCAGAACGGCTTTGCTGCCGGCAAGGAAGCTGCCGAACCAGTGCATTTTCGCGCCGGTGTGGTAGAGCGGCGGAATACAGAGGAAATTATCCTCGCGCGTCTGTTTATGGTGATTCATTTCCGATTCGCAGGATAGCATCAGGCTGAGGTGTGCGTGGAGAATAGCCTTGGGAAAACCGGTGGTGCCGGATGAAAAATATATAGCGGCGTCATCGTCGTCGGAGAGCTTGATTTTCGGAGCTATTGAGGAACAGCACGCCGTGAGCGCGTAATAACTTTCAGCAAACGCCGGGCAGTCTATTCCCAAAAACAGCCGTATTTTTATTTTCGGAATCTGCTCACGGATCGCATCGACTCTCTCGGTAAATTCCGGCCCGAAGATTAAAACATCACATTCGGCCAGATCGAGACAGTATTTGATTTCATCCTCCGTATAACGATAGTTAAGCGGCACAGCAATGGCTCCGGTTTTCAGGATACCGAAATAGATCGGCAGCCACTCCAGGCAGTTCATAAGCAAAATTGCTACCTTGTGCCCTTTTTCCAAACCTCTTTCCAGCAAAAAGTTGGCCAAACGGTTGGCTTTGTCGTCAAACTCGCGCCATGTCATCTCCCGCCTGTATCTTTTTTCGGGATTTGTTTCGACAAGATCGTATTCCTTCCAGCTTGCTTTAATTTCTTTGATTTGGGGATTTATTTCAACAAGGCTTATTTCATCGGCGTAAAGAGCGGCGTTGCGGGCAAGAATTTCTATAATTGGCATTTTTTCATTCCCTTTGATTTTCTTCTGTTTTTCACCCGGATTACACGGGCATTCTTCATAATTAACAAGTTTGACAGGGACTTGCTTTTCATGGGTGACAAGATACGAATTTCGGCCTGGTATGTCAAGAATGTTTTGGCTGTTAGATGTGCGGCGTGGTGACAATTTTTGTTGCGTTAAAGAAAGGATTCAACATTCTATGTTGGGCTATAATGCAATTGTGTACTAATCACCCTTCCCGTCTTATCAAAAATTATGCCTTCTTTTTTCAATAAAGCCTTCTTCATTTCTGTGCCACCCTGAAAGCCGCCAAGATGAAGATTGGAGAGGATTGCCCGATGACATGGAACGATCAGGGGGAAAGGATTACCAGCCAGAGCGTTGCCAATCGCCCGTGCTCCCCTGGGTATACCCAAATGCGCCGCGATAAGCCCGTAAGTGCTGACACTGCCGCGCGGGATTGCATGCTCGGCGCGTAAAACCGATTGCTGAAATTTAGAGCACAACGAAAAATCGACAATATTCAGCGGAAACTTAATTTTCCCTCCTTCAAGATAAGCCTTGATGGAAAGTGCTATCGCGTCAATTTTCGCACAGGAAAATATTCGGGAATCAGGGAAAAGCGCAAATGCCTGATCTTCAGCCGACAGCCCCGGCCGGGAAAGCAGAACACTGGCAATCAGGGGAGAGTTCCTTGATATGGACCAGATGATACAAACAGATCCGTAGGGTGTCGGTTTGATAATCTTTTTATTCATCTGCTGACATACTGTTTTATTTTTCAGACTTACTTTTAAGCCATGCTCTGGCGGCATCAATATCAGAAAACCATTTAAAAGACAGGCCCGCATTAACAGCCGTATTTTCATGAAACGACTCGTATTCCGCATTTTCAGCAAGATCAACACAAGCAATATTAACTCTTGGCAGATCCGTGGGATAATCCCTGACGCGAAAATACGCTTCTGTAAATCCGAAACGCCCTTTGAGCGCACTGACATCTACCAACACATTTTGGGGATTTATTGACTTCGTAACAGCAATTACTTCGTTCTGCAATTTTTCTATATCATCAGTAGTTATTTCCCCTGTGATGATAATTTCCAGAATATCTTCATTCACAGATGTTGAGATGTTATATTTTTGCTTCTTCTGCATTTGTGAACTCTTTTTTTACGGTTTTTAATTATCAAATTTTACAGGCATATTATAGCTGTTCTAAATAATATTTTCAAGTATTTCTACCGCGTTGCGAACACACAATTTGCATACTTTATTAAGATAATCGTTACCACTATATGCCTTCTGCCCTTCTTCTGTTGTTAACTCGCAACCGTTTAACAATTCGCGGCAGATATAAGTGCCGTGTCTTTGGGAAAATCGATCCATAAATTCCCTTATCTTTACATAAGCAGTCTCCGTGGTGCTCCGATCTTCATTTTCTCCCCTGCCGTACTTAGCGCCGATTACCATGATCCCGCCGGTCACAGCTCCGCAAACTTCCTCTTTCCTTCCCATACCCGCGCCAAAGCCGCAGGCAATCTTGAGCGCTTTATCCTTATCCAAATCGAGATCGTCACAAAAAGAAAAAAAAACCGACTGTGCGCAGTTATAACCTGACGCAAATTTGGCAACCGCAAGCTGTGCTCTATCCATAATTCCTCCTTATTTATACAAAAAGCGTGTCGTCTGATTTTATTAAGGATATTTTTACGTTTTTCAATAAAATCTTTCAATCCATATTTTTTATCACTACTGTCCCAACGTTTTAATCGGATGATGATGTAAATTATAGAAAACAATGAGAATAAGCAATAAAAAGTTATTTATCGATTTGAAATATTTTTCTTCGGGATGCCATAATCTCGCATT
>JBKQWB010000118.1:0-11217 GCA_052139735.1 Smithella sp. | reverse complement strand
ATTAATAATTTCATTAATCATGTGAAGACTGCGGCTATCGAGAAATATGGGAAAATTGAAGAGGAGAGCGATCTGGGAAAGTGGCTGACATGGGCAAATCTTCAGGCCCAGCGGCTTGATCCAATTTCGGAACTCATATGTGCTAACAAATATTTGGATTGAAATAAGTCAATCACACTTGTCCCTGATTGAAGGTATCCTGAAACCGACGGATAATTGAAATGGTCTGGAGTGAAAATCCAACCCCTACCATGGTCATAAATT
Source organism: Smithella sp. (assembly GCA_052139735.1). Lineage (GTDB taxonomy): Bacteria > Desulfobacterota > Syntrophia > Syntrophales > Smithellaceae > Smithella. Next base: position 10,953 of record JBKQWB010000118.1, on the reverse strand, counting down.
CTACTAATTATTTGATTATCAGTTGTTTTTGTCTTCTTCGCCATGCTCCACCTGACACAAATATACATATGTTTTTGTGTCAACACTATGTACTGGCTCTTTTACTTATTGAAGGGAAACAGGTAAAACTGAATTAAGAAGGATGTGTTATCTTACGTCCTAAGGACGTAAGATAACACATCTTTGATTATTTGTCAAAGTATTTCATCGACTTTATTGCTTGCTACTATGTTTTTGCGCTGACATAAAACTATTTAAAAAAAGACTTGAAATATCGTGTATTGTATGCTAAATGTCCTAAGGACATTTAGCATACAATACACTGGAAGGATTTATGCAAATCACCACTGCCCTGACTCGTTATTTAAGCGAACTCGCACAACCTGTTGTAACAGACTACGAACTGTGCCTGGCTATTTTCAATTTATTTCATGCAAAGAAATATCGCGAAAACGTCATCGAGATCGATAAACGCACAAAGCCATCCTTTAAATACTTAAAAACAAATATAGTTGCTCCCCTTATTGAGTTGGGAATAATATTTCCACTCGCTGATTTCCCGAATGAACGTGTCTTTCAGATTTTGGGCAAACAGCAGGATGCCGAAGATATCGCCTGCACAGTAGACCCTTTTGCTTATATTTCCCATTTAAGCGCTATGGCTTATCATGGCTTGACCAACCGCCTGCCTAAAGTTATTTATTTATCTTCTCCATCACCTAAAGACTGGGTAAAGTTTGCGAACAAAAAAATGGAAAAAGACTATAGCGGTCATTTTAAAGAATTCTTGGATTACGGTCTTCCGAGAATAACCAGAATAAACTTTAATACGATCCAAAAAAATAAAATATTCAGATATTCAAGTGTCCATCAAGGCGCGTTTAAACACATCGATGGCCGAATGCTCAGAGTTTCAACAATAGGCAGAACATTTCTCGACATGTTAAGAAAACCAGATTATTGTGGTAGCATGTATCACGTAGCAGGTATATTCAAAAACAATGGTCAACAATATTCCAAACTCATCATTGATGAAATAGATCGACACGGAACGAATATTGAAAAAGCAAGAGCCGGTTACTTACTGGAGGAAGTTCTCCAGATTAAAGATAGCAGAATAGATGAATGGGCAAAGAATGTTCAAAGAGGCGGATCTAGAAAATTAGACCCAAAACAGCCTTATCGCGAGATATTTTCTGAACGATGGTGTTTATCCCTTAATATGGATTTATAGTCGATGAAACTTCTGGATATCGAAAACTGGATAGCAAATTCACCTGATAATTCAACAAAAGCATTTCGACAGGCAGTTCATATAATATTACTGGCCATCTCAAAGTCTCCAGAGCTTAAGTCAAAAATGATCTTTCATGGCGGCCTGTTGCTCACACTAAAATATAGCGGAATCAGATATACAAAAGACCTTGATTTTGCCACTGCAAACAAACGCGCTGACATTGATGAAGAAGCATTCTTGAATGAGATGCAACAAAGTCTCTTAGAATCTTCTGAAACTCTTCCCTATGGCTTGGCATGTAAGATACAATCCTCCAGAATAAAGCCGCGCGGCGAGGGGAAACACCATCAAACACTAGAAATCAATATCGGTTATGCTTATAAAGGAACCATCGATCATCAACATTTAATCAGGAATAATTGCACGAATGTTGTAAAGGTAGATTACAGCTATAATGAAATTAATCAGAACATTGAAGTGCTGGAGTTGATTAAAGGCGCTAATATTCAAGCATATAGTCTATCGGATTTTGTTGCTGAAAAATATCGTGCAATTGTTCAACAGAAAACACGCAATAGAATTAGAAGACAAGATGCCTTTGATATTTATTGGGTAATTAAAAACAATTTTTTGAAAGGCAATGCAGTAAAGAATAAAATATTAAAGTCCTTTAAGGTTAAATCCGATTCCAAAGGAGTTTCCGTGGATCAATTTATTTTAAGAGATAAGGACATTATCAGACGCTCTCAAACGGACTATGATTCACTGGCTCAAGAAATTGATGTCGATCTTCCTCCTTTTAAGGATATGTATAAAATCGTTCAGGACTATTACGAGTCTTTACCTTGGAAGTAATTTTTTATGGATAATTTATTGAAAGCAATAGGTCTTTCTTTTTCAAACAATGTGCAGGTGATTACGTGACCGCTATCTCCGACTATCTCAAGAAAATAGAAAAAGCTTACGCCGCCGGCAATGCCACCGAGCATACCCATCGCCCTGCACTCAAAGAATTGATGGAAAGTTTCACTGCCGGAATCACGGCAACCAACGAACCGCGCCGGGTCAAGTGCGGCGCACCGGATTTTATTGTCACAAAAAAACAAACGCCTCTGGGCTACATTGAGTGCAAGGATATCGGCAAATCACTTGCCGAAGCGGAACGTACCGATCAGATGAAACGTTACCGGGAATCTCTGGGCAATCTCATTTTGACTGATTATCTGGAATTTCGCTGGTATGTCGGGGGGCAATATCGCTTGACCGTGCAACTGGCAACGGTTGCGGACGGCAAAATTAAACCTGTTAAAAATGCCGAGCAATCCTTGCAAGAATTGTTTTCCGCGTTTCTGACCACCAGCATCCCAACCGTTAATTCACCCAAAGACTTGGCCGTCCGCATGGCGGCTCTGGCCAGACTTATTCGAGATATCATGAAAGCGGCCTTTAATGAAGAAAACTTAACCGGTGACGAACCCGATCCTCTGCATGAACAACTCGATGGCTTTCGTAAAGTTTTAATTCATGATCTTTCGCCAGAACAGTTTGCGGACATGTACGCGCAAACCATCTGCTACGGCCTTTTCGCCGCCCGCTGTAACGCTGACAGTTCTGAGCGTTTTACCCGTCAGAACGCCGGATTTGATTTACCCAAGACCAACCCCTTTCTGCGCAAAATGTTCGACTATATCGCCGGAGTAAACCTTGATGAGCGAATCGTCTGGGCCGTCGATGATCTTGCCGAACTTTTACACCATACGGATATGGAAGCTATCCTCAAAGACTTCGGCAAGCACACACGGCAGGAAGACCCGGTCGTTCACTTCTATGAAACCTTTCTTGCCTCTTATGATCCCAAGATGCGAGAAGCACGCGGCGTTTACTACACGCCGGAACCGGTTGTCTCCTATATCGTCCGTAGCATCGATCATATTCTGAAGACAGACTTTAAACTCCAGGATGGCCTTGCCGACGCGACAAAAATCAAAGTCAATCAACCGACCGGCAAAAAGAAAATTGATGTGCATAAAGTTCAGATACTTGACCCGGCCACCGGCACTGGAACATTTCTCTATGGCATTATTGACCATATCTACAATGACTTTAAAGACGACAAGGGCATGTGGTCGAGTTATGTGTCGCAACATCTACTGCCGCGGCTCTTCGGCTTTGAACTGCTCATGGCCCCGTATGCCGTCGCGCACATGAAGCTGGGTCTGCAACTCAAAGATTCAGGCTACGATTTTAAATCAGCCGAGCGTTTGCGGATTTATCTGACAAACACTCTGGAAGAAGCCCACGCCATGTCCGGCCTGCCGCTTTTCACGCAATGGATCGCTGAAGAAGCCAATGCCGCCAGCGACATCAAAAAAGACGCGCCGGTGATGGTCGTGCTGGGCAATCCGCCGTATTCCGTCAACTCAATGAATACTGGATATGTTGAGCCTATACAATCACATTATTATCCCAATGACAGTATCAAAGAAGCTAATCCAAAGGTTCTTCTTGATGACTACGTAAAATTTATCAGGTTTGCTCAAGAGCGAATTGAGATGACAGGATATGGGATATTGGCGTTTATCAGCAATCATGGCTATCTAGACAATCCGGTATTTAGGAGAATGCGCCAGAATTTAATAGATAGTTTTGATGATATTTATATTCTGGACTTGCACGGTAACAGTAAGAAGAAAGAAAAATCACCGGATGGATCAGAAGACAAGAATGTCTTCGACATACAGCAAGGCGTAGCAATAGGCATTTTTGTTAAGAAAGATAAAGACGCCAGGAAACGATGTTTTCATGCAAATCTTTATGGTTTACGACAGTCAAAGTACAACTGGCTCGTTGAGTATAATGTTGGCAGTACAACATGGAAGGCTTTAGCGCCCACAGAACCATTTTATCTTTTTACAGAGCAAGATACAAAGTTATTGCCAGAATATGAAAATGCCTGGAGCAGTAACTCAATTTTTCTTTCAAGCGCAAACGGGTTTAAAACGCACAGAGACGATTTTGCCATAGCATTTGATAGCAAAGAGATAAAAGATAGAATTGCTGACTTAATTGATAAAACAAATGAAGATGAAATTTTATACTCAAAATATTCCTTAAAATATACTCAAGAATGGAATCTTAAAGCAGCGCGAGAATCTCTGACAAAGTGTGATGATGTAAATAAAATTATTTTAAAGTGTTTATATAGGCCTTTTGATAATAGATTTTGCATATACGGTTCTTATGTAATGGATAGGCCTAGAGAAAAAGAGTTGCGACATGTTCTTTTTGATAACTTATGTATTGCTATAGGAAGACAAGGTATTGCAGTAAATGAGCCTGAATGGGATTTAGTTACAGCGGGTAAGTATGTAGCTGATACTAATTTGTTCAGACGCGGAGGTAATCAATATTATCCTTTATATCTTTATCCATCGGACCATGAAAAAACTTCTCTTTTTGAAGATTCCACTAATTTACCTAAAGGCCGCAAACCCAACCTTGCACCAAAATTCATCGAAGATTTTAGCGCAAAATTAAAGATGAAATTTATTCCTGATGGCAAAGGCGATAGAAAAAAGACCTTCGGGCCGGAAGACATCTTTAGCTATATGTATGCTGTCTTTTATTCACCAACCTACCGCAGCCGCTACGCCGAATTTCTGAAAATGGATTTTCCCCGTCTGCCGCTTACATCTAACCCGGAACTTTTCTGCAAGCTCTGCACGCTTGGCGATGAACTCGTTATCTTACACTTGATGGAAAAACATGGAAAGAAAATTACCAGCTATCCCGCAGCCGGTGACAACAGTGTGGAGGCCGTGCGCTACACGGAACCGCAGTGTGAAGCCAGAGGGCGCGTCTGGATCAACGCCACGCAGTATTTTGACGGCATTCCGAAAAATGTTTGGGAGTTTCACGTCGGCGGTTATCAGGTCTGCGCCAAGTGGCTCAAAGACCGTAAAGGCCGCAAGCTCACCTATGACAATCTGACGCACTATCAGCAAATCGTCTCGGCGCTTGCCGAAACCATCGTACTCATGGAAAACATTGACGCGGCCATCAACGCCTCCGGCGGCTGGCCAATTATTTAGGTCGAGAACAAATTCAGGCAACCTTGCCAGTTTATACAGAACATTGCCAAAAGACTTTTTTGAACTGCATAATATTGCTAAAAAAAGATGAGAGAGAAAAACGTTTTTTTTAGATATAGGCCGCTGAAAATTGGCGGTACAAAAGACTTGCTTGACGAGTTGAAAAACCGCGAGATATTTCTGGCTACTTTAGAAGAAAACAACGACCCTATGGATGGCATGCAGGACGCCTATTGGGATGGGGATGAGGTAGTGTGGCGAAATTTTATAAGACATTACTGTTTATGTCTTCTTAATTCGTACATCTACTTAAGCGTGGCTGGTGACACTCAAGTCTTTGACGCGGCCTGTGTTAATACCCAAGTTACTCCTGAAGAGGCTTTTACTAAAGAAGCTGGCGCGTTGTTTGAGTATTTTTGGGATCTAGTTATCAAAAATGAAAAAATTAATGATCTCATCAAAATTCTAATCAATCAGCGAATTTTACACAAAGACGATTTGAATTGCTTGCTCTTATGTTTCAATTCGTTTTTCTTGGTTTTGCTTAATGAAACAATTAAGAAACACTTGGGATATGATGCGTTTCCAAATATTGAAATTATGCATGAGCATACGGCAAAAGTTAACTTTAATGAATTATTTGAAAAAATTGATCGAGATCATCTACATGTTCTTTCACATATCAGTATCAAAACAATGCAAGATTTATCTCTTATAGCGAAATATGCATACCTGACGGAAACAGAGCATCTGTCTGTTTCAAAAGAAAACTACATCAAATTCATAAGTTTCTTTCCTTCATACTATCTTGAATCATCAGTCAGGTATATGCAATCTGATTATTATGTGGCAAGCTTTTCTGAGCATAATGATCATGCGTCAATGTGGGGTCATTATGCACATGGTCATCGTGGTGTTTGCCTCGTATTTGCATTTGATGAAATTAATGGGAACTATATTTTAGAACTAGAAGAACGGGAGAAACTGACTCTGCATAAAGTAGAGTACAAAAACGACCCGCCCCCAATAAATGTCTTTGAGAATCTAGGTCATTTATCGATGCGAAAGCTTAAAAGCAACTGGCTTACTTACGGAAAGGACGTCAGTAGCCTAGCAAGCAAGTATTGCGATTCTTACCCCCAAAAGTACTGGGATGGATATATCCAAAAGGTCCAACATAAATTCCCTGATTGGGGATATGAAAATGAGTATAGGGTTGTCAAGAGTTCTTGGCTCATTGGAGCGCAAACGAAAGAGCAAAGGCTCTTACATTACAACTCCAAACATCTTATGGGAGTAATATTTGGGTGTAGAACACCTGAAGATACGCAAATTAGAATAATACAACTAATGGATAGAATTTTGACTAATGATCAAAAAAGTAACTTTAATTTTTTTAGAACGGTCTATTCCCCTATCAATAAAAAATTAGAAGTAGTCAAAATGTCTTTGTTGAAGTTCAATAAATAAGAGATAACCTTTCAGCAAAACTCAACGCATATCCTACTGCAAACTCCGGACGCACTATTCACAGTATTTTGTTAACTAAGATTGGCTTGACATGAAGCGAAAAAAGAATATAATCGCTTCATAATATGAAGCAATAAAAGGTGACAAATGACTCAGTATTTATGGGAGCGTCCGAATTGGACTCACTTTAGGTGGAAGAATGAAGACATTCTTCTTGCGCTGGGTGAATGCCGGTTGCTGCAAGGAAAACTCTTGAGTAAAGTGGCCGATCTTGGATTTACCCTCGAAAACCAAGCCCAAATTGAAATATTAACGGAGGAGACCTTAAAAACCGCCTTAATCGAAGGAGAGAGCCTCAATGTTCAGACCGTTAGATCGTCGGTCGCAAGAAAGCTCGGACTCCCCTCGGCGGGACTTAGAGTGGACCGTTATATCGACGGACTCGTATCTATTCTCCTTGATGCCACAAAAAATCATGATGAGCCTCTTACACAGAAACGTCTCTTCGGCTGGCAAGCTGCACTTTTTCCAACTGGCTATTCGGGTATCCACAAAATCAGAGTAGGTAAATGGCGGGGGGATAAGCCCATGCGCGTTGTATCCGGTCCCGTCGGCCATGAAAATATTCACTTTGAAGCTCCCCCCTCTGAGCGCATAGCCATGGAGATAGGTAAGTTTCTTGAATGGTGGAAGGTGAGCAGGGGCAATGTGGAAGGATTGTTACGGGCAGCAATTGCTCAATTCTGGTTTGTGACCATACATCCATTCGAGGATGGCAACGGCCGGATCGCCCGATCCTTGACCGACATGGCCCTTTCCCAGGATGACCGGCAATCGATCCGGTATTATAGTCTTTCTTCTCAGATTATGGCAGAGCGGAATGCCTACTATAATGTTCTTGAACACTGCCAGAAGCATGATGGCGACATTACAGACTGGCTAAATTGGTTTCTTGGCTGTTTCTGCAGGGCCATCAAGAGTTCTGAAGGAATGTTGGCGATAGTTCTTAATAAGGCCTCATTCTGGAAATCACATTCGGATGATTCACTAACGGAGCGGCAGCGTAAAGTCATTAACCGGTTGCTGGATTCAGGAAAGGGTGGTTTTACAGGCGGACTTACAACCAAAAAATATGTTTCTCTTGCCAAAGTCAGCAGAGCCACAGCCTTCAGGGAGATAGATCACCTTATAAAACTAGGGATCATCAAACAGAATCCTGGCAAAGGCAGGAATGCAAGCTATGATTTGAATTGGGAGAAGATGTGAACCGAGCCAGTGAAATGGAGAACACCTGTTCGCCGATTCTCAATTGGTAATAATTGACCTACCCCGTTTAATTTATATAAAATCAGCAAGCACAACGCCTCCATTTGTATCTATTGTGTGCATGAACCAACACTATTCGTCACTTTATGCACACAATAAATACAGTTACATAGCAGTAGTGCTTGAAACTTTGTAGATATCGCGTCAAGTTCCGGCGAATTTCATTTTTCATATCATACCAGTTCAGTTTAATCGGTAATTAATATTTCATTGACATACAAGACTGGAGCTCTTATAGTTCACCCATTCCAAAGCAAGGCCTTATTAAATAACTAGGTTTTTACGTCGGCTACGCACCGTAAAAACTCCTAATACATTAAGTGAAAGGAAAAAATGAAGATGAAGAAATTTATGCTTCCATCTGTATTGTTAATTCTTTGCCTAGCTTCTTGCAATTTTTTTGGCCCAGGCCCCAAAGATATTTTAACGAAATACCTAAACAGCTATAATAAAGGCAATTATGGCGATGCTTATGCTCTTCTATCTGCAAAGGACAAAAATTTCAAAAATCAAAAAGAATATGAGGCAGAATTTAGTGACAATCCTTATGCAAAAATATTTGCTGGCAAGATTTCATTTAACGTCAAAAATATAAATGTTAATGGTAGTACTGCCGAAGCAACAGTGGAAACTACCTACCCTGATTTGAGTAAGGCAATGGGTGACCTTATGGGTGTCGCGTTTGCTTCAGCATTTGGTGACAAAAAAGACAATAAAGAAATGGAAAAGATGATCGTTGAAAAACTTAAGGACAAGTCATTGCCGATGACTACTTCAACACAAAAATTCGATCTTGTAAAAGACAAGGAAGGTTGGAGAGTCTTTTTGAACTGGGAGGGACAAAAAAAGGCAAAAGAAATTTCTGAACAGGCGACACAACTGGAAAAGAACAAGAAATTTGAGGAGGCAAAGGCAAAATATCAAGAGGCTATTTCATTAGACAAAAACAATGAAACCGTTCAAGGAAAACTGGCAGGGATTGATAAAGAAATTGAGACATATAAGGCAAAGAAAATTTACTTCGACAAGATTGAGGTGAGAAATATTCATCTCGGTAATGACTTTCTCGGGTCGGTTGGTGTATTTGGCGAAATAAAAAATAACGGTGATAGAACACTCAAGGAAGTTGAGATAACAACATACTGCCTCGATAAAAACGACAAAATTATTTTTGAGAAAACATATCATCCAGTGTTAGTCTTAGAAAATTCATTCATGATGGACAATACTCCATTAAAGCCCAATTATAGTAGGCGTTTTGGTTGCAAACTTGATGATGCTCCATCGGACTGGAGTAAGAAAGTTAAGGTTATAGTTACAGACATAGAATTTCAGTAGGGCGGGTGGTATTTCACAATAAACAGTCTCATTGAAATAGAGACGTTAACAATGCAATCTGCCGGATGCGTTTCTCTCGCCGGTGATCTTTATGTTGAGCTTAGTAAATAAAAAATGAAATCACCTCTAAAAGACAATCCACTTCGCAATCCTGGTCAGTCGGGAGATGAATATATTCACGAATATCTTTTCGATCAACTCAGTCCCGTAATTCTTGCTCTTTTCATGGTCTTATTAGCCGTTATGGAGTGGTATAAGTCAGCTACAAATAGTCCACCTATACCAATTCCGATGACCGTCATAGCTATTATTGCGGTGCTTTACGCCGTGATAAGAGTTGCTATTTTGAGGAAAAAACTTAGAGCTCTTAGACTCGGCAGAGATGGAGAAATAGCTGTAGGTCAATATCTTGAGCTTCTCCGCGAGAATGGAGCAAAGGTATTTCATGATATACTTGGTAACGGTTTTAATTTAGATCATGTGGTGATACATAAAAGCGGTATATATGTCATAGAAACAAAAACTTTTAGTAAGCCAGATAAAGGTCAACCGATTGTAACTTATGATGGGGAAAATGTTCTTGTTAATGGAAAAGAAGCGAGCAGAAACCCAGTGGTTCAGGTTAAAGCCGCATGCAATTGGCTAAAAGAACTTCTTAAGGAATCAACAGGAAAAGAATGCAATCCAAGACCTGTTATTGTTTTCCCAGGTTGGTTTGTACAGCCAACGGTGGAAGCAAAAAATAGTGACGTATGGGTTTTAAATCCGAAAGCTCTTCCTGTCTTTATATCCAAAAGTAAGTCTCAGCTTGAAACCGAAGAGATCAATCTATTTTCTTTTCATTTGTCGAGATATGTGAGGAACGAAAAAAGATAATAGATACAAAAAGTCGATTCTTTGCTTTGAAAAAAACTAATCCATGTTTCAAATTCTTTGAATACTTTTTTATATGATCATCATTCATAATTGACTTTATGATTTTACATGGCAAGCTTTCCTGTTTTTTTATAATTGTCTAAAATTTCTTTCGCGTTATTGAAAATCTCCATCCAGGAATCTACGCCTTTTTCTTGACGAATATATTCGGCTATAAAAGCGGAATTCATGATAAGTAAATTTATTAATGATTTAATATTGCCATCCATTTTTTGTAAATCTATGATCGTTTTTTCTTTGTCTTCCTGTTCATAAGCAAATATTATTTTTTGCCGGATTAATTCCGACAGCGAACATTTTTTATCTTCTGCTTCTTTATCCATTCTCGCTCTTAGCTCACCGATTATCTTAGCTCCAACAATTTCTCCCATGTTTAAACCCCTTATGAATATGTTTTTATTGTAAAATTATCCTATTTTTTGCCTGCTTCTTTAAATGGTTATTAAATAATTATTAAAACTTAATATTTAATAATATCATGTATTTAATCAATTTTTGCTCTTGGATCACCGTTTATTCAGCTCTAAAAACCTCTTTTACGTTTAAACCACATAT
>JBKQWB010000117.1:0-3021 GCA_052139735.1 Smithella sp. | reverse complement strand
GTTACTGGTTATTGTCTGATGTTTATCACGGGAAAACATTTGTTGATGGAGTTATGAAACAAAAAAACAGAGGAATGGAAAGGTTGGCTGCCTGATGTCTATTTACACTCCTATTGACAGGACTCCCGTCGGGATTCTAATCAGCATTGCCGCCCTGGTTATTATGGTAATTTTTTCCAGCCTGTACGGCAATGCCATACACATTGTCAGCTCTATAATTTTTGGCGTAGCTCTGGTTCTGCTCTATACCGCATCAACCCTTTATCATAGCTTTCAGAAACCCGTCATAAAACACACCTTTAAAATTATAGATCATTCCTGTATCTATGTCTTGATTGCCGGAACTTACACACCGTTTTTGCTTGTAACCCTGCGGGGCATTCTTGGCTGGAGCATGTTTGCTTTAGTCTGGTCTTTAACTGTAATAGGGGTTTCATTCAAAATATTTTTCGTCCACCGCTTTGCGATTATCTCGACCATTGCTTATATTGTAATGGGCTGGCTGATTATATTTGCCATTAAACCGCTTATGCACGTATTACCCGGAGGCGGTCTTACCCTTCTTATCTGCGGCGGTCTGGCCTATACGCTGGGGACTATCTTTTATTCATGGGAAAAACTCCCCTTTAATCATGCGATCTGGCATTCATTTGTTCTTGCCGGCAGCATCTGCCATGTTTTCGCAATCATGTTTTACGTAGTGCCGCTTAGAGCCGCCTGAATTCGTAAGCGGGCATTCTACAAAGCGAGTTCTCGGATAAGCAAGCGGTCATAAAATTATAATATTCTTTGAGAATCGAAGATTCTCCGTGGCTTGCCGCAGAGATATTCAACAATAAATCCATTTAAATCATACCGTTGCCTGTAAGGCCCTGTAAGACAATAGACATATAAAGAACAAATAAGGACCTAAATATTTCTTGTGAAATCTGTCTTGAATAATACTTTTTTAAATGTTAGAAGTTCCACCTCAATGCGTAATTAAGGCGTGATTAAGAGAAACTAACCTTTTACAATAGGAGATAAACATGCGAAAAATTTTACAATATATATTTTGTTTATCAATAATTCTGCTTGCAGCCGGTTCCCTGTGGGCAAAAGATAAATACATCGTAACCATTATACCTTTCTCCGTAAACAGCGCGGATAATATCGATTATGTTAAACAGGGAATAGAGGAAATGCTCGACTCACGCATTTCCTCATCTGATAAAATCACAATTACCGATAAAGATGTTGTGCTGGACGAACTGAAAAAATCTAAAATAAAAACTATGTCAAGTGATAACGCACTTAAACTCGGCAAAAAATTAAATTCCGATTACGTAATTTGGGGAAGCATTACCAAAATCGGCAAGAGCATCAGCATTAACGGGAAACTGACGGATATTGCCGGAACAAAATCCAACATCGGCGTTTCTACTCAATCGCAGACTCTCGATGACATCATTCCCAAAGTGAACGATTTTTCCGAAAATATTCTTAAACATATTCTCGGCACAATACCGCAGGCGCAATCACAAACAAACGCACAGCCTGTTGCTGTTGCCGCTCCGGTTCCGGCTGTTACCACGCCGCAGGCGCCCCCGGCGTTATCGCGTGAATCGCAAATAATAGCCGGCATGAAATCCGGCAAAAAAGGAGGCACATTAACAGCTGTAATCAATTCAGAGTATATAAACACGCCGGAACCCATCAATCGAAGAGATTTCTGGATGAGTCAAAGAATTTCCACGGAAATCAAAGGAATGGCTATAGGAGATGTAACTAAAGACGGTTCAAATAAAATTGTAGTCATTGATAAAAACACCGTTTATATTTATAAGAAATCCGAAAAAGAACTGCTATTATTAGAAAAAATAAAGGGGAAGGCTTATGATAATTATGTTGCCGTGGATGTTGCCGATATCAACGGGGACGGTATTCCTCAAATAATCGTGACATCGCTCAACGACGCATTGCTTGATTCTTTTGTTTTAGAATTCAAAGACGGCAAGTATGTAAAAATCGCATCGGATATACACTGGTTTTTACGTGTCATTGAAACATCTTCAGGAAATCCTCTGTTATTAGGCCAGGAATTCGGCACGGACAAACCTTTCAATTCGCAAATCTATGAAATAGTCTGGAGAGACGGCAAATATATTCCAGATCAAAAAATGAAAATACCTTTAGGTTTGTCTATTTATGGACTTACAATTGATAATTTAGGTATTGGCGGAGATGATAAAATATTTGCTTTGGATGACCTGGATTATTTATACGTTACCGAAAGAACAAATAAATCTCTGGGCCGTATCACTTCAATAGGTTTTAAAAGTGACGATCTTATCTGGAAAAGCGATGAAGAATACGGCGGCAGCAATAACTACGTAGAAAATATTTCAGATAATAAAAATGACCCCACCACTAACGACAAAGAAAGAAACGCTTATCTCAATTTGCGCCTTCTCACTTTTGACTATAAAAAAGGCGGCAAAAAACAACTTATTGTCGTTAAAAATTTATCTTCCGTCGGCCATCTTTTCAAACATTACAAATCTTATTCCGCCAGCGAAATATACGATCTGGAATGGGATGGCCTGGGAATGGCTGAAAACTGGCATACGAAGAAAATTAACGGCTACGTCGCCGATTACGCTATTAATGATGTGGATAATGATGGAAAACCGGAAATTGTGCTGGCCCTGGTGCAATCAGTCGGCCTTACTGAGAGTAATAGAAGCGTTATTGTAGTTTATAAAATGGAGCCGGTTCAATAATTTATTGACAAAATTTGCAAGCTTAGGTATAGCGTGCCACCATTAGTAATTAAAGGCTCTTTTTTAGTATGTTTTATTGACACAAAGGCGGTGTAGCTCAGCTGGTTAGAGCATACGGCTCATATCCGTAATGTCCGGGGTTCAAGTCCCTGCGCCGCCACCAATTAAATGTCCGACACCATACGGACAAGACCTAAAGCCCCTTGAAAACAGGGGCTTTTTCTTTTTCTATTGTCCAGCATGGTGCAATAAGATATAC
>JBKQWB010000116.1:0-49564 GCA_052139735.1 Smithella sp. | reverse complement strand
TTACTGGTTATTGTCTGATGTTTATCACGGGAAAACATTTGTTGATGGAGTTATGAAACAAAAAAACAGAGGAATGGAAAGGTTGGCTGCCTGATGTCTATTTACACTCCTATTGACAGGACTCCTTATAAAGCTTACACCTGCCATCACTGCCTCCTTTTTCAGCCCTACAATTAATGTCCCCCTTTAGAGGGGGCAAGCGAAGCGATGGGGGAAGAATCCGCCATTTGCTTCCTGCGGCCCAAATGCTGGAAATGGACGATTTTACCGTATTGACAAATGAATCTTTAAAATTATAAGTGTCTCTCATCATCAGGTCTTTGCTTGACAAGACATCACCCATCTTGCCGTGTTAAATATAGAAAAGTTTCGTTTGTCTGTCAATTATTTTAAATTAACCATTACCCAATACCTCACATTTTGCAGCCATGTAAAGGGGTGTGATAAATAACTGTTGAAAATTACGACAAGTGACTTACACGATGCATTACGATTATTAAATTATGGGCGGTAATCAAATGCAATTTGATTGAGACGCCCTAAGCAGAACTTAACCTGAAAATGTGCGCCAGGATAATCGATAACTTTCCGAAGTCGACACATTATGATCTTGGAAAAAATCCAACATAACAAATAATAATTATTATTAATTAGGCAATTTTTTTCTTTTGAAAAAAAATAACTTGTGATATTCAAAGATATCCATATAACAGGAAAAAGCAAAGTTCGTATATTAATTGTTAGCTAGATCATGAAAGTTGGTATAGGTTCGCCATATTGTCAATGCGCTTCCTGAGGAAAATAATGACCTGGTGGAATTCTCCTGATACTGTATCTTTTGCTAGTAGCGTAGCACAAGTACTAGTCGCCCTAATTGGTATTGCGGCACTGGTAATTGGCATTCGCTCTTCACAATTACAAAACAAGCAACAGCAAGAGAACCTTTTAAACATTGCTACCGCAAAGAAAGAAGCAGCAAGGGCGAACGAAAGAGCAGCTAACCTAGAAAATGAAACAATAAATGCCCGATTGGAGCTAGAAAGAATTAAATACAAGCAAGCACCTTGGATTCTGACAGAAAAGCAAATGATAAAATTAAAAGAACTCCTTGAAAGAGCCCCAAAAGGAAAGATTGAAATCGCATATATACTATCAGATGGTGGGAGAGTTAGCGGACTCGCTAGATGTATAGAGAGCATTTTTCGTAACGCGGGCTATAGCATGGCTCCAGAAATAGGCATGATCTCTAATCCAAGTAATCCGAAAGGACTAAAAGTACTTTTCCGTGAAGAAAAGGATCGTGAACGTTCTCAAATCTACGCAAATATATTCAAATCTGTTGGGATTCCTTGCGAATGGGGACAGACAAATTTAGCCAATCCACCTGACCCACGATTCCCCGATCCGGTAGAGATCTATGTCTTTTCAAAACCTTAAAAAATATTAGTAGCTGACAGAACAATGCATAGTATGGGGTGTTGTCGTTGTCCCGCGACTCTAATCCATGACTTCAATGTTGCCGCCACGTTCCGACATTACTTTCCTTTGACTAGTAATCATCAATTCTAATGAATGCCAAATTCTGTGGATTAGTAGTGACAGAAAAAAAATTGGCTTTCGGAAAATATTTTATTTTTTGCTTCCTGCAACAATGTGTATAGCAATTTTGCAATGGATCAATACTTTCAAATGATAAGTGCGCCACGAGGCTGCACAAGAGATGAGGGTAGACCCCTCGAAGCCGGCTTGCAGGAGCAGGCTTCAAACCACCTTGAGCTGCATTGGTAAAGAGCCATTGTGGTGAGCGACAAGGAAAAGGCAGGGCAAAGACCCTGTCAGGTGAGGTTCAGGGAGGTGAGCGAAAGCGAACTACCTCTGAGGTGTCGAAATGAAAAGGATGATGTCAAAACTGGGGGGCTTATCATACTCCAGGATAAGTCCGAGGGGAGCCTGTTTACTGCTCGGGCGGCATCCGGCATAAAGGTAGCGCGAACCTGATCCGGGCTTTTGTGTGGAACGTGGGAACCTGTCGTTCCGATGCTAAGGGAGAAATTCAAGTGGAGGAAACCACAAGAATGAGAGTACCAATGCGGGGCACGGGGGCGGAGCAGTCAGTATTAGGGATGAAGGTTCTGTAATGGAACTGGACCGAAGGGACTGCGTTGTCTGGCTATATTTGCAAGTCAACCAGAAATGGGAGGAGCTTCGTGAATAGAGCAAAGCCGTTTTGTATTTCAAAATGGGAAGTATGGGAAGCATACAAGTTGGTGAAGGCAAACAAAGGGGCAGCCGGAGTAGACGGGCAATCCATTGCAGAATTTGAAGAGGATTTGAGAAATAACCTATTTAAGATCTGGAATCGGATGTCTTCGGGCAGCTATTTTCCACCGCCTGTGCGACGGGTCGATATACCAAAGGACAATGGGAAAACCAGGCCACTGGGAATACCAACAGTGGCAGACCGCATTGCCCAGACAGTAGTCAAGCGATACCTAGAGCCGATCTTGGAAGGACATTTCCATACGGACTCTTATGGGTATCGTCCAGGGAAGTCTGCGAGAGAGGCCGTAGGGGTTGCACGTCAGCGTTGCTGGCGATACGACTGGGTACTTGACCTTGACATCAAGGGTTTCTTTGACAATATCGACCATGATCTTTTGATGCGGGCGGTAAGAAAACATATCGATTGCAAATGGGTACTTCTATACATCGAAAGATGGTTGAAGGCTCCGGCGCAATTGGCAGATAGCAGCCTGATTAATCGGGCGAAGGGGACTCCGCAAGGGGGCGTGGTTAGTCCACTACTTGCGAATCTCTTCTTACATTACGCGTTCGATCTATGGATGAAGAGGCAGTATCCTCAGATTCCATTCGAGCGGTATGCCGATGATGGGATTTGTCACTGTCGGAGCAGAGCCGAAGCGGAAATGCTTCGTGTAGCGATGGAAAAGCGTTTTGCTGAATGTGGGTTAGAGCTTAACTTGCAGAAGACGAGGATTGTTTACTGCAAGGAAGATGGACGGCGAGGAAATTATCCGGAGCAGAAGTTTGATTTCTTGGGTTTTACATTTCAGCCTAGGAGAGCGAAAAATCGCAAGGGGAAATTATTCGTCGGATTTATGCCTGCAATCAGCAACAAAGCCAAGAAATCGATATGCGAAAATATGAGGCGATGGAAAATGCATCGGCAAACGGACAAATCTCTAGACGATCTAGCCCGAGTGGTCAACCCAGTATTAAGGGGTTGGATTAACTATTACGGCAGTTACTACAAATCAGCTCTTTACCGTGTTTTTCAACCGCTGAACAATATTCTTGTTCGGTGGGCATCCCGGAAATACAAAAGATTGAGGAGAAATAACCAGAGGGCGAGGCAATGGGTGCAGAGTATATTTCACCGGCAACCGAAGCTATTTGCCCATTGGCAACTCTCGCAAGTTAAGGCTGGACAATAGGAGCTGGATGACGGGAGACTGTCACGTCCAGTTCTGGGAGAGCGCAAGAGTGAAATTCTCTTGCGCCACTCGACTATCTAACTCTCTTGGACAATCACTTGCAAATAGATTCGGATATTATACAGATCCGCATAATATCCCATTGAATAATTATGAATAATGATATATTTATTTTATAATTTGTTGCATTTAGGTCCTTATATAATATCCATATAAATTTTGTCGTGCTATTGAATTTAGCAGAAAGGACAATTTTATGAGTTGGCAGAGATACACCCGAAACAGGTCATACCCCTTTGATTCCTCCATGTCAGGGCATTCTCCTTTCAGAGTCAACAAGCGATGTTTCATCCGAAAAGACCATGAATGTGGTAAAGTCCTTGCTGCCTCAAAGTCCTGTTTTATTGCCTGTCCAACTGATGACGAATTAGAACCCATTCTAGAATTGATGTCTGAAAAGTTGATGAAGCATCAGATTGAACCCGTTATTGCTGTCAAGGAACGTGCATATGGACAGGATATTTTTTGTATGAAGATATGCGGTAAAATCATTGAATCTCGTTTTTGTATTGTTATTCTTGATGATAGTATAAAAGAAGGAACAAATATACCTAATCCTAATGTGTACTATGAATACGGGCTTATGACTGCTCTAAAAAAGCATATAATCCCTCTCCAAAAAGATGGGCAAACACTGGCATTTAATATCCAAAGCTATGATACAATAAAATACTTACCGAAGAATCTATCTGCAGAACTTGAGGATGCTATCAGGGACGCAATACGAAATAAAGAAAGCACTGGTGATGAAAAAGAATCAGCAGACATTAACGACAGGGCAATACTGCGGAAGTTGGAGATAGCCGGATTCGTGGAAAAAACCAGCAATTGGATACTTAATTCTGCTATCGACGACACACTATTCCGTGGATTTGGATGTGACAGAGAAGAAGCTTACATGTTTTTAGGCAAAATTGACACAGAGGAAGATATGGCTACATATCTTGAAGATCTTGATGTCATTATAATTCGAACTGAAAAGAAATTTAAAAATAAGGAAGCAAATATTAAACGAGTTGAGAAAGAACTTGCTAAGGCACAAGAGAAGGCAAACAAGAGTAAAAGGGATCTTATCTATTTCTTGGACTACGAACTAAAACAAGAAGTAGATAATTTGCCCACAGATTTAATAACCCTAGAGCGGATGGAACGAATATATATCGCTTTTATAGTCAATGCCGAATTGGCAATAGACGATTTCAAAAAACATGTGAATAAAACGCTCGCACTATATAAGAGATATAATCTTGCTATTTCAGAGGAAAGTGTTTTGAAAATTGGTGATGTCACTGTTAATCTTTCTAAGACCGAATAGTCCAAAACGTCTAACTACAGGATTAAGTTGAATTATTCCTTAATTTTCAACACATTACCAAGTGAAGGAGATTTATGAAAATGAAGCGGATGTTTGCGTGTTTTTGTTTCGCAGTGTTGTTTTTTTCGATTACGGCTGTAAGCGCGATGGCAGACATTAATGACGATCTTTACAGTGCGGTAAACCGTAATAACGTTCAGGCGGTTAAGGACTTGCTGGCCAACGGGGCAAACCCGAATGCCAGGTGCAAGAACTGGGCAGGCAAGAGGGATTTTACGCCTTTATACGCGGCTGCTGAAGAAGGTAATGCCGAAATCGTTTTGCTCCTTCTTGATAAGGGCGGGGACGTGAATGCGAAATGCCCGATGGGCATGACCCCTTTGATGACCGCGGCCGAGCATGGGAAGAAGGACGTCATACCGTTGCTGCTGGGGAAAAACGCGGATGTCAATGCCAAAGATACCAGCGGGGAAACGGCTCTTTTATTTGCTGTTGAAAGTAATGTGACCGACAATTCCGATACCGCCATTGTTAATGCCCTGCTGGATCATGGCGCCGATCCCAATCTGGCAAGAGACGGTTGGACGCCGCTTATGTTTGCTGCAGCACGCAACAAACCCGCAATCGTAAAACTACTCATTGCCAAAGGCGCGGATGTCAATGCAGGCAAAGACGGCAATACCCCCCTTAGTTTCGCCGAATCAAGGGAGTACCCTGAGATCGCCAAAGCGCTCAAGGCCGCCGGAGCGAAATAGGGAAATAGGGAAATCGGAAGAGCGATTTATTTTATCCGATTATACAACAAAGCCATATACTCAGCATGCATCTGTTGCATGGTAATCAAAGGTTGGGGTGCATCGCAAACGGCCCGGATAACCGCAAAATTATGCGCATAGGTTCCCAAGGGGAGAATCCGTTCCAGATTCAACCCGCCGATGGCAACGATGGGATGCCTGCTGATGGCATGCGCATTCTTCAATAACTCTGGGCCAACGACCGGATCGGGTTTGGTCTTGGAATTGGTAGAATATAGCGGCCCGAAACCGATGTAATTCACAGACTCATCATTTGCTTTCGCCACTTGATCCAGATTGTGCGTGGAGAGGCCCAGCAACAAATCAGGACCAATCAAACGCCTCGCCTCGGCAGCCGGAAGATCATTCTGACCTAGATGCAGGCCGTCCGCTCCAGACGCAAGAGCGATATCGGGACGGTCATTTACAATGAATAGCGTGTCTGTGCCTGCGGTGATTCGACGTAGTTTATGGGCAAGACGGAGGTGTTCACATTCATCCTGACCCTTATAGCGCAGTTGCACGCACGGCAGCCCTGCATTGACGGCCCACTGGCATACGCGTTGGTAGCCGTCACGCGGCTCGGTCAATACCAGGTAGAGACCGGGCCGCAATGACAAATGAAGTTTTTCTTTGCCGGAGATCGAACTCATAGTTTTGCAAGAATCTCCTGCGCGGCCTTTTGACCGGAGAGCAGCATACCGCCGAAGACCGGACCCATGCGATACCCGCCATAAACAGCATTGGCAGCCATGCCGCTGACATACAGACCGGGATAGACTTCACGGGTATTGGCTACCGTTTCTAATTCGCCCTGCTCGGCCTCCATGGATTTTTCACCCACGATTCCACCGGTGCTCGTATTCAATTTGACGCCCATTTTACGCACCAGTACTTCGGTTACATTGGCGGGATGGCCTGTGCCGTCAATGATATACCGAGCATGCAGGGTAATGGGGTCCACATGCCAATTCAAAGTATCAACTGCGGCCCAGTTGATCACCAGACCGGCTACGCGTTCATGCTTGATGACCACATCTTGCATGGCAATCAGGTTGAATATCTGCAAACCCGCCCGCACGGCTTTGTGGATCAGGGTCGTGGTAACATCCACCGCATCCAGAACATAATAGCCTTTGGCATGTTCCTCACCTTCAAGATCAAATTCATCCAAGAGATGTTTACCGGCCTCCTGAACCACGATGGCATTGAACATCATGCCGCCGCCCCAAAGACCACCGCCGATGGAGAGCTTGCGTTCAAACAGCGCTACCCGTTTCCCGGCCTTGGCAAGATAATACCCGGCCACCAGACCCGAAGGGCCGCCGCCAACAATGGCAACATCAAGCTCCAAACAGCTATTAAGCTTTTTGAAATAGGTTTCGAGAATTGCGCGACTGATCGTAACTTCGTTTAACATATCTACCTCCTTGTTTGTTTTGGAGGGCGGACAGACAACAATGCCATAAAAAAATCCGTTTCCTAATCAGGGGAAACGGATAGTTACACCTTTCTTTATCTCCCTACACCGGCATTATCCGGATCAGGTTCAAAGGGTATAATCTCAGGCTTTAGTAGGCCACCCCTGTTATTCACTAATGTGTTCTTTGATAAGAACCTTCTTTTATTGCTGGAAAGTACAAGAAACGCGGACTAGTGTCAAGGAAATCTTGACCGGAAATCCTGACCGGAGAACTTGACCGGAAATGCGGGATGAATTGCGTTTATTACAGATTGAACAGATTGAAGTTCAGATATAAAAAATCTACGGCATCTTAAAACAAAACACTCTATTTACCGGTATGAATGCCATGAGTAAAGAATCGCGCCTTTAAAATGCCTTCCGCCCATTCTCCTTTGGCCGTCGAATCCCACACAATACCGCCGCCTATACCCATCTCTGCGTTCCCATCGGAGCGATTGATCAAGGCAGTGCGTATCGGGATATTAAAAAATAAATCTTTGTTGGGCTTAATGTAGCCGATAGCGCCGGTGTATATGTTGCGCGGTTCGCGCTCAAGTTCGTTAATGATTTCCATGGCGTGAATTTTAGGCGCGCCGGTTACCGATCCCGATGGAAAAAGGCTTTTAAATAAATTATACAGCGACACATCCGATTCGATATTTGCTGCAACCGTTGAGGTCATTTGAAATAATGTTTTATACGGAGTCACTTCACACAGGCGCGGCACGCGAATATTTTTCCCGACACGTCCCAAATCATTGCGCAGTAAATCGGTAATCATTATATTTTCTGCCCGGTTTTTTTCATCACGACAAAATTGATACTTGGCAAATTTATCGGCAAACCATGTTTTGCCCCTGGGCCATGTTCCCTTCATGGGTTTTGATATGATGTAATTTCCTTTTTTATACAAAAATAATTCCGGAGAGAGTGATGCTATGCTGTACTTCTCGTTTTCGATAAACGCGGCATAGGGTACTGGTTGAATATCAAATAGTTTTTTATACAAATCAAAAGCGCTGCCATTAAAATCAAAAAGAATTTTTAAACAATAGGTGATTTGATATACATCGCCCGCTTGTATATACGAACGGATAACATCAATATGCTCAAAATATTTTTCCCGGGCAATATTAAATCGTATATTTTTTACAATGCCTCTGTAGCGGCAGGCGGCGAACTGATCATTATACTGTGTAGGTTTTTTATAAAATCCCACTTGTATGAGAGGAAAGCCATTAAGATTATAAGAGGAAAACGTTTCTTCAAACGCATATCCCAGTTCGTAGGAAAAAAATCCGGCAGCATATAATCCCATGGAAAGCGCTTCTTCGATTTTCTCAAATGCCCGTGGGACGTCTTTGAAAGAGGAACAACTGATAATGGAAACGGGATCATCAAAATATAAAGAGGATTTTTCAAAATCGAAAAGTATTTTCATGCGGCATTCCTTTGTAGATCTGGATGCCGCATCTGGAGGCTAGAACATGATCTGTAAAATATTTCTGTAAGATATTCTGCAAAATATTATTGACAAGAATTATCTTCAAATTAGATAAAGATATATGAAGAATGGATGTGTGTGTCAAGAAGATTTCTGTTCTAAATCAATATGCAGCGATCTCCGGCAGACTGTAGATAAAAAGCTGCCTCAACAAACCGAATAAGCAGCTTTTTTAAATCCGTTGAACTTACTTTTTATATGTCGGGAATTAATTTTCCTTCCTGAAATCCTCATTTTTAAATTTCTAACTTTATGCTAAGATCAACCAGTAATCGTTAATCAATCTTTCTTCTGCGAAGAAAGGGAAAGGGAAAATGAAAATGTTGTATCGAACAATGAAAAAAAATGGTGACTCTCTTTCGATTCTGGGATTCGGAGCCATGCGTCTTCCCCAGAAAGATCAAAAGATCGATGAGGCGAGGGCGACCATGCAAATAAGAGATGCAATTGATCAGGGAATAAATTATGTGGACACCGCCTGGCCTTATCATGGGGGAGAAAGCGAATTATTTCTGGGACGGGCCCTGGCTGGCGGATACAGGGATAAAGTGCGTTTGGCCACAAAACTGCCTTCCTGGCTGATAAAAACAAGGGAAGATATGGACCGGTTTCTGGATGCCCAGTTAAAGAAGCTAAATACCAACCGCATTGACTATTATATGCTTCATGGCTTGAACGGAGTTCTCTGGGATTCTCTGTATTCCATGAAAGTTTTGGATTTTCTGGAGAAGGCGAAAAAAGACGGGCGAATCGTCAATGCCGGATTTTCGTTTCATGGCGTTTCGGATGATTTCCTGCGCATAGTAGATTCCAATGATTGGGTATTTTGCCAGATCCAATACAACTACCTCGATACGGAGAATCAGGCGGGCACGAAAGGGCTTGAGTACGCGGCGGCCAAAGGATTGGGCGTAATCGTCATGGAACCGCTGCGGGGCGGCGATCTGGGCCGGGCGATTCCTCCTCCGGCTGTGCAGAAATTATGGGATACGGCTAAGCAGAAAAGATCACAGGCGGAATGGGCGCTGCGCTGGGTCTGGAATCACCCTGAAGTCACCGTGGTGCTCTCGGGAATGAATGAGGAAGCCCATATTGCTGAAAATATCGCCATTGCTGGGGATGCCTATCCCAATTCTCTTACGGAGAGCGCGAGTTGCAGCTTATAGAAAAAGCGGCACAGATATACCGTAAAATTATGAAGATCGGCTGCACCGGCTGCGGGTATTGTCAGCCCTGTCCGGCTGGTGTTTTAATTCCGAGGTGCTTTGAAATTTATAACAACATGTATATGTTCAATTCAACCGATGCGCCCCTGCGGTATGTCGTGTTGAACTGCGGCGCCCTGACCGGGGAGCCCGGTTATGCGTCCCAGTGTGTTGAGTGCGGAGAATGCGTGGAGAAGTGCCCGCAGCAAATCGATATTCCCACTGAGCTTGCAAAAGTAGCCTCGGAGCTTGAGGGACCCCATATGGCGAAGATGGAACAGATGGTCAGGCAGATGTTATGCAAACCCGTTGATTCCTGACAAAATCATCTTTGCCGCTTATTCGCGCACTGGTTTGCAGCCAATAATTTTCTATGCGTGAAATATTTTTTTATCATGCTCTATAAAATAAAGGCGATTATCTCCTTGACAAAGTGTTTATTAGGTGTTATATTATATTCAAATACTGAACAAGGAGCTTCGCTATGAAAGAAAAACAACCTTCTCTCTTTGATATTGTTGACAAATTCAATACCGAAGAAAAATGTATCGCCCACTTTGAAAAGGTGCGTTGGCCTAAAGAGATTACATGCCCTAGATGTAACAGTACACGTATTATGAAATTTAAAGCCGATGGTAAGACAGGCAAAGAGCGTTCTCTTTATGAGTGCGTAGATTGCCATTATCAATATTCTGTTACTACAGGAACAATTTTTCATAATTCGCATTTACCTCTTACAAAATGGTTCTTGGCGATCTATTTAATCTGTTCTTCTAAAAAAGGCGTATCCGCCAAACAATTACAACGTCAACTTTCCACAAGCTATGAAACAGCTTGGTATATGGCGCACCGCATCCGTATTGCTATGCAGGAAGATGCGGATTTTTGTCAAAAGTTCGCCGGGACCTGCGAAGTTGACGAGACTTATATAGGTGGCAAAGGAAAAGGTCCGCGCGGGCGCGGAGCCGCCAATAAAACTCCCGTAGTTGCGATAAAAGAACGGACATCAGGCAAAATCCTCATGCAAGCGGTTAATAATGTGAAAGCAAGCACCTTGAAAGAATTTATACGTGCCAATGCTATTCCAGGTTCCAACATTAATACTGACGAATTTACTTCTTACCTGTGGCTTGATAGTTCTGAATTTGTTCATAGTGTCGTAAACCATTCTCAAACTTATGTTAAATACGATAAAGACGGCGCTGTTCATACAAATGGTGTTGAAAATGTATGGTCGTTATTTAAACGCGCCATCTATGGTACTTTTCATAAAGTGTCTGCTAAATATCTCCCTCTCTATCTCAATGAGTTCGCCTACCGTTTTAATAACCGTGACCATCTTGATATGATGGACAGGGTGTTAGGGACGAGCTGCTAAAATTAAGAGTCTTTCAATTCGCAATGTATCCTAATCCTAGCAGACATTGTTCCCTTTGAGTTTTTGTCTGATAAAACAGAGTAAGTACTGGAGAAATCAATAATAGCTCTCTCGAACTGTGGGTCAAACTCAATTCTACAAGGTGTGCATCTCTTGGGTAATTTTGTTTCTGGCTTTGAAAGGTCTATTATCGTCTCTGTGCCGCAGTTTTTGCAAGTGATACTCAGCAATTTCAAGTCTGTGAAGTCGAATACATATTCTTTAGATGTTACCATGATTTATTTTCTCCTCCAAAACTAAATAATACTCGCCAAATTCTTCATAAAAATCTTAACAGTGTGCATAATATCGTCAGCTTCTTCCTCTATGTAAGTGGCCTTTGGGTGCATAGTTGGATTTCTCCATGCTATTTTCACGGTTTCAAGATGCCCAAGAATATTTTCATACTTAATTCGATTAGAATCTTTTGAGTTGGGGAATTTTGTGTTTAATTCAGTCCGGATGTTTTCAATAATTTTTTGCCAGACTTTTTCATTTGCCACTGTCACGCCTAAATTATCACCAAGTTTTTGTACCGCTATTTCCATAACTCTCATAAGATGGAAAACACAGGCAGTATAACGATTTGTAGCAAAACAATTCCCGGCCTCTGTTATATCAAAACCCGCAGAAGGGAATTTGTTATTAACAGAATCTCCAAATAAAAACCCTGATGGATTCGCTAGACCTACCCTTGTTTTTCTATACGAATCATAATATTTTGCTTTGTCTGCTCGTATATACATAAATAAATGAAGTTTCGTTTCCCGAAAAATAGAACGATGTATTTCACCTAAACGCGCATCGATTTCACTAAGAGGTAAATTGGCAAATTTAAGTGTTTTCCAAGCAAGAAGATAGTTTCTAAACTCTTTGATCACTTCTGCGGAATTTTCAAGGGAAAGTTCAATGCAAAAATCCTCTATTGGACGCAATAATTTTTCTAATTTAATTTTGCTTTCTTCACTAATATCAAGATTCGTAGGTTCTTGATACTTAATATAAGGTTCTTTTCTAATTCGCTCTAACATCAAGGTCATGTTGTAAAATTTTTTAGCTGAAAATTGTTGCATATCCCACCAGCTTATCAGTTGATACGGTGCCTCTTGCCAAGGTGTTAAATTACAAGAACGTTTTTCTATATCAAGATTATTAACACACTTTTTTGATTTTATGGTAGTATTATACATTATCGGCCTCCTTTGTCAAGCCGATAATCGCCAAAATAAATAATGGAGGTGCGTAGAAAATGTCGGAACGCATAAAGGTGATTGCAGTCAACGGAAGTCCTAGAAAGAAATGGAATACGGCGACACTGCTCGAAAGAGCGCTTGAAGGCGCTGCGTCCAAGGGCGCTGAAATAGAACTGGTGCATCTCTATGACCTCAAGTTCAAAGGGTGTGTGAGCTGCTTTTCCTGCAAGATGATTGACGGTCCGAGCTATGGTAAGTGTGTTGTGAAAGACGACCTGACGCCCCTCCTAAAAACGATTCCGGACGTCCATGCCCTTATTCTCGGTTCCCCTATTTATTACGGAACCGTTACAGGCGAGATGAGATCCTTTATGGAGCGCCTGTTTTTCCCCTATTCTCCCTATATCGACCCTCCGGGGTCACTCTTTCCGGGAAAGATTTCGACCGGCTTCATTTACACTTTGGGCGCGACCGAGGAAATGGCAAAAGAACGGGGCTTCAATCACCACATCAACTGGAATGAAATGATCATGGAAAGGATATTCGGTGTTTCAGAGTCATTGTGCAGTTATGACACTTACCAGTTTAAAGACTATTCAAAAGTGTTTGCCCCACGCTTTGATCCTGAAAAGAAGGCACAGAGGCGGCGGGAAGTATTTCCCCTTGACTGTGCAAAAGCCTTTGAAATGGGAGAACGCTTCGCCCGATAAGAAAACATTCGGGGGATGTCCGGTTGTGTTGCGCACAGCCTAAGAGCAAGTCGTTTGAAAGGAACGGATTTATCATGGCCATACAAGAAAAAGTAAAATTATGCAAAGATACCAGAATGGCGATGGGGTCGCAGTTTTTGGGTTTTATGCTGGATGCTTACGACATGGCGATCGTCCTTGTCATGGCTCCAATTCTTGTCAAAATATTTTCTTCGCCCACAGGAAGCGAGGCCTGGCGGTATATCACGATCGTTCTTACTTATTCGATCACGATGGCGGCAAGGCCTTTTGGCTCGGCATTCTTTGGACATTATGCCGATAGGATTGGCCGGCGTCTTCTTCTTATTCAGACCATAGGCGGCGTTGGATTGATGTCCCTCATGTCCGCCTTTCTTCCTACATATGATCAGATCGGGATTTGGGCGTACATTCTTTTTTGTGTCCTTAGATTTTTAATGGGATTTTTTTTCGGCGGGGAATATGCGGTAGGACATACCTTTGCCATCGAACATGCTCCGCAAAAGAGGCGTGGCGCAATCGGCGGATTCATTCAATCAGGTTTCCCGTTAGGGTATGTTTTTGCCTCTCTGGTGGTTGCCCTGATCTCTTCTGTCCTGGGCAGCAAGGCCATGCTTGACTATGGCTGGCGGATTGTCTTTGCTTCAGGAGTATTGCCTGTATTACTGGCCCTGTATATCAGAAAGTTGTTGCCGGAGTCTCCCGAATTTGAATGTACCAGAAAAGAAGGCCATATCGAAAAGGCGCCGGTTGTGGGATTGTTCAAACCGCCGGCGCTATGGGATTTTGTACAGGTCTTCTTTTTTATGACAGGCCTTTTCCTTGCGGATTACTCTGTTTACGGTTTTCTACCTAATATTCTGACACTCGGAGGAAGGGGTTTCGACATTACGACGTACAGTTTGATCTATGGTTTTGCCCTGTTTATGGCATTCCTCGGCTACAACTTCTATGGTTGGCTTTCTGACATTACCGGGAGAAAAAGATTGACTCAGTATTATTGTGTTTTCCTGATTTTATTCGGCGTTCCCGTCTATTACGTCCTTTATAATGCCGCAGTCGCTCGGAATATAAAGCTCGCTCTTTTAGGCACGACGATGGCGGCGATGCTGAAGCTCGCCTGGGGCATCGTACCTGCCTACCTTTCTGAACGTTTTCCGACAAAACGGCGGGCAACAGGTGTCGGACTGGGTTATTCTTCAGGCGCACTTTTGGGAGCATGGTTTAGTATCTATGTATGGTGGGCACACCGTATACCCTTTATCGCAGCCGTCGAGAAACAGGATATGTGGCTTTCCCCTGCAGTTATTTTAAGCGTGGGCGCCATGATGACTTTCATAAGTTTGTTGTATAGTCCGGAGACAAAAGACCTTGACCTCTCAAAGATAGTTGAGCGTAAGAGGGTAATATGCTCAAATCACACCACGAAGCGAAAAAATGGATAGCCAAATAAATATCATTCATGAAAGGAGGTTGTTATCAAAAAAATACTATCTATCGTAATTCCGGCATTCAACGAAGGCAAAACCATTCATACAATTTTAGACAAAGTGAATGAAGTGCAATTGTTGGCTGGTGTTGACAAAGAAGTAATTATCGTTAATGATTTTTCTACCGACAATACGGAAGAAGAGATACTGCAATACAAACAAAGTAACCCTGAACTTCATATTGAATATTATAAACATTCCTTCAATAAAGGCAAAGGCGCTGCATTGCACACAGGTATTGATAAAGCTAAAGGAGACTTTATTATCATTCAGGATGCCGACCTTGAATATAACCCGCAAGAATATAATTTAATGTTACAACCAATATTAGACGGCTTTGCCGATGTGGTTTACGGCAGCCGATTTATTGGCGGAAATCCGCACCGTATTTTATTCTTCTGGCATAGTATCGGTAATCGTTTTCTTACATACATTTCCAATATGTTTTCTAATTTAAACTTAACAGACATGGAAACCTGCTACAAATTATTCAGAGCTGAAATTATTAAACCTATTAAACTTAAAGAGAACCGCTTTGGTTTTGAACCTGAAGTAACTGCAAAAATTGCCAGAATAAAAAATGTACGAGTTTATGAAGTGGGTATTTCATATTACGGACGCACATATGAAGAAGGGAAAAAGATTGGCTGGAGGGACGGTTTGGCTGCACTTTGGTGCATCCTGAAATATAATATATTTTCGCGGTAGCACGAAATGGACAGGGATAAACAAGACTTGTATTCCTCATAAACACCATTCACCTATAACAATAAACAGCGTCGGTGTAACTGTTAAAGGCTATCTCAAGCGGTTTATTGCAACGAAGGCAAAGCGCTAATGAATAGGATAAAAGATAAATTGATGAAATTAAATTTTGAGCAAAAGATTATTAATGCCATTTTACTTTCAGGCGTAACATTATCATTAGTTGGGTTTATTTATAATAGAAGTCTTTGGAGAGACGAGGCAGGACTTGCGCTTAATATTATTAACAAGAATGGTCTTGAGCTTCTAAAACCACTTGATTACCGGCAAGCGGCGCCTATTTTATTTTTACAATTAGAAAAATTATTTTCAATACTATTACCTCATTGTGAATATGGGCTTAGAGTACTGCCGTTATTATGTTTTTGGTTTTCATTGTATTTCTTTTATAGAATTTTAAAACTGACTTTTAAGAATGACTATACAATTATTTTTGCATTATCGTTGTTTGTTTATAATTATAACCTGATTTATTATTCAAGCGAGGTAAAGCAATACATATGTGATGTATTCGTATTAACTTATATTTATTACTTCACATTAAAAAGCTATAAAAAAGAAGAAAGCAGATATTATTTGCTTGGGATTCTTGGCTGTGTAAGTATTTTTTTATCAAATGTATCACCCATAATATTATTCAGCTGTTTTATTTATTTATTTTATAATTCATTGATTAATAAAAAAATATATTTCAAATATATGACAATTATTTCTTTTGTGTGGGGAATAACTTTTTTGTCGTATTACTATTACTTTATTCATGGACATCCATTAAGAGATTATATGGTAACTTATTGGTCAAATGCGTTTATGCCGCATAATCTTTTTAGCGCTGATTTTTATCTATTTCTCGTTGATAAGTTCAAGATGCTGTTTGATTCTCCATATGGCATCATGGATAAGATTCTTTTACCTGCTTTATATTTATTTGGCTTTGTAACTTTAACTATTGGAAGAAAAACAGGTATTCTTCTAATAATGTTAATACCAATATTTCTCCATTTATTATTATCAGCATTTAAACTTTATCCATTTGATCTAAGATTAATATTATATACCATTCCTGTCGTTATCATTATTACTTCTTTCGGGTTTGAATATTTAATGAATATTGTTTTTACTAATTTGAAAATTGAAAGGTTTAGACTTTTAGCCATTCTTATCCCCCTTCTATTACTTTTTGTACTTTGCAGTGTTGGATTCCCGCGACAACATGAAGAAATAAAAAGAACCATTGCTTATATTCAAAATAATATAAACAAAAACGATAAAATTTATGTTAATTATTACGCAGCAAACGCCTTTAAATATTATAGTGATATTCAATTTATGAATATCACTGTTCCTGTAATATATGGTAGTGTAGATCGTAATAATGATGAAAAATACTTAAATGAATTAAAAAATTTAAAGGGACGAAATTGGTTATTATTTGTTGGCTTTGGCGATAATGACACATCTTATATTATCAAAAAAATGGATTCGCTTGGCTATCATAAAGTTAAAACTTTTGTAACTTATGGATCGAGTGCCTATCTTTACGAATTTAAAGACCAGATACTCAAATGATTCAGGTCTTCCTTTGACTATTGAAAAACAACATTCTGGCAACAACCCATTAGACTCGACCGGGCTTAAAATTGCTTAATCAAAGAAGCGCCTGTGATTTATGAGGACTTCTCCCCTGCTTTTACAGGTTTTTGTCTATATTTCCCGGACCGCCGCATTCCGGGATATAACAGGTGACATTCCTGAATTCGCATTTTCTGAAGCAGGAAGGGCATTTTTCCGGAAGCGATTCTGCTTTCAGAAGGTAACCGCATTCCCCGCATTTCCAGAACGTCTGCCTGCATTTAGGGCAGGTATCATTATCAAAAGGTGCCTCGGATTTAAATCCGCAAATTGCGCATTCTTTAACTGCCATATTACCGCCTCCCTGAACTAAAATTTAATGCTCATTGAGCGCACTTACCAGTCGAACTGTTCCTGATGTTGCGATTCGTAACAAATCCTGTCTTTCCCGTTTTTCTTCGCACTGTACATGAGCTGGTCTACCCGGTGAACAAACGATTTCATCTCTTCCTTCAACTTGTACTGCGACAGACCTGTACTCACTGTCAAATGAACCCTCTGGCCCGCGGGGTAAAAAGCTTCCTTTCTTAATTCCGTTTTGATTCTTTGGGCCGTCACAAGGCCCTCTTCGCTTGTGGTCATAGGCAGAATGACCGTAAATTCCTCACCGCCATAACGATAAGCGGAATCAGTATCACGCAGGCATCGTTTGATCACCTCACTGAGCCGTGATAATACATAGTCCCCCTCAACATGGCCGTATGTGTCGTTGAACATCTTAAAGTCGTCGAGATCCAGCAGCAAAATGGTTAACGGCTGTTCATAGCGATTCGATCGTTCTATTTCTTTTTCGAGCTGAGCGTAAAAATGCCTGGAATTGTACAACCGGGTGAGGTCGTCAATGATGCTTAATTCCAGGTATCTCTGTTTGCTTTCCTGCAACGCCTTTTCGACTTTGATTCTTTCCGTAATATCCACCATGGAAGCGATGCTCTGTGTAGTCCCCGGAATCATGGCAATGGTCATGAAAATATGAAGATGATTTCCGTTCTTGTTACGGATCTTGAATTCATAATTCCTGGGCGCTGAGAGCTGCTCCTCGCGCCGCATCCTGTGAAAAGAAAGAAGGCGATCGGTGTCATCTTCAGCCACATACATGGTCCACGTATGGCCGACGATTTCCTCACGCGTGTAGCCTGTGAAATTCGTAAAATCATTGTTCATCATGGAGATGGTCGTGTCTTGTTCTATGACAATGGTCGCCGTGCCGGAATTTTCAAACAGGGTTTGATAAAAATGTCTCGAATGAGTCAGCTCCTTTTCGATCTGTTCATTCTTTCGGGCTTGCGCCTGAAGACTTTTTATTTCCTCGCGAGCCGCTTCCAGTTCGTCAATAAGGTGCAGCCTGGTTTTGTATCCTATCCCCAATGCCAGAACCTCCGGAACCATTTACTCTATCTTATACAAGAACGGGGTAATTGTCCATCAAATAGCGTTGAAAGATAAGATATCGAAATTATTTCGGAAGATAGTATTTCCTGTTGCTTTATGTTAAAAGACTTTCATCTTTATGGTTCTAAAGTCCCGTGGGAGTAATATCTAATACTAATTTATGTATTAAATAGGAGGATAGTCCTTCCTCTTCGTTCTTCCAGGGGAAGATACTCCCACAGGAGCAGATTTCTTACAAATATTGCACAAATCCGGCAGATAATGCTGTTATTTACCTTAGTAACTTTACTTAAACCATTTTTTAACAATTTACAATCACCCGAAAGAGTGGTTTTATAAACATTATTATTCTGATATAAGTTTAATTAGATTAGTTTTTCATAATGCACCGAAGCGATATCTACTAAAATCTTCACTGAAGAAGCGGTCGCATTATCTGAAATTTTCAAAATAACTTTAACGAGGAATGTTTTGATTATGAAAAATCAAAAAAGAATGGGAAAAACGTTACTAAAAGACCTGGTTTACACGTCTTTCATGAAATCACCGATCCCCATGTGCATTAACGCGTTTAAAGATGGAACTTATGTCGATATAAACGAAACCGCTCTTAAATACAAGGGGTTAAAACGTAAAGATATGATTGGACGAAGAGCATCGGAACTCGGATACTTTCCGGTGGAACAAAGACGTTTGCTTGTTGATGAACTAAAAAAATATGGATTTGCCAGAAATATTCTATTAGAACTTAATATCAAGAATCAAGAGGTTCTCCAAATTCTTTATGGCGTATTTCCGGTTAAGATGGGAAAAAAAGAATTCGTGTTTTGTTTCGCACATGATATTTGCAATCACAAATCAACCATGACACAGTTTCAAGATGATAAATTTTATAAAATTACTTTTATGAATGACCAGTTTGTGAAGGGAATGCTCAAACCGTTCAAATTGACGCCGAGGAAAGAAGAAGTGGCTGTTTTACTGGCAAAAGGACTTTCAAACAGGGATATTGCCGAAAATCTCTTCATCAGTGAAAATACCGTAAAAGACCATATGAAAGAAATCTTTCGCATCATAGGCGTCAGCAACCGCAGCGAACTTTTTCCCAAACTGATAAATCTGCGGTAAATCTTCCGATAAAAAACAAATCTGTACATATTCAACAATGACGTTTTATTAATTTTTGATTTTATGTTAGGCTACAGCCGGAAATCATTGGCATTTGCAATGAGCGCCGATCCCTATAAACAATGCTTAACATCACCATGTGATGAATTATTGCTTAAAACTTATTAGAATATAAAAAAAGCATATCATGAATTGGATAACTTACCTAATGGGCGCATTGTCGGGTCTGTCTCTTGTATCTATTTTGTTGAGGCGCCCATGGACTATTATCATTGCCCGTCGAAACACACCGCCGGAAGTATGGTCAACCAGTCTTTTCCTTGAATCAAACATGATTATCACAGGAGCATGGACGATACTTTTTGCCTTGGCAACTGTCGTTTCAATCACAATGCCTGCCTGGGTAAATCTCGTACTTTGTATAGTATACCTTTTCCTTGGTAAATTTTCTTCACGCTTTGGATGGTGGTATTCATCAAAACGACTTAATGCTTTACAGAAAGACCTTAAATGAATCTTTTTAAATCAATTTACCAAATATGCGATAATACTTTTAGACCATAACAACAATCAGGTTCACGGAGATTGAAGGAGGAAACATGAAAACTCTACATCTAAAATCATCTTCATTGCCGGCCTGTTTAGTGATAATCTTTTTTGCTGTTTTAAGCCTCACCCTCACCTCTTGCGGCAAAAGCAGCTCCGCCCAGATAGACCCACAGGCGGAATATAACGCGGCGGTCCAGGATGCCAAGACCTTGACAGTCGTAAAGATTTCGAAACATCTGACTGCCATTATCCCTGAAAATTCAGACCTCATATGGGAGAATAATGTGCCCGGCACGCGGGTGCTTGTTGCTACCTGGATCGGCAGTCAAGCGGCCTGTCAAAGTTATACCGACCCGAATTCACCGGGATGTAAAGCAGGGCAAGAGTGTCAAAACTACGGATATAATTCCTGGGTTTCTGTAGTCCCGGAGTTGAAGAATCTCCTCGGTAATGTTCCAACTCTTCTTCGGGTTTCCCAGTCTCTCGGTTTGCCGCCTCCCACTGCAACACAGACACTCGAAAACACATGCATACTCGAACTGTATGTATCCCCTGCCGATCTTTTCCGGCCTTCGGCAGACCCGGAAGTAACCGATC
Source organism: Smithella sp. (assembly GCA_052139735.1). Taxonomy (GTDB): domain Bacteria; phylum Desulfobacterota; class Syntrophia; order Syntrophales; family Smithellaceae; genus Smithella. The sequence continues at coordinate 28,875 of JBKQWB010000116.1, read as the reverse complement.
ATGAGGCGGAGTTAACCTTTCCCGCTGACGGTTTCAGAAAATTTGACGACACGGTCCTTGTTTATTCGGAGATGCCCTGTGACCCGAACTACTGCGACAATTGCACAGCCTCCGGAAAATGCGGGATGACCTCATACCGGAAATGGTACAGCAACCGCAGGACCTACGTCTATTCACAAACGGCCGTTAACAACTCTTACCCCTGGACGGCTCTCGGCTACACTTATGATTGGGGCAATCCCATTCCTCCACACTTCGGCGTGAGTGAATTTGTAATCAATAGCGGATCAACGGGTGTAGATGTTTTTATCAAGTCCTGCAAGTGGACAGGAGACTATTTCAACAACTGAAAAATAGCGGGTGATTACCAATTTCAAAGTCCCGGCTAATAGCCTCAAATAAATGTTACCAAAGGAATTAAAATGAAAAAGTTAAATATTTTAGCGATTACAACGGTTTTGTTTTTTATGTTTTTAATCCCGGTCTTCGCCGATGATAATGCTGATTTGCAAAAGCTGCAACCATTGAGTCCTTTGGAGCAGTCGATGTATGAAAAGGTAAAAAATAACGCGCCTAAATTGCATGAATTCATTGCGACCAGAATATATCTGCGCATGGTTAAGCCTATGATCGGAGGAAGGGATCCCTGGAAAATCGATCGAAACGAATTACGTAAGTTACCCGCACTATCCAAGGCGGTAACAGTCGAATACGTCATTGATGACACAGAGTCGGCAATTCTTTGGGCGATACTTCTTGCTCAAACCTGAGTGTTTGAATAAATGCCCGTCATTAATGATGTTAATACCCTTCTATTGCTAATAAACAGTGCATGAGCACATTATTTTTCAGCAACAAATTTCTTGACAAATCGGGCAAATATCTATATTGTTGTCAAAACAACAATGTTTTATTATTCTTTCATTCGCAGCAATAATTATTCGGAATATGAAAACAATACAGATATTTTATTCCCCCGATGAATCACTGGGGTTTTGGCTTTATCGCTGCCATACACGGGTTTCGGCGGCATTACGCCAGATGTTTCAGGACGCCGGGTATGATCTGACACCTGAGCAGTGGGCGGTTCTATTCAGGCTCCAGGAACAGGAAGGTATCAATCAAATTCAGCTCGGTGAAAAAACGTATAAGGACCGTCACAACATCACTCGCATTCTTAAACAGCTCGATAAACGGGGCTATATTGTAAAACGAAACAATAAAAACGATAAACGCGCTCACTGCATTTATTTGACGCCCAGCGGCCACTCCCTTTGTGAAAATATGAAGCCGTTTGTTTTACAGCATCGTAATCGTATTTGTAAGGGCTTTAAGGCAAAGGATCTGCTCGATATCCGTAAATATCTGGAACAGGTCATCCATAATTTAGACCATCAATAATGCGTTGGAATTTTGAATTAAGTTAGATATCGCAAACAAATAAAACGAATTGGGACAACTCAGAATATGAAAAAATGGGGATTTAAAATTTTTGCCATTACTGCGACAACGGCGGCGGTCATTTATGGAATGATTTATTTCATTCATTCCCTTTCTCACGAAAGCACTGATGACGCTTATGTGTCGGGAACAATCGTTCCGATTGCCGCGGAGATAAAAGGAAAAGTAACAAATGTTTTTGTTGACGATAATCAGTATGTCGAAGAAGGCAAACCTCTGATCGAAATTGACCGGCAGGATTATCTCGATCATTTCAACGAAAGCGGTCAAAGCCTTTCCCGGCTGGATTCGGAAGAGAACGAACTCAAAGCAGTTATTGTCGAGAAAGAAAAAGGACTCATTAGAGCGCGCGCCAATCTGGATGTTGCTGTCAATGAGGAAGACCTCGCTCTCAAAGAGCTTAAGCGCTACGAAACACTGCTCAAAAAAGAGGCCGTCTCACAAAACGAGTATGATCAGTTTCATTCCCGCTGGCTGGTGGCTGTTGCCCGTAAGCGGGCGGCTGAAGCCACCGTAGCCGAGGCCGAGGTTTCGCTTCTATCCTCCAAAACCAAAGCGACCACTCAATCCTTCAAAATCAAGGAAGCTCAGTCAGTCAAGAAGTTAACCCAGTTGGATCTAACCCGCACAATCATTACGGCGCCGATCAGCGGCCGGATTGCCATGAAGAATGTCGACCCCGGAAAATATGTCATGCCCGGCCAGGCCCTGCTTGCTATCGTGAAAGAAGATATCTGGGTCATCGCTAATTTTAAAGAGACTCAGATTGCCAAAATGACCGTCGGGCAACCGGTGGAAATCAACGTTGACGCTTATCGCTCCGTAATATTCAAGGGACATGTTGATAGTCTCCAACCGGGTACAGGCTCTGTTTTCAGTTTACTTCCGCCGGAAAATGCCACCGGCAGTTTTATCAAAGTCGTGCAGCGGGTTCCCGTCAAAATCACAATCGATTCCAAATTCGATCCCCGCCATCCGCTTTGGCCGGGATTATCCGTCATACCGTCTGTTGATGTGAGCCGCGCAACCGGTTCCAAACTTTCCGCCAAGTAGAGTGCCAATGGAAGAAAAAAGTAGCAAACACAAATGGCTGATCACGCTGACGGTTATGTCCGGCATGTTCATGTCGGCGCTGGATATGAGCATCGTCAATGTTGCCCTGCCGCATATGCGCGGATCCCTGAGCGCGTCCGTCGAGGAGATTACCTGGGTCTCGACCGGTTATATTCTTTCCAATGTCATTATCATGCCGATCGTTGCTTTCCTGAGTTCGCGTTTCGGCAGGAAGAATTTTTATATTTTCGCAGTTTTTTCATTTACGATAGCGTCCATGCTTTGCGGAATCGCCTGGGATCTTTCCTCGATGGTAGTATTCAGGATTATTCAGGGCATTGGCGGCGGTGCGCTGATTCCCATTTCGCAATCCATCCTCAGGGAAACATTTCCGCCGAAAGAGCAGGCAATGGCGATGGGAATTTACGGAATGGGAATTGTTTTGGGGCCTGCTCTGGGACCGACCCTCGGAGGATGGCTGACCGACAATTACTCCTGGCCGTGGATATTTTATATCAACGTTCCCATCGGCATTATCAATATTCTGATGATTCTGCGCTTCATCGAAGATCCGCATTTTCTTGTCCGCGAAAAGGGAAAAGTGGATGCTTCCGGACTGTTCTTCATGATGTGCGGTCTGGGCGCCCTTCAGATCATGCTGGAACAGGGCGAGCAACGCGACTGGTTCGATTCCAATTTCATCATTTATCTGGCAGTAATAGCTGTCGCCGGACTTGTCTTATTTGTGTGGCGCGAATTGCGAACCGACAGACCGGCCGTCAATCTGCGGATTTTGAAAAATATCAACTTCTCTTCGGCGACATGTTTAGGAGGCATTCTGGGGCTGGCGCTCATGAGCAGTCTTTTTGTGTTGCCGCTTTTTTTGCAGCAGCTATTAGGTTACCCTGCTTTTGATTCGGGATTGGCGCTTCTCCCGCGATCTCTTGCTATGGCTTTGATTATGCCGGTTTCCGGACGAATATATAATAAAATCGGCCCCCGTATTCTTATCGGCACAGGATTGTTTTTAAACGCCGTTTCTTTTTATCAATTTTCTGTTCTTTCATTGGATGTTGGTTTCTGGGACATATTTCTTCCTCAGTTTCTGCAGGGCGTGGGTTTCGGCATGATATTTGTTTCACTTAGCACGGCAGCGCTTTCGACAATCGAAAAACAGTTGTTGACGGCGGCCACAGGACTTTATAACGTTGTCAGGCAGGTTTTCGGCAGTATCGGCATCGCGCTGGCCGCTACCATTCTTGACCGCGGCGATAATTTCAACCGGGCGCGGCTAATGGAACACATAACCATTTTCGGAGACAGCACCAATCATATGCTTGGATCGCTCACACAATATTTTTACGCGCGGGGAATGGATATGGCTGACGCTCAGAATAAAGCGCTCAAAGCCGTTGAAGAAATAGTGATGAGACAGGCCAGCATGCTTTCTTTCAATTATCTATTTTCTCTGATCGCGGCGCTTTTCATAATATCCATCCCGTTGATTTTTTTCATAACCGATTCCCATAGAGAAATAAGTCCGGAAGTGATCGGTGAATAAACTCAGAGGAGGCGAGCATGACAGAAAAAACAGCAATTACCATATCCAGACAGATGGGCAGCGAAGGCACATATATCGGCTTTCATGCGGCAGAAAAACTGGGGTTTAGATATCTGGACAGAGAAATACTGCAACAGGCGGCCAACGAAATGGGAGTAGATCCGCAGATGCTGGAAAATTTTGACAGCAGATCCGTGCCTCTGCTCGAAAGGATTATCAATTCCTTTTGCTTTGGCGCACCGGAGGTGCCCGGCTTGCCATCATTTAGAAAACCGATCTACAATAGAGATTTATTTGCGCTGCAAAGCAAAATCATAAAACAAGTTGCCAACCAATGCAGCGCGGTGATTGTCGGTCGCGGCGGATTTTATATTTTAAGGGACAAACCGGACACACTTCATGTATTTATTCACGCACCTTTCGATTATCGGGTCGAACGCATCATGAAAGAGCAAAAAATGGAAGAGAAGGCGGCGCAGGCCATGGCGAAGGAATCGGATCGCACGAGAGCCAGATTTATCCGCGACATGCTGGGCATCGACTGGACCGACGCGCGCAATTTTCATTTAAGCCTTGATTCCAGCGTAATCGGCATTTCGACCGCTGTGGAAATGATAACAAAACTGGTCAGGAAGGAAAGCCAATAACCGATTGAAACTTCATGTAACAGTGTTTGTAAAGTTAAATATTAGTCCAAACACATCAATCCGCTTTTTTCCAACCGGCGTCAGGATTATAGCTGTCCATCGATTCGGCAATCTTTTCTGTATCGTTACCCAGATCTTTTTGATAAATGATTCCGTCTTGATTCACTATAAATGTTGTTATTCCTGAAGAGCCGTAGACAGCCGGGTAAGCAACCATAGCAAATCCTCCAATCATTCTCCCATCCACAACATAATCGTAAGCGCCGCCCGGCGCGTCCCTACCCTGGCTTTTGAGTATCCTGTAGTAATAGCCGTGATAAGAAGAATATTGTTTGATCATCCTCTTCATTTCTGTCTTGCAGGCGCCGGCTACCATAGGCCCAAGCAGGCTTGGTTTTTCTCCATCCTTTGAATCCCAGCAAAGCCCATTTTTTTTGTCCGGATCGCTGGCCAGGTGTTGCGCATATTCACCAATATTTTTAATTCGGTGCCCTTGGGCATATTCGAATTGCGAATCCACATAGGCAAGGCAAACCTGGACGGCCGAAATTTCATTTTTGCCGATTCTGCGGGCAATGATCTCTTTTATTCCCGCCTCTGTATCAAAACGCCAGGAATTGCCTTTTTTAACAACCGGAACAGGCCACGGCCAATCATTATCACCCACATGCAAAATTACCCTGTTTTTTCCTATACTCTCCAGCCGGTGTTTTACATCATAAGCCTTGATGAATCTTTCCTGTGCTTTTACATTTGCCTCCTTGTCAGCCGGAAAAATATCTTTGACTGCGGGGCCGAATATGGCGGCTAATTGCCCGGCATCGCCGCTCTTAACCGCCGTAATCAGCATACCGAATGCTTTGTCCGGCGAAGCAAATGTCATCTGGGTTATTTGGGCCGCGTAGCTGTTGTCCACGGGGATGAAAATAAATATGGCCGCAATGATGCAATAATACATCATTGTCATTAAACTACTTTTTCTTCCATGCATAAATATGCTCATCATCGTTCCTCCCTCTGTAGATGTTCAATCCTGCGCCTATCGTTCATCTCTTTGAGCCTCCTCCATGAGAACCGCCGCCACTACTATGAAATCCACTGCTCCCTCTTGGGCCTCCGCCCATGCTGCTGTAACCGCGCTCACTATGCCGGGTCACTTCCCGGCCGCTTGATCCGAAACTTTCAAATGCATGGCCTCTCTGAGACTGTGCAGATTGCGTCGTCTGGCGCACTGTATTGGGTCTTGAGGCGGGAGTAGTAACGATGCCCGTCCCGCTGCCTTCAGGAGGAAAGCCTCTAAAAGACTTGCGTGCCGTCACACCGGGACGCATCGTCTGGCCGAACCTTTGAGCCGTTTCCGGATTACGATAGGCCAGACCGCGGCGATGAACGGGATTGTGCACCCATGCCTCCATACCGCCATGCATTCTGGTGATTGAAGGTCTGTGGACAGCAAATGTTTTATTTACGTTGACAAACATCTCATGCTGATGCCAGCGAAAACCGCACCAGAAATCCAGAGGACCCATAAATATGGCCGGACCGAAAAAGAAACCGGCGCCGACAACGAGTTCCGGATACCAAAACCACGGAGGCGCGCATTCAGGATACCACCAGGGGCCGTAAACCAGGCATGGATTATAGGCAGGCACATAAACAACATCGGGAGTAACAGGCTCGATCGTTATTGCCCCTTCGTCAGAAGTGACATTCATATTATCTGAGGAGGAAAGGTTGCCCTGAGCTTGCGCCTTGCTTCGCAGGATCTGAATTCTATCCATAACCTGATTCTGTTGGTCAAGAAAGGCATTCCCCAGCTCATTGGTCAGGTCAAGATTATCACTCATCATTTCAAGCACGCCGGGAAAGTGGCATAATGATTTTACACTGATGTCCCAGGGCTTATTCTGAAGAGCCGCATCCAATGAATTGCCTGTCAGGCTTTGATTCTGTTTTAGCCAGCGGTCGGCTTCAACCACTTCCAAAGGATACGTTGACGCCATAAGAACCTGCGAAAGCAGTGTGTCCGGATACAGAGCAATTGGCGTAAGAAGCCTGTCGAGCTCTTCTTGTGAATAAGTCTGCGGCTGCTGTGCGGCAGCTGAGCCTTCGTCTACCTGCGCTATAAGCGGCATGGGTAACGCCAGAGTCAACACAAGCAGCCATATTATGGCTCTTAAACAAATTTGGATTTTCATTATTTTTACCTCTTTATAAGGTATTGATGCACTAAGTAAGTAAGAAATAAACAACAGAAAAAATGAGCATATGAATACGCATTTTTACCATGTGAAGAAGAATGCCGGACTATTCATAGTTGATTACTACATGAGAACAAAATAGTCAATAATAGTTAGATAGGATGGATAATGGTAGTGTTTATTTTTATGATAATGAATTTTACAGGGACATGCCGGAACCATTTTCATAACCGGTTGAAATGCTGTTTATTTATACACGGTCATCCTTTAAATCAGCAGAGCATAAAATTGTTGTGTGAACAGTGTTTCTTCCTTTAAGGAAATAAACACCATGCACACCCGGCAAACATCGGCGCCGCCCTTTACATTTTGCGGCCTAAGATTTCCTTGACATATCATACGGTGTTTCTTATACTTATTGCCATCAGAAGCAATAGTCTTATAAAAGACGCGATCTAACTAAAAGTATTTCTTAACAAATATTGAGACACTTTCATTAAAGTTCGGGAAATGATAAAAGACTATGGCAGCTAATCCTAAATCACCTGTTAAATCCAAGACGGCAAGTAAAAATAAACAAGCATTAAAACCGGACAAAAAGATCGGTTCCGGAGGGAGTGATATTTCCCGGTTATCGGAAGATATGCCATCTAATGCAGAAGCAGAAAAACATAAGGAATGGAATGTAGCGCAGTCCGAAGAGAGATACCGGACGATACTTGATGAGATGGCGGATGCATATTATGAGGTAAACCTCGCCGGCAATTTCACCTTCGTCAATGATTCGCTTTGTCGTCACTTGGGAGAGTCTAAAGAGGAATTGCTGGGAGCAAGCTTCCGCGATTCAATTGCCAGGGAGGATATCGAAACTGTATATAATGCCTTCGGCAGGATATATAGAACCGGTAAGCCCGAAAGGGACATTTCCTATAAGGTTATACGTAAGGATGGAACAACAGGCTTTGCCGAAAACTCCGGTTTTCCTCTGCGAAGCCAAAAAGGAGAGATTATCGGCTTTAGGGGAGTTGGACGAGATATAACCCAGCGCAGGCAAATGGAAGAAACTCTGCGGCAGTCCGAAGAGCGATACCGAACCATCATAAAAGAAATGGAGGAATGGTATTTCGAGACAGATCTTGCGGGTAGTATCACTTTTTTCAACGATATTTTTGCCGATGTTTTGGGATATTCTCAAAAAGAGCTAACCGGGGTGAATTTTCAATCCTTCATCAGAAAAGAGGAAGCAGATTCGGTTTTCAGACTATTCAATCAGGTTTTTAAAACAGGCAAACCGATCAGGAATTTCCCCTATGAATTTATCCAAACGGATGGCGCAGTAATATCTGCCGAATTTTCCATTTTTCCCAAACGAGATAAAGAAGGCATGGTTTGCGGGTTCAGAGGCGTCGGACATGACATTACTGAGCGCAAAGAAGCCGAAAGAAAGATTCAATACCAGGCCACACACGACGCACTGACAGGACTGCCCAATCGTTTGATGTTCAGCCAACTGTTAAACCAGGCCATCAAGTCTGCGCGTCGTTATAAGAGACAATTTGCCGTCCTATTCATGGACCTGGACCGCTTCAAAATTATCAATGACACGATGGGGCACGATGCAGGTGATGAACTTCTGCAGGAAATTGCGGCCCGCCTCAAGAATACTTTGCGGGCAGTTGATATTACCGCCCGTCTGGGAGGGGATGAGTTTGTAATATTGATTGATGAGGTGAGCGATTCAAACAATGTTGCCATAGTTGCCCACAAGATTCTTAACAGCATTATTAAATCCTTGACTATTATGAAGCAGGAATGCCGTGTAACGGCCAGCATTGGCATCAGCATATATCCGAAGGATGCCGAAGATGAGCAATCTCTGATGAAAAATGCCGATATGGCCATGTATCTTGCCAAAGAGGAAGGCAAGAACAATTACCAATTCTACTCCGAAGATATTCAATCAAAATCGTTAGAGCGGCTCTCCATCGAAAAAAACCTGCGCTTTGCCCTCGAGCGCAATGAGCTCTCTTTGCATTATCAGGCCAAGCTTGATTTCAAAACGGACGTGATCACCGGCGTGGAGGCGCTGCTGCGCTGGCAGAATCAATATCTTGGTTCGGTAACCCCCACACAATTCATTACGGTGGCCGAAGAAACAGGTTTGATCGTGCCCATCGGCCGGTGGGTAATGAAAACTGCATGTCAGCAAAATGTCGCCTGGCAACGCGAGGGCCTTCCTCCCGTCTGCATGGCGGTAAATTTGTCTTTGCGACAACTCACGGATGACAATCTGATAAATGATATCAGGTCAGCGCTGAATGATTCCGGCATGGCTCCAAACCTGCTGGAATTGGAAATTACCGAAAGCATGGTGATGCATAACCCTGCAAGGATGATTTCTATTTTGGCTAAAATAAAAAGCATGGGTGTGAGACTCGCCATTGATGATTTCGGCACCGGCTATTCATCTCTTGCCCAGATCAAACATTTTCCAATCGACACGCTCAAAGTTGACCGCTCCTTCATCCGCAACATTCCGCAGGACGCTGAAGACAAAGCGATTACCGAGGCAATTATCGCTATGGGGAAAACTCTAAGTCTTACCGTCGTGGCCGAAGGCGTGGAAACTCAGGAGCAATTGAACTTTTTACGGGAACATTCCTGTGATGAAATGCAAGGTTATCACTTTAGCAAACCCATTGCGCCCGAACAGTTTGCCGATCTGCTGCGGAAGCATGTGCCATCTCCACTGAAAAATATAAATCCGGGAGCACCATACTAGATATTTATTAAGAAGTGTTGAAAACTATTAAAAAATTACCATGGCCCGTACAGCAAGAGTAGTTGCCGCACATTATCGGCATCCAAACGGAGGTGGATAATATGAGCGTTCAGAATATTCGGACGGCGCAATCGTGCGCAACAGAAGCTCGTCAGGCGGTGGCGGAATTTCACGCGACGGTCGCGCAGCCGAACATGGAGTTGGTTGTCTTTTTTTGCTCAAGCGTTTATGATCTTAATGTGCTGGCTGCGGAAATGAACCGCCTGTTTGCCGGAATTCAAGTGGTGGGCTGTACGACGGCCGGAGAAATCGGGCCGGCCGGTTATCATCAACATAGCCTGTCGGGAGCGAGTTTTCCTGTTGGCAGTTGCGTGGCCGTCAGCGGGCTGCTGGATCGTTTAAGCCAATTCGATATTGCCAGCGGGCATGAGTTTACCCAAACTCTGTTGCAGCGGCTTGAAAGCAAAGTTCCACAAGCAGGCCAGGATAACAGCTTCGCATTGCTGCTGATTGACGGTTTGTCTCTTCGCGAAGAGCCGGTGGCGCATGCGTTGCAATATGCGTTGGGCAAGATACCGCTCATCGGCGGTTCGGCGGGTGATGACCAGAAATTTGAAAAGACCTTTATTTACAGCGATGGCAGCTTCCATTCCGATTGCGCGGCGCTAATCCTGATTAACACTTCCTTGCCTTTCAGGGTATTCAAAACCCAGCATTATGTTCCCACCGATAAACGGATGGTCGTCACGGAAGCCGATCCCGTCAAACGCATCGTCACGGAGATCAACGGGCTGCCTGCCGCCAAAGAGTATGCCCGTCTGGTGGGTGTTGACGTGCATGATCTCAATCCCATGCGTTTCGCGGCGTCGCCCGTTGTGGTGATGATAGACGGCACGGACTATGTGCGCTCCATCCAGAAAGCCAATCCTGATAACAGCTTGACTTTCTATTGCGCCATCGAGGAAGGATTGGTGCTCAGGGTGGCGCATGGCGTGGATTTGGAGAAAAACCTGGAGCAAACTTTTGACAAGATCAGGGCCCAGATCGGACAACCACAACTCGTTTTCGGCTGTGATTGCATCCTGCGGAATCTGGAAATTTCCCAGAACGGTTTAAAAGACCGCGTCGGTGAGATTTTCCGGTGCAACAACACCGTCGGTTTTAGCAGCTATGGCGAACAGTTTCACGGTGTGCACATCAATCAGACGCTCACCGGAATCGCTATCGGTACTGCCGCAGATCCGATTCGGAAGGTGCGCGATGTCTGAACAAAAGCCGGTCTCCGGTTTCAACGAAGAGGATTTGCAGGCCGAAATCGAACGTCTGAACAAGATCATACAGACACTGATGAATCGTGCCGAACGCAACGCAAGCATTCAAGGATCTGATTTCAACCTGTTCCAGACAGCGGTTACTCTTGAAGATCAGGTGCGTCAACGCACCTTGGAACTGGAGGAGGCACGGCTTGAAACCGAGAAAATCACCCGGACATTGCGTGAAAGAGAAAATAATTACCGCCTGCTCCTCGAAAACTCTCCCGTGAGCATTCACGAGATAGACATGAATGGCAGGATAATCTCCATGAGCCGGGCGGGTATTCTCATGCAGGGGCTCAAAGAGGAAGGCGATGTACAAGGCTCTTTATATCTGGACGGAGTCAGCGCTGCCGACCGGGAACGCATAGGGGGCCTGCTAACCAGGGCCTGTGCCGGAGAAATCAGCCATTTCGAGTTTATGGCCAGCGGACCGCGCGAATCGATTTTTAAATCGTGTTTTGTTCCCATCAGGAACAAGAATGGCAGCGTTGAAAAACTGATGGGGATAACGGAGAACATCACTGATCGAAAATGTATAGAGGATAAATTACAGTTCGAAGAACAGCGTTTCCGGGCTTTTGTAGAGCACTCTTCGGATATGATTGTTCTGGTTAATCCTGAAGGGGTTATTCTCTATGTAAATCCGGCAATTGAGAGTATTTTGGGATTCAAACCTGAAGAAAGGATTGGCGCTAAAGGAAGTGCGATTGTTCATCCGGATGACATTAAGGCTTTAGCCGATGTATTCAATACTTTGTCCAGGAATACAAACTCTCCGGTTATGAATGCCGAACTGCGTCTTCGTCATAAGGATGGAAGCTGGCGTACGCTCGAAGCTGTGGGAAGCAACCTGGTAAACAATAATGTTGTTGAATCTATAATTCTTAACTACCGTGATATCACCGAGCGCAAACTTGCCGAGAGCTATCGAGAGATGAGTAACGAGATACTTCAAATTCTCAGCAAGCCGGGTACTCTGCGTGATTCAATTCAGAGCATCCTCACCATATTGAAGACGCGGACAGGATTCGATGCTGTGGGCATTCGTCTCCAGGATGGAAATGATTTTCCGTATTTTGCCCAAAATGGTTTTTCCGATGAATTTCTGCTTACGGAAAACACGCTGATCAAGCGCGGCATGGATGGCTGTGCGTGCCTGGACAAGGACGGCAATGTCTGTTTGGAATGCACCTGCGGGCTGGTCATTTCCGGTAAAACCGATCTGGCCAATCCGCTCTTTACAAAAGGCGGCAGCGCCTGGACGAACGATTCATTCTCTTTACTCGATCTTTCGCCTGATCAGGATCCGAGGCTTAATGCACGCAACCAATGTATGCGCCAGGGCTATGCATCTTTAGCTCTTGTGCCAATTCGGAACAAGGATTCGATTATCGGCCTGATCCAGTTCAATGACCACAAGAAAAATTGTTTTTCTCTTGCTGCGATCGAACAGTTTGAGAGCATCGCGGCGAATATCGGCGAGGCCTTACTGCGTATGGATGCGGAGGAGGCGCTGCGGAAAAGCGAGGAAAGATTCAAACAACTTGCTGAAGTATTTCCCGAGACGATTTTCGAGGCAAACATGAAAGGCGGTGTCACCTACGCTAATGAACATGGCCTTAAACAATTCGGTTTAACTCAAGAAGATATTGCAAACGGCATAAATATCTTTGACCTGGTATCACCCCTTGATCGCAATGTGGCAATGGAGAGGATACAGACCAGAATAAAAGACAGCCATCACAGCGATAAAAGATATCTCGAATATAAGGCCATGAAAAAAGATGGCGGCATCTTTTATGCCATGGCTTTATCTGTGCCGATTATGGTTGACGGCGCACCGGTTGGCATTCGCGGATTCATTCTTGACATTACAGAACGCAAAAAGGCGGAAGAGCAGATACAATATTTGGCAACCCATGATTTGCTGACTGATCTTCCCAGTTTGAGATTTGCCAAGGACCGGCTGTCCGTAGCTCTTAACATGGCTCGACGATATAAGAAAACGGTGGCCGTGATGTTTATCGATCTGGATGGTTTCAAAGATGTCAATGACACACTCGGCCATGATACCGGTGATTATGTTCTTCAGCAAGTGGCTAAACGTTTGCTTTCATGTGTGCGCGAAACCGACACTGTTACACGTGTCGGAGGAGACGAATTTCTAATCATCGCAACCGAAATCAACGCCCCGGAGAATGCCGCGCAGATTGCCAAAAAGGTAATTCATCTGGTATCCCAACCGATTATTTTCAATGGGAGACAGTCGGTTGTCAGCGCAAGTATCGGGATCGCGCTTTTCCCCGACGACGGTCAAGATATGGATCAACTGATCAAGAAGGCCGATGAAGCCATGTATAGCGTGAAAAAAGCCGGCAAGAACGGATTCTGCTTTATAAATGATACAGTAAACTAATTTTTTGCACCTCACCTTAAAACATCCTTACCTGTTTTGAATCTGTTACAATACTTCTTAGCTTACAATTGTTTTTATAGTTTCAATGATTAAAAAGTAAAATCTATTTTCTGACAGAGACTCCCCTACCCGGTTTTTGGGGAGTATTATACGGCATACATTGGAAATAATCAGAAAATTGTGGAACTTGAACTTGACATGTGTTACCAGTATCGTCGGTAAGTCGTTTTGGGTTAAGCGAATTCGGAGTAACGCAAGCCAATCGGCGCTTGTCAAAGAAGATGGGGGAAAATAAGGCGCTTTATAAATTGACCAAAAGCAGACTCAAACTTTAATTTTGTCAAATGGGCAGGCCTTTAATGTGTGACCCTATTATTATCCCCTGGGGGAAGTTTATGAATACTTCGGTATTATTGGATTATCACCAAAGACTCAGCTCTATTGACATAAATAATGATCGGAATTTTATATCGATTTACGAAGAATTCCTTCGGGATTTTTCTAAGTTTAATGTAAACGCATTTGACCGAATAGGGGAAAGTGACTTCCTTTATCATGCAGAATTCTTTACCAATTGCCAAAAGCGTTACCTGTCTATCCATGAACGCGAATCAGTGAAATTTCTGTTGGAAACCGGAAAGAAAGGGAATTGCTCCCTTAGGGATTTACTGGCATTCCCGTTTGTAAAGAATTCCTACGATCGTGTAAGAGACCTGTCCATGAAAATTGACTTTACGCGGTGCCGCCGGGCTGTAATGGTCGGTTGCGGCGCCCTTCCGACAACATTGTTCTGGCTTTACGACCATTACTCTACCATTGATTACATTGGCCTGGACGTTGATGCCCAATGTGTTGCATTAGCATCCCAGGCCGTGAGTGCTTTAAACATAACGGGAATACAGATATTGAATCAGGATGGAACGGAGTATGATTTTTCCGGTGTTGACTTTATCTTTATCGCAAACCAGGTCACTCCCAAAAAAGCCGTTCTGGAAAGAATTGCCGACACTTCCGATATTGATGCTCAAGTGGTTGTTCGCAACCCGATTAATCACGGCAATCTGCTGGCTGAGTGCGTTCAAAACAATCTTCCCCCCAGATTCTCTGTTCAACATCAGGGGAACGTAAGCCAGGCGTTTCTATCCATGAATCTGTTCCTGGACTAAAAATAATAGATCATGAAAAAAAGAATTGTAATCCTTTGCCATCAAATCCCTAAACTGAACCATGCCTCATCCACCATCAATATCCTTAAGCGGGAATGGGAGCTATCAGGCTTTGAAGTTGGAACAGTATCCGGGATCAGGCATGATATGACAGGTGATATCGCCATCAATCATGTTGATTTAACGGTTACTCCTGATCCTTATCTCGACTATTTGAAAAAATATCCCATCGTCATTAATGGGAAGGTTAGAAGTATATCCAAAACATCTTTCAGTAAACAACTGCTTAAGCCTGACGATGATCATGAAGGAAAGGTCATTATAAAAACAAATGATAATTGCGGTGGGGCATCAGAATTGAAATTGGCAGGAAGGAAATCCTGGTTCATCAATAGAATAGCTGGAAATATTTCCTGGGCTAAGTGCATTTTCCTTAAAAGCGAAAATTATCCCATTTTGGAATCAATTCGGAGCGTGCCCGGCGGCGTTTGGGAAAATAAGCATTTGATCGTGGAAAAATTCCTTCCGGAGCGGGATAACGAAGGCAACTACCGTCTGCGGGCATGGTCATTCCTCGGAGATAGAAGCTTGCATGTCCTTACCACGTCAAACTGCCCTGTCGTGAAGGGTCACAGCATATTCAAAAGGGAGATCCTTACTGACAATGTGCCGGACGAATTGATTTCATGTCGCAAGCAAATGGGCATCGATTACGGCAGGTTCGATTATGCCATTGTTGACGGCAGAGTTGTTCTTTATGACGTTAACCGGACTCCTACAACCTCCCCCAAAGCCGCGCTGCTCTATTGCCATAAACTCAAAGAGATGGCTGCGGGTATTCATGATTTCCTTTCATGAAAACCCGACGGTAGACTTAAGTAAACTTAACGGACATTAAAAGCTGTCTTTGATTTATAGTAACTTACCGTTACTAATAGTTATGATGTTTTTTTTGGAGAAAAAAATACTTATACAGTTGAGAGAATTATTTAATCCTCATGAAGTTTTGGCGCCTGTTCCCGGCGCCGCCGGTATTCCGTAAGACTGCAGAATAGCCGCAATACGCTTAATATTTTTTTCCCAGATTTCTCTTTCGGGAGGATGAAAATAATTCATGGGATAATCCCTGCCGAGAGAAGTATATTTCTCAACACCCAGTTGCTTATACGGGAGCAGCTGTACCTGTTTGGCCCGGTTACCCAGCTCTCCTTTAATAAAATCCGCCGTTGCATGGATATTTTCATCATCGTCGTTATGCTCAGGTATTACCGGTATTCTGATAATCAGAGGTTTGTCTTTATCTGCAACGGCTTTAATATTTTTCAGAATAAGGTCATTGCCGCTGCCCGTATATTCCCGATGCTTCAACGGATCCATATGTTTTATGTCCGTAATGATCATATCCGCGTATGGAAGAACCTGAAGTACGATTTCAGTTTGAATATTCAGCGCTGTTTCAATGCAGGTGTGGATATTGTTAGCCATGCATTCTTTCAATAATTCAATTGTGAAATTCCATTGAAGCAATGGCTCTCCGCCGGAGATTGTTACGCCACCGCCGGATTTAGCGTAAAAATCCGTATCGGATAATATAACGTTCATGATCTCGCTTATGTTCATCTTTTTCCCCCATACGGCAAGAGCATCAGATGGACATGCATCGGCGCATTTAAGACAGCCATTGCAGATGTTACGGTCAATTCCGGTTACACAATCCTCATGGACAGTTATTGCGCCTTTTTCTGATTCGGGACACGCTTTAAGACAGTACCCGCATTTACTGATACCGATGCAGCGTGAAGCGTATACTCCAACCTCGGGATGCAAAGAGATACTTTCAGGATTGCTGCACCACCTGCACCGCAGGGGGCAGCCTTTCAGGAAAATTTCAGTGCGTATTCCCGGTCCGTCGTGGATGGTATATCTCTGGATATTGAATATGTATCCTTCATTTTTCATTAATCAAAAGAAAGATCGGTTCTTCCCATGATATCATATTGCAAAGGTTTGCTCAGTTCCACAAAGACAGCACTGTATCCTGCAACACGTACTACCATGTCCTTGTAGTTTTCCGGATGTTTCATAGCATCCTCAAGGGTATCCCGGCTTATTATATTGAACTGGCAGTGCATCCCTTTCCGGTTGAAATAGGTGTCAATCAATGAGATGAAGTTATCTCTGCCGGCATCGCCCGAAACAGCCGAAGGTGAAAATTTCATATTCAGAAGAGTCCCATTGCCTGCACGTATATGATCCAGCTTGGAGACCGAGTTAACCATTGCTGTAGGCCCTTTTACGTCATGTGCCCTGACCTGCGTGTGGACCGCGCCCACGCAATCTGAAACCGGTTCAAGGGCTTTTCTCCCTTCCGGGGAGGCCCATTGTACCAGACCGAGGGCGACATTTGCTGAAACCGAATAAACACCCGGCAGATATTTCCCGCCGCGCGCATTGGGTCTGTTCTCGACATGCTTACAGTAAGTATCTGCTGCGAATTTTGCAAGACCATCGGCGTAATCGTCGTCGTTCCCGTAATGATGGACCTTGTCACTGTTCACCAGCGCATAGAGAGGTTCATAGCCTACCCAGTTAGCCTCGCAAGCCTCGAGAATCTCCCTGCCGCTTACTTTCTTTTCCTCAAAAACGAGTTGTTTGACGGTAGACATCCCGTCCGCGACGGCTCCGACGCCGACAGCCTGCGGTCCTGTAAAGTTATAAACCGCTCCGCCCGCAGTCACATCAACTCCCCTTTCGATGCAGTCATTTATCAATGCCGAGAGGTATGGAAGAGGTTTCATCTCCTGATGCGCTCTGTCCATGATTTCTATACTGGCAATCATCCGGTCAACCCAGTATTTCATCTGTTTGTCATAGGAGTCTAGAACCTGGTCAAATGAAGTAAAATCCGCGAGACTTCCGGTTTCCGGCCCCAGACGCTTCCCCAAATCTCCGCAGCGTTCCCAGCGCATACAGTGCGAACCGCATCCGAGACACTTGCCGTTGTTGATGGCAAGTTCAAAAACTTTCGCTATGCTGAAATAGGCGGCATCGTGCCAGCCGTATTCCCTGCCTCCCGCGTCTATTTCAACGCAGCCTACCACATGATAATTTCTGGAATCTTCCAGACTTCTGCCCGAAAGGAGTGAGGCAGGTATTGCGGCCTGGTCATTGAATATTTTGGGCTGGCCGGTGCCAATGCGAATTACATTGGCGGTTTTGACTTTCAACTCACGCGGTGTATTCTCGTGCCACCGCACGGCAAGCCAGGGCGTACCCCACCTGGTATGCGCCAGTGCATCAAGGCACATATAGGTCAGATCATTTGTCGCGTCCTTCCCTTCTTTGTCGACTCCCCCTATTGTCAGAGAATCGCCCCCCATTCCCCTGCCTGAGTTGGCGATTACCGTCATCCTGTCACGGAGTTTCGTCCACCATATATCTTTCATATACAGTATTTCGATCAGTTCCTGTATCGATTCCCGGGTAGCGGCGCCGGACTTGATATCCGCGCTGTAAAACGGGAACATATACTGGTCAAAACGTCCGAAAGAAACAGAGTGACCGTTTGTTTCTATAAGTGTTATAGTTGTCGCCATAAATAAAAGCTGAAGCGCTTCCCAGAATGTCCGCGGCCTGTTTTCCGATACCCAATCGCAATTCTCCGAAACTTTTAAAAGAATATCTTTCCACTCTCTATTTTTTTCCTTTTTCGCCATATCACGGGCCAGAGCGGCATATCGCCGCAGGTAATCGCCGGCGGCTTCAAGGACTATAAGTTCGGCCCGGTAAAAATCCCGTTTCCTGAGATTTTCAGGATTGGATTTATCGAGCTCATCCATCTTTTTTTTAACGGTTTCTTTAATACCGCCGTAACCCAGGGCAAAAAGTTTTTCGTAACTCAACTGGAGATGCCCGATGCCCGCGAACATATAGAGATTCAGGAGATAGAGGTTACGCTCCAGATTGCTTCCCTTCTTTTCATCGTCGCTCATCATTGAAGAGATTTTTTCATCTATGCTCTGTCCTTTCCAGAAGTCTTCAATTCCGAAAAGTTTATTTTTTGATTTTCCGGTGATATAGTAATTGTCATGAAGCCTTTTTTCCCATGGGTGATTTTTTATCTCGTCTATAACCCATGAATACGAATGCTCAGGGAAAATTGGAGCTGCTTTCATCGGTGCAGCCATCTCTCCGACAATAAGCTCATCAGGAAGAATGCGGATGGTGACGTTACGCAGAACATGTGCAAGGGCCTGGGCGCATTTGATGATCTGCGGTGAGTCGCTGTATTTTTTATATGCCTCGGTGACAAGACATGCCCTTTCGTGATCGACGGTGAATTCGCTGTCCAGGACGAATCTCCGGAAACGGTTCACGCGCGGAAAGGGGGAGTGCGTGTCTCCCAAAGCGTTGACTCCTACACCCCAATCCTTTTGTGCCGGTTCGACCGGGAGAGGTTTTATTGTGTTTACAGTTGAACTGTTTGTTGAATTCATGGTTTTCCTCCTGTTTGTAATGTTTCATGAAGAGCATAATGCCCGCGGTACCGGATTTTTCCCTGTCAACTTTGCTGTGGTGAAAGCTTGCCAAGAGCAGTTAAAAACCAAATGAAATCCTTATAGTTTCCTTGCGACTGGAGTTTTTTTTCAGTCAATGCAGCTATAATGGCTTCATCGTCACCGGATGACAATACGCGAAAAGCCGTATTGCCGTCACACCATATTAAGGCTGCATCGGCGCGGGAAAGATCATTTGACAATGTACTGACACTGCCGTCCTGTATAATGAATACTTTTCCCTGACCGGCTGCGGTCTTCATAACTATCCTGACGTTCTTCCCCTTGATAAACTTCCTGAAGGAATCATTCTTTTTTGCAGCTTTTTTCAATTTTTGTCCCAACATGAAGAGTAGTAATTTAAATTTCATAGCCTCCTCCTTATAATAACTTCTTGACAAATTATAAAATTGCAATTATCTATTACTCTGTGCGGAATAATTGTAACACTGTATCAATTAATAGTCAATATTTTTTTAAATAAAATAGATTCACAATAATATCAATTGTAAATAGCTACTTAGCGTAATTTAAAATGGCAAATAAAACACGGTCACAGGAAGTTATTAATTTTCAAAAGCTTCAGATGAGCAAGGCTGCTCTTAAAATAATTGTTAATGACGGCTTCAAAAGTCTGAGTATAAGGAAACTGTCAAAGAGTCTTCAGGTTTCACCAAGCACAATCTACAATTATTTTAAAAATCGTGATGAAATTTATATCTACGTGTTGAATTACGGTTTTGAGATGCTCTTTGACGAATTTAAAAATGCCTGTGATTCTCATACCGGCCCGGTTGAAAAACTCAAAGCCATCTGCAATGCTTTTCTTTCTTTTTCAGTACGGGAACGTGATCTGACTTTCATAATGCTTATACTGGACACGCCAAAGTATTACGATTATGTCGAGACGGATTATGAACCGCAGATGAGGATTGAATTGACCAATGCTCTCAAATGCAGGGATATAATCATGCAGACAATAACAGAAATAGCGGATATAAACCCGTCGTTTCCCAGGCAGGATATACAATACCAAACGTTTAACATCATCGCCCGGATGATAGGAATTGCAACGGTCAAAAACAACAATTTAATCAAGTATATTGCCACTGATATGGAAGGCGGGATTGAAAAGGCATTGAAAGATATTATCAGGCCGTTCGAGACGGTTGAATAATATGGCCACTGTATTTTGTATCAACATGACTATTTTTATTTTTATTTGTATCGATTGTCGATATGGAAGTTTCAACCTGATTTTTACTTTTAAATAATTGACATGCAAACGGAATACTTGTATATTTAACGTATATGGATTAAATTCCCCGTCACTTGCGACGAAGAAAAAATTATAATCCACAAGATGCCCCGCTGCTTTAAGGCGGGGAGCTTCATTTGAAACAATATCTTGCAAAACAAACAAATGCTGATAGCAGATATGCACTTTGGAGTACGCATATGACGATAAAGGCATCGTGTCCGGACGATGCAGATCAAACCCGTAATTATTTATTTTTCCTATTGGGAGACGAACATGGACAAAATACAGAAGAAAAATTTAAATAGATTATTTAAAGTTGACAGGGAACTTATCATTATCTTCCTTCTCGTTGTCATAACAGGTATTACTTTTTTCTTCGTTGTCAATCAAAGAGCTTTCTTGAATTTCTTTTATCTTCCTGTTCTGCTGGGCGCGTATTTCTTCGGGAAACGATATGCTACTTTAGCTGCATTTTTCTCGATTACCCTTATCTTCGCTATGGCCTATACCTATCCATTCTCTTTTAAGTACGAAATGGGCAGCGAACTCTCTCGCTGGCTGGATTTGATAACATGGGGATGTTTCCTGATCATAACGGGCTACACCATGGGGCTACTCTACGAAAAGAAAGAAACAGCGTACAAAGAAATCAACAAAACGTATCAGGGTGTGATAGAAATGCTTGCCCTTATTATAGATTCTGTAGACAGCCAAACGCGGAGCCATTCATACCGTGTTGCCGTTATATCGGAACAAATCGCGCTAAAAATGGGGTGTACCTCTTGTGAAGTAGAGAATATCCGCTTAGCTGCTCTCTTGCATGATTTGGGTAAAATCGGTATCAGTAGTGAATTATTACAAAAGATTGGACAATTGTCCGGTATTGAAAAAGATGTGATTAAGAATCATCCTCAAATCGCTGTGGATGTAATTGCGCCTGTAGGAGGCAAGGTGCTGGAAATTCTCCCCCTTATCCTCGGTCATCATGAAAAGTGGGATGGCAGCGGCTACCATTCCCAGGTAGGTGAGAACATTCCCATGGGCGCCAGAATAATTGCGGTTGCCGATGTCTATGATGCTTTAATTTCCGACAGGCCTTATCGTAAGGCGCTGTCGCCATTTCAGGCAAAAAAGGAAATCATGGACAACGTTAATAAACATTTTGATCCTGACGTGGCAGTGGCATTTGAACATATATTTCCCCAAATAGAAGATATTGATACATTCATTTTCCCCAGAATGGCAAACATATAAGACGAAAGACCACATATACATTCAGTAGAATATTGGTCAAATCTTTACCCTGATGTTTGCCACAACTCAATTAAGCAAACGTTCACCGGTCCCGAAAGGTTTTATTCATCATTTTGTAACATTCAATTTGAGGCAATTCGGTGGGACAAATTCGATTGACAAGCAAAATCTTTATCCTTATAGTAACGCCGCGAAAAGGAATTTATTATTAGTCTGTTATTTAAACCTTTACATCAAATAAAAGGAGTGTTTTTATGGCAAAAGAAATACAGAAAAAAATGGCAGAATTGATGGGAACTTTTATTAAAGTGGGGAAAAATAATACAGCATTCAATGATAACAATGAGATCAACAAACTCATGCAGGAATTAATGAAAAAAGTGGCGGAAAAAGAATGGAATGATTCAGTCAGGATTTATGAAATGCTTAAAGCAAATTACAAGAAGTACAAAGATAATATCGAAATGCTTAACAGGAATGATGACGTTCTAAAAAAGACCATGTCTAAATTAAAAAATTTATATAAAGATGAAATTGCAAAAAAAATCAAAGAAACGGAATCCTTAAAAATTACGAATGATGCTTTTGGGTTGGCCATAAAGACATTTGAAAGTTATGAAGACTCAATAAAAATAATGAACAAACAATTAAAAATTGCTGCTGATGGTTTAAAAGAAGTTAAAAATTCATTAAAAAATATAAAAAATCCAGGAAAAAAATCTGCAAAACCAAAAACAGTTAAGAAAAAATAAAACACTACGAATTGCTGAAAATTATTTAAACGTCAATACAACATGGTAAATGTTTTGAATCCGGTAATTGTACCGGAACTCATATCTTTGAGATGAAAATACAGGATGCTTTGCGGGATATCGTGAAACTTTGCAAGTCTCCTTTTTGCATGGAATCAGAATTAGGGTAAAAAACATTTATTTATAAACGTCCAAATCAAGAGGGAAATACCTCTCTCACACTTTACCCGATTTCATATATTTTATAAAAAAGACTGTCTGTTAAACAGGAGTGAACTATGGCGCAGAAAGAATTATCGTCTACTAAACAAAAAGAGGATATAAATCTTGATGACTATTCTCTTTATCTGGACCGGGAACTGTCATGGCTGGAGTTCAACCATCGCGTGCTTGAAGAGGCTCAGGACAAATCCAATCCGGCTCTCGAAAGACTCAAATTTGCTTCCATCTTCAGTTCGAATCTTGATGAGTTTTTCATGGTCAGGATAGGCGGACTTTACCGTATTCTGGAAATGGATGTTGAAGATATAGATCCCAGTTTACAGATGCCGCAAATAAAACTCAATTACGTTGCGGAAAAAGTTCGAGACCTTGTTAAGGAGCAATATAGTTGCTTTATTGGAGATGTCTTGCCAAGACTTGCAAATGCAGGAATAACCATCAAAAAAATTGATGAGCTCGACAAGAAAGAGATTAAGCGGCTTGAAGAATACTTTGAATCGCATATCTTTCCTGTTCTAACACCGCTTGCCGTCGATGCGGGACACCCGTTTCCGTATTTTGGCAACCTCCGCCTTAACCTGATGGTCGTTTTTGAGGAAGGGGTCGGAATAAAACGGCCGCAGACTTATGCCTTCGTCGAAGTTCCGTCTGTTTTGAAGAGACTTGTTTCCGTTTCTATGGAATCAGAGAAGGGAGAACACCGATTTGTTCTACTTGAAGATCTCATCTGCCATTATATTCAAAGATTATTTCCGGGAATGAAGATCAAAAATGTAACCGCGTTTCGTTTGACCAGAAATCATGACTATGATCTGCACGAAAATGAAGTTTTGGATCTTTTGCAATCGGTTGAAGCCGAGATCAAAGATCGCTCCAATAAAATAGCAGTACGGCTGGAGATTAATCCCGGTGTTCCAAAAAAGATAATCAATATGCTTTTAAAGCAACTCAATGTCGAAGAACGGTTTGTTTATGAGATCAATGGTCCGATCAATATTTGCGATTTTCTTTCTCTTTACGAACTTCCCATAGAAGCATCTAACAGGGATATCCCTTTCAATCCCCGTTTCCCCAAACAATTTACATCGGAAAAGGATATTTTTTCCATCATTCGCGAAGGCGATGTGCTCCTTCATCATCCCTATGACTCGTTTGGCGTTGTGATGGACTTACTCAATGCGGCCGTCGAAGACCCCGATGTTCTGGCCATAAAACAAACGCTCTATCGAACGGGAAATAATTCACCCGTCGTTGAAGCGCTGCGCCGCGCCGCCGAAAATGGCAAACAGGTAACAGCGGTGGTAGAGCTGAAAGCAAGGTTTGACGAAAAATACAACATCAATTGGTCGCGTCAGATGGATGAAGCCGGCGTCAATTCTGTATTCGGATTTGTGCAATGGAAAACGCACTGCAAGGCAACGCTTATCGTGCGGCGCGAGGGAAAACATTTGCGGCGTTATGTCCATGTATCAACCGGTAATTATAACACGATTACCGCTAAGATATACACTGATCTTGGTCTTCTGACCTGTAACCCCGATTTTGGCAATGATGTTTCCGCACTTTTTAATGTTCTTACGGGATTCAATTCATGGACCAGCGGCGATATGTTGACTCCGGAAACGGTGGCGTCGATGTTCCGGGTATTGATGGTTTCACCCGTGACAACACAGGATGCTATTCATAAGCTGATTGACCGGGAAATAGAGAAATCCAAATCGGGGATGCCCGGCCGGATCATAGCGAAAATGAACGCGCTTGTGGACACAAGGACCATTCGCAAATTATATGAAGCCTCTCGCGCCGGCGTTCAAATCGAGCTCATTGTCAGAGGCATTTGCTGCCTGCGTCCGGGACTGCCGGGAATCAGCGAAAATATCCGCGTTACCAGTATACTTGACCGCTTTCTTGAGCATTCGCGTATTTACTACTTCCACAATGGCGGGGAACCCGAGATTTATTCCGGAAGCGCCGATTGGATGCCGCGAAATTTCAAAAAGCGCGTGGAAATTCTGTATCCGATAAAGAATGCTGATTTGAAGTCCCGTATCACAAACGAAATTCTAACGACTTATCTCAGTGATAACGTGAAGGCTCGTCTCATGCAGCCCGACGGTTCATATATTCGTATTGCGCCAAAGGAGGGTGAGAAGATTATAAGAGCCCAGATGGAGTTTATTAAAATTGCCCGGCGAGGGGGTATAAAAGCGCCGCCTTATGAAGAGTTTGTTATAAAAAACAAGGCTAAGAAACGATCCAAGCGTTAAGGAGAGATAGATAGTTGCAAAATAACAAAACGAAAAATATAGACAAAACAATGGCGGCTGTCATCAAAACAGTCCGGTTGTATGATCCTGATCCGGCTCACAGTGAGCAGGTTTCCAAGCTTGCGCTGGCGCTTTTTGATGACCTTCGCATCCTCCATAATTATAATGGTGTTGAAAGGCGATTAATCGAGATCGCCGCGAGGCTGCACGATATCGGCTGGTCGCAGGCTGTGTCAGGGAAGCATCACAAACTGAGCCGCGATATGATTAAAGAACTGGATATTCCGGGTCTGAGCAAGCACGATAAAAATTTATGCGCGCTTATTGCAAGATATCATACAAAGGCGTTGCCGGATGTTACAAATCACCGGCAGTTCGCCGTGCTTGAACCGGAGAATCGCGACCTTGTCGAGTGGCTTGCCGGGATATTGCGTGTCGCAGACGGACTCGATTGCAACCATGCAGAAATCATCAGGCAATTAAAGTGTGACGTCGCGGACAACGTCATTACGATAAAACTGAATGTGATGGGCGACTGCCGGAGAGAATTGGAGAAAGCCCGCCAGAAGCAGGACCTTTTGCTAAAGAAAACAGGAAAGAAGATCATATATCAATGTTGATCTCGTTTATTTCCGATATCCACGGAAACCTGCCTGCGCTTGAAGCCGCATTTGCCGACGCCAGGAAGAAAGGCGCAAGCCGGATTATATGCGCGGGTGATATCACAGGATATGGCCCCTTCCCCGATCAGGTTTGTAATTTTATCCAAAAAAGGCATATTCCTGCGATAATAGGGAACTACGATCAAAAAGTTTTAAAAACGGCAAAACAGGGAACATCCGGTACCGCGAATATGAAAAAGAAAAAACGGGAAATACTGCTATGGACGGTGCGAAACATTAATAATCAGAACCGTAAATACTTATCAAATTTACCTCATGACCTTGACCTGAAACTCCCCGGTGGTAAAAATATTCTGGTTGTCCACGGCAGCCCTGTTTCTATGGACGATACGATCTATCCGAGCATCACGAAACGGGGACTGGTAAATAAGCTCGGAGAAAAACGTCCGGACGTTCTCGTATGCGGACACACACATATTCCGTTTGTCAGACGCATTGGCGGGATACTTGTCGTGAACTGCGGTTCTGCCGGGCATCCGGTAGATGGCGATCCACGGCCTTCCTATGCCCTTGTTCGGGTCGAGGCGGGTTCTAAACCCGGCGGACGTATTGTTCGTTTTGATTACGACAGGGATAGAACCATTACAATGCTTAAGAAAACATCGCTGCCGGATGAGTTGCAAAAGGATTTTTTGGAAGGAAATAAGCGGAGGTTTCTGGAATGAACAAAGGAGAAAAACCGACAGAGACAGAATTAAAGCTCGTGCTGCCTGATCTGAATGCCGAGTCCGGGATAATAGCGATTTTGCGTGAACACGGTTACATCATAAAAAAACCGGATCACGTGAAAAACGTTGATATCTACATGGACACTTTCGACTGGTTACTCATGAAAAACAAGCTCTCTTTGAGGTATCGCCTTGCAAACGGCAAAGCAATGCACACCATCAAGAGCATCGGGTCTATAGCCAATGGTATCGCCGATAGAATGGAAATAGAAGTTCCGCTTGGCGAACCGATTAGTGACCCGACAGAAATTTCAACAAAGGAAATCAGGGAAATTATTGAGGGTGTCATTTATCCGCGGAAACTTCTCGAACATGCCCAAATCTGCACAGAGCGCAGACGTTATCAGGTTATTTTACCGCAAAAAGCCCAATTCGAGATTGCTTTCGACACGTCAAGTTTCTCTTTGCGCGGGCTCCATAAACCAAGACGCGCACAAAAACTTCAAGAGCTCGAGGTGGAAATTATCAGCGGACCGGCATCCGCGCTAAAGAACATCGCCATGATTCTCTCGCGCAAATTCAATTATACGCCGTCAACCGAATCGAAACTGGAAGTTGCTATTCACCGATTAAAAGTATTAATCCCTTCAAAGAAACCGCCTGAAACTCTAATGCCCAGATGCGATGACCGGCTTGATCTTGCCATTCGGAAATTTCTTACCCATCAACTTAACCGCTTTTGTGAAAATCTTCCCGGTGTAAAAAGCGACGTCGATACGGAGTTTGTGCACCAGGCAAGGGTTGCCACCAGAAGGATGCGTTCATCGCTGCGATTATTTCGCGATGCCGTTCCGGTCAGTACAAGAACATACTTTGAACAAGAACTGAAATGGCTGGGTGAAATGTTTGGAGCCGTCCGCGATGTCGATGTTTTTCTCTTGAATCTGAATGTGTTCGGACATCAGATCGGACGATTTCCGGCAAAGAAAAAAAGTGTGCTTAATGCTTTAGTTAAAAAACACCGGCGCGCTCCTCTCAAGGCTCTCATTAACGCGATTGATTCACCAAGGTATGTAAATTTTGAACGGCGGCTGCGGCGTTTTCTGGAAGGAGCGCTTCCTGTCCGTCCAAGATTGCCACTGGCTTTGAAACTGGTTAGCGAAGTGGCGCCGGTAATCATCACGGAGAAATTTAATGCTGTCATCAAACAGGGTATGACCGTCATCAAGAAACCAAAACTTAAGGAATTCCACGGCCTCAGAATCCAGATGAAAAGATTGCGCTATGCCTGCGAGTTTATGGCTCCGGCGTATGCAGGAGCGTTAGAGCCTTTTATTGAACGAACTGTTGAGATACAGGATTGCCTGGGCGAGATTCAGGACACTGTTTTCACCAGAGAATTTATCGATTATCTTTTCGATGAATGGAAAGGAAAACTCGTTAGCCCCGAGCTCGTATTTATCCTTGGAGAAATTTACCAATTGCAAGTTGAGATTGCCAATGACAAACAGAAAAAATTCAGTAAAATATGGGAGAGGTTTGACTCCGAGGAAACAACCAGACACATACAGGATATCCTACCCATAAAAACCGCGCCCATAAAAGCTGCGACTGACTCCAAGAATACACCGCCTGTCATCGGCAAATAATATTTTCACCATGGGGGCGATGTATTAAATTCCAAAACAGGTTTCTACGGAACGGGCGCTGTGAATCCATGGGTGATCGAGCGGTACGAATTTTTTCTTGCCGGCAACCAGTTCCAAAGGCACCGCTTTGGTTCTATCTCCTTTTAATGCAACCATAATTCCATATTTTTCGTTGTGTAGAAATTCGGCGCAAGCGAAGCCAAGTCTGGTTGACAAAATACGGTCACCGGCGGAAGGCGGTCCACCGCGCTGTAAATGACCCAGTATCGAGAGTCGGGATTCGAGCCCTGTCAATCGTTCAAGTTGTTTTGTCAACTCCAGCGTGTGGTTAACATGCTGGCGATGAAATTCCGCTAAAGCGTCGGACGCTTTCTTTTTTTTCATCTTTCCGCGCGCTTCATTTTTTGCGGTAACCAGCTTTTTAATCATAGACGCCTCGCTTTTCGACATTGCGCCTTCGGCTACTACGATAATACTGAAATTCTTACCGATCTTCGATCTGTGTCGAATCGCTTCACTAATTCGTTGCACGTTATAAGGTATTTCGGGAATGATGATCACATCAGCCCCTCCCGCGATTCCCGCTCCCAGGGCCAGCCATCCAGCCCGGTGCCCCATTACTTCAATGACGATAATCCGGCCGTGGCTCATCGCGGTTGAATGCAGCCGGTCGATCGCATCGGTTGCAATCGCAAGAGCAGTATCGAAACCGAATGAAACATCTGTTTCGGGCACATCGTTATCGATTGTTTTCGGAAGCGTAATAATGTTCAAACCTGCTCTTTTCAAATGCAGAGCGTTTTTCTGTGTTCCGCCGCCGCCAAGACACACAAGCGCATCGAGTCGATGACGGCGATAAACCTTTACAGCCTCATCGGTCATGTCGCTCATAACCCCTTGCATGAGCATCCGATGCGGTTTGTCGCGGCTGGTGCCAAGAACGGTTCCGCCTACGGCAAT
>JBKQWB010000115.1:0-34091 GCA_052139735.1 Smithella sp. | reverse complement strand
TGCTTGATCAACAAGCGCTAAAATAAATCCTTGCTGAATTTATAGGGCTTGGTTTATTATGTGTCTCTGGAAAAAAGGCGATGGAATGGCTACCGCGAAGCGGTTTAGTTCTTCAAATGGTAATCCTCAATTATTCCAACCGCCAAACACTGTGGATAGGTAATCAATAACCGGGACGCGACTTAATCGGACATTGTCTGCAATGAATGTCGCAAACGGCGTTTTCTGTTGCTATATCGTCAGGAAGATTTCATTTTCCGCGATGGCGCATGTGTAGAAAATAGGGGGGTCAACTTGTCCCCTATTTCTAGCGTTTGCTTGTTCGACGTGTTTCCATTAAATCATTTTTTCTGAAGATATTTATTATAGAGAGTTGTTGCAAGTTCTCGTATGCCGTGAGGAGTGGCTTCATCGGGAGGTAGCGTCCATATCGTAGCCATCCATTGAATGGTATCCCAAACGAACATTTCGTTTCCTGATTTTATATCGGCTTCATGCAACAATATAGCGCGGCACGACATTAAGGCAGCATAACGAACCTCGGCATCATTTTTTAAAATATCTGTTGCATAGTATTCTGCCAGTTCTAAATCTTCTTTACTGTGTGCAGGTGATACTTTGCTGAAAAGTTTGTTAGTTACCGCAGCTGTGATTGTTAGCCCACGATCTTTGCCATATTTTTGATTAAAGAGCGAGAAAAGTTTGTGGACAACTGCCATCTGAATAACATCCGTATCATGATGCATTTGCTCAAGAAGTTTCCGCGCTGACCTACTAAAAAAGCGACCAAGTAATCCCATATCAATATTCTCCTTTCATGTCTTTATATTGGTAATCATGATTCCCTGGGCACTCTGACTTCCCCGAGGAAATGCGGGGAGCGTCGGGTTAGGCATTTTCAAGTGCCTTTATTATTGGTGACCAATTATTTTTCCTTGAAAGGTCATCTTTTGTAAATAATTTTGTATCATGCCATCTAAAATCCACTTCTTTCTTTTTCGTACCATCCTTCTTGGGTTTTTCTATATAGTTTTTGTAGTTATTTTGAACTTTCTCTGCAAGAGCGTCATATTCATATATAAATATTTCTGGCATACCCTTCTCTTCAAGATTCACTAATGCAACAAAAAGATCGGGGTTGTTTTGTTTTATGGTTATATCCTTCCCCAGTTTCCATCCTTGTGTGTTCCTAATTGAACGAGTCTTTACCTGTATAACTACAAACCTACTTCCATCTTGCTTTGAAACAACAACATCGAAGAGAGGATTATTCTTGGGGGTAAGAAGCGCAAGATAATTGAGACGACATAGTTCAGCACAAACAAAATATTCACCTGCTGTTCCAACGAGGTTATTTGAATTAAACGATACTGTCATTTTCTTTTGCCTAACGAAAAATCAGCCGGTGCGTAACGATCAACTGAAGTGACTGTTGGTCTCTTATTTCATTCCATCAAGATACTGAACATATTTTTCAACGTGCTTTTGCGAAGTCTTTTCCCATTCCTTACGGGTTGAAATTCGGATTCTACCACTCCAATTGCCATCAGTCTTTAATACTTCAACAACGAAAAAATTTCTTTTAGGCGCAGCATACATAAAGCGTTTTCCTCTATACCAAAAAGATATCCAGAGATCATGAATGGGTTTGATTTCCACTTGTTTTGCTTTAAGTTCATTTAGGGCTTCTTGGAAAAGCTCCTTCACCTTTTCCGATTGAAAATACTCCATCTTTTTTTCAAGGGAGGGAATTTCTGGAGGTACGGGGGCTTGACCGAAGTCAATTGAATTGCAGATTAGACCTCGTTCACCTTTTTCATTTTGGAAAGCGTGAAACTCTATCAACTCAAGTTCTGCGTTCACATACTTTGCAATGCGACGAACTGTCTCTGTAAAAGATGGTGCAATAAGTAAGAGGCGAGGTGTGTTTTCGGCCTTTATCTTGACTTTTCCTGTGTATGCCGCAGCGATCCATGAAATATTCTGTCTGCACCAGTCATAGTATCTTAATCCTTGATCAAGATGTCCATCTGATACTTCGTTTTTGAGTTCTATTACAACGAGCGTTTCCTCCGAATCAACCGCCAAAATATCCAGAGGGCCGGAGTCAGTTGGATGCTGGTGCGCCAAGACCGCAAGGCCTTCTTCAATACAGTATGGGTGATCTACAAGGATTCGTTCAAGGTCACTTTCCTTTGCCAAACTCACTGTTTTCACATTTAGCATCAAGGACTCCTTTCTTTTTTCCAACGCTGAGTTCACCGGGTGCGTAAGTGATCCGGTGAAACGATTTGTTAGCGCTTTATCATTACTTTTGCCGTCTCAGTTTTTGCTCTTCATATTGAATTAGCCAGCTATGAACCGTTTGCCAAGGGTCTCCACTGCAACGAAAGGTAAGAAAATATGGTCTATACCTCGTTAACCAACAGAAGAATGCAAAAAACATCGAGTCGCTAACAGACTTTTTTTCATCCCATCGTTCCCACGCTCTTTTAATTTCGGCCTCTGCCTTCTTTACCAGTATTCGTTTTTTAATCTTCTTTAAGTAACAATCCTCCCAAGCATCTATCGGGTCATCCTCAGACCCCTCATACATTCGTCCTGGACTTGGCATCGAAATATAGGTTACATTCTTTACTGATTGCTTTACGTCTGCACAGGAAGTGCACCATACGCGCCGCTGATACGTGATAGTATTGACGCTATTTGAATCCCCGCCATCAGTTCGACCACACGATGCACAACGCAGCATTGAAGTCATCTTCCTCCTCCTTGTTGCATATTCCGTAAACGTGCCCTAAGTCTTCTGAGCGCTAATGTATTAATATACTTGGTTGGTTTTTTCCGAAAACTTGACGAAGTTTACTTTATTTCATAAAAAATATAAATAGAAATAATATCGTAAAACAACTCTGTTTAATTTTTGTCACTTGGCATTTCAAGATAATAAGAACTAAACGCCAAGTTGGTATATCATAGGAAATTTGTCCACCTGTTATAAGATTGAAAGTAGCACAATCTTAATAATAATAAAAATAGTTAATGATTGTCATGTGAAATCTCGCATCTTTGTCATGGTTGACTATTTGTGGATTAGCGCGAAATCCGGAGACGCGATTTAATCGGACATGTTCTGCACACAATGTCGCAGACGACGTTTTTTAGTTTATATATCGTCAGGAGGATTTCTTTTTCCGCTGCTGTGACGGCGCACGAACCGGCCGTTTATTTTTTTCAAAAAGACCGGCAAGCAATGCGGCAAGCTCTCGCATGTGTGCCAGCGCTTCGTCACCGGCTCTATCGGGGAATCTTGCATAGGATAAAAGAATGCCGTTTAATGCGGCAAAGAAAAGATGGGAATATGTCCTGATCTTGCCTTGGGGCGCGGCCCTGCGAAGAACAGCATCTAATTGATCAAACAGCAGACGGTAGGTTTTGAGCAGCCTCTCCAGGGAAGCCCCGGACGAAAATTTTCCATACAGCATGCTATGTTGCATCATGCTCAGGTATTCATAGTTTTCCGTAATAAAGTCAATATAGGCAATGGCGGCGTCTTTAATGCTTATTTTGTCCGTCTTTGCCATATCCCTGAACATATTAATGAGGTTGTCGGCTCCCCGCAGGGATGTTTGGGTAAAAAGTTCTTCCTGATTCTCGAAATAGGTATAGATTGAACCGGCGGAGATGCCCGCTTCTTTCGCGATATCGCGCATGTTAACCTTGTCGAATGTTTTTACCGCGAAAACCCGTTGCGCCGCATCCATAATCAGGTTTTTCCGGGAATTCCATTCCTGTTTTTTCAGTTCGCTAAAGTCGATTTTTTTCGTCATAGGGACCCTTTCGCCGGTTTTGTTTTAAGTCTCTGCCGTATTTATGCAGCATATCAAGAAATTGCATCATTTCAATCAAAATGTGCCCCTGCGGCCTTCAAAATAAACGGCGGGCACAAAGTAGTGTTTGACAGGCTGAACAATGTTTAGTATATAAAACAAAGATCGTCAAGCACGAATTGTTAATGACCTGAGAAAAAAATACTGGGGCGACAGCGCCGTCCAGGTCAGTTGACCAGATCGGTTGCCCAGATCGTCTGAAAGGCCGGGAATTATGGATAAAGATAATAAAATAAAATCCCTCAAAGACAAGGGCGGAAGGATCATCGGGTGTTTTCCCCTTTACCCGCCGCTTGAGCTTTTCCATTCCATGGGACTGACACCGGTTGTGTTATGGGGACTCAAGGATTGTGTAAAGACATCTACGGCAGCCGACCGGCACCTTCAGAGTTACGCCTGTTCCGTCGCGCGGCATCTGGTGGAATTTGTGCTTTCAGATCAAGGCAGGTTCATGGACGGACTATTCATGTACAATGCCTGCGATACCCTTCGCAACCTCCCTGAAATTCTCCACTGCGGTCTTACGGAAAACGGCAGATCGCTTCCTGTATTCAAAATGCACATTCCCATGGCGCCGCAGCAGCAGACCAGGACGTCAGGTTATCTCAACGCGAAAATTCTTTCATTAATCATGGAACTGGAAGAAACTTTCGGCGTCGTATTCTCCCCGGAGAGATTCCGGCACAGCGTT
Organism: Smithella sp.; assembly: GCA_052139735.1. Taxonomy (GTDB): domain Bacteria; phylum Desulfobacterota; class Syntrophia; order Syntrophales; family Smithellaceae; genus Smithella. Next base: position 29,510 of record JBKQWB010000115.1, on the reverse strand, counting down.
GCCCTTTACAGGGAAATGAGGTTGCTTTGCAAAGAACTGGAACGCCAGGTCGCGCGAGGCGCCCGAAGCTATGGACGGTTTTCCCGGATCATACAGGAAGGTTATTTTACCACGGTCGAGGATCATATTGAGTCGATGAAAAATATTCTTAAAGAAGATTCCCTGTGCCGCAACGAATCCGCAATGCCAAAGCCCGCCGTCCCGATTATTATAAGCGGTATCCTCCCTCCCCCGCCCAAATTGATTGATGCCCTTGAAGATACCGGGTTTCGCGTGGCTGGAAACGATATCGCCTCGCAGCGCCGGTCTTATGATTATACCCCGGAGACGGCGGATAACCCGTGCAGTTATTATGTCGATTTCTATTTCAATCACTTTCCCTGCCCGACTCTGCTGTATTCGGCAGATAAACGAATCGCGACGATCAAAAACCTCGCATCCGGCGCCGGGGCCAGGGGATTTGTGTTTATTGGCGAAAAATTCTGTGAAGATGAATACTTTGAGATTCCCTATCTGGAAAAGATTTTAAAAGAGATGGGTATCCCCACACTGTCGCTTGAGATCTCCATTGAAGATAACTTAAACAGCACGGCCTACGTGACGCGCCTGGAAGCGTTTTCCGAAATGTTGAGAGGTTAAATTTGGGGCTATATTTATCGGAGGTTAATATGCCGGAAGAACAAAAAGTTAAAACAGGGCACCAAAAGACACAAGCCGGTAAACGGCTGAGCAAAATCATGTTCAATGATTATATGCGGCTGCACCAAAAGGCGCAGGAAGGCGCCTTTGTTGTGTGGATTGCTATTGTCGTCCCTGCCGAATTATTCAGCGGCTTCGAAAATGTTGTTTACGCTGTGCCGGAAAGCCACGCGGCGATGAGCGCAGGGAAAGGCGTCGGCCCTCTGCAGTGTGAAAAGGCGGAGGGAAACGGTTTTTCGCCGGATCTGTGTTCCTACGCGCGAATTGATCTGGGTACGGCCTTTGACGGCGGAAAAGATTCGCCCACCTTCGGCCTGCCGAAACCCCATCTTCTTGTCTCGGATAACAATAACTGCTCGCTTCTGGTGAAATGGTTTGATGTCTACCACCGCGAATGGGGGACGCCGCATTTCATTCTGGATGTGCCGTTTTGCTACCAACGGCAGAAAGACCGGGATTTTGATTACATCCTGTCACAGTACCGCGATCTCATTGCCGCCATTGAAAAGATGAGCGGCCAGAAGTTTGACGCCCGGCGTTTCCGTGAAGCGGTTCAAAACACAGGGGAAGCCTTGAGGCAGTGGAAACGTTTTCTGAAAACAGCGGCGCACCGGCCCTCGGGGCTTACCGTTTTCGATTCCTTCGTGCAGATGGCGCCATTCCTGACATCGCGGGGATCAAGTGAACTGGTCGATCATTACCGGCTTCTGGCTGACGAAACCGAGGATAATATTGCCCGGGGCATTTTCCCGGTGCCTAATGAAAAATACAGGCTACTGTGGGACAATATCGCGCCATGGCATCAACTGAGTAAAATGTCGGCCCGCCTGGCCGGACTCAATGTCAATATCATCGCTGCCTCTTATACCTATTGCATGGGGAGTCTGGAAGGCGAAATTGACCTGTATGCCTATGACGGCGGCGATCCGCTTGGGTATCTGGCGCGAACGCAGAATTTTTCCGTTTGTCCCCACGGCCTCGAACTGCGTTATCAGTCAATGCAAAAGGCCATTGAAGAAGTCGGAATCGATGGCGTGGTTTTTGCCAGCAACAGGAGTTGCAAGGTTTATTCGATCATGCAGATGGACATGTTAAAGCGGATCACCCGGGATCTGAACATTCCCGCCGTGATGATCGATGTCGATCATGCCGATGTAAGAAAATACACCGAGGAAAGTGTCTTTAGCCGCATCGAGGCGCTTCTGGAACTCATTGACGTCAAGAGAAATCATGCCCTTTCCTGATTCTTTTAAGATGCATAACAAAAACGAGGTAATATCATGAATCAATTATTGTTGGATTCCCGGGATACGCGATATGTCCTGTTCGAAATGCTCGCGGTAGATAAGCTAAATCTTTATGAAAAATATTCCGGCCATGATCGCGAGATCTACGAGGACACCCTGTGTCTTGCCGAAAAAATAGCCGCCCGGCAGTTTTATCCCGTCAATGCCGAAGGCGATCATGCAGGCGTTCGCTACGACCGGGTAAGCGGAGCGGTGACAACACCCCAGAGCTTCAAACCGGCTTATCAGGCCATGGCCGAGGCCGGTTTCATCGGCGTCTCGGCAGACCCGGCCTTTGGAGGGTTGGGCATGCCCCTTGCCATCTCGGTTGCCTGCAAGGAATATTTTTGTTCGGCCTGCGGGTCATTGACTTTTTATGCCCTGCTGACCGGCAGCGCCGCGCAGCTCGTGCATTCCTTCGGCACTGTTGAACAGAAAAAATTGTATCTGCCGCAAATGTTATCCGGTGCGTGGGGGGGAACCATGTGCCTCACCGAACCGGATGCCGGTTCCGAAGTGGGTAACGTAAAAACAAGAGCAATTCCTCAGGAGAACGGCGCCTACCTGATCAGCGGGCAGAAAATTTTCATCAGCGGCGGAGAACACGATCTAACAGACAATATCATTCACATGGTTCTGGCGCGCATTGATGGAGATCCCCCCGGCACCAGGGGGCTATCCCTTTTTATCGTCCCCAAATATATTCCGGCACCCGGCGGAGCATCCGGCGAAGCATCCGGTGGGGCATCCGGCGGGACATCCGGTGGGACAGCCCCAAAACGCAATGACCTCATTTGCACAGGGATCGAACACAAGATGGGCATCCACGGCCTTTCAACCGGCACACTGTCATTCGGCGAAAACGGCCGGTGCGTGGGTTATCTTCTGGGCGAAAAGCGAAAGGGTATGCGGCAGATGTTTCAGATGATGAATGAGGAACGGCTTTTTGTGGGACTTCAGGGACTTGCTTTTGCAAGCGCAGCTTATATGCATGCCGCGGCTTACGCGAAAAACAGATTGCAGGGCACGCGCGTAACCGAGCTTCTCAATCCCGAAGCGCCGCAGACGCAGATTATCGAACATCCCGACGTGAAGAGAATGCTCATGCGGATGAAATCCTATACGGAAGGGATGCGCATGCTCACCTATTTTCTCGGGAAGAACCTCGATGTTGCCGCCCTTGACAAGGATGAGGCGGGCAGGGAAGCCAAAGCAATGGCGGAATTGCTTACACCGCTTTGCAAGGCGGGCAATACCGACACGGCGTGGGATATCACTGCCGAGTCGATACAGATACACGGCGGATACGGGTATTGCCAGGATTATCCCGTGGAACAGTACGCCCGCGAATGCAAAATTCTCAGTATTGTTGAAGGGACTAACGGAATTCAGTCCATTGATTTGCTGATGCGAAAAGTCCTGATGGACAAGAATCAATACAATCTGACGATTTTCAAAAAAAAGGTCCGGGAAACACTTTGCATGGCAAAAGATCTTGTGGATGATAAATATAGAATGCCTATTCAGGACGCACTGGAAAAACTCGATGACGTTGTCGCATTTTTGAATAAGCAATTAGCCTCCGGAAATCTTTCGGCCGTTTTTGGTCAGGCCACCCCGTTTCAAAAAGCATTGTTTATGCTCTGCATGGGCTGGATGCATTTATGGAATATGGTTGTGGCAACATCACAATTGAATGAAATGACAGGGACCGCCGCAGGTCATTCCCGTCATGAAAATAATAAAGATAACAGCGAAGTCATTTTTTATCGCGGGAAAATACTTGCCTCGCGCTTTTTTATCGGAACGGAATTCCCGAAGTACGCAAGCATGGCCTTGGCCATTGTCAATAATGAGTCTGCCCTGATTGAAGCCGACGCCCCCATCTTCCCGGGGACGTTATGCTGATTATTTTTCTATTGACAATTCATTCCCTAAAGGATTATTTTAAAGTTAAGTTATATAGCTGTCGACTTGTTAACTTAACCATCAATTTTCTGCTGTTTATTGTGAAATAGCTGTCAACCCGTTAATGGAACCATCTATTTTCTGCTGTTCGTCGGTAAAAGGGATTATCGGAAGTCGCTGATTTTTTGTTGCTACGGTGATTATCATGCCTTTTTGGGGAGCCCGCGTTTCAAGATACCAGGAATTTATATTCTCTTATAAAGTAATTTCAGGCAAACACCCGCCTGCTGGAAGGAGGTAATAAATGGTTATCATAGGAATTATTTCTTTTCCCACGGAAAGTTCAAAAGAGATGGGCAAGCGTTTTATGGAAGTACCCGCTTTTATAAACAAGAGGGGACCTTATTTCAATAGCGAATTGGGAGTGGGAATTAAGTGTATATCCATCTTTGAGTTTGAGCCTTCTAAAATGGCAGAAGCCATTGTATTTGTTAATGATTACTATGCGACTTACATCGGTGTACCCGGGTATTCCTATACCATTGGCACATGGCTGGAGGCGTTTGAAGCGCTCAAGTTAGTGGGGTTGGGTTAGTATGCCCGCACTCATTATTTTATTCTCACGGACAACCGGGGAATTGATTTACCGCGGTTAAATAACATTTAAATTAATCAAGAGAGTTTATGAAATATTTTAATCCTGAAGATTACAAAATATTTGTGATGAAGGAAATGATAAACAACCTGTCCACTCGCCGCGCATAATCTTTCATAAAAAGGGGATGAATCCATGAAGAAGAATATCTTTCTGCATTGCAAAGACGGCCAGAGGCTTGAGGGGGGTCTTACCCGCCCGTTTAGCAGCAACCAGAACGAATTGAAGGTCGCAATGGCTGATAATGAAGCGCCGCATACTTTTCTTTTTGATGAACTCAGCGCTATTTTTTTTCTTGACGGCCCCTGCCCCGCCAATATTGCACCGTCCGATCATAACCTGGAAGAGGTGCTAACGCTTGACAGCACAAAATACCTTGTGCATGCAGAAGTTACAGGAAATTCCCCTAATGGATTTTATGCGGTTCCTGCCGCGCAAAGCTCACCGTGGCGCTGCGCCTTTTTCATTTCCAGCGGCATTAAGATGCGCTCTCAGAAAAAACATATTGGCAATATTCTTTCAGACGCGGGTGTCGTCAGCAAAGAAGACGTTGGAGAGGCTCTCAACATACAGCAAAAACTTCGTAACCGGAAAGTAGGGGAGATCATAGCGGAAACCGCCAATGTGAAGCAGGAATGTATCGAAAAGACAATTCAAGACAAAGCTAGCGAAGGTAAAATCCCTCCTCATGTCCGCATCGGTGATATCCTGATTGCTGCGGGACTTGTAACCCGTGAGCAAGTGGATCATGCTCTCGAAATTCAGAAAAACAGCAAGGGTAAAAAGATCGGCGATATCCTCATTGAAAACGGTCTTATAACTGAAGAACAGCTCCTTAATGCCCTGGCGACAAAATTCCGGCTTCGCATGGTTGACCTGAAACAGGTAACACCCAGCCGCGAAACGCTCAGTATTCTTTCTAAAGATATTATTACCCGGTTCAAGGTGTTTCCGATTGAATCAAACGCCAGGAATCTTGTGGCGGCCACCTCCACGCCCACTGACCTCACGATAACCGACCGCCTGCGTTTCATCACCAACCGGAATATCGAGATCGTTGTAGCCACAGCCGCCCAGATCGCGGAGGCTATAGATAAATTTTACAATATCAAGGATGCCTCGCCGGTTGACTCCCTGATTGGCAAGATGGGAAAAGAACTGGCTTGTGTTGTGGAGGATGAGCCGGAAGAATCGGTGAATGTGGAGGCGGATTCCACGATGATTACCTTTATCAATCAGGTTCTCATAGACGCTTATACAAAAGGCGCTTCCGATATCCACTTCGAACCGGGAATGGGCAAGGAGCCGTTCACAATCCGTTATCGGGTGGATGGGGAATGTTACATCGCCCACAAGATACCCTCCATACACAAGGCGGCTATTATCTCGAGGCTAAAGATTCTATCCGAATTGGACATCGCGGAGCGCCGCAGACCGCAAAGCGGAAAAATCATGCTTCGCTACGAAGGCCGCAAGATTGAATACCGCATGGAGGTTACCCCTACAGTAGGCAACCAGGAAGACGCTGTTTTGCGAATCCTGGCCGCTTCCAAACCGCTTCCTTTGGATGCCATGGGTTTTTCCGTCACAAATCTGGACAAATTCCGGGAAATCATTAACAAGCCCTATGGCATTATTCTTTGTGTCGGCCCGACCGGCTCCGGCAAGACCACGACGCTCCATTCAGCCCTGGGACACATCAATAAGCCGATCCGCAAGATTTGGACTGCCGAAGACCCGGTAGAGATAACCCAGCCGGGCCTGCGCCAGGTGCAGATCCATCCCAAGATCGGTTTTAATTTTGCCGACGCGCTGCGCTCTTTTCTTCGCGCCGACCCCGATGTGATCATGATCGGCGAGATGCGCGACGAGGAGACTGCTAAAATCGCCATAGAGGCGTCCCTGACCGGACATCTTGTTTTCAGCACGCTTCACACCAATAGCGCGCCGGAAACAGCTGTCCGCCTTATAGAGATGGGGATGGATCCTTTCAACTTTTCCGATGCGTTGCTTGGCATCATGGCCCAGCGCCTGGCACGCAGGCTCTGTGATAATTGCAAAAAATCCTATCATCCGGACCGTGAAGAATATGACGATCTGGTCCGCAGCTATGGCAAAGAATGGTTTACAGCGCACAAAATGCCGGATTACCTGCCGGAACTGTCCTTAATGAGGAAGAATGGATGTGATAAGTGCGGCGGCACAGGATACAAGGGACGTATCGCATTTCATGAACTGCTTGCGGGCACAAAAAAAGTCAAAGATTATATCAAGAAAAGCACCGGCGTGGAACAACTGCGGGATCTCGCGATTGAGGAAGGAATGAGAACACTCAGAATGGACGGCATTATGAAGGTCTTTCAGGGAATTACCGATTATGAGCAGGTCAATAAAGTCTGCATGTAACGTACGGCCAATATGAGGACTGACACCTGTTTCAACCAAAATACATCGGGGTGGTCATAAGCTTTGGGCGCAATGTTTTGCTTTTGACATTGTGCGAAGCATTTTGCCGGTAAAGTCAGGTGTAATGCCGTCAGAATTTTAAGGGTTTTCATCAGCTTGACTACCCGGTGAAACACGCGTTAGCCCGATACCGGATTCCCATTAAGAAGTTCATTGACAAAACTTATCCCCTCGTAGTATTGAAAAAAAGCAAGGGTGTAAGATGCATCGCCGTGCCTGGCGATCATCTATCCAACCAACGAGTAAAGGCATATACGAAGTAACCGCACAAAGATTTTCTTCTAATTAACCTTCTGCTCTGCTGGAGGTTAATCACTTTACATTCCCTAACGAGTAAGGAGGCTGTATGGATTTAAGAGATGCGTATTTTATTGATGGAGTTCGTACATGGTTCGGAAAGGCCAGGCAGGATGGTTTCTACTGGAACACACGGGCGGATGACATGGTCACCAAGATCATGAAAGAACTCGTGAGAAGAAACCCCACCGTTCCATGGGGCGAAGTGGATGACAGTATCTGGGGCGCGACGACCCAGGTCGGAGATCAGGGAACTACGATGGGCAGAACCGTCGTTTTCACCGCGGGACTCCCGGATACCGTTCCAGGATTTTCGGTTGACAGAATGTGCGCCGGCGGCATGACCTGCCAGACCATCGGTTCATCGTTTATCAGGTCGGGCGTTGCCGATATCATCATCGCGGGCGGCGTGGAGCATATGGCGCACCATCCCATGGGAGCGGGCGCTGACCCGAATCCGAGGATCGTCACCGAGAAGATGGTGGAACCGAAATATTTCAATATGGGCAACACGGCCGAAAAACTTCATGACTGGCTCCCGGAACACGGCGAACAGCCGGTGACCAAGGATGAAGCCGATGAGTACGCCTTCCGTGTCCTTGAAAGATACTTCAAGGCGCTCGATGCCGGTTATTACAACAAGCACTGTGTTGACATGACGGTTTTCTCCCCCACAGGCTGGAAGGTTGCCGATCGTGACGAACAGGCCAAGCGCGGCACCACACTCGAGAGCATCAAAGGCCTCAGGAAGTTCCCGTTCAAGGCCGAAGGCCATGTCACGGCGGCCAATGCTTCGGGATTGAATGACGGCGCCTGCGTATCGCTGCTCATGTCGGGCCAAAAATGCAAAGAACTGGGCATTAAGCCCAAAATGAAGTTTGTCGGCGCCGCCTTCATGGGCGTGGACCCGTCCATCATGGGCTGGGGTCCGGTTCCGTCCACCGAGAAGGTTCTGAAAAATTTCGGCATGAAGTTTTCAGATCTCGACATCATTGAACTCAACGAAGCCTTTGCCGTACAGGCTGTCGGCTTCATGAAGCATTTCGGCATGAAGTTTCCTGAAGATCCAAGGCTCAACCCTTATGGAGGAACCATTGCAATGGGCCACCCGCTGGCCAGCTCCGGCGTGCGTCTGAGCATGCAGCTCGCGCAGGATTTTGAAATGAATCCGAAGGCAAAATTCGGACTCACCACGATGTGCGTCGGTCTCGGCATGGGCGGTTCTATCATTTGGGAAAACGTAGTAGGAAAAAATATCTAGGAGGATAACGCAATGGCTAAATATATAACAGAATGCAAACTCAATTATCACCAGTCAAAGAAGGCTGGCAAAATAGCAATTGTCACGATGGACAACGGGCAGCTTTTCAATGTCCCCAATACGTGGGGGGCCGAGGCTCTGGAATCGCTCAACAAGGTTATCGACATCGTGGAGAAGGACGCTGATGTAAAGGGCTGGATCATGACCGGCAAACCTTACATCTTCAATGTGGGCGCCGACATCATGAGCGTGGACGCAAACGCGAAGCGGGCTGACGCTCTGGAAATCGGCACACTCGGACACAAGATATTCAAGCGGATCATGGGACTCAAGTTCCCGACGCTTGCCGCAATTAACGGCGCGGCCATGGGCGGCGGCGTTGAAGTAGGGCTCTACCACAACTACCGCACCATCTCCAGAAGTCCGGGCGGCTGCGATCATTACGCTCTGCCGGAATGCTTCTTGGGCCTCGTGCCGGGTTGGGGCGGAACCCAGCTTGTCACCAAGCTGTGCGGGCCCGAGGCGGCCATCGAGCTCATCATCATGAACCCGCTGAATATGAACAAAATGATCAATTCCAAAAAGGCCTTCGAGATGGGCCTGGCCGACAAACTCATCGCACCCGCGGAGTTTATGGATGAATCCCTGGCTTTATTGGAGCGCATCATCACGGGCGAAGAGAAGATAGAGCGCAAAAAAGCTGATCCAAAAGTGAGCGATGATCTCTACAACACGACCAGGGCCGCTATCGCAGGCAGAGTCCATTCCGGCGCGTTGAGTCCCTTCCGGGCGCTTGATCTCATCAGGGGCGCGGCAGGATGGTCTCTCGACGAAGGGTTCCAGAAGGAGAGCGAAGCGCTGGCCGATATGATCGTATCCGATCAGTTCAAATGCGGCGTTTACTCTTTTGATCTTACCCAGCGCCGTGCAAAGAAGCTTCCCGGCAGGCCGCCGAAAGAAGTCAAAGGCAACAAGATCGCCAAGATCGGCGTCATCGGCGCCGGCCTCATGGCTTCCCAGATGGCGCTCTTATTCGCGCAGCGTTACCAGTGCCCGGTTATCATGAAGGATATCAAACAGGAATTCGTGGATAAGGGCCTGGCTTACGTCAGAGATCAGCTTGCCAAATCAGCTAAAAAAGGCAGACTGACCGCTAACGAAGCCAAGTGGATGGGCGAAGAAATCATCACCGGCACAGTATCGTATGAGCCTTTCAAGGACTGCGACTTTGTCATAGAAGCCATTTTTGAAGAGATCGCCATCAAGCAGAAAGTTTTCGGCGAACTCGAGGCCGTATGCAAACCGGAGTGCCTGTTCCTCACCAACACCTCATCTCTGGATATAGCGGCGATGGGCAAAAACCTCAAGGATCCGTCCCGCGTGGTCGGGTTCCATTTCTTTAACCCCATTGCCGTGTTGCCGCTTGTTGAAATCATCAAGACGGATAAAACCAGCGATGTCGTCTTGGCAACGGCATTTGACATCGCCAGGAAAATCAAGAAGACGCCTGTTCTCGTGAAGAACGCGCCGGGATTCCTCGTGAACAGGGTCCTGACGGCAATGTCGGACGGCATCTTCAAGTGCCTCGATGAAGGAGCGGGTTTCTTACAGACGGACAACGCGATGCACGAGATGGGCTTCCCCATGTCGCCGTTTGCGCTGACTGCCCTGGTGGGACCGGCCATTTCCCTGCACGTGCTGGAGACCCTCAACAAAGCCTGGCCCGACCGGTTCGCGGTCAACGTAGGACTAAAAAACCTCGTGGCAAAGGGCAAGAAAGCCATACTGACCTTCACCGACAAGGGCATCGATGTCGATCCCGAAATCGCGGCGGGATGGCCACAGGGGAACAAGAAGTTCACCGACGACGAGATCAGAGCGCGGGTTATGGAACGCATCGCGCTGGAGATCGGCCTTATCCTCAAAGAAGGTGTCGTGGCAAGCCCCAAAGATGTGGATACCGGCGTAATCATGGGTGCCGGCTGGCCGTTCTTCATGGGCGGTATCACCCCATACCTGGATCAGAAAGGCATTTCGAAAAAGGTTACTGGAGCGGACTTCCACCCGAACGGGTTTTTAGCAATAGAGAAATAACACAAATGCAGTAAGCAATTGAGGAAGCCGGGCGGCCTTTGGGCTCTCCGGCTTCTTTTTTCTTTTATTCAAACTAGTTTGAATTGACCATTCTTATATATTTGATTTTATATAGTTCACATCTTTTTTTAGCACACATTTTTTGCCACTATACCCATTGCGAAGCGCACCTCTGTCATTGCGAGGAGCGCCTCGCGCTCCGTGGCAATCTCTCTCCCTGCTCTCCGTCATCGCCCACTCCGTCATTGCGAATCAGCCCTCGGTTGCTGTGGCAATCCCTCTTTTACCTGTCCTCCGCTGGCGGAGGCGGATATCGTAGGGATCGTTCCCCGAACGATCCGAATCGCCACGTTTGGGAAACCCGCCCTACAATTATTATTGCCGCTACATTAATACCGTGTGACAACCCAACATCAAATTTGTCATAACGGCGAAGGCCGGGGGTGAATATTTTTATTGAAGGAATTGCTCCACTTGGCAATCCGAATCTTTTAAATAATCAGGAACGATTTTTAATGCCCTGTAATCCGGATATTTTTTGTAGGGAACGGTTTCAAACCGTTCCTTACACCACCATTTATCAACATTTGTGAAATATCGTTTCCTTCGCTTTGGTCATGGTCCAATTCCCATTTTTCAGGATTGTTCCGAATATATTCACGGATCATCAGAAGAGATTTTTCGCTACGGATAACGTGGTCGTAATAGGATTTCTGCCATTGAAATTTATCGTCATGATTTATTTCATTGATATGGCGTGCGGAAAAAGTTTTAAAGCCGCGAATGATCTCCGGTAAGCCGTGTTTTTGGAACGGTTCCAAACCGTTCCCTACGGTTTTGTTAATCCATACGATACTGTGAAAATGATCGGGCATAACCACAAATTCATCCAATGCGATATGGTGATAATGATTTGGTAAATCATACCAGGATGATGTGATGAGGTCTGCATAGCGATTCTTGATCATTTTACCATCATGTATCGTGCCAAATATATTTCTGTTTTCAAATTGATCATGCGCGCATACCGTTATAAAATACGCCCCCGGCGTTGAATAATCATGTCCTTTTAAACGGTTTGGTTTTCGTTTATTCATTCTTTCCCCGAAATCAACCGGATATTTTTTGTAAGGAACGGTTTCAAACCGTTCCCTACACTTATTTATATCGTGAAAAATCAACGCCTCTCATGAAGCCGCGCACATCAAACCATGCCTCTTCATTGACAGGAGGCTCCTTTATCTGATCACGCTCTTTACGCACCAGCCGGATGGCTTCAACCGGACAGGTCGTGACGCACAAGCCGCAGCCGATGCATCGCTCCGTGATAACCCGGTTCGCGTCCTCGCCTTCTTCAATGGCCCCCACCTGGCATCGGTCGTCAATGCATTTCCCGCATTGGATGCATTTTTCCGGATCGATCTCGGCATAATAATTTGAATTGATAACAACTGAAGCCGGAATACCCAATTGATTGATGGCATCCAGCACTCCGCAGCAGCATTTGCAGCAATTACAAATGTAGAAGCCGCCTCCCTGCACATTGGAGGTCAGGTGGACCAGTCCCCACTCTTCCGTCTTTTTCATCAGGTCATGCGCTTCGGGTTTGGTAAGCACCTTGCCCGTCGGGTATTTGTCGAAAACCCCGGGAACGGGCGCGACGGCCAGACATACCTGAACAGGCCGGTCACAGGGGTGTCCCAGCAGCGCCTTTTCTTTTTTACAAATGCAGTCGTTGGCTAAAAAAGACTGGTTCTGTTCAATAATATTGGAAACCCTCTCATAAGATAAAACCTCCTGCCCGGCGGATATTTCTTTTTCAATGGGCACTGTCCGCATCAATGAAGGTGTTTGGGAAAAAAACTGCTTTCTGTAAATTGGTCCGTATACTTCACAAAGCTCGGCAAATTCTTTATCCATCCGGCCAAGCTGAAATTCATATATCCCGAAAACCCACGGCAGCATCTTGAAGACCATAACACCCCCGAAATCGATAGCAAAAAGCTGTCCGGCCCTGCCCATGGCTTTCAATTGTTTTTCCAGCCCATCGAGCGGACGGCCTGTTCTTTCGGCCACCTGTTCGGCTGTTTCAAAAGTCAGCCGCATGTCGCAAAAAAGATCGGCCTGCTCAGGCGTAAAAATCCATTTCAAAATTTTAATCTCAATGCCGCTTTCGGTCGCGGGAAAACCGTTCGGCAGGGTATCGAGCACCTTTGCCAGTTTATAATATATTTCATCTGCCATGTTCTTTCTCCTTTCGTTTCTTTCCTTTTTTGGCCTCCAGATCCTGCAGCGCCTGATTGCACCAGTCAATGGCCATTCGCGCGTGGCGTATGCCGTAATCAAGCGAGAGGCTCCAGTAATAGGCTTCTTCGGCAAAACCCGGCGTCGCCGATTGCCGCGCGATAACCGGCATTGTCTCCGTCTGGTACTGTTTAAGTAAATTTATATTATATTCCCGCCAGTTTTTCAGGTGATCTGCCAATCGTTCGGGCGGCAACTGTCTCGCAAAAAAAATCTTTACAAGCATTGAGAGGCGCAGTTCAGGCGTTTGGGGCGGTTCGGCAAGCCAGTGAAGAAGTTCCTTTTTCCCTTCACCGGTTATTTGATAGACTTTGCGGTTCGGCTTTCCCGATTGCTGCAAAATGGTCGAAGAGATCCACCCCTGCCCTTCCATCTGCTTTAACGATCTGTAGATATGAGGCAGGGCGGCATTCCAGAAAAAATGAATAGAACTCTGAAATTTATTTTTCAAGTCGTAACCGGTGGACGGCTTATAACTGATTAAACCCAAAAGCGCGTGGGGCAGCGACATGACGGTCTCCTTTATATATATACGTTGGTTCATATATACACATGTTCATATATATTGTCAAGCGTTTTTTATGATGAAATTTTTCTTTTCACCCGGCCGTTATCAAAGCATCATTTTCAAAGGTAATTTACGGATCATTTCATGACCATTTCATGCCATTTCATGATTGACACGCAACGCCTTTTTTCCTATAATTACATTTATTTAAGAATAGTTCTTATCAAACTTATCAATCTTATCAATAAGGAGGGAAGAAAAGATGAAGACAACCCGTCGGATAACCGGATCGATCACTGCCATAATTTTGATCACACTGGCTTTTTGCTCCCTGACAGCACTTGCCGGCGGCTCGCCGTTAATCAAAACGGATAAGGATATATATAACTACGGCGAAAAGATCAGGGTAAATTTTTACAATGCGCCCGGATATTCAAGGGATTGGATATGTATTGTACCGGCAGGCGCCCCCGATACGGATGCCGGAGACTATCGATACATACCCAGGCGGGGACATGGTGTCCTGACTTTTAGAGCCCGGCGGCCGGGGAGATACGAGGCACGCGCCTATTATAGTTACAGCATCGGCCGATACGTGGTAACCGCGCGTTACGGTTTCAAAATACTGGATCGCCGCGGCAACTGGTAGGAGTGGGATTGTTGAAATACCCCATATTTGGGGGCTGTTCAAAAATGTTCAGATGCGAGGCGCGCAAAAAACCGAACCGCGAGGCGTATATAGATATACGTTGAGCGGTGCGGTTTGTAGCGCAACACAGCAGATGAGCGTTTTTCAACAGCCCCGGAGCGCCGAAACTATAGAATTGCATCATCTTCCCGCATGAAGATTATCAAGTGCAAAGCAGGGTAAAATCTTTATCCTGAAAGATAATCAGGGACAACCATGCCCGAATATTTTTATTTTTTTGCGGGTAAAAACGGCTTGAAGCCGTTTTTAAGAATTTCGCTTGCGTGCAGCGTTAAATCATCGAGCGACATTTTTATTTTGTCATTAAACCAATCCTGATAAAGGCCGACCAATCCGGTAATATACAGATTGACACAAATCAGAAACTGATCCTTATTTTTAATTGCCGACATCTTTTTTTCATCGCTTAATATTTTATTGATAATATGTGTCTTTAGTTTATTCAAAAAATCTCTGGAGCGCTGTGTGTTAATCAACAGGCGATGGAATTCCAAATCTTCTTCCAAAAAGCGCGCGATATTCGTGAGAAACGGCAAGGGATTTTCAATCAACAGGGTCGTTTTGAATTCATCAAGAAATTCAAGCAACGCGGAGAGTATTTCGTTTCCGATTTGTTCTGATACATCAAATACACTTTTATAGTGGGCATAAAAAGTTCCTCTGTTAATATCCGCCTTGTTGACCACGTCCATGACGGTAATTTTATCGATATCCTTTTCCTTGATCAATTCCACGTAGGCCTGCCTGATTAATTTTCTGGATCGAATAGCGCTTCGATACTCCGCCTTTACGCGCTTTGTCTTTTGGCTCATTGTTTCTCCTGTAAAATTTTTCATGCAAAGTCAGACATAAACATCAAAATATGATCAATTTTAAACAATATAGCAAAAAATTGACTATTGACTTTGACACAACTGCACTATATTATACTTATGTTCAAAATTCAACATTTGTTTGATTTTAACACACCTTTTTTCATCGCTTCTCATCGGGGGGAGGAAGAATTTACCAAAACAGTAAATTCTCTCTCCCTCACTCCTTAGCCTCTTATTCCTGTGCCCCCTACTTCTGTGACCCTACTCCTGTGACCCTACTTCTATGACCCTACTTCTCTGAATTAACCAATTTGCCCCGACCCCGGTATCCGGACCCGGCGCCCTGACTCTGCCTAAATCCGCCTAAATCAGGATAATTGCCACCGTGCGGCTATATTGCCGGCCCCTACGAAATGACTGCCGACAGGCTGATAACGAGGCCCCCGATGAGCGGTCCTCGAAAGCATCCGGTGAAAGCATCCGCCGAAAACATCGAGTGGACGAATCAACAATACCACACATCACAGCTTGACAATTTATCAGGAAATCTCTAAGAGGACATCTATGACAACCCCTATGAAACAAAAAGAAAGAAGTAAAATTATCAAAGAAAAAATCCTTGATATTTCCCTTAATCTTTTTATCTTAAACGGGTACAAATCAACAACCACAAGAGAAATTATTAAAAAAGCGGGCATTACAACAGGCACTCTCTATCATTTTTTCCGCGACAAAGAGGATATCCTTCTGCACATCGTTCTGACGACGTTTAGTGAAGCCATGAATGCCGCTATCAATATCATCGGTAAAGAAAATGATTCAGCCCTGGTATATGCCACCATTTACGCGCTGGAAATGAAAGCTATTGAAAAATATGATCGCGCTGCGGAGCTTTACCTGGAATCATACAGTTCATGGCGAATAACCGAGGTGCTGCACCCGATAAATGTTGAGAGAAATAAGGCTTTTTTTCATAAATATAACCCGGGCTTCACCGATGAGGATTATTACATAAAAACTCTCGCGCTGCGGGGGATGAGATTGAGCTTTATTATAGAACGGCTTTTTGCCGGAGGGATTGACTATGAGGCAAAATGTGCTTTTTTGATAGAAACCGGCCTGGCGTTCTTCAATGTTCCAAAGAAAAAAATAAAGCCGGCCATTACCAAAGCTCTTAACCTGACTTCGAAGAATTCATTAACCCTATATGGTTTCAGGATATAGGCCAAATGAAAACGGCAGGCAGCGGGAATCTATAAAAATTTCAAGGTATCGCCTGCCGCTGCCGCCGTCCTTGCATGCAAACAAAATCCATTTAAATTTAACTTGACAATAATTAGAGCATGCTCTAGATTTTAATATAACGATACAGTACAACTCTGCGGCGTTTCGGAGGAAGGTCTGCCAAAAACATACTCTCATAAACCATATAGGAATGTTTATTACGCAGAAATGTAATTCTATAAGCGGGAGAAAACAAAAATGAAAAATTACAGTGAACTACAGTACCCCCATACCATAAGCGGTTTCCAATTTTTTATGAAGTTGATGGCGATAATAGGGCGGATACCCTTTATGGCATACCACGGATTGAAGGGCATCAAAGCCATAAGCGGCAACAAGAAGATCTCCTGGGGTTCGCTTCTTGAGGATATCGCGCGCAGATATCCCGATAACCCGGCGGTGAAGTCGCCCGACGGCACGCTGACCTACCGTGAGTTAAACGAGAAGGCCAACCAGTTCGCCCATTTTCTTATCTCCGCGAAAATCGTGAAAGGCGACACCGTTTCCGTGTGTCTGGAGAACAGATCGGAGCTCCTTGTCCTGTACTGCGGGTGCGCGAAGATAGGAGCCATATGCTCCCTCATCAATACAAACCAGAGAGGAGATTCTCTTGTCCATAGTTTTAATCTTAACAAAGGCAAGGTGGTGGTGATTGGAGAGGAATGTTACGATTTTTTTAATGAGGTGAAAAAGAGGATCGATCTTCAGGGATCAAAGCTGTGCTTCCTTAACGATCCGGCAATTAACCGCTTAAAGGAACCTGAAAATATCCCTGAAAATATAACGGAAAAACTTGCCGCCATGCCCAAAACCAATCTTCGGGAAACAAGTCAAATAACTCTGAGGGACACGATGGCGTATGTCTATACCTCCGGAACCACCGGCGGGTTGCCCAAAGCGGCTGTAATCACCAACAAGCGCGCCCTTTCCTCGACGTTCTGGTTCGGCAGAGTGGTAACGCGCGTCACGCCAAAACACACCCTATACATTCCTTTGCCGTTTTTTCACACCAACGCCATAACCGTGGGATGGCCGCCCGCGCTTTACAGCGGCGCGGCAGTCGCCATGAGAAGAAAATTCAGCGCGAGCGGATTTCTCGATGATGTGAGAAAATTCCAGGCTACGCATTTCGTGTATGTGGGAGAAGTTTGCCGGTACCTGATGGCACAGCCCGAAACAGCGGGAGAAAATAAGACGACGTTGAAATATATTATCGGCAACGGCCTGAGACCGGACATCTGGATGGCTTTCAAAAAGCGTTTCGGCATCAGAAAAGTCTTCGAGTTTTACGGTGCCGCGGAAGGCGTCGGCGTTTTTACCAATCTCTTCAATTTCGATTATACCGTCGGCACAAGCCTGACCCCCTTTGCCATTGTCAGGTATGATATTGAAAACGATCGCGTAGAGCGTGACGATCGCGGCTTTTGCAAAAAAGTAAAGAAGGGAGAGCCCGGCCTGCTCATCATGGAGATATCGGAGAAGACCCCGTTCACCGGCTATACCGACAAAAAGAAAACCGACGAAAAAATCATCCGCGACGCGTTTGGCAGGGGCGATCTGTGGTTCAACACCGGCGACATGCTGCGCGACATGGGATTCAGGCACGCCCAGTTTGTCGACCGTCTGGGCGACACTTTCCGCTGGAAAGGTGAAAACGTCGCCACCATGGAAGTGGAGAAGGCCATCGATTCCGTCCCCTGTGTTTCATCATCAGCGGTGTACGGCGTGAGCATGCCTAAAGGCGACGGCAGAGCCGGCATGGCGGCAATCATTCGCGAGGACGGCAAAGATATCGATTTTACCGCTCTTGCGGCACGCCTTCGATCTGTTCTGCCCAAATACGCGGTGCCGATTTTCATACGCTTTGTAAATGATTTCCAATGGACGGCGACGCATAAGATCAAGAAGACAGACCTTAAAAACGATGGATTTAATCCGGCCGCGACCAAAGGAGACCTGTACGCGCTCCTTCCCGGAAGCGAAAAGTATGCTCCCGTGGACGACGCCCTGTATCAGGAAATCATAGCCGGGAAATATAAATTTTAAAAGCGGTTGATACGGACACTTTTTTCAAGTAAGGATAAATTAATAAAAACAGGGTTTGGGTGAATACGGGACGCTTTTCGTAATGTCCTGGACAAGCCTTAAATGTTAAATAATTCATAGAAAAGGAGTACAGGTATGTCGGAAATAAATTTTAATGGTCGGGTCGCGATTATAACCGGAGCGGGAGCCGGTCTGGGAAGGCAGTACGCGTTAGAGCTCGCCAGGCGCGGCGCCAAAGTGGTTGTAAATGATCTGGGCGGATTAAGGGATGGTTCCGGACAGGGAACATCCGCTGCCGATAAAGTCGTCGATGAGATTAAAGCCGGGGGCGGGCAAGCCTTAGCAAACTACGATAACGTCGCTTTAGTAGATGGTGGTGAAAACATCGTCAAGGCAGCCGTGGAAAATTTCGGCAAGGTGGATATCCTTGTCAACAACGCGGGAATTGTGAGGGACAAAACCTTCAATAAGATGGATGAACCAACCTGGGATGTGGTCATGAACGTCCATCTTAAAGGAGCATTCTGTGTGACCCGGCCCGCGTTTATCAACATGCGTGAGAATAATTACGGTAGAATTGTCATGACCACTTCAAGCTCCGGCATGTACGGAAACTTCGGACAGAGCAATTATGCCGCGGCAAAGCTCGGGCTTTTAGGGCTGGTGAACGTGCTCAAACTGGAAGGCGGAAAATACAATATCAAATCAAATCTCATTGGTCCCACAGCCGCGACCCGGTTCACGGAAGATGTCTTCCCGCCGGAACTGTTTGCGAAAATGAAACCGGATTTCGTCGCGCCGGCCGTGCTGTATCTGTGTTCTGAGGACTGCACAGACTCCGGCATGATTATCAATGCCGCTGCCGGCTATTACAGCCGTTCGGCTATTGTCACCGGTCCCGGCGCAATCCTTTCCGACGGGGTGAAGATTCCTGCGCCCGAGGACATTAAAGACAACTGGAAAAAAATCACAAGCCTTGATAATCCTGAATATTATTATCAGTCTACAGATATGTTCAAGGCCTTTGCCGAGCTCCTGAAATGACTTAAGCCCTGAATGCCGGATGGATACCGGACAGGTGCCGGATGGGTGCCGGAATCGAAGAAATTAAAATAAATGACTATGAATAAAGTTAAATTGGGCAAGAAAGGAATAGTCGTGAATAAAAACGGTTCATTCATCATCATTACTTTCACGTGTTGATGTAAAAACAACAACCTTGTCTCTCCCTTCCTGCTTGGCCATATAGAGAGCTTTATCCGCTCCGGAAACAATGGAATCAGATGTTGTATTTACGTCAGGAACGCTGCAGATGATACCGGAACTGATGGTTGCCCCCACTTTATTCCCTTGATGATCGATTGTCATGGTCTTGATCTTATACTGGAGATCGTGAGCCAGTTGGCGGGCATGATCGGCATTAATGCCCGGGAGCAGTACAATAAACTCTTCCCCCCCATACCGGGCCACAATATCGGACTCTCTTTTGAAAACAGAAGTCAGGGTTTTGGCCGTTTTCTTCAAATATTCATCCCCGACCTGATGACCAAAAGTGTCGTTTATTCGTTTAAAATCATCTATATCCAGCATAATGACGGATAGCATGCTGTTGCTGCGTACCGAACGTTTCAATTCTCTTTCAAATTCATTATCAAAATACCGCCGGTTATAAAGACCGGTCAGAACATCCGTGTTGCTCAGACGCGTCATTTCCAGAGATTTTATTTCCAGCAGATATTCATTTTCCAAAGCATTCCAGTACTCCCCGTTTCCTCTGTAGGCGATAAGACCCATGAATATCGAAAATAAAATAATCATTATGGCAAGAGGCACATTTCCCCCATTTGCCAATATGACAATAACGGCCGGCATCAGCATGCATATATTGAAAAGAATGGAGAGCCGCATGTTTGGAACAAAAGCAACAACGCCTCCCGCGCATAGACCGCATATTAACACGTTCATAAGCATTTGCGGGACATATTCTCTATTTAAAAGCATGGTTAGAGCAAAAACAGCCCCCCATATCAGGGCGGTAATAATTACGCTGGCAAAAAAAATGTTTTTATTTAATGTTTCGTAACGTTCCCCCATTTTGGGGGAGATTATCAGGTGAATCAGCCGAAACAGACAAATGCCCAAAATCGACAGAAGAAAACAAACGGAAAAGAACAGATGTGTTTCATAAAGTTTAGCCGCAAATACGAAAATGAATGATAATATGATATAGAAAAAAATGCCGAAGGTAGAACGGTTCTTCAGATCCTGCACCACTCGTTTATTCGTTTTGTTGCGTTCAAATGTCATAAATTGTACTGTTTATTTCCTTCGAAGCATCAATATCTTTTGCATGATTGCCTTTAACATTAATGATTTATAAATATTCTTGACACAAAAAATATAATATTGTCAATAGTTTTCCCGTAGTGGGCATTTCTTCATAGAGCGCACTGTGTTCATTTAACTTACCATAAAAACTGATATTCGGAGCGCTTTGTCCAAATTTATAATTTTATACCGGATTATAAGCGGCAATTATTAAACAACCTTCTTCAAAAATCCCTTTTTTTAGGGGTTGATAATTGTTTATTTAAGTGGTACATAACTGAAATAGTTTTAAAATTTATGATTTTATGCCGGATTACAAACGGCAATTATTAAACATACTTCTACAAAAATCCCTTTTTTAAGGGTTGACAATTGTTCAATTAAGTGGTACACATATGAAACATTTCTTACAAGTGATTTTTGTCTTCTCACCAAATTGAAGGAGTCTGAATGCAAAAGAAACCGACGTATAACCTCTCGACATTTGTAACTGAAGACTTTGTTAAGATTGTCATTACTGGAGAAGTGACAAGAGATGACGTCAAAATAATAACGGATGAAATATATAAGATCGTCAAGTTAACGAATTCCAAAAAATTGTTATGTGATATTCGCGGGGTAAAGGGACGTTTCGGATATACAGATATGTATTTTTTCGCAACAAACGTACCCTCCGCTTTTTTTAATATTCAAACTGCCCTTGTGGACCTTCCGGAGAATGAGAAGCTACAATCGTTTCGCCAATACGTGGCAAAACATACCGGGATACCGGTGAAATGGTGTACTGACCCTGATGAAGCAATTGCCTGGCTTAAACAAGACATTACAAGTTGATCCGCCTAAATTGTCCCATTAAATCCTATCCCGGTTATTTCTTTTACCCACTACGGTGCAGGTAGTTTTGTCAAAACAATCCACTGAATACTGCCATTGAATACTGCCGTTGAATATTGATGAAAGATGCAAAAATATGCCCTTTTATTTTTTGTACATATCGGGGTTGCCTACTAACGCCAACTCCACGTAAATCCTGCGTAGAATAGATCCGAGTCCACACCCGGGTTATATGGAGCAGTGCCGGCATTTGAGATGTGTTGGTACTTATAGCCCAAAATCAGCGATTGGTTCTCTTTATACCATATCTCGACTCCAGCGCCAAGCCCAAGCAAGAAATTAAAATTCGAGGAATTTCCCACTGGCACTTTGTCTGTGAAATATATTCCTCCGGCTGTTGCATTGATGTACGGCTGCAGCATACTGCCTCGCCGGAGATTCATCTGCAATCCAAATGGAGAAATGCCTACGCCGTAGATATTCTGTTTGCTGCCGGGCAGATCATAAGAACTTCCGCTCATTGTACGGCCTTGTTGC
Organism: Smithella sp.; assembly: GCA_052139735.1. Lineage (GTDB taxonomy): Bacteria > Desulfobacterota > Syntrophia > Syntrophales > Smithellaceae > Smithella. Next base: position 7,479 of record JBKQWB010000115.1, on the reverse strand, counting down.
GGCTGTTCCATGATTGCCACAGGAACGATTTCAGCGATGTATTTCAACGCTCAGTTATTTCCGGTTATCACTACGTGCGCATATTGCACATTGACATCATAGAAAGGGCGGTCGGTTGTTCTGCCGATCAGCGTGGGATTGTCCGGAGAATATCCCGCCCAGAAGCCTAGTTGGTTAGTGCCCAGGTCGAGCGATCTGCCCGGATTCTTCGGCATGTCCGTTATCTGCGTGTTGGGGTTACCCAAATCCTGCGCCATGGCCGCATTCGTAACTATCATTATAAAAAGGAGCGCAACCAGATATTTCCAGACAGAAAATTTTATTAAGGGAATATTGATCATATATATACGGTGTCGTGTCGCCAAGTATGAATTGTATTTATCAGGGTTTGCAATATCGCATAGCTTTCAGAATTCGTCAACTAACACTTTCAGAAATAAAGAATAATCCGATTTCCGAATCGATAGAATTGTTTGTTACATTTGTAATCATGTTTTTTCTACGGGATTGGTTTTTCTATCTCATGTAAGCTGATAGTCTTTCTCCCTAAATAATTTCAGGCAGGCATTTGCGACAGTATCGTCATAAAGAATTCCCTTATTTTTCTCGATCTCTTCAAGGGCGGCCTCAATACCCAGAGCCGGACGATAGGGACGATGGGAAGCCATGGCCTCCACAATATCGGCCACGGCCATAATGCGGGCCTCCATAAGAATATCATCCCCCTTCAGGTTTCTTGGATAGCCTGATCCATTCATACATTCATGGTGTTGGTAAATTATCTCCGCCAACGGCCAGGGAGATTCCACATCCTTCAGCATCTCGTACCCGACCCGGGAGTGTTCTTTAATCAAAGAAAGTTCGATGTCTGTCAATTTGGTAGGCTTGGACAATATTTCTGCTGGTACGGATAATTTCCCGATGTCATGGATGGAACCGGCCATCCTGATGCTGTCAATTTTATCCTGGAGTAATCCCATCTCCGTGGCAATGGCTCTGGCAAGGTGCGCAACCCTGACCTGATGACCGGACGTATAGGGATCTCTGGACTCTACGGCAGACACCAAGACCTGAATAGTCGTGATGACCGCTTTCCTGAGTCTGCCAAGGGTCTGGTGAAGCCGTTCCTCGGCATGCTTACGAATAGTGATATCTTCTATGAATCCTTCAAAATAGAGAATTTCTCCCTTTTCATCCTTGACCGTTCGGGCATTGATGACGCCCCAGAACGTGTTTCCATCCTTTTTGTAAAATTCAACCTCAAAATCATCGACAAAGCCTTTTGTGTCCCTGATTTCCAGAAATCTTTTCCGGTCTTCAGGATGAACATAAAGCTGGGTTCCCATGTCTTTGATCGACTCAATTAATTCCTCAGGTGAGTCATATCCGGTCATTCGGGCCAGAGCAGCATTGGCTGTGATAAATCTGCCCTCTATTGTTGACTGGTAAATGCCTTCAACGGCGTTTTCAAAGATGTTGAGATATTTTTCATCACTCTTTCGCAACTCTTCTTCCGCTATTTTTCGCTCGGTAACGTCGCGTGCAATTCCTCGAAACCCTGTTGGTTTGCCTGATGAATCTTTTCGTAACGATACAGATGCTTCAATGTATCTTTTAGTCCCGTCTTTTCTTATAACCTGCCAATTAAATCCTTCGATAGGTTCCCCAGAGTTGTAAACTTTATTAAACGCTTGAAAAAGTTTTTTTGAGTGCTCGTTGTCTGTATATTGACGGTAATTCATGCCCATCAATTCCTCTCGGGAGCAATCAAAGTATCGGCATAATGAATCATTGAAAAAAGTAAAGTTACCGGAAAGATCAACTTCAAAATAACCTTCCTGAATGTCTTTAAGAACAGATCGATATTTTTCTTCGTTTAATCGAAGCTCTTCCTCTGCCCGTTTGTTTTCGGTAATATCCAGAAGAGATGCGATACATTGATTCTTGGCAGGTATTGTATCGACGGTTAACAATATGTTTCTTATTCCATCATGTCTATCAATTGCACGGATTTCATAGCTTTCAGGAGTGGCAGATGAATCAAATCTACGTAAACGATACCTCGTTTTCATCATCTCCAGATCCTCTTCAACAACGAACTCTGTCCATTTTTTCTTGTTTTCGATTTCATCTCTTGTGTAACCAGCCAGTTCCGCAAATTTCGCATTAGCCAGAGTTATAGTTGCATCTTCTTCGAATATAATGGTTGCCGTACCTGTATTTTCAAATATAGTTCTGTAAAGCTCTTCTTTTTCTCGCAGTATCTCTTCTGCTTTCAATTCAATTGTTTTATGCATTCTTAGACTTTCTACATACATTTGTTTTATCTCTGTTTTTCTCTCACATTTAAAAACGATCTTGTTTTATGTAAGATAGCTTTAATTTATGGTCAAAAGGTTTTTTAATTCCACATCCATAGTCTTTTTTGAGAGTCCCTTTCTCTCTTGTTGCAACAGGAGAGAAAGGGACTTTCCACATCACCCTTTGGCAGGTATATAATAGGGTTAGAAAGTGGTTAATATACTTTTGTCACTGTTATCCAGCGGTATCACCTTGCGGGGATCGGGCTGGAGGCCGGAGATCGCTTTGCTGCCTTTTTTCCCTGCCATGTTGTGCAGCAAATGTCTTGATTGGTTGCCTATGCGCATCTGATTAAATTCTCCTGAGCCGTTAAGTTTGAAGCTGGCCACCATGCTGCGCATCTCCTCGGACTGAGAGGACATCTCCTCGGCGGCGCTTGCCGATTCCTCGGCATTGGCCGCGTTCTGCTGGGTCAGCTGGTTCAATTGCTCCACAGCCTTGTTTACTTCGCCTATTCCCTGATCCTGCTGATCGGATGCCGCCGCTATCTCCGCCACTACCTGACTGACTTTATTGGTTCTCTCAGTGATCTCCTGAAAGTTCTTCAATACTTCAACATTGATGGCAACACCGTTTTCTGAGTTCTTGACCGCTTCTTCAATCAAATTGGCCGTGTTCTTGGCCGCCTCCGCGCTGCGCATAGCCAGGTTCCTTACCTCTTCAGCCACAACCGCAAAACCCTTGCCGGCATCTCCGGCGCGCGCCGCTTCCACCGCAGCGTTTAAAGCCAGAAGGTTCGTCTGGAACGCAATTTCGTCTATCGTCTTGACTATCTTGGCTGTGGCAGTAGAGGACGATTTGATCTGGTTGATGGCCGAGGACATCAGGTTCATGCTCTGGGCTCCTTTGTCTGCGCTGCCCCGGGCCTGATCCGCTATGCCTTTGGCTTCTCTGGCGTTTATAGCGTTTTGTTTTGTCATGGAGGACATCTCCTGCAAATTACTGGACACTTCCTCCAGAGAACTTGCCTGCTCGCTTGCGCCCTGTGACAGTGATTGCCCGCCCGTGCTCACCTGTATGCTGGCCGAGGCCACCTGCTCGGCGCCAATGGTCACCTGTTGCAGCGCCTTGTCCAGATTCTCCACCGCCAGATTAAGAGACTCTTTGATCTTCGCATGATCGCCCTTGTAATCTCCTTTGACACGGGCAGTCATATCCTTATTGGCTACCTGAACCAAAACACCTGAGGCCTCATTGATCGGACCCATCACCGCATCCAGGGTTTTATTGACGCCCTGAACTATTTCCTGATAAGCTCCCTTAAACTCCTGTTCATTTCCGCGGATATCCAACTTGCCTTCCAGGGCCGATTGGGTAAGAGAGTTCATTTCCTTGACCATATTACCTATGTTTACCACCATCATCTTTATGGCCGGTCCGATTTCATCCCTTTCATCCATCATCGGGGTCTCGATATTGATATTACCTTGTGCGATCTGTTGCATGCCGACAACCACGTATCTTTTCAGATCGTCAGCAAATTGATCCATTGTTTTTGCTAAAACACCTATCTCATCCTTCCTCTCCAGATTAAGCCGGTCGGAAAGATGCCCCTTGCCCAGTTCCCGAATCATCGCTACTGCCTTGTTCAGGGGTTTTGTTACCGACGCGTGCAGCATCAGACCAATTGTCAGGCCTGTAACCAACGACAATATAGACGCAATTAAAAGAACAATGGATGCTGTTGAGGCTGCGCTGATGTTGGACTTGTTGGCTTCCTCAGCATTTTTGCGGTTGATTTCGTTAAGTTCATGAACCGCCGTTATAGTTTTTATCCGGGCCGCTACCACATAGCTTGTGGCGGACATCAGGTTGGCAGTCTCATCATCCCTGCCATCATCCACTGCCTTCATTGCATCCTTATAACCGCGCTGCATTTCCGGCCAGGCGACTTCTAATTCGCCTAAAATTTTCTTTTCCTCGGTTTTCAAATCCCGGCTGCGGTAACCCAGTATAATATCGTTAACCGAAGCAATTTGTTCGTTGATGCTCTGCGCCGTTTTATTCCTGTCTGCAGGAACGGCAACATAACGGTAGAGATCTCCCCGCATTTTTTCCAGATTCGTATTGATCAAGCCCATCTCCTCAATAGCTATTGTATTCTGGCTGTACATCAAATTGCACCGGGCGGCTATTGATCTTATATTGACGTGACCAATCAGAGCTATCGTCGCAATAAAGGCAACCGACATTAAAATGCTCCCGATAAACTTGGTTCCGACTTTCATATTGTCAAACATTTCCTATCTCCTTTTTATTGTTGCTTTAGTTATTTATTTTAGTTTTTTACTTCTTTGGATTCGGCGCAGGTTTCCTCACTTACAACATCAGTAGCCTTTTTCAGATTGATGATGTCGGACGCATTTATGACCTTGTCAATGTCTAACAACATCCGTATCTTGCCGCCTGTTTTGCCTATGCCCATAAGATATTCCGGGTTAACATCCGCTCCAAAGGACGGAGTATCCTCAATATCGCCGGAAGCTATTGTCACCACCTCCGAGACCTTGTCCACCAGAATCCCCATCATCATACTGGCTGTCTTGATGACGATGATGCCGGTCTCATCGGTAATCTGCGTCTGATCCATGCCGAACTTGACATTGAGATCCATGATAGGATGGATCTTCCCCCGCAGGTTGATAACCCCCCGGATATACTTCGATGTTAACGGCACCGGTGTGATGGGCAGCCGTCCGATAATTTCCTGCACCTTGAGGATCTCCACACCATACTCCTCACTGGCTAGAAAAAAGGTCAGATATTTACCGGCCCGGGGATCAATCTTGATAGACTGATCTTCCTTAACTGCAGTTGCGTTGTACATTCTTTTGCCTCCTATATTGATTGCGTTATATTTAGAAATAGACGGATATTCCTTTAACAGTTTATTATGAATTTTTGCGGTTTTAGGATGATTCCGGGTTTCTCTGAAAGTTTTTAAAACTGGCGAGGCCCTGCTGTGTCACTTCTAAACTATAATTCAAAATATATGTATTCAACTCTGTCAACGTTTACATTATTAATGTGATATTTTTTAACATTAATAAAAAGATACTGTGAAATATACTATTATTTTTTCATCTTGCAATCGTTGTGATCGATGAATTATTAAGGATATATCGTCTAGATAAAATACTGGTTATTTGAGGGATAGGATATGTGAGCGAAGATTGATTTTAGAATTTATTAAGTTCATTTTTTTTCGGATATTATCTCTATGGGTCGCAATAGTATTTACCGATGCGTTGAGCATATCAGCGATTTCTTTCGTATTCTTTCCTTGCCTGATCAGGTCGACAATCTGAATTTCTTGAGGCGTAAGCTTCTTATGTGCAGATCGAATATCTCTCATAAATGGAGATAAGACATCACTAAGATTTTTTTCTAAAACACTTACATAATTTTTATTACGATCATCCAGATTTCCCATCTTCAGCTTTTTCAAATAAGGAATAACGAGATCATTGATGTTGATCTGCAATTTTTCCTCAAATTCCTTTTCATCTTTATCCCTGCGATTCATTAATACACGCAGCGCTATATTGGCATCTTCAAGATTTTCTGCGAAAAGCTTCAGCTCCTTCTCCGCCCTCTTGCGCTCCGTGATGTTCAATAAAATCCCGTCAAAGACAAGTTGATCTTCATAGCGCGTCGGTATGGATATTCCCTGAAACCAGATCATTTCGTCCGATTGTGTGACGATTCGACCTTCAAAATTCCAGGGAGATGTTTCCTCCACCGCTGTTTTAATGGAGGCCAGAAATCTTTCCCTGTCTTCTTCATAGACACGGGACACAAATGATGGGAAAAAAGTGTCCAGATTTGCTACAGCATCGCCTACTATTATTTTCGAAAATTCATCCAATGGTTCACTGATATAGCTCATACCGTATTCGCCACTTTCTTTTGCATAAAACTGAAAAATAACTCCCGGCAGGTTTTGGGTGATGCCGCGCAAGCGTTCCTCGTTCTCTCGCAATACTCTTTCCGTCCGCTTGCGTTCTGTGATGTCTCGACACACATGCACAATGCCAAAGAGTGTCCCATCTTCCTTCCGTAAGACATCTCCGTTTATTTCAAACGGGATTTCTCTTCCATCCTTGGCCAACAAATTGAATTCCGTGGGAGTCAACCTGCCATTAAGCTGGAGTTTCAGATTCTTTTTCGCAACCTCTTGCTCACGGGGGACCACAAATTTGAGCACGTTTTGACCTTTGATTTCTTCCCGTGTATAGCCAAAGATCGGCAGGGTGTTTTCATTCGCTAATATGATATTCCCTTTGAGGTCAGTATGGACAATAATATCCGGAATTGTATTCACCAGTTTTGTGAATAACTCCTCATTCTTCCGCAGCGCATCCTCTGCCCGTCTAAGCTCCGTAATATCATAAACAAGAGAGAGCATGAACACTTCATGATCGAATCTGATGGTTTCGCAGGATAAAAGGGTCTCTCTGACCTCGCCGTTTTTCGTACGGAAAAGAGCCGGTTCATTGCGGACGGAACCCTGTGCGATTAATTTCTGCAAAATAGTTTTACGCTCGGAAACAGTATGCCAAATCCCCAGTTCCCTAACCGTATGGCCGATCATTTCTTCCCGGGTATATCCCAGCAGTTGCAGACCGATATCGTTTACATCGATGTAGCGCCCATCAGAAATTGTGCTGATATAAGTCGGGGCAGGGCTCGCTTGAAAGATCTTATGGAATCGCTCTTCGCTTGTTCTTAAGGCCGTTTCGATCCATTTGCGTTCGGTAATGTCGCGGAAATACCAAATGCGGCCGAAGTATCGTTTGTCTGATCCGATCATCGGCGCCGAGTAACGGTCAAAGAACCGACCGTCCGCTAGCACAAGTTCATCCCGGCTGGTTTCCTGCCGATGCTCATAGAGGTATTGAACGCGCTGGAGAAATGATCGTGGGTCAGCCATTTGGGTGGTCACGAATTGTAGAACCGGTTCATCAACTCTGTCATCGACGAGCTTTGCCGGAAGCCCCCACAACTCAATAAACGGAGTCCTGTCAATAGGAGTGTAAATAGACATCAGGCAGCCAACCTTTCCATTCCTCTGTTTTTTTGTTTCATAACTCCATCAACAAATGTTTTCCCGTGATA
>JBKQWB010000114.1:0-48461 GCA_052139735.1 Smithella sp. | reverse complement strand
CGGCACCGTAATTACAGGTCTTGTTATAATATTTATTAGTTATCTACTTGGCATTCCTGCCATATTTATAGTAGGAGGAATTGCCGCCTGGTTGAAAAGCCCGGCGTTCGGGGTTATCGGAATTCCTTTGATTTACGGTATTTCCTGGTTGCTTTTGATGCTGGGTATTTATCTTGCCGGTCCTCAATATGGGAAAGCACTTGGTCGTTGGACCGTTCGGGTTATATTGGAAAAAATTCTCGGTAATGAAGCTAAAACGTCCGGATCGATACACGTAGAAGATTCGAAAAGCGGCACAACAAAAAAATAAAGAGATGTCGAAAAGTTAGATAAAAAAACAGGAGTGTTAAATGGGTCAGATTGAAGAAATAATAGGTGAACTTAAAGTTAAAATTATCAAAACACTGGGGCTGATTGATGTTGGGCCAGAAGACATCGGAGATGATACCCAGCTTGTCGGCGGCGATTTGGGAATTGATTCCATCGATGTGCTTGAACTGGTGATGATGATTGAAAAAGACTATGGCGTTAAAATCGAAAGCAAAGAACTTGGTGTTAAAGTTTTCGCTTCCGTGCGTACACTGGCCACACACATTTCCAAGAATCAGAAAAAAGGTTAATTTTTCGCTTACAGGAAAACATGAACTGTTAGCATTTTACGCGTTTTTGTTTCCATTATGAAAGTACTGCTAATTTCAGCAAATATTCTGAGAATTCCCTATCCGGTATATCCGCTGGGGCTGGATTACGTAGCCGGTTCTCTGGATTCCCGTTATCAGACTAAAATTGCAGACTTAAATGATTTTGCCAGTCCGGATGAGTTGGAAACTTTGATCAGAGAATTTTCTCCCGATTTTGCCGGAGTATCAATCAGAAACATTGATAACACCGATGTGATAAACAGCAGGAGCTTCCTGCCCGAGTACCAGAGTTTAATCAGCAGGATCAGAGCAAATTCGAATGCCCGAATAATTTTAGGCGGCAGCGGTTTTACTATCTTTCCTGTTGAGTTTATGCAGGCGCTGGCTGCCGATTATGGAATAGTCGGCGAAGGTGAAAGATTATCTCTGCTACTGGATGCGTTGGAAAAAAACGTTGATGTTAAACAAATACCGGGTGTTTTGACAAAAGAAAAAACGGACATCATTTATGAAGCATGGGACGGAGATATTAAAAGACATTTTAATCCGGCAAACCCAAACACGCAATTTTATCTGTCCCACGGCGGCATGCTCAACTTGCAAACAAAAAGAGGTTGTCCGTTTCATTGCACTTACTGCACTTATCCCCACATAGAAGGCGCCCGGATGCGGTTTTTCCCGCCGCGTGAAGTAGCCCGCAACGCCCGCGAATTGCAGGATGCCGGCGCTAAATATATTTTTATAACCGATTCCGCTTTCAACGCCAGTTATGATCACAGCTCTCAGGTCGCCAAAGCCTTTATAAAAGCCCGCGTGTCTATTCCGTGGGGAGGTTTTTTTGCGCCCACTATTCCCCCAGATGATTATTTCAAGCTGATGGCCGATGCCGGATTGACGCATGTTGAATTCGGCACTGAATCTTTATCGGATACGGTATTGGCCAGTTTGTGTAAACCTTTTGCTTCCGGCGATGTTTTTGCCGCTCATGAAAAAGCGCTTGAAGCCTCTTTGCACATTGCCCATTATTTATTATTAGGCGGTCCCGGCGAAAACAAACAGACTCTGCAGAAAACACTGATCGGTCTGGATAGCCTGGAGCGGGCGGTTTTCTTCTTTTTCTGCGGTATCCGCATTTATCCGCACACAGGTTTGTATGATGTTGCCCTGCGGGAAGGTCAGATTGCAGCACAGCAAAATATCCTGTCGCCGGTATTTTACCGCTCTGGAGAAATATCCGTTACGGAAATCATGCAGATGGTAGAAAATCACGCCAACGGCCGTCTGAACTGGCTTATCGGCGCAGGTGAAGCCAAAGCAACCCGTGTTTTACCCAAGCTCTACAGACGAGGGTTTACAGGTCCTTTGTGGGAATATTTGATTCAATAAAGAGGACTTCTTAAGGAGTTTTATCATTGAACAAGAAGTTGCCATTTTGGAGTCCGGCTAAAATCACGGGAATAACTTTTTTGTTTTTCGCAGCGGTTGTTTTTTTTATTAATTCTCTATTGGCGGCGGCAGTCGCCTTTTTTTATATTGTTCTTTGTGTCGCCGCTTCTTTTTTTCCGCGAAGCAATTTTTTCCTTCCCGTAATCAGCCGCGGCAATACCGGTAAGAATATGGTCGCGCTGACTTTTGACGATGGTCCGGCCCAACCGACAACAAGACAAATACTGGAATTGCTGGACAAGTATTCGGTAAAGGCAACTTTTTTTGTTTCCGGCGCCAATGCCTTGAAGCATCCGGAAATAATCGGGGAAATAATCGCCCGCGGCCACGCCATCGGCAATCATTCGTTCAACCATAATCCTTTCTTGATGCTGGGAAGTTATAATTATCTCTATCAGGAAATATTCCGGGTTCAGGAAGTTTTAGAAAAAATGGGTGTAAATGCTCTGGCCTTTCGACCTCCTGTAGGAATAATCAGTCCCAAACTGCCTCTTGTTATGGATAAATTGGGAATGTTTTGTGTAACTTTCAACTGCCGAGCTTTTGATGCCGGCAATCGCCGCATTAAAAATCTTGGTTCCAGAATACTTAAAAAAGTAAAAGCCGACGATATTATTTTGCTGCATGATGTGCCGTCACGCAGTGAAGAAGGCAATGCCATTATATTGTCGGAAATTGAAAGTGTATTGCAAGGGCTTATTACTAGGGGTCTAAAAATTGTTCCCCTTTCCACTTTAATAGGAAGGGACATTAATTAAAGAAAGTCGTTCCCGATTTGCCCAATTACTAAGGCTTAAGTCCTGCCCTCTTTTTCATCCATCCAGGGGCAATCTTACGGCCGGTAAGTTTCTGAAACCCTACCGGGAATAATCGTTTGAGCCAGTCAAACACGTAGGCATCGGGTCCGACCATGATGCGCGCTTTATCCTTTTTAATTCCGGCGATGATAAGTTGAGCCGCCTTGTCTGCTGTTGTTTTTGCCATGACCCTGAAAACCGCAAGGCTTCCTTCTCTTGCAAGGGAGGGGTCCGAGGCCTTGTAGAATTTGGCGTTGTTGACAATGTTCGTTTTAATCCCACCGGGGTGTACGCAAGAGACTTTAACGCGGGTATCGGAGAGTTCCTGTGCCAGCGTTTCCGTGAATCCCCGAACAGCAAACTTTGCCGTGCAGTAAGGTCCGTTGTTCGGATTGGTGAAGATGCCGTTAACGCTGCTGATATTGACGATGTGGGCGGAGTCTTGCCGCTTAAGGTACGGGAGGAACTCCTTGCATCCATAGATCACGCCCCACAAATTGATACCCATGAGCCACTCAAAATCCTCATAGGTCACATCATCCAGCGTTTCCATGATGGCGACCCCCGCATTATTGATGATGATGTGAACAGCGCCGTGGGTTTTGACCACCTCGTTTGCGTAGCGCTTGACCTGCTCGCGGTCTGCAACGTTTACAATGTGGGTGGTAACCCGTACATTTTTGCTTCGCAAGTGCACCATATCAGCGGTTTCCTTAAGACCAGCCTCGTTAATGTCGGATATTGCCACGTGGCAGCCTTCATCAGCCAGATTAAGCGCAAGCGCCCTTCCGATGCCGGATGCAGCGCCGGTAATTCCTGCGACCTTGTTTTTTAGATCCTTCATGGTGGTCTCCTTTTACGAGAGTATATGGTCTTGAAATATTGTTTTTCTTCCAGGTCTGAACTGTTTTAAAAACAGTTCAGATGTTTTGACCTGAAAAACTTTGTAATTATTTGAAGCGATTTTTAGATTTCTAATGACCTGAACTTAATAAACAAATCAAATTATCTTGTCAATGTAAATACAAGGGCGCTTTCGATAACAGCAGAAACACGATGATAACTGGAAGTTAAAATCACGTTATTTCTCCGCAAAGTTACTGGTATAATTCGGGTAAAAAACTTCTTTTGGGGTTGATTTGAAAATTTGGTTTTGTTATCATCATTTTTGCGGGGTTGTTCAACTTGCCAATTTCCCTATACTTCGCTATGGATAAACGGGATTTCACGAATAAATTAAATATTGACGGTATAAAAAAATTTTGATTGAAAAATCAATCAATGATATGAATTATTATTTTTTGGTATTAATTTAACTTTGACATGAGCCAATGGGGTATATTTGTTGGAAAGTCAATGGAGTTTATTAAAAGAGATAAAAGTAACTAATGATAATTATATTGAAGCATTGGCGGATGTGCCGGCTGATTCTCCCTGGTTTTTGGGCCATTTCCCAGGTGAGCCGATTCTTCCTGGAATAGCTATAGTTTATATAGTCGGACAGGCAATTATTCAGGACACATTGAAAAGAGGGGAACAGGTTCAGTTAAAGGCGCTCAAAAAAGTGAGATTCACTCAGCCAGTGCGGCCGGAAGAAACTCTTTTGGTAAGCATAACCAGTGAAGAAAAAGGTGAAGAAGTTTTGTTTTCTTTTAAAGTGGCAAGTCAGGGGAATATTGTGTGCAGCGGTTCAATTAATGCAAGAAAGATAAATAGATAAATATAAATAAGCATAGAAGGAGGGGTAGTGATGCCTGATAATCAGGATACCAAAGGCATTATACGGCACGTGGCCGAAATAATTATTGAGGAACTTAAATTAGAAGACGTTACCGCGGATACATTTAATCCGGATATGGATTTGGTGGATGAACTGGGCATTGACAGCATGGATCTGGCTACTATTGCATTAGTACTGCAGGACGAGTACAAGATCGCTATAGACGAAGATGATTATCCCAAGTTGAAAACTATTCGCCTTATCGCCGGTTACATTGAAGAAAAACTTGTCGAGAAAAAATAATTGGTTGAAGATAAAAGGTCTATGCCTACTCGTGATAAAGCAGCTCTGAAATCAGTCAAACCGGGATTTTCCGAACTCCTGTCTCATCCGGAAGTCAAAGCGCGCTGGGAAAAGGTGAGAAAATATTTTTTTCTGCGGGAATCAACTTATGACATGTCCAATCGTTGCAATATTCGCTGTGACGGCTGTTATTATTTTGAAGGAGAAAAACAGTTTGCCCGTGAGATTGGCGATATCCAAGCGTGGCGCGAGCTTATGCAGGTGGAAAAAGCACGAGGCATCACTTACGTCGTTCTGGCGGGAGCGGAGCCTTCTTTGGTGCCGGAGCTTCTGGATGCATGCTATCAGGAAATGCCGCTGGGCAGTATTGCCACCAATGGTTTTAAAAAAATTTCTTCATCAGTAGGCTATAAACTGCATATTTCCGTTTGGGGCAATGACGAAACCAGTCTGAGAATCAGAAAGGCTAAAGACCTTTTGAAAAAACAGATTGAGAATTACGAAAATGATCCACGAGCGGTTTTTGTTTACACCTTTACGCGGGAAAATATAAATGAGGTCAAAGAAGTAGCCGCGCAACTTGTTGCCCATGATTGTAAACTGACTTTTAATGTTTTTTCATCGCCGGTCGGTTACACGGGAAATCTGCGGCATGATGATGAATCCTTCAACCATACACGGCAGATGATGATAGAGCTTTTGAATAAATATCCGCGACATATTATTTTTTCCGCTTACAACGCCGTGGCGCATACCCATAAAAAAGGTTTGCATGATCTTTACAGTTGTTCATATCCCCGTCAGAATTCTTCTCAGGATATCGGGTTAGGGAGGTCTTTCAGGCAATACAGGACAGACCTTAATTGGGACAGATCGGTTGCCTGCTGTGTGCCGGATACGGATTGCGCCGATTGCCGTCATTACGCCGCCGGTTCCTCGATCGTTACGGCGCGCCTTTACCGTCATGTGAATAATCTGGCTACTTTTAAATCCTGGCTGGATTATGTAGATACCTATCTGGCTGTTTGGGTGATGGGTTATGAGAAGGGCGAAAATCTTTGCGCCGAAACTATAAATCCGCCGCAAGCGGCGACAAGCTAAAAAAGATATCAAAACATTTTTATGATGTATTATAATAACTAAGTTTAAATATGCTATCGGGGAGTATAGATGAAAACCGTTAGTTCCTTGCTGGATAAAGACTGGTACGAAAGATACAGACGAATTTCAAATCTTAACATCCGCAGTTCCATATACGATGTAACCAACCGCTGCAATTTGCGTTGCAAGGGTTGTTTTTTCTTTTCTTCAGGAGAACATCAGGCAGCCCAGGAAGAAATGGATATAAAAAAATGGGAAGATTTTATTGACCGTGAAAAAGAGCGGGGAGTGAATCTGGCGATTTTAATAGGCGGCGAGCCGACTCTTTGCATGGATCGTGTCGAAGCTTTCTATAAGCGCCTGCCTACATATTGCGCCACCAACGGTCTGATTAAAGTTCCCCGGGAAAAGCTTCCCGATATGATGGTGGGAATTTCCCTCTGGGGCGGCGCCGAAGAAGAGAAAGTTCTCCGCGGAAGCGACACCTTTGCTGTTTCCAGTAAGAATTATGCCGGAGATGCTTACACTTATTATCTTTATACATTGACTCCCCGTCAGGTGGGAAAGATTGAACCGGTGATCAAAAGAATTGCCGATGTCGGCTTGAAAGTGCATCTGCAGCTTTTATCAAATGACGAAGGCATTGACGGCTTTTCGTGGTGTGAGGGCGAACTCAAGGATTTACGTCACGAAATGGACGAAATGCTGGATAAATATCCGCAAACTTTAATTTCCTGCAAATACTATCATGAAATCATTACTGCGGGGAAAATGATGGGACGGAGCTTTGGCTGGAATGAATGTCCGTCCGTTACGGAATCTCTGGACGATAGAGCAAACCGGCCCCGCCGTTTAATCCATTTTTCCCGCTGGGCCTCCGATTTAAAAACAGTTCATCGCTGCTGCACATCGGCAACGCGCGATTGCTCCACTTGTAAAGACGGCGCGGCGCATATGAGCTGGGTCATGGTCAACAAACGTGAACATCTGAAATCGGCCAAGGATTTACAAAACTGGATCGAAGTCTATGAAATGTTTGCCAAGTTGTACCACTTTATTCCTTGGTAATATCCGATAATTTTTGATATAGGCACCATTACTAAATCAAAGCGCTATTTTTGTTGGCGTCGTTGTCGGCTTCCCAGAACGTATCTATAATACGCCTCGTCGCCTTGGGCCTAGCCGCCTCAATATCATCTTTGATTTAGAAATGGTTATAGCAGCCCCTTTTTTTCAGCTCTAACGGCGTATTTCTATAAGAAGTTACGTCGTAATAATAAGGGTAACAATACACAAAGCAAAGATTCAGATAACCACCGCGTTACCTGATCGCCGAAAAAACTGGTTCCGGGTGACGCAGGTGATATCTTTTAGGAACTTTGGCAGATATGAGTTCAAAGAAAACTTTAATATTAGGCTACGATGCAGTTTCTTCTCTGGGGACGGATTTGGATATCCAATGGCAGCGGGCTTTAGCTGGAAATTGTGGAATAGGAAAGCTTACCAGATTTCCGCTTGATGCCGGTTTCCCGGTGCGTGTTGCCGGTGAAGTGGCGGATATTGATTTGCGTCTGTATCCTTTTTTACAGCCCCGGGATTTGGCGCACTGGACTTCGCCCATCTTCAAATACGGCATGCTGGTTGTTCACCGTGCTCTGGAAAAAAGCGGAATTGTAATTACGCCTGAAATTGCGCCGCGGGTTGCGGTTACGTTCAGTTCGGCGGTTGGTGGTTTGGATGCAGTTCTACAGGCTGATCGTTTGATGATCAAAGAAGGAAAAATGCCTCACCCTTTTACTAATCCCAACTCCTGTATTAATATGGCCGGCGGCAAGGTTTCCATTCTTACGGGCGCGACGGGGCCGATCTGCTCGACTATTACGGCTTGCGCTACCGGAATTACTTCTCTTATAATTGGCAGGATGCTGTTACAACAAAACATGGCGGATGTGGTCATTGGCGGCGCTGTGGATTTCCCTCTTGTTGAGCCGATAGTAGCCGGATTTGCCACAATGAATGGCGCTTACCGTCCGAAAGAAGGACAGCCCCAGGAGCCGCCGGAAAAAACGAGCAGGCCTTTTTCCGTTAATCGGCGGGGGTTCGTTGTTTCCGAAGGAGCAGGTTGCGTGATTATGGCAACAGAAGAATTTGCCAAAGCCCACGGCCTAAAATCAAAAATAGAATTGGCCGGATGTTCAATGACATCGGATGCCAGCCATTTTGTTTCGCCTAATTTGACAACGGTGCAAAGATGCGTCAAAGATACTATTTTCGATGCGGGATTGCAGCCGGCAGACATTGACGCGGTCAACGCTCATGCGACCTCGACAAAAATAGGCGATAAGGTTGAGGCCGATGCCCTGCGCAATATTTTCGGCAATAACGTGCCGCCTGTATCGGCGAACAAATCACAGCTCGGTCACTCGATGGGCGCGTCAAGCGCCATTGAAGCCATACTGGCTATGGAAGGGATGATTAAAGAGACATTATTACCGACTATTAATTATAGTCCTGACCCGGAAATTGAGATTGACTGTGTTGCCGAAGGGGCAAGAAAATTAAATCAGGAGTTTGTGCTGAAAAACGCGTTTGGTTTCGGTGGATGCAATTCCTGCCTGATTTTGCGAAGACTTGAATAAAGGATAATTGTCATATTATGAAAGCCCCGAAGAACAGAAAAGTTTATGTTGTCGGTTACGGCGCGGCAACCCCGCTGGGAAGCACATTTGAAAAAACATGGAAAAGAGCGGTTAAAGGTGAGGCCGGTTTCCGCAAAGTTACCCGTTGTAAAGTGGAATCAGCCTGCAACGTAGTCGGGGAGATACCGGACTGGTACCCGCTGGAACTTGATTTTACCGACGCGAAAGAAGTTTACAACTGGAATGCGGCTTTTGTGATTTTAACGATGGCCGTTTGCAAGGAGGCGCTTCAAAATTCAGGCGTTTCCATTAACAGTCAGATTGCTCCGCGGATGGCCTGTCTTATCGGATCAGCGCTTAACGGATCGGATGCTTTTCGCATTGCCGTACACGATCTGGAGCACCGCGGGCCGCTCAGGGTCAGTCCTTATCTGCTACCTAATTTATGCGCGAATCTTCCCTCCGGCAAAGCCGGAATGCTGTTGAAATTTACCGGACCTATTTTTTCGCCTCAGGGCGCTTGCGCTTCGGGCAACTACGCGATCGGTATCGGAGCAAGAATGATCAGGGACGGAGATTGCGATTTTGTCCTGGCCGGTGGCGCTGACGCCCCCATTCTACCTGAATTGATTCACGGTTTTGCCAATATGAATGCCACGATTAAGATTAATCCTGATGATCGCGCTTATAATAATCCGGCGCTGGCTTCCCGGCCTTTCAGCGTTGACCGCAAGGGTTTTGTCCTTTCCGAAGGTGCTGGCGTTGTTGTTTTGGCGGCGGAAGAAACGATTAAAGCTTACGGTCTTAAGCCGAAGGCTGAAGTTTTGGGTGTCGGGTGGTCATCGGACGCTCATCATTACACCAGCCCCAACATGCCAACTATTATCCACGCCATCAGGGGATCTATTGAGGATGCCGGATTGAAACCGGAAGATATTCAATATGTGAACGCCCACGGCACTTCTACGCCCAAGGGCGACAGTACGGAAATAAAATGCTTGAGGGAAGTGTTTGGCAGGAAGATAGAGAAAATTCCCATATCCTCAAATAAATCGCAGTTGGGACACACCCTCGGTGCGACCGCGGCCATTGAAGCAGCTTTGACTATTGAAGGAATGAATAAAGGCATTATCCTGCCCACGATCAATTATGTGCCGGACCCTGATTTTTCAGATATCGATGTCGTGTCCGATGATGCCCGAAAACATAAATACGAAATCGCTCTTTCCAATGCTTTTGGTTTTGGCGGAACGAATTGCTGTGTTATTTTCAGAGGAGTATGAAATGAAACCTAAACCATTTAAACCGGAAACATACAATAATGACGAGCGTTACATGCGAGACCTTACAACCGGTCTTGTCTGGCATCGTTCGAAATACCGGACTTTATATGTTGATACTGATCGTTCGCAAGTGGTTTATCATTCTAATTATCTGCGTTATTTTGAATTTGGCCGCACTTCTCTGATGCGCGACATAGCTTATTCTTACAAAGAAATCGAGGAAAGCGGCTATGTTTATCCCATCTTCGATTTGGGCATAAGTTTTTATCAGCCCCTGTATTACGATGATTTGATGTATATCTATACGCGGCCGGTAAATCTGGAAAGAGTGCGTTTACAATTTAACTACCTGATAACGCATGCCCAGAAGGAACATATAATCTGTATCGGTTTCACAAAACATTGCGCCTTGAATCTGGCGGGTACTCCTGTGGCCATAGATCCGAAGACGGTTCAACTATGGAAATCGTTTCCCGTTTAAATCAAAAACAGCAGCATCACTTTGATATTGCAGTATACCCCTATCTGCGGGATCACCATTTAGAGGGAAAAGTAATTCTGCCCGCGGTGGAAGCATTAATTGTTCTGGCCAGAGCCGTTAAAACCAATTATCCGCAAGTAAACATAAGCTGTTTGCAAAAGGCGAACTTTTCGCGTTTTTTATCAATTTCGCCGGATACTAAACGCCAGCCGGTATTGGTTGAAATAGAAAATTCCGGCGATGGTGGCATCATTGCTTCACTTTTGACTTCGATAAAATCAAAAACCGGCACGATTGGCCGCAAAGTCGAACATGCAAGCGTGGAGTTTCCTGCCACTGAATCCGCTGCTTCTCTGCCGCCTTCTTTTCGGATGGTGAAGAAACTGGAAGGAAGTTGCATCAGCGTCCCTTCGGCAGCTATTTATCGTGAACTTGTTCCTTTTGGAGAAGCTTATCATAATATCATCGGTGATTTATCGGTTTCACCAAAGGGCGCCCAAGCTTATATTTCTGGCGGCGATCATGAAGCAGATGAAAGTTTGCTTGGTTCTCCATTTCCTCTGGACTCGGTCTTGCACGCCGCCTGTGTATGGGGGCAGCGCTTTGCAGGTATTGTTTCCTTCCCCGTTGGATTTGGGAAACGAGTAATTTATCAAAAGACAAAAAAAAGAAAAGACTATCTGGGACGCGTTGTACCAGTGAGTGTTTCTAAGGAATCATTGATATTTGACGCCTGGATTTATAATTTGGATGATGTAATGTGCGAGAGCATCAGCGGTATTCATATGAGGGATGTATCGCAGGGGCGCCTACGGCCGCCGCAATGGATCAGGGCTTAATACCAAGTCAGTAATAATGGGAGGCACAGGTGATTAGCTGAGGATTGAAACATGAGTAAAATAATCTTAACTTATCTTTTTGCTTATCTTGCCGGTTCCGTAAATTTTGCTATTATTTTTTTAAAACTTGCCGGTAAGACAGACCCACGCCTTAACTTCAGTGGTAACGCAGGCACCACAAATGTTTACCGCCAGGCGGGGATTTTATGGGCGGCAGTTGTTTTTTTGCTGGATATTGGCCGGGCAATAACTGTCGCGTTTATAGCGAATTATTTTTTAAAAAAAACTTTGCTTCCCTTGGCCTGTTTTTTTCTTGTTCTGGGCAATACCTATCCTTGTTTTCACGGTCTTCGCGGAGGCAAAGGAGTGGCTAACTTTTTAGGATTTACCCTTCTTGTTGCGCCGTGGTCGGCTGTATTTGCAGCGGCAATCTGGCTTGCTGTTTACGGAATCGGCCGTGTTACTTTTATCGCCTCATTTTTTATGGTCTTTATTCTGGCCTGCGGACAGGCGTTAACTCTTCACTGGCACTTAAATGCAGTAACAGGTGCGTTGGCGACATTTCTGCTTATCTTATTTAACCATAGAAAAAATATTGCCAACTACGAGAAAACCACTAAACCACAAATACACAATAAATGAAAAGATTCATGGCGCTCCCGGAATATTAGCCTGATGAAAGATATTTTAAATCACTACTAACTTTTTGCAAAAGCTTTTTATCCGAATCCGGAAATAAATTTATGAATCATGTCTTTTTTGCAAGTATGCGGTGTCTACTGTCTTACAAAAGACTGGATTGGGGAACTGCTCGCAGTAAACGCGCTCAGCCGTTTAGTCTTTCGTTAAATTCTTCAGGTGTAAAGCTATATTCCTGAGTTCCGTAGTTTTCTATGGAAAAAGAGGCGCAGACGCTACCCATTCGTGCGCATTGCTCGATATTCTTGCCGTGGACCAGACCGCAAAGCAGACCGCCCCGGTAAGCATCTCCAGCCCCTGTCGGGTCAACCACCTTTTTAACTCTGAAGGCGGGAACAGCAATTTCGCGCTCACGCATGGAAATCTGTGAACCCGACTCTCCCAGAGTGGTGATAATTGTACCGGTCATTTCCAGCAATGCCTTTTTGTCCAGCCCTGTCTTGCTGATGATCAGACTCAATTCATAATCATTGACGATCAGTATCCGGCATCCCTCAATGGCTTGAATCAGGTCTTGTTTATCCCACATGGGCAGAGACTGACCGGGATCAAGGATATAATCTATTCCCTTATTTTTGCAGGCTCGCGGGTAATGAACCATATCTTCGAAATTGCCGGGAGAAACTATAACAATAGTATTTTCAGGATCGAGTTTGCTAAAATCCAGTGTTGATTGATATTTCATCGCTCCGGGATTGAATCCGGTAATTTGATTATCGGAACGGTCGGTGGTTATGTATGCGCCTGCAGTGAATTCGTCGGCAATAATTTTGATGTTTTCCGTGGATAATCCATTTTTCGCCAGCCATTTGAAGTATTTCTGGTAATCATGGCCGATGGTGGCGCAGATTAGAGGCTTTTCTCCCATTACAGTAAGCGCATAGGCTATATTGCCCGCTGTGCCGCCGTATTTTTCCTTCAAGCCGTTTACCTGGAAGCAAACATTCAGAACGTGAATTTTATCGGGCAGAATGTGGTCTGAAAATTTTCCGGGAAAATCCATAATCCTGTCGTAGGCCATTGATCCGGAGACAATAATATTCATAAAAGTCAACCCCTCCAATCAGTTTAAAACTATCCTCTGATCTTTGAGGAATATAGGGAATATTGAATTTTGTGTCAATGATATTTTACCCGGAAAGTGCAAATGAACCAGCGCCAATCTAACACATCTTTTGATTAATTATACCGGCGGCAATTTTACGCACATTTTTTATGGCGGTTTGCAGATCAATCGTGCAGAGTTGTCGGTCTTTCATTACGATCCTGCCGTTGATAATGCTGGTTTTAACGTCCGCGCCGCGCGCGGCATACACAAGTTG
Source organism: Smithella sp. (assembly GCA_052139735.1). GTDB lineage: Bacteria > Desulfobacterota > Syntrophia > Syntrophales > Smithellaceae > Smithella. The sequence continues at coordinate 35,190 of JBKQWB010000114.1, read as the reverse complement.
AGAATAGCAGTTGTAAAGTGGGGTGAGGTGAGGCTGATTCATATCCACCATGATGATGTCGGCCTTCTTCCCTGTTTCTACAGAACCAATCAATTTATCCATTCTCAGCACTTTTGCTCCGTCAATGGTGGCCATTTTGCAAACTGTTTCCACGTTCATAATTATTGGGTTAAGAGAAGTTACTTTATGAATCTTTGCCGTTGTGTCCATCTCTCGAAACATATCCAGATCGTTATTGCTGGCGCATCCGTCTGTTCCGATTCCTACAGTTATCCCATGTCTCAGCATTTCGGGAACAGGGGCGACACCTGCCGCCAGCTTCATGGAGCTTTCCGGGTTATGCGAAACCTTAACGCCCAGATCGGCAAAAACAGCCATATCTTCTTTATCCAGCCAGTTGCAGTGAACGGCAATGGTTTGTTCATCCAGAACCCCCAGATCAAGCAGATGCCGTACGGGATTTTTGCCATAACGATTCAAAATAGTGCTTGTCTCATCTTTGGTTTCGAGCAAATGAATCAGGTATAAAAGACCGTCTTCACGCGCGGCTTCCTTTACGCGGATAAGTGTTTCCGGAGAACAGGTATAGGGAGAATGACAGAAATATGCCGGTGTAATGAGCGGTGCGTGGGGAAGCCAGCGTTTTACGAAACGTTGAGCCGCAGTCATCATTTTTTCGATTGAGGGCTTGTCCGGCATGATAAAATCAGCAAAACCCTGCGAGACAACAGCGCGCATTCCGGCAGCGCACAGAGCCTCCGCAATGGTGTTTTCAAAGAAATAACCGTCGCAAAAAGTTGTTGTGCCTGAGAGAATCATTTCCGCCATGGCAAGAGTGGCTCCGCCGGAAACAGTTTTTTTATTGATGAAACGCGCTTCCGCCGGAAAAATATGCCCCGTCAGCCAATCCATTAATGGCAAATCATCGGCCATTCCCCGAAAGCAAACCATCGGCAGATGCGTATGCGTATTGACTAATCCGGGCATAACGATGCAACCGGAGGCATCTATAGTTTCTCGGGCATGAAAAGCTGCGCATCCGCCATCGATATGTTGGCCCACTGCGACAATAAGACCGTCTTTAATGCCGACAAAGGAATCTTTGATAATTTCCATTCCGGCGGACATGGTTATAAGCGTTCCACCGGTAATTACTATATCCCAGTTATTTCTCTGTAAGAATTCTTTCATGTATGAATTTTTTTCCGGGTCAATATAATGTAATAAAAAGAGATGTTCCTTACAAAAATCGAACGCTCATATATGATCATGGGAATCAGCCGGGGAATTTTGCTTCCAGCAATTCGCCGCCAATCAATCCCAGCACAGTGCTAAATCCCAAAGCTATTATGGCCAGTAATGTTAATAATGCCATTACGGGTGTGGACAACAACTGCAATTCCAAAGCAACGGCGGCAATCAGAATAGATGTAAACAGGAGACTCAGCCCGAATATGATTTTCTTTTTCAAAAAAAGTGTCGTTACTTTCCGGAATCTGATTTTGCCGTCAACAAGTCCGGTTAGCATGGCCAGAATAATAAAAAAAGGAAGAGCAGGTGAAATCAATCGTATTGTACAATTCAAAACTTCATTAATTTGAGGTGGTGCAATAAAAGATAAAACAGCAAGAACAAAGAGCGTAAAAGTAAAAGATTGTGGAAAATGCACGATGATGGGATGAATGTGCAGCATCAGGATCTTCCGTCTCTTTTCCGATATCGGATCGGCATAGGGCTCAAACATTTTTGCGGGCACTCCGCATGCAGGGCATACATCTTTTATCTTGCCTTCTTTGGTTACATAACCGCACGCTTTGCATTTAATAAGGTTGGCCATAAAAATATCTCCTGTGCTGTTTTGTTAATTTTATGATAATATAATAACGTGTCAAATGATAGTCAAACATTAAGTTATTGAAAAGTTATATTCTATTAGTTAATATTATCCATAAAAACATGGAGGTGTTTATGAGCGCGTTACTCCTTTCCCGCATCCAGTTCGCCTTTACTGTAGGCTTCCATTTTCTCTTTCCAGCCATGACTTTGGGGACTTCCCTCATTATCCTCATATCCGAAACCATTTATCTGATTAAAAAAGATGAGACATTTAAAAAGATATCTGATTTTCTGGTCAGACTTCTCGGTCTGATTTTCGTAATGGGTGCGGCAACGGGCATTGTTATGGAATTTTCTTTTGGAACGAACTGGTCGGGATATTCCCGGGCAGTGGGAGATGTTTTCGGGCCGATACTGGCGGCCGAAGGTGTTATAGCTTTTTTTCTGGAATCGGTATTTCTCGGAGTGCTTATTTTTGCCCGTGATAAAGTTTCCCCGAAGGTTTACTGGTTATCTGCCCTTCTGGTATTTGTGGGCGGTCACCTTTCCGCTTTCTGGATAGTGGTTGCCAATTCCTGGATGCAGACTCCCGCAGGCTACGCGATAAATGAAGCGGGGAAAATTAATCTCATCAATTTTACCGGTGCCGTTTTTAATCCGTCAACAATTATCAGATTTTGTCACACAGTAATGGCTTCATGGATTACCGGCGCGGTAATGGCAGCAGGTATTGCCGGGTATTATGTCAGAAAAGGCCTGCACGGCCAGAAGGCCAGAACAATGCTGAAGATCGGCATAATCCTTTTTGCAATTACACCGCTTTTGCAACTGGCAACAGGCCACATTCACGCGATTGAAGTCATCAACATGCAGCCGGAAAAAGCGGCTGCGTTTGAAGGGCATTTTTACACAGCTAAAGGCGTGCCGCTTTATGCCGTAGGATTTGTCGATGAGCAAAACGAAAAAACCTATGGAATTTACGCCCCCAAAGCCCTGAGCTTTCTATATGACTTTGACTGGAACTCGGAAATAAAAGGATTGAAGGCTTTCCCGAAAGAGAACTGGCCGCCGGTTAACTTTGTGTTTCAGGTTTATCATATCATGGCAGGTATTGGCATGCTTTTAATCGCGTTTGGATTGCTGGGCGCGTATCTGCTTTGGACTGAAAAAATATATGAAAATAAATTATATCTTTCCACCCTGCCTTTCCTGATACCGCTACCGCATATTGCTCATGAGACAGGATGGATAGCGGCGGAAGTAGGCCGCCAACCGTGGATAATCTATAAGCTGATGAAGACCGCTGATGCCGCGTCAGTAGTAGTCAGCGCCGGTGATATAGCATTCAGCCTGCTTATGTTTCTCCTTATTTATCTACTGATGGCGGTAATGTTTATTAAACTGTTTATAAAAATTGTTCAAAAGGGTCCGGCGGAATAATGAATATGTTTAGAATTGAAATTACTCTGGAGGCAAAATAAATGGAAAACATAAGGAATTTTCAGGAACTCTGGTTCGTTCTTATTCTGATATTGTTTACAGGCTACTCTCTTCTGGATGGATTTGATCTGGGTATAGGAGCGCTGATGCCCTTTATCGGCAAGACAAAAGAGGAAAAAGATATTTTAATTAATTCTATCGGGCCTGTCTGGGACGGCAATGAAGTCTGGCTGGTCACCGGCGGCGGCGCGCTGTTTGCGGCCTTTCCTCAAGCCTATGCCACGGCCTTTTCCGGCTTTTATCTGGCGATGATGCTTGTTTTATTCGCTCTGATCTTTCGGGCTGTTTCGATTGAATTTCGCTCGCAGGATAATGCCGGGGCCGGAGCTGCAATCTGGGAAAAGTCTTTCTTTGCGGGCAGTGCCGCGGCAGCCCTGTTATTTGGCGTGGCTCTGGGTAATGTTGTTTACGGAGTGCCGCTGGATAATAAAATGGAATTTACCGGAAACTTTTTCACACTGCTTAGACCCGTGCCTCTTTTATTTGGCATTACCGGGTTTACAGCTATTCTCTTGCAGGGGGCTTCTTACGCCGTAATGAAGACTGAAGGCGAATTACAAGAGCGGTCTTTTCGCGCAGTCAGCATTCTAATGCGGGTAAACCTGATAACCGCTATTGTTTATTTTCTGACCATAGCCTTTACGTTTCGAGATATCACGTCCAACTGGTTATTCTATATGGCCGTTTTATGGACTGTGCTGTGGCTTTCGGCAATATCCTTTTCCGTCAAACATAAAAATGACTCTTCCCCGTTCTGGGAATCGTCATTTGCTTTTATTGGATTGTGGCTTGCCATAGCGGCAGTTCATTTTCCCAATCTGATCAAAGCAAGCAATGATCAAAATTTGAGCATAACGATTTATAACAGTTCCACTGGATTACAAACGCTGAAATTGATGAGCGTCATCGCACTGATCGGAATGCCGGTGGTAATCGCCTACACGATTTTTGTTTACCGCATTTTTAAAGGTAAGGCGAAATCATCAGAGCACTATTAATCTCGGATTAAGAGAATATATGATTATTGATTGTCTTGATAATTGGCAAATTTATTTTAGAAATTCTGTCTGGGAAAATATCTTTGTTGAATTACTGGCTTTAAACGAAAATGCGCTCACCATGGAAAAAAAGATTAAAGGTGATGATATAATTCTTAAAGTATTTAGTTACAAAACTATCAGTCCGAATGCTCCGGAAGCTGAACTGGAATCACATAAAAAATATATTGATATTCATACTACCATTACTAAAGGTGAGAAAATAGAATGGTATCCCGTACAAGCTTTAAAGATCATTAAACCTTACGATACTATTGAAGATGCTTTATGTTATGAAAGACCACTGCAAACAGGTTCCGATCTCAATATGTATCCGGGAATATTTGCCATGTTTTGGCCTTGCGATGCGCACATGCCCGGATTGCAGATTGCGGATAAGCCGGAGATGATAAAAAAAGCAGTGATGAAGGTAAATATTGATCTTGTGTGTTGAGTTGTAAGGTGATTAAATCTTTACGCGAATCTCATTGCCAGAAAACGGCCAAGACATGCAAAACAGCTCAGTGCAATGACCAGCATATGCGAAAGGTTACGGTTGTGTCTGATTAGCCGCGGAAAAAAGATGATCAATGTAAGAAGCATTATGCTTGGGAGAAGGTAAAGCGACCATACGGGCGTCAAGCGGGCATTGGCAAGGCCGCTGATGATAATGCCGAGACAGAGGAACTGTAGCATGGCGGTATAGATCCTGGCATTGTTAATTCCAAGTACAACCGGCAAAGTCCTGATTTCTGCCCGGGTATCGCCTTCTACATCGCGCATATCCCACATGATTTCATAGGTCATGACCATCGCGAACATATAGACGAATGCCGTGAGGAAGAGCCCATCCGGTTGTGCATGCGCGCGCAGCATCGGAAAAACCAGCAGGCCGAGAGACCATCCCGCACCCGAACTCAAGTTTTTGATGATGAACAGGTTTTTAAGCCGCAGATGCGGCCAGGAGGGTAACAGTGGCGTGTTGTAAAAATATCCGACAGCCGCGCCGAAGGCGACCAGCCCCGCAAGTCTCCATGAAGGTTCGGTAAAGAGCGCCAGCAATATGGCGATTGTTCCGCCCGCATAACAAAAGACCTTGATGACGCCGCTTTTGGTTTGAGCGTCCTTCAGATCGTCCGGGCAATTCAGCGCGTCCTCTCTCACGTCGGTAAGACGATTCCATTGACAGATGCAGGCTACTGCCAGGGTGATGATCAGATAATCGATGCTGCGAAACCGCATCTTTAGAAATCCGGACCAGCACCACATGATCGCCGGGGCACTTACTGTAATGTGCATCCGATTTAAGATAAAGGATTGAATAATCCGTTTCAGCATGATCTTCAGTCGGCAACATTTTTTGGCACGGCCGGGTAGTCCGTATATCCCTTGGGTCCCGGTGTGTAATAGGTGTTGGCATCCGGTTTTGCCCAGGGCAAGCCTTGTGAGATACGCTCCACCAGATCGGGATTAGCTATATAGGCGCTGCCGAACGACACGGCATCGGCAGTTCCCCCGGCAATGACACGATCTGCACTTTCAGCAGTATATCCACAGTTTGTTACAAATTTCCCGCGGTATAATGGCCGAAAATGTTTGGCTATGTCCTTGACCGCGTAAGGAACATTATCAACCGGAAGCATAGGCTCGACCAGGTGCGCATAGGCCAGATTCGGATAATCGTTGAGGCGCCCGACAACATGCTCAAAAGTGGGAATTGTGTCTTGATCAATGGTTATGCCGAAAAATCCATGGGCTGAAGGATTGAGTCGTATACCGACTCTTTCAAAGCCGATTGATTCACCCACTGCATCCAGTACCTCGAAGAAGAAGCGAGCTCTGTTTTCGTGACTGCCGCCATAGGCATCGGTGCGGGTATTAGAGCAGTTTGTGAAGAACTGGTGGATAAGGTAGCCATTGGCGGAGTGGATCTCAACACCATTGAACCCTGCCGAAATTGCATTCACGGCCGCTTTTTTAAAGTCCTGGACGATTGCGTGGATCTCGTCGATCATCAATGCATGCGGGGTGACCGTTTCCTTAAAGCCTGACGGTGTATATGAACGGTCATGCGGATTGATGGCTGATGGCGCGACAGGTAACATGCCGTCGTGAAAATCGGGATGCGAAACGCGACCCACATGCCAGATCTGCAGGAAGATATGTCCGCCTTTTTCATACACCGCTTTCGTGACCAGCCGCCAACCCTCTATCTGTGCGGCGCTGTAAATTCCAGGAGTATTGATATAGCCTGCACCCTGTCTGGAAATTTGTGAACCTTCTGTAATAATAAGTCCGGCCGTGGCGCGTTGGGAATAGTACAATGCGTGCAGAGGAGTCGGGGCATTTTCCGGGTTATCTGCACGGCTGCGGGTCATGGGAGCCATAAAGATACGGTTGGGGAGATCATATTTGCCGATTCTTAAAGGTTTTAACAATGTTTGCTCATACATATGCCACTCCTTGTTTGTTTAATTAAGTTTTAATGGAGTTCAATCAAATCCATACTTACGAAGGGTTAACCTATAAAACAGTGTTTGCTTTGAAAAAGCGTTATCTTAAAGCATTATCTTATAGATTGACTATAAGAAACTCAGCTTTGTATGTCAAGGAAATCCTGGCTATAGAAGATGAGGCGCGCCGCCTCTTTATACCTGATCATGGATATTAAAAGTTTAGTTTGTTACAGGCACGTAGGGAATTTTCAGATATTTTTTTGCTTCTGTCCGGGCGCTGCCTTCTCCTTCTTCCACTTCCAAAGCCTTTTGATAGTATTCCAGAGCCTGTGTCCTTTTTTTGCGAATGTCATTGATCATTCCCAGACGAACAAAAGTCCAGACTCTCGATCGAGCATTATAAAATGATGTATCCGTCAGGACACTATATAAATATTCCATGGATTTGTCGTATTCTCCCTGGTTAAAAAGGATTCTACCCATTAACTGATTATAACGGGGTTGGAGCTGGGCGACAAAGGGAGGAGTGCCAGCCTGAATATTTATTTCAATTTCCCGGGCGATTTCAGAGGCTTCCTCGTAGCGATGAAGGTCGGAATAAATGCTGCCCAGAACAAAAGAGAAATTATAATTGTTCGGAAATCTTTTATTTAATTCCTGGGCAAAAGGCAGAGCTTTTGCCGGGTGTTGTTCAAAATTCAAATAAGCCGAAGAAAGTTCGGCCTGCGCCAGTTCTCTCAGCAGGTCTCCCTTTTGTGCCGCCAGTTCCAGTTCCTGAAGTCCTTTTTCCCGGCTTCCGGCAACAATGAAAGACGAAGACAGAAAACGAATAAAGCCAGGGAGATGATAGAGATGATAATGAAGCAGGCCAATGAGAAAACATACGTCATAATTTTGTGGATTTCCCTGGTTCGCTTTCTCCAGATAATCCCATATATTAGATGTTTCCTGGGCTATAGTAAAATAATGTTTTTGATGAATCGCCCATTGAATTTTGGCGATTTTAGCCAATGCCATGGCAAAATAAGCCTGGCTATCATGAGGATTATTCCTGATCCTTTTTTCTCCTTTTGTGATAGCTTCTTTAGCGTAGTACAGTAGCGCTTCCTGATTAGCATTCCTGTCATTCAGTTCAAAGCTCATTTCGTAGGAACTCAGGTGGAGCATTGCCAGATAAGCGTATCCGGCGGGATTTTCCGGCTCAAGTTCCACAGCCTTCTTTATATATTCATTAGCGCTGTCTGTTTCCAGATTAAAAGCTTTATCAATTCCCTGCCTGATATAAGAATAAAACTGGTTGTTTTGCGATTGGTCTGCTTGTGTATCACTTTCGGTAAATAAGATTACAAAAAATGAACAGAGAACAAGGATAAATGTTTTTATTTTCATAAGTTCAGGATTCTGCGACCCGAAAAAAAAGAAATCAGAAAATAACGTTTAACTAATATAATTAAATAATCATCGGAGTCAAGAAAGATTATTTGAAAGATTATTTGATGCGGGTTGACTAATTTTATTTATTTTGATAAGTTATAAAAAAAGGGGTGGCCCGGCACGCGTGACCTTATAGGTTATAAACCGGATCTGAGATTATACCCGTTGAACCTGATCTGGATAATGCCAGCGTAGGGAGAGTTTGTTGATGTAACAACCCTTTTCGGCTGGTTATGACGGAAGGGGTTTTTTTATAACGTGTTGCCTTTTTCGATTAACTTTATTGGCATCGCCGTTGCGTTATTTTTTGAACGCAAAACGTTATGGATATGAGGTAAACAAAAAACAAATATTTACAAATTAGAGTGGTTTACATACAATAAAAATATAAGGAATAGAAAAGTATGAGATTAACAGCGGCTGAAATTTACAGGTCAATGGAATTGATTCGTCATCAATCACCGGTTGTGCATAACATTACCAATTATGTGGTCATGAATAATACAGCCAATGCGCTGCTTGCGATCGGGGCGTCTCCGGTGATGGCGCATGCGGAAGAAGAAGTCGAGGAAATGGTCAATATTGCTTCAGCCTTAGTGATCAACATCGGCACATTAAGCCAAAGCTGGATAACCTCAATGTTTAAAGCCGTTCGACAGGCCGGCAAAAAAGGCATTCCTGTTATTTTGGACCCCGTTGGTGCCGGCGCTACCGCTTATAGGACTAACACCGCGAGAGATCTGATTAATAGCGGACCGCCGGCTGTCATTAGAGGAAACGCTTCGGAGATCATGGCTCTTTACGATGACAAAGCCAGAACAAAGGGAGTAGATAGCGCAGCTTCTTCGGAGGCGGCAATCGATGTAGCGCGAAAACTGAGTGAAATTCATAAATGCATCATCTGCATCAGCGGCGCGACTGATTATATTGTCGATAAAGAAAATATTATGAAAATTAAAAATGGCCATCCTTTGATGTCCAGAGTCACGGGATTAGGTTGCACGGCATCGGCCTTATGCGGAGCCTTTGCGACGGTAGAAAAACAGCCTTTTGTCGCGACGGCGCAAGCCATGGCGGTGATGGGGATTGCAGGGGAAATGGCCGCCGAAGTTGCCATGGGACCCGGCAGCCTTCAGACTCATTTTCTGGATTATCTTTATCGCTTGTCTGAAGATGATATCGTCCTTCGTTTAAAAGTTGAGGATTAATTATGCGGGGGGTATACTTGGTTACTGATCGCGGTTTATGCGGAGGAAGGCCTCTGGAAGAAATTATTATTCAGGCGCTTAAAGGTGGCATCTCATTTGTGCAATTGCGCGAAAAGGAAATATCCACACGTTCTTTTGTGGAAGAAGCCGGAAGGATCAAACAACTTTTAGAGCCGTATAAAGTTCCGCTCATAATAAATGACCGTGTTGATGTGGCTGTGGCCTGCGGTGCCGAAGGCGTGCATATCGGACAGGAAGACATGCCTTATGAAATTGTCCGAAAAATTATGGGGAAAAAAGCGATAATAGGCCTATCCGTGGAAACATGGGAAGATGTTGTGGCAAGTCAAAAACTTGATGTCAGTTATATAGGCGTCAGTCCGATTTTTGCCACGCCAACCAAAACCGATACAAAAGACGCGTGGGGCTTAGAAGGTCTTGCCAGAATCAAAGCTTTTAGCAGGCATCCACTGGTCGCGATAGGCGGGATCAACGAATCCAATGTAAGCGAAATTGTAATGGCCGGCGCCCAATGCATTGCTGTTGTATCGGCGATTTGCGCATCTCCTGATCCTGAAGCGGCCGCCCGCAAAATCAATGAAATAATCAATTCATCTTTGAAAGAAAGGTAGCTAATCCGGCTATTTCATCAATTGGTAAATCCGGCGCAGGGGCATGTGTGAGTCAACTTCCGGCATCCTCTTCCTGTTTTCTTTCTTCGCAGATATCAAAATGTTTTATACGATTAAGAATTTCTGATTCCTTATCTTTTGGCAGCACTATAAAGGAGTTAATAACATTTTGGGGTATCGAACGCAACCGGCCTGTATTGGCATCAACGAAAACCCAGTCGGTTTCACCTTTGACAAGAACAGCATTATCTTCGACGCGAATGATTCTGTATTTACGGAGAGATTGCACCCGGCGAAAGTCGGATACCCACGTCAATACGATAATGTGTTCTCCGGCGAACGCGGGGCGTAAGTATTCAACATGATGTGTCCGGACAACCCAGGTTGCGCCGGCAGCTTTCGTGGCTTCGGTGCATTCCTGACTATCGGAATGAAGAACAGCGGCTAATTGCATCCAGCGCAAATACTCGAGATTGTTTACGTGGCCGTTCACATCCAGGGCATCTTCAGTGACCGTTAATTTATATTGATAGATTTGCGACATGTTGCCTTGTACTCCTTATTCTATATGAAGTCGGTAGCGAACGCATTATCCATAGCGATCTTTAAGGTAAGCGGGCGAATACTAAATTATATAGTTCCTTGACTTGCCATGGAGAGCTTCAATAAATAGTTGACACTATTTATATTTTTATGCCTATAATAAACATAAGTATTTTGCAATACTATATCGTTATGGCTACTTCGGTGTCTATAGAGTTATGTTCCTATGTGCTTGAAGACTATGTCACCATATCTTTAGAAGCAGTTTGACGATCAAAACTATCTTTTTTCTGCTCTTTATACGGGAGCCGGTATTTTAAAAGGACTAAAATTAAAGTTTTTGAAAAGATATATACTTGCTTTCACGGAGGATAAAACAATGAAGAATGAAAAAGGTACTTCGAAATGGGTTCTGATTTTTATAATTGCGCTTATCATAGTAGCGTTAATTTATTGGTCGAAATATTTTGCCAAGCCGATGGCCACAGTTATGATGGGCGGCGCACAGCAGGCACAGCCGGCCATAGAAAAAGCCAAACAGGCCTCTGACGCGATGAGCCGAGCCAATAAAGCTGCCGAAGAAGCTGCGAAAAAAGTAGATGAAGAAAAAGTAAATGAAGACGTGGGAAAGTAGAGGCGATAATTCTCCGGGGAAGATAGCAATTACAGAAAATCAAATACAGACCCGACCCTTTTGATCTGCGTAGTAAACTGAGTCAAATGCAGGGATTAAATGGCCTGTTTTCCGATAAAATCCATTTGAGCGGCCATTGAAAGTGTTTTGTCTAATAAAGCTCGGCGAAACGCAAGATTTGCGATAACAAGTACTTGCGTCTAAGGCGGGTTTTTATGATCGCTTGAAGCATGTCTTGGTTTATCCAAATATTTATATTCGAAAATAAACAATCGTAAACAGAAAAGATTTTATGGCATTAATATGGATTAATAATATCACGGTTAGTTTTGGCGGGCCGCTTCTGCTCGATGGTGCGTCACTGCAGATTGAAGCAGGTGAACGAATCGGGCTTCTGGGACGAAACGGTTCGGGTAAGTCCACGCTGATGAAACTGCTGCATGGCGACATTGCGCAGGATTCAGGTGAAATTATTCGTGATAAAAATGCGCGAATTTCCTTAATGCCTCAGGACGTTGAGGACATCTCTGGCTGTGTCTATGATGTGGTGGCATCCGGCGGTCAAAAACATCTGGATTTACTGAGGGCTTATCATGATTTGACCATACAGATGGCAGACAGCAGTGATCAAACACTGCTGAATAAAATAGAAAAAGTTCAGCACGAACTGGAAGTGGCAGGCGCGTGGCAGTTTCATCAAAGAGTTGAAGCGGTCATTTCGCGCGTCGGGCTGGATGAAAACCTTGAGTTCCGGTTTTTATCGGCGGGACTAAAACGGCGGGTATTGCTGGCACGCGCGCTCACCGCCGATCCTGATATTCTGCTTTTGGACGAACCCACCAATCATTTGGATATCACTTCCATTCTCTGGTTGGAAGATTTTTTGCAAAGCTTTGATAAAACATTGATGTTTGTAACGCATGACCGGACTTTTCTGCAAAAAATTGCCACTCGTATTGTGGAAATAGACCGGGGCAATCTTTTTTCCTTTTCATGCAATTACGCGACATATCTTACGCGCCGCCAGGGCATCGCTGATGCTGAAGAAAAGCAGTGGCAGACATTCGACAAAAAGCTGGCTAAAGAAGAAATTTGGGTGCGGCAGGGCATCAAAGCCAGACGAACGCGCAATGAGGGCCGGGTGCGCGCACTTGCGCAAATGCGCGAGGAGCGCGCGCACAGACGTGAAGGGAAGGGAAACGTCCGGTTAGTGATCTCGGAAGCCCGGCGTAGCGGCAAGCTGGTGGTTGATGCCATAAATATCAGCTTTGCTTATAATGATAAGAAAATTATTGATGCCTTTTCTACCACGATTTTACGCGGCGACCGGGTTGGCATCATAGGCCCCAATGGCTCCGGTAAAACCACATTGATCAAAGTATTGCTGGGCGAACTTCTTTCCTCCAGCGGAAACATAAAGTTGGGCACAGGGATTGCGATTGCCTATTTCGATCAACTGCGCGCGCAATTCGACGAGAGTAAATCCCTAAAGGATAATATCGCAGGCGGCAGTGATACAATCTTCATCAACGGCACCCCCCAGCATATCGTCGGTTATCTGCAGAATTTCCTTTTCCAGCCCGCGCAGATTCTCGCGCCCATATCCTCTCTTTCCGGCGGCGAACGAAACCGTCTGCTTCTGGCCAGGCTCTTTGCCATGCCATCCAATGTTCTGGTGCTGGATGAACCAACCAATGATCTCGACACGGAAACGCTGGAACTTTTGGAGGATCGCCTTTTGGAATACAACGGTACCATTTTGCTTGTCAGCCATGACCGGACGTTTCTCAATAACGTTGTCACCTCGACCATTGTTCTTGAAGGTGATGGACGATTGCAGGAATATATCGGTGGCTATGACGACTGGATCAGACAAAGAGATGCCAATATCGGCCAATCAAAGGTTGTTCCGAAAGATAAAACAGTTAAACAAAAAAAGCAACACAGAGAAAAAAGTAAATTATCTTTTAAAGAAACACGCGAACTCGAAGAGCTGCCGGAGCAGATTCAAGTTTTAGAAGTTCAAAAAACTGAGTTAATCGGCATTCTGAATTCTGCGGAATTATACAAAAATAATAGTACGGCGCAGGTGCAGGCCGTCAATCAGCAACTTGAAGTTCTGGATGTAAAACTTGCAGATGCTTACCGGCGCTGGGATGAGTTGGAAACTCTGGCGGCAAAATATTCATCTTCGTGAAAAATTATTCTATCCGGTAAGTTAATATGATATACGCAAAGAAACATGATTAAATACATGATGGTTGAGCATAACGGAATTGTTGCGATCAGCCAATGACTTAAATGAAGGAGATGATTATGGAAGAAGGGCTCTACAGGAAACTCCAAAAACAACTTGATACTTATTCGCTCGGTTTTCCGGCAACTGAATCAGGCATCGAAATAGAGATTTTAAAAGATTTATTCACAAAAGATGAGGCCGAGCTTTTCACAAATATGACGCCTATGCTCGAGACCTCCGAATCTATAGCCGAAAGGCTGGAGAAATATCCTGCTGAAGTTGCGCGCCAGCTTGAAGATATGGCAGCCAAGGGGCTGCTTTTCAGATTAAAGAAGGGTAACGAAATTAAATACGGAGCTATTCCTTTTATGCATGGGCTTCTTGAATTTCAGATCAAAAAGCTCAGTAAAGAGAGAGTCATTTCATTTGAAAAATATTTTCAGGAGGGTTTTAAGAAGGCGATTGCCGGTAGCGGCGGTCTTTTCCTGCGAACCATACCAGTCCGTGAATCAATAGATGTAAAGAGGCATGTGGCCGCTTTTGATGATGCCTGCGCAATTCTTTCGAATGTCGACCTTATTGTAATAACGGATTGTATTTGCAGAAAAAGCAAGTCGGTTATTGGTCAAGCATGCGCAAAGCCCGTTGAGGTATGTTTTATGTTCGGGTCTATGGCAAAATATTATCTTGATAATAAGATGGGGCGGGAAATTTTGTATGATGAAGGTGTAGCTATCCTGACCGAAGCGCAGAAGGCCGGTCTGGTTACCCAACCGGCAACTTCACAGAACCCCGGTGGCATATGTAACTGCTGTGGTGATTGTTGCGGAGTTTTAAGAGCGATAAAATTAGATCCGAAACCAGCCGATTTAGTCTATTCCAACCATCAGGCCGCAGTGACCGGTGAAAACTGTTCCGGATGCGAAATCTGCATCGATAGGTGCCAGATGGATGCTATTGCAATTGATAATGAAGGAATCGCCGTAATTGATTACGATAGATGTATCGGTTGCGGGCTCTGCGTTATTACCTGCCCCTCCGACGCGATTATCCTTGAAAAGAAACCCCAGGAGAAGAGAAAAGTCCCTCCGAAAAATTCCTCTGAGCAGATGCTTACTCTGGCAAGGAAGAGAGGGGTTATATAAATTCGTAAGCGAGCAAACACCTTCGCTCGGCTTTTGGGTAAGCGAGTTATTACAGAGTTATAATTCTCCTTAAGAATCGAAGATTATCCGCGGCTTGCCTTAAGAGAGCTTCAATGCATACATTTTTATTTCGTTGAGTTTTCTGATTTAAGTTGCCTGATTAAAAAGCTATCCAGTTGATTGGCAAAGGCCTGGCGGTCTTTTGCGTTGAAAGCGGAGATGCCGCTTGTTATCGTGCCGTTGTTTCTCAGTTCATTGAGCAAATCACGCATGGCCAGCCGGTCTTTGATATTGTGTTCGGTATAGAGTTTCCCTCTGGGGTTCATCGCAAACGCTTTTTGGGTGACCACCCGATCGGCAAGCGGGATATCGGCTGTGATTACGAGGTCACCCTGTTGCACTAGTTCTGCAATGCGATCATCGGCCACATCGGGACCATCAGGAACCAAAATGATTGAAATATGGGCGTGCTTGTCCAGCCGCAAAGGTTTATTCGCGACAAAAACCAGCGGCACATTCAGGCGTAAAGAGGCCTTAATCAAAATATCCTTAATTACGTTCGGAAATGCGTCCGCATCAACAAATATCCGCATAAATACTTTTCAATTCGACTGTTTTCATTACGGGAATACCAACCGTTGCGATAATACGCTTGGATTCATGTTCCTGTAAGGTCTGCCAGCTGCCTTTGATGGCTTTTAAGTAAAAGTTCCTTCACAACATTTTCGTTCTTTAACGTTTGGGTAGTTGTCACAATGCGACATTCTCCTCGCTACGGATGAGCTTTTTGTCGCCTGCGTCTATACCTGATGCAATAAAATTTCTTTTCAGCAGGGACTCATAATAGTAATTTGAAACGGATAGCGCCCGCACTGCCTGTTCCGCTGTTTCGAATATCGGGATATGGTGCTTGGCGCGAATGGCAATGGACTTGGCGATAGCGTTTGGTGTGTAGACTGCGGCTGGTTTATCGTAATGCTTGCAAATCTTCATCAGTTCCAAGAGGGTATCGATCACGAAAGGTTGCCAGACACTTAGAAGGGGTAAAAGTCCGTCTACCTCGTCCGCGGAAAGAAGGATCTCGAAGATATCAAGATATGTCTGCGGCGGAGCTGGACCGATATCCACTGGGTTTTTAACATTAAAGACCTGTCCGGCTTTTTTCAACTTTTCCTGTGTCTGCGAGGATAGGCGTACCACCTGCAAACCCGCTTCCACCAGCAGGTCCGCACTGATGCTGCCGAATGCCCCGGAATTTGTAAACATTGCAATCCGCTTTCCTTTCAGAAGAGGCATTTCTGTGAATATCTTGGGAAGAGAATGGAGTTCATCGATAGATTTAAGACGGATGATCCCCGCCTGTTTGCAGGCGCTCTCGAAGATACAATCATTGTTGGCCATCCCAGCCGTATGAGACATGGCGGCCATGGAACCCTCCGTGGTTCGGCCCACCTTGTAGATCATGATCGGCTTGTGCGATTTTTTGGCGGCTTCCATTAGTTTGCGGCCATTAGCCACATTTTCCAGATATATGCCAATGACTTCCGTCTCGTCATGTTGAAAATAATCGATGAGATCTGCCTCATCCACATCGCATTTGTTGCCGATACTGACAACTTTGTTCACACCGACGAGGTCGTAATAAAGTGACTCCATGACCAGTACAGCAATGCCGCCACTCTGGATGATATAGGAAATAGTGCCCGGGGCCTCAAAAATCTGGTTCATTTCGACCAGGCTTGGGTTGACGCCGTAGAAACAGCAGAATTTTTTGCGGGTGTCTAATGTCCCCAGGCAGTTCGGCCCCATTATACGGATTCCGTTAGCCTTGGCGACATCGTCGATTTCGCGCTGCATTGCCTTTCCGTCTTGACCGCCTTCGGAAAAACCGGCGCTCTCGATGATTATCCGTTTGATTCCTTTGCGGGCGCAATCCCTGATAATGCCGGGAACGTTTTTTGCGGCTACGATGATTACTGCAAGATCGGGTGTTTCCGGGAGATCAAGTAATGACGAATATCCCGGGTAGCCATTCACAACTTCCCCCTTTGAATTCAACGCGTATACGGCCCCCGTATACTTGAGATAATCCTTCAGCATGATGCAGATCGTGGCTCCCAGGTTGAAGGGGGTATTTGAGGCGCCGATGACAACAACTGATTTTGGATCGAAAAATGTTTCCATGTGCTACTCACTTTTGATAAGATTTTTGAAACGTTTTTAAGTAGTCAAATCATGCAACCTTTGTCAAGAAAGAAAAATTAGTATTTCCTGACGAGGAATCATTTTCCTGTGATAATTCCTGCAGTTATGATGTAATAATAAATACATTGAATTCGTAAGCGAGTAAATACCCCGGCTTTAGGGGTAAGCAAGCTATTGTTGAATCATGTAATTACTTAAGAATTGAAGCTCTTCGCGACATGCCGCGGAGAGCTTCAACAAGCAGAAGGCAACCTCAAAATTTTCTTGACCGGTGTGCTCATTGTTTATATATACGCCAATCTCATACTAGGAAGCTTCCTACTTGACACAAGACAAGAATAAATTCAAACAATCTGCTCGAATGGCCCGTGCGAAAGCCTGCGGCCGCCGCACGCAGGTGCGCGAGTCGGGTATCCACGGCAAGGGCATCTACGCCATCCGTCCCATCAAGGCCGGCGATAGAGTGCTGGAGTATAAGGGTAAGATCATTACATGGCGGAGGGCTCAGGCTCTCCACCCCCATGATCCCAGCCAACCCAACCACACCTTCTATTTCCACCTGGACGACGGGCACGTCATCGATGCCAAACAAGATGGCAATACCGCCAAATGGATCAATCACTCCTGCGAACCTAATCTGGAAGCCGAACAGGATGGCATGCGCGTTTTTCTTAAAGCCCTGCGTGACATCAAAGTCGGTGAAGAGCTCTTTTACGATTATGGTCTGATCATCGATGGCCGGATAACACAAAAGCTCAAGAAGGAACATGCTTGCCTATGCAATACGCCCAGTTGCCGCGGCACGATGTTAGCCTATAAAGGATAACAACAGTTATCATACCATTTCGAAATGCTATCCGTTCACAGTTCTTATTTAATTTAATCCGGAACGACCTCAATCTCATCAAATGCCGTGAATATAATCCGTTTTAAAAATTTCGCTTGACAAATGTTTTTAGTTTAATTATGAAGTCTTATAATAAAGGATAGGTTTTTCATGATGGACAGAAAACTAAATGTAAATAACAATATTTATGGTTATTGGTTTTATACCTATTTTACATTGGTCTGCCCGTCGCTGAAGAGGACTTGTTAAGGTAAAATAAACCAAAACAGCCATGGGTAGATCGAAAGAGCTTCCATGGCTTTACTGTTTTTAAGGCCATGGCGGCAAAAGCCATGGCCTTTTTTATTATTAAGGAGGAGAAAATAATGATCATTGTAATGAAAAATCATGCTACCGAAAAACAAATTGAAGATGTGGTTCACTGGATCGAGTCTGTCGGATATAAAGCGCATCCTTCAATCGGCGTTGAAAGGACAATCATCGGGGCAGTCGGCGATAATCGTGACAAGGAAATTCTCAAATACGCCGAGTCTTTACCGGGAGTGGAAAAAACAATGCCAATTTTAAAGCCATACAAACTGGCGAGCCGTGAATCGCACGAAGGCAATTCCATCGTTTCGGTTGGTTCGATTAAAATCGGTGGGCCGGAATTCGTGGTAATAGCTGGTCCCTGCGCGATTGAAAGCGAAGAACAATTGTTGGAGTCCGCCTATGTCGCCCGAAAAGGAGGCGCACAGATTCTCAGGGGCGGCGCCTACAAGCCGCGCACTTCACCATACAGTTTCCAGGGCATGGAGGAGGAAGGTTTGAAAATATTAAATGAAGTTAGCGTGAGGACAGCTCTCCCGACAGTTACCGAAGTGGTTAATCCGGCTGATGTTGATATTGTGGAATCGTACGCCGATATGCTGCAAATCGGCGCGCGCAACGCGCAGAACTTCGCTTTGCTGAAAAAAGTCGGTCATTCTCGCAAGCCCGTACTTTTGAAAAGAGGCATGATGACCACTATCGAAGAGCTGCTAATGTCCGCGGAATACATTCTTTCCGAGGGAAATCCCAATGTAATCCTTTGTGAACGAGGCATCAGAACTTTTGAAACGGCCACGAGAAACACTCTGGATTTAAGCGCTGTACCGGTGTTGAAAAGCTTGACGCATTTACCGGTTATTGTTGATCCCAGCCATGCAGCCGGTAACTGGAAGTATGTTATTCCGTTATCCCGCGCGGCGGTTGCGGTGGGCGCTGACGGCCTTATCGTGGAAGTTCATCCGCAGCCGGAAAAAGCTGTTTCCGACGGAGCACAGTCTCTGAAGCCGGAGAAATTCTACCAAATGATGGATGAATTAAGAGCGCTTGCCGCAGTAATGAGGCACTAGAGTGTTTTTGTAAAGGAAGAAAGGGTGGGATATGCGAACGATAAAAGTTAATCTGGATAAAAAGTGTTTATCATCTTATGAAATACACATCGGCAAGGACATACTGGACCGGACGATGCTACTTATAGCTAAAAATCATAAGGCGGGATATTACGCGGTGATTACTGACAATTGTGTAGGCGGTCTTTACGGGCAAAAGTTTCTTGCCGGTTTGAAAGATATCGGATTAAACGCGTTTTTGATTGAATTTCCTGCAGGCGAGGTTTCCAAAAATATTGATACTGTGCTTAATATCGCGGGAAAATTAATGGAGGCGGGAGCCGACAGGGAGACATGTATTATTGCATTGGGCGGGGGTGTTGTCGGTGATATTGCCGGTTTTGTTGCTTCTATATTTATGCGCCGTGTTCCTTATATTCAGATTCCAACCACATTGGTCGCGCTAGTGGATAGCAGCATTGGCGGGAAAACGGGTATTGACCTTCCTTACGGGAAAAATTTGCTGGGGACGTTTTATCAGCCGCGTGCCGTGTTCGCGAATTTGAGTTTTTTGGAAACGCTGCCGGAAAAAGAATTTAACAACGGTCTTGCGGAAATTATTAAATACGGAATTATCGACGATGAAAAAACGTTTCGTGCTCTGGAGTGCAACATGGACGCGATAAAATCAAAAGACCGGAAACTGATGCTTAATCTTGTGGAGAGTTGTTGCCGCATCAAGAAATCAATTGTCGAGATTGATGAAAAAGAGCAGGGATTGAGGCGCATTCTTAATTTTGGCCATACACTGGGGCACGCACTGGAAACAATTTCTCAATATACTATAACGCATGGCGAAGGCGTTGCTTTGGGAATGATAGCGGCGGCGCGTATTTCCGAAAAAATGGGCTATCTGAAAAGCGATGAAACCAGGCGTATTGAAACTCTAATCAGCGAAGCGGGACTTCCCGTAAAAATACCGAAGTCTCTTGATCGCGATGAGATTATTGCCCGGTTACGGATGGATAAGAAGAAAAAAGGTGATATCATTCATTTTGTCTTGTTGAAAAAAATAGGAATGCCTTTTATCGATAAAAGCATTCAACCGAAACTTATTGCCGCAGTGATTGAGGAGATGAAATGATGAAGCCGCGAAGTTTGGAAATCTTAAGAGGAAAAATGAAAGAGAAAGACAAAGAAATCATCCGTCTTTTAAATGAACGATCGCAAATATCCGTCCAGATAGGCAAAGTTAAGGGAGAAGGTGGAATACAGGTATATGATCCCTCTCAGGAAGCAAAAGTTTACAATTATTTGCAGGAGTTAAATTCGGGACCGCTCAGACCTGCGGCAGTAAAGGCGATTTTCCGGGAAATTGTTTCTGCGTCGCGCGATTTGCAGCGGCCAACGACAATTGCTTTTCTGGGGCCGGAAGCCACATTTTCTCATTTGGTGTCCAAACTGCATTTTGGAGACTCCTGCCAATTTTTCCCCCAGAATGGAATCGCCCGGGTTTTTGATGAAGTGGAAAAAGGTACAGTGGATTGGGGTGTGGTTCCTGTAGAAAATTCTCTGGAAGGTTCTGTTAATGTTACACTTGATCGCCTGATTTTGACTCCCCTGAAAATCAGGGCGGAGATTTATCTGCGCATCAGCGAGTGTTTGATTTCGTCGGCAACAAGCCTCAAAGGCATAAAAAATATTTATTCCCATCCTCAGCCACTGGCTCAATGTCAGTCATGGCTCAGGACGAATATGCCGAATTGTGCACTGGGTGAGATGGAGAGTACAGCCGCCGCAGTGCAAAGAGTGCGCGGTAAAAAAACCGAAGCGGCAATAGGCAGTTCACTGGCTGCCGAATGTTACGGACTGAACATACTGGCGGAGGGTATTGAAGATAATTCTTCCAATATGACCCGTTTTTTGGTTATTGGCAGGGGAGAAAGCTCGGTTACCGGCAACGATAAGACTTCCCTGATTTTCGCCACACCTCATTCTCCCGGTTCTCTCCATAGCGCTCTGTCGTCATTTGCCCGCCGAAAAATTAATCTGGCGAAAATAGAATCGCATCCCGTAAAGGATAAATTATGGGAATACAGTTTTTTTGTGGATATGATAGGTCACATGAAGGATAAGCATGTAAAGAGCTGTTTACTGGAATTGAAGAAAAAAACTACTTTTTTGAAGATATTAGGTTCATACCCGAAAAATGAAGGCGCATTATGATTTGTATTCCGATTACCTCCGGCACTAATAAAGAAGCTTTACGTGCAATAGAAAGAAGTTGCCGGTTTGCCGATTTTATCGAATTGAGAATGGATTTAATCGGGAGGGGAAATCTTGCCCAATTGATTTCCGCCGCCCGCGACAAATCCGTTTCGATTAAAGTAATTGTTACGTGCAGGAAAAAAGAAGAAGCGGCTCCTGCCTCGGCAGCCAAACGTGTCAAAAGCGCTGTGGGAAAGATAATAGACAAAAAAATTACTTTGTTCAAAGAGGCAATCGAACTGGGCGCTGATTTTATTGATATCGAACTTGCCGAAGGTCGAATAGCGATCAGGGAGCTTAAATCTTTCTGTGCCAAATGTGGCAGTAAAACAGGGGTCATCGTTTCTTATCATAATCTTAAAGAAACTCAGGCGTTGACAAAGTTAAAAGAAATATTTCATAAGTGCGCGCAGTCGAAACCGGATGTTATAAAAATAGTCACTATGGCGAAAAATTTTGAAGATAATCTGACAACGCTAAGTTTGATTCCCTACGCGCGGAAGCATTCTCAGAAAATAATTTCCCTGTGCATGGGAGATAAGGGCCGTATCAGTCGCGCTGTAGCGCCCTTGATGGGGAATTATTTGAGTTTTGCCACGCTTAATCGAGAGGGACAATCCGCTCCCGGACAGTTTACCATTGGGGAGATGAAACAAATTAATGAGTTGTTTAAAAGTAAGTGGACTGCGCCCTTGACGCCGGTATTGTGTTTGCGTAAGTCTTTGCCTCAGAATTTTATTTTACTGGGCAATCCGGTAAGGCAAAGCCTTTCTCCATTGATGCACAACGCGGCTTTAAAAAACATGGGGATTGAAGGAAACTACAGCCCTTTTTGCGTTAATGATCTGGCTTTGGCAATGCAGGGTATAAAGGGAATGAATATCAGAGGGGCCAGCGTTACCATTCCCTTCAAAGTCGCGGTTATGGAATACATGGATGATATTGATGATGATGCGCTGAAAATCGGAGCAATTAACACGATTATCAACAATAATGGTCACCTGAGAGGTTGCAATACCGATTGGCTGGGATTGATTCTTACGCTTAAAAAAGCTATGCCGGTTAAAAATAAAACATTTGTAATCATTGGCGCGGGCGGAACAGCGCGGGCGGCGGCTTACGGAATAATGAAGGAGGGCGGATTCCCGATTATTGTTAATCGCACTTTGGAAAAAGGAAAGATTTTTTCCGAGAAATTGAACTGTCCTTTTTATTCGCTTTCCGAAATAGGCAAAATTAAGGCTGACTGCCTGATCAACACGACGTCTGTGGGTATGTATCCTCATCAGGATAAATCGCCTGTGAAAATCCCGGCGCTGGCCGGATATAAATATGTTATGGATGTCATTTACAATCCGCTGACGACAAAATTACTAGCGGATGCTGAAAAACAGGGCTGTCACATTTTTTCAGGTTTGGATATGTTTGTAAATCAGGGAGCTGAGCAATTCCGGTTGTGGACGGGAAAAGAACCGCCCCGCTCTTTGATGAAAAAGGTAATATTGGAGAGGTTAACTAAAAATTGAATAATGATGATGCTCATTTTAAGGAGACGCACGCTACTGTTTTGGTTCCCGGCTCTAAAAGCCTGAGTCAGCGGGCTCTGGTGGCTGCTGCGCTTGCGCGGAATAATTCTCTTCTTAGCAATGTGCTTGTTTCCCAGGACACGCTTTATTTCATTGAAGGCTTGCGGAAGTTGGGCGTGAAAATTGTCTCATCAGAAGAGGGTCTTTTTGTTTCCGGCACGGCGGGCAACATAACAAACAACGGCGAAGAATTATTTTTGGGAAATAATGGCACCGCTTTGCGGTTTTTGACGGCGCTTACATGTTTAGGCAAAGGCAAATATGTCTTAACCGGCGAAAAGCGTCTCTGCGAAAGACCCGTGGGGGCTTTGGTGGAAGCGCTGCGAGAAATGGGAGTTGATATTTTTTGCCGGAATAATTGCCCGCCGGTAGAAATAAACGCCAACGGCCTGACCGGAGGAAAGATAACTCTGCGGGATATCGAAAGTTCTCAATACGTGTCGGCGCTCCTTTTGTGCGCGCCTTATATGCCTGCAGGCATAGATTTAACTTTACAAGGCGGGATTGTTTCCATGCCTTACATTGATTTGACGATTAACGTGATGCGCGATTTCGGCGCGAAAATTACCCGGACAGGCGAGCATGAATATCATGTTAATGCCGGTGAAATTTATCAGGGGCGTAAATATCGGGTGGAAGGAGACGCTTCCAGCGCGTCCTATTTTTTTCTGGCCGCCGCGCTTTTAAGAAAAACAATCAAAGTAGCCGGAATTAACCGGCAAAGCAAGCAGGGAGATATCCGTTTGCTCAATGTTCTGGAAGAACTGGGCTGTATAGTCCGGTCAGGAGAAAATTGGGTGGATATTACGGGAAGTAATCTGGTAAAAGGGGATTTAACTTTCGACCTCAACGATATGCCGGATATGGTGCCAACTTTAGCGGTGTTGTCGGCTTTCCGCAAAGGGCAAACAATTATAAACAATGTCGCTCATTTAAGAATAAAGGAAAGCAACCGTTTGGCTGCTATGGTTACGGAACTGAACCGCGTTGGCATTGAAGCCCGGGAAATACCCGATGGCCTTATAATTCAGGGTGGAAAATTGCATCCGGCAAAAATTGAGACCTATAACGACCACCGGATGGCCATGAGCTTTGCCATTGCCGGTTTGCTTGAGCGCGGCATAGAAATAAGCGATAAAAAGTGTGTAGACAAATCATTCCCGACGTTTTGGGAGGAATTAAAAAAGCTATGAAGGTTGTTTTGATCGGTTACAGAGCGACGGGAAAGTCCACTGTGGGAAGGATTCTCGCCGATAAACTGAAAATTAATTTTTGGGATACCGATGCCATGGTGGAAAAAAACATGGAGATGCCGATCAAAGAAATTGTGGCGCTTCATGGGTGGGATTATTTCCGTGCAAAAGAAAAGGAAAGAATTAAATTTCTGATACAAAAAGAAGATTGTGTTATCGCCACCGGAGGTGGAGTGGTTTTATACAGAGAAAATGTAAATTTGTTAAAACAGAATGTGGATTTGTTAAAGCAGTCGGGCGTAATCATATGGCTCAATGCTCCCCTGCAGGATATTATTGAAAGGCTCAAGAAAGACGCGCAAAAGGAGGATACTCGCCCGCAGTTTACTTCCGGAAATATAATTCAGGAAACGATAGATATTATGAGAAAAAGGCTTCCTCTATATGAGAGCGCCGCGGATCATATCGTGGATACGTTAAAAAAGAATCCGGAACAGGTGGCGGAAGAAATTTATCAGTATTTGCGTAAATCGAAAATTTTGGATAAGATTATCAAAAGCGAAAATGAAGCAGAGGTCCCCTCCTTCATTAAGGGGGAATGAAGGGGGATTTTTCAGTCGCTTCCATTACATAAAATTCTCCCTGACACTTCTTTGTAAAGAGGGGGAAAAATTATCCGCCAAAATGGCGAAAAATTCCTTTAGGAGTGATTTATGGCCGGCAATACTATTGGCAGTATTTTTCGCGTAACCACGTGGGGAGAGTCACACGGTAGGGCTTTGGGAGCAGTTGTGGATGGTTGTCCTCCGGGGCTGGCCCTGAATGAATCGGATATTCAGAAGGCGCTGGATAGAAGAAAACCTTCAACATCGGTTTCCTCGACGACAAGGTTAGAGAGTGACAAAGTAGAGATTCTTTCCGGTGTTTTTGAAGGAAGAACCACGGGCACTCCTGTTTCGTTGATGATAAACAATATTGACGCGAAATATTCCTCTTACAATGAATTAAAGGATGTGTTCCGTCCCGGACAGGGAGATTTTACCTATCTGCAAAAATACGGTATCCGCGATTGGAACGGCGGAGGACGGGCCTCCGGCAGAGAAACAGCCGCCCGTGTTGCCGCGGGAGCTATTGCCGCGAAGGTGATTGCCCGCTCAGGCATTGATGTCATTGCCTACACGCAGGCAATCGGCTCAATCGCGATTGACCGTGACAAAATGCCGTCAGACAGGAGTTTGAGAAGATTTGTTTATGAAAATTCTCTTTTTTGCCCCGATCATCAAGCAGCGGCGGTGATGGAAAAAAAGATAGCGACAGTCCGTAAAAAGAAAGATTCCCTCGGTGGGGTTGTAGAAATTATTGTCCGCGGTTGCCCCGCAGGTCTTGGCGAACCGGTTTTCGACAAGATGGATGCCGATCTGGCCAAAGCTCTGATGAGTATTGGTTCGGTGAAGGCGGTGGAAGTAGGCGATGGTTATACTCTGGCAGGCCTTCAGGGTTCTGTGGCCAATGATCAAATGAATAAAAATGGATTTAAAACAAATCATGCCGGGGGAATACTCGCGGGCATAACAAGCGGTGAACAAATTGTACTGAGAGCTTATTGCAAACCCATTCCTTCAATAGCGAAACCGCAGCAAACCATAGATTCCAAAGGGAAAGAACGTATCATTGAGATACAGGGAAGACACGATATTTGCGTGCTACCCAGGATAGTGCCAGTCTGCGAAGCAATGGTGAGCATTGTTCTGGCGGATCATTTACTTCGACAAAAGGCGATATGCGGATGAAAAAAATTAAAGTAGGGATAATCGGCGGCACGAAAGGTATGGGGCATTGGTTTGCCGGTTTGCTCAAAAATGAAGGTTGCCGAGTCCTTATCAGCGGAAGAAAAACGGCGCTGGGAATAAACGAATTGGCGAAACTCTGTAATGTCATCGTTGTTGCCGTTCCTATTTCCGCCACCGCTGATGTAATCAGACAGGTCGGACCGTTACTTTCCCAAGATAAACTTTTGATGGATCTGACGTCGCTCAAAAAAGAACCGGTAAAACTGATGCTGGATAATTCCAAGGCTGATGTTATCGGATGTCATCCTCTTTTTGGGCCTCAACTAAAAGATGTTTCCGGGCAAAATGTTATATTATGCCCGGCACGGGGTAAAAAGTGGCTTGGCTGGCTTAAAGGAGTATTTAAAAGAAATAAACTGGTTGTTCTGGAATCAACACCCCGGAAGCACGATAAAATGATGGCAATTGTTCAAGCGCTTAATCATCTCAATACAGTTACCATGGGAATGGCGCTTGCCCGGACAAACATCACCCTTTCGGAAATAAATAAATACTCCACGCCGATTTTCCGGACAAAACTTGATATTATAAGAAAAGTGTTCACGGAAAGTCCTGAATTGTATGTTGACATCATCACAAAAAATCCGAAAACAGGCAAAATGCTAGATATCTACGAAAAAGCGCTCAAAGATATTCGCGTGAAAATCAAATCCGGAGAAAGGTCGAAAACCAGGAAAATTGTAGAGAAAGCGGCAACGAAATTATATGGAAGCAAAAATCAATAAAGTCGCGGGAATGATCGCGGCGTCGAAACGTTTGGTTGTTTTTACCGGAGCCGGTATCAGCACGGAATCGGGCATACCGGATTTCCGGGGTCCTGACGGACTGTGGACTAAAGTTGATCCCGAAGATTTTACGATAGACAGATTTCTGCGTTCCGGTGAGACACGCAAAAAAGTCTGGTACTATCTTGTTGAAGGCGGATTAATGGCCAATGCCAAGCCCAATCGGGCTCATCTGGCGATAGCCGAACTGGAAAAAATGAACAAATTAAGTTCGGTTATCACGCAGAACATTGATAACCTTCATCAGAGGGCAGGCAATAATCCGGAGATAGTCCACGAATTGCATGGCAATATGCAATGGCTGGTTTGTCTCGATTGCGGCGCACGCTATGATTTGGAACTGATAAGAAAAAAACATCCATCACCTGATCATTTTCCTTCATGCGAAAAATGCCGGGGTGTTCTGAAACCGGATGTTGTTTTTTTCGGCGAAATGCTTCCGCCGCATACTTTAATGATGGCTGAGCGGGAATCTCAGGAATGCGATTTGTTTATGGTGATTGGTTCTTCGCTTGTTGTTTATCCCGCGGCTTATATGCCGCTCTATGCCAAGCGCTCCGGAGCGAATATTGTCATTATTAATATGGGCGACACAGGTCATGATGATATCGCTGATGTGTTTATTGATGCTCCGGCAGGCGATACAATGGCCAGAATTATGAATAGATTAAAAGAAATTGTAAAATGACTTCCGGATTATATAGAGACAAATGTGCCTGATAGCCTTCGCATACAATGTGCATCCTTTTTACAGATTGATTCTGGCGGCGAACCGCGATGAATTCTACGAGAGGCCGTCGACTCCCGCTGATTTCTGGGAAGATTATCCTCATGTTCTTGCCGGACGCGATTTGAAAAACAAAGGCACATGGCTGGGCATAACCAAGTATGGAAAATTTGCCGCCATCACCAATTATCGTAACCCTTCCACGTATAGAAGCGACGCTCCGTCGCGAGGCAGGCTTGTCCGCCGTTACCTAACCGGCAATCAAAACCCCGATAATTATCTGAAAAAAATTGCCTTGCAGGGTGATAAGTATAACGGTTTTAATTTACTTTTAGGCGATTATAATGATCTTTTTGTCTTCTCCAACCGGGGGGAGAAACAAAAACTCAAAGCCGGGATATACGGATTGAGCAATCATCTCTTGAATTCACTCTGGCCGAAAGTAACAAGAAGCAGGAAAATGCTAAAAGCAGCGCTGGATAAAAAAGGATCTGATCTGGAAGAAGCATTGTTTTCTATGCTGTTTGATCGTCATATACCGCCGGATAAAAAACTGCCAAAGACAGGCATTGGCCTGGAATGGGAAAGGCTTTTGTCCCCTATCTTTATAGATGGCCCGATTTACGGGACCCGTTCTTCGACAATTCTTCTGATCGGGAAAAATAAACGCGTCAAGTTTGTGGAAAAAGTTTTTGATGGACAAAAGGAGCCATGGATTACCAGCCGCTTTTCTTTTAAACTGGAAGAAGGAGGATAAAATGAAAGTCGTTTATCATGAAGATTATAACGAAGTTTATTCAAACGATCCGGCTTCTGAGGCGGGCCGTATTCAGGCTGTGGAAATTGCTCTGCGCGGTAAAGTGACATTTTTAGAACCGGTCAGGGCTTCACAAGAAGATATTCTCAAAGTACATACTCCTGATCATATAAGATCGGTCGAGCGGGAGGGAGTGTACGAAATTGCGGCGCTTGCCGCAGGCGGCGCGATCAAAGCGGCGCAAATCGGTTTAACCGAACCTTGTTTTGCGCTAATCCGTCCCCCCGGTCATCATGCTTCGGCGGGCAGTGCCTGGGGATTTTGCTATTTTAACAATATGTCCATTGCTTTGGAAAAACTCAAAAGCGAAGGAAAAATTAAAAAAGCGTTTATTCTGGATTTTGATCTGCACTATGGAGATGGTAATGTTAATATTCTCGGCGACAAAGAATATGTAACGATCTTGAATCCGGCAGGGCAAAACCGCAACGAGTATTTAAAGATTGTGCAGGATGGTCTAACGCAAACGGACGCTGATATGATTGCCGTATCCGCCGGTTTTGACAATCATGAAGATGATTGGGGCGGCCTTTTAAAAACAGAAGACTACAAATATATGGGAAAGCTGGTAAGCGAAACTGCCCGTCGCAATAATGGCGGTTGTTTTGGTATTTTAGAGGGCGGTTACAATCACAGTGTTCTGGGGAAAAATGTTCTGGCGTTTGTTCAAGGGATGGTAGGGAAATAATATTCTTCTAAAATTTTACGATTCAAAAAGCGGGGGATCACTTACCGATACAAAAGCTGGAAAATATCTTATCCAATACTTCATCGTTTATTTTTTTGCCGGTTATTTCATCCAGATTATCCAGAGCCTCCCGCAGGTCGAAAGCAGCGAATTCGGCTGACATTCCATGCTCGATACTTTCTTTCGCGGTTTGAATATTTTTATAAGATTTTTCTATTGCCAGTTTATGGCGCATATTGGTAATCATCACACTGCCGGCATTAATATTCCCGCCGCTTCCGGATAAATCTATGATGGTGTTTTTTAGCTCTTCGAGTCCTGCGCCTGACTTGGCCGAGATTTTACGAATTTTCACTTCTTGCGGAAACAGTTGTTCAATAGTTTTTGTATCCCATACTTGCGGTAAATCAATTTTATTGATCGCTGCAATAATATTTCCGGTTCTACTTTTATCAATAATAGTTTTATCTTCATCTGTTAATGGTTTACTGACATCGAGCATTACAATTACAACATCGGCTTGAGCAAGATTCTCCCATACCAGATTGATTCCTTCTTTTTCGATCAGGTTTTGCGGTTCTCTAATTCCGGCGGTATCCGTCAGATTAACAGGAATGCCTCCGATATTGATTGTATCCGTGATTAAATCGCGTGTTGTTCCCGGAATATCAGTGACAATTGCTTTTTTTCTTCCCGTTAAAGCGTTAAGCAGGCTTGATTTCCCGACATTGGGTTTGCCCGTGATGATAACATTAACGCCTTCGGTATATGCTTTTGCCGCGCGATATGTCGATAGAAGAGATTGCAAATGTTTAAGTGCCGGATCAATTTGAGGCGGCATTTTGGGGATTGTTTCGCCGGATGTATCTTCGGTAAAATCAATCGCGGCCTCCAGCATGGCAAGTGCGTCAATAAGAAAAGAGCGCAAGCTCTCTATTTCTTTGCTCAGAGACCCTTTTAACTGGGCAAGACCCATGGTGTAAGCTTTTTGAGACTTGGCAGAAATCATTGCGGCGAGCGCTTCCGCCTGCGATAAATCAATACGGTTATTTAAGAAAGCGCGCTGGGAAAATTCGCCGGGACGGGCAAAGCGGCATCCCAGTTCCTGCAGTTGTGTTAGAATTGACCCGATGATGAGCGGATTGCCATGGCAGTTGATTTCTATAATATCTTCCCCTGTGAAAGAGCGTGGTTCGCGCATGAAGGATATTAAAACCTCATCGAGGATGGTTTTGCCGTCGGCGGAAACAATATCTCCATGATACAAATGATGGCTTTCCCAGGAACAATTGTTAGAAGATGGCTGAAAGATGCGGCGGGCAATTCCGAGAGCTTCGGGACCGCTTATACGAATTACCCCGATTCCGGACATGCCGAAAGGAGTAGCCAGCGCCGCTATGGTGTCTTGGCGAAGCACAATAAGACACCTCCTCTTTAAATTATAATGTCAAATTGATTGAACAACTATTCTTGTTTTTTCGCACGGCTTCGCTTGTTGTTTCCTGCTCTCGCGGGAAGAATGACAACTTTTCTGTACTTACCTTCGCCGCGGCTTTGCGTTGTCAGCGATTCATCTTCCTGCAGCACCATATGGATAATGCGGCGGTCATGGGCGTTCATGTGGGCAAGTGATACCGGTTTTTTTGTCTTTTTCACTTTTTCTCTTATTTTTTCCGCTAAACCAAGCAGAAATTCTTCTCTTCGTTTTCTGTATTCTCCCAAATCAATCAGGATCATTTTATGATCATTATCAATTTTATTGATTGCTTTGTTCAATATGTACTGAAGGGCATCAAGATTTTGTCCGCGTTTGCCGATAAGCAAGCCGCTTTCATCTCCCTCAATGCTAAGAATTATCTTTTCCTGTGTTTCATTAACAATCACCTTGTATTCCGGTGAGATTCTCAGTAAAATACCTTCCAGCAGATCCTTGGCCTTTGTCCCCATAATGGAAACGGGAATGGGATCGGCAATGGTAACTGCAACGGGAGCGGGAACCAAAGATTTTTCCGCAGATTCTGCCACGGGCTCCATACCCTTTTTGGACTTCTCCGCAGGAACCTCTTTTTCTGGATTCTTTTTCGAATCCATTTTTATCTTTAATTCACTTTTAGGTTTTGGTTTATCCGTAAAGCTAAAATCCATATCCAGAGAAAGCAATGATGCTTTTATTTTTGCTTTTTTGGAAAACAGACCTAAAAACCCTCCGGATTCGCCGGAGATAATTTCGATATTTAATTTTTCACGGGACACGCCAAATTCGCTGCAAGCTTTATCGATTGCTTCGTCAATGGATTTTTCTTCTATCTCTAATGTTTTCGAACTCATTTCCAATCCTCATGCAACATATCAATCAGGCTAATTTCTTATTGATGTAAACTTGCTGACCGATACTTAAAATATTATTTAATAACCAGTAAATGACCAGCCCTGAAGGGAAATTCAGGAAGATGAAAGTAAACACCACGGGCATCAGCAACATTAATTTTGCCTGCATCGGGTCGCCCACAGCCGGGGTCATTTTTTGTTGCAAAAATTGCGTAGCGCCCATGATAATCGGCGTAATGTAATAAGGGTCTTTGGCCGATAAATCCTGAATCCACCAGAAAAATGGCGACTGGCGAAGTTCAATGGCGTAAAGAAGTGTATTGTACAGGCCGATAAATACGGGAATTTGAATAAGTATCGGTAAACAGCCGCTGAGAGGATTAACTTTATGCTCACGATAAAGAGCCATGGTTTCCTGTCCAATCTTCGCCTGGTCATTTTTGTATTTCTCTTTTAAGGCGAGTACTTTAGGCTGAATTTTCTGCATTTCTTTCATGGACTTATAACTTATGTTCCCCAGAGGCCAGAAGATAACCTTAATCAGAATTGTCAGTATAATAATGGCCACTCCATAATTACCGACGTACTGATACAAAAATTTGATAAAAATCAGCAAGCCAATGGAAAGCCATTTCAATCCCGGTATCTTTGAATCAAATTCAACGGCTTCCTGCAAAGATATGCCCTGTTTCTTGAGGAGAGTATAATCCTTGGGACCGATAAAAAGATTATATTTAATCGAACTGGACTGCCCCGGCGGTATTACACTTTTTGTTTCCTTGAGATTTACGGAAACGGTGTTGTCGCTGTCTTTGGACATGTTGATAGTAGTCAGAGAAGGATCTTGAGGAATAATTACAGCCATAAAATATTTTCTCTCAAAACCGCCCCAGGAAACATCAGGGCCAAGACTCAAGTCAGTTGATATATCCGAAATCTTTTTACGCTTGATGGAATTGGACACATAGGCGACAGGCCCTTCCTTGCTGTAACGGTCTGCTTTTTGACTTGGATCAATATGCTCGTACCAGTTAAGCTGCGGTGTCTGGGCAATAGGTATGTCTGTCAGGTTGGATACTTTTACATCCAGCGCGATTGAATAATTGTCGGGATTAAAGGTAAAAATCTTTTCTATCTTGATTTTACCGTCAAAAGTGCTGGAAAAAACCAGACGCTGTTCTTTTTTATCTTTTGTCATGTCCAGTTTTGTTGCATCGGCGTCGTAAATGGAGTCGGCGGCAATCCCGGCAGCTGATTCAGGGAAAGTAATCGCCAGCGGATAAGGCATATTTTCATTAACCGTAACAAGCTCTATTAAATCATTGTTCTGTTCCTTTGCCGGCTGTTTAGCGCCGGATATTAAATTTTTGATTACAGGAAAAATATCTTTCGCGCATTTTGTACATTCTTTCTGATATTTTTTTAGCTGAAACGATTTCAGCGCGGCCCCTCTGGTGGAAAATACAGCTACGTAAGTTTCCGTTTCAACCTTGATATCTCTTGGCGGTTCTTCCTTTTTGGCAATGACCTGTTTAGCCACTGATTTTGTCGCCGCTGTCAATTGAGTCGCGGGTTGTGTTGATGTAGTATTACTGCCTGCCTGCTTTGACTCCAAAACGGGAGCGGCCTTTGGAGGCACAGGTGGTTTGGCAAAAAATATATTATATGTAAAAAGTACAGCCAGTGACAGGACTACAGCCAGAATTGTCCTTTTATCCATTTTAAAACCTCTCTTTTTTTACTTGACGGGATCGTAACCGCCGGGATGCAGGGGATGGCAGCGAAGAATTCTTTTAATGCCCAGGTATGATCCTTTTGCCGGTCCATGCAGTTTAATTGCCTCAATAGCGTATTCAGAGCATGAAGGATAGAAACGGCAACATGGAGCAAAAAAGAAAGGTGACAAGCAAGTTTGATATAAACGAACCATTAAAACAAAAAGTTTTGTCAAAATATTCCTGAGCATAAATTATATGTTGTTATTTCGCGTGAAGAGTTCCGTCAATTCGTCACATGCTTCTTTATAAGTAATTCGGGGCGGCATATTTCTTTTAGCCATTATAACAACATCATGCCCGGCGGGAAACAAGCTCTTATTGAGACGAAAAAATTCTCTTATTAATCGTTTGATTCTATTTCTTCTTACCGCGTTTCCCGTTTTTTTTGTTACTGTAATTCCGAGCCTTTTAACCCCTTGTGTATTACCGCATGTTACAGTCGTAAAATGTTGAGAACTTCTCCAGACCCCCTGGTTATAAATTCCTTTAAACCTGCTTCTATTGGTTACCCTTTCCAGTTTCCGGTAAGATTGTTCCTTCATGCATATCGACCTGACCATCCTTAATTTTCTAAGGTGCCGGATTTATACGGTTAAACGTTTTCTGCCTTTAGCTCTTCTGCGGCTTAAAACTTGTCTTCCTGTTTTTGACTCCATCCGAACGAGAAAACCGTGAGTTCTCTTTCTTTTGGTATTTGTTTTATTGGTCAAAGTCTTTTTCATAAGTAAAACCCCTAAAAGTAATAGGGTAATGCGTTAATCATAGTAGCATTTGTTTGTCAAGGTTAAATTGGTTTACATGGAAAGTTCAATAGATTGCATCAGTGCTAATTTATTTATAAATAACAAGACTTGAAAGAAAAATCAATCAAGTGTAAACATAACATTCAGGCCGGAGAAGATCGGATGATCGTCGGCAGAATTTATCTGCCGGAGGAAAGTCCGAGCTCCACAGGGCAGGATGGTCGCTAACGGCGACTGGGGGTGACCCTAAGGAAAGTGCCACAGAAAATATACCGCCCGGGGCGAAAGTTCAGGGTAAGGGTGAAAAGGTGAGGTAAGAGCTCACCGCTTTTCCGGCGACGGAAAAGGCATGGTAAACCCCATCCGGAGCAAGACCAAATAGGAGAACGTTTAATGGCTGCCCGCCTGATGTTCTCGGGTAGTGTCGCTAGAGGCAGCAGGCAACTGCTGTCCAAGATGAATGATCATCGCCGCGTAAAGGGTGACCGAAACGCGGAACAGGACTCGGCTTATGATCTTCTCCCGTGCCTGTTTGTGCCGCTTCTAAAGGAAGTATTCGCCATGTTTGGCGAATACTTCCCGGCAATGCAGGTTCTAATTATTATGCGCTTTCCTTAAATAGATTACAAATGCTTTCCTTTCTCCTTTGCCTCCTTATAAAGCGTCCACATACACAGACCGATTGCCAGAAGAAAGGAACAGAGCATAAAGTTCGGTGTTGTTCCCAGGATTTCATCTACAAGATAACCGACATAGAGGAACAGGAAAGAAGATAGCACCATCGCAAATCCCCATGCCGATAGCATCAATATACCTCTAATCGTGTTGAACTGCTCACGATTTGCATTGGGTTTTTTTACCGGCATGGTGCGCGCTACCTTTATTTGTGTGGAAATATATCAAACATAAGCATCAGGGTACTCTTTGAAAAAATCGCTGGTCAATATTTAATAGATGTTATTCTAATTGAATAAAATTAATGAATCTTTTTACCAGATCAATTCCGGAATCTGTAAAGAGGGCAACTAATATAATCATAAGAATGAATATTATGATTAATTCGCGGTTGCGCATTTTCTTATATTTTCTTTTTATAAAACAAAGAATAATGCCACCTGCGATTAATACAATTAGATGCGGCAAAAAGTTCATTTTGCTCTCCTTTTATTTTCAATAAAAAATATGTTTAACAGGAAACGCCTCTTAAAAATATTATATATTATCACTACTGTCCCAACGTTTTAATCGGATGATGATGTAAATTATAGAAAACAATGAGAATAAGCAATAAAAAGTTATTTATCGATTTGAAATATTTTTCTTCGGGATGCCATAATCTCACATTAAATGGCGAGG
>JBKQWB010000113.1:0-3758 GCA_052139735.1 Smithella sp. | reverse complement strand
TTTTTATATTAAAAAACATATTCTGAATCAAAAGATATAACTAAAAATGATTAGGGAGAAAAGACATTATGGATTTAGTAACTATGTTACTTTGCTTTATAGTTTTTCAGTTGATAGTTGTACATTGGCAATTAGCACTTAACAAGGACAAATTAAAAGAATTAGAGAATGAAATATCTTCGCTTGCTGTGCCTAGGAGATAATTAATTATTATTTCAAACTGAGACACTACCGATATTTGAAGTATCTTGATTCTCCCGGACAAGTCATATAAGGATAGGTTTGCAAAAAACAATTTTTCAACGGGTGATTATTTTTGAGATGAATACAATTAATAAAGACACCAAATTGTTTCGTCATTTAAAAAAATGGCTGGAAAAAGCAATATTGGATTACAAAATGATTGAAGAAGGCGACCGGGTCATAATCGGTGTTTCCGGTGGGGCGGACAGCCTTGCTCTGCTTGATTTGCTCGATTCACAGATGATATTTGTTCCCCGATTTTCTTTTATCGCCGTCAATATTGACATGGGTTTTGATCTGTCATATCAATCCTATGACGCTCTGGAGAGATATTTTCAGGAAAACAATTACCGCTATGTGATGGAAAAGACAGATATCGGCAATCTGGCGCACTCCGACCTCAATAAAAAAAATCCATGTTTTCTATGTTCGCGATTGCGCCGCAAAAGAATATTTGAAATTGCCGATGCCCATAGCTGCAACAAAATTGCCTTCGCGCATCACCGCGACGACATCATCGAAACGCTGCTGATAAATATGTTTTACGGACGGGAAATCAGCACCATGATGCCGAATCAGCGGATTTTCGACGGCAAACTGCATATCATCAGGCCGCTTGCTTATTTGCGGGAAGACCTTGTAAAAAAATACAGCAAAGAGCGTCAATTCCCTGTAATGAAAAATGATTGCCCGACAAGTGTTACATCTAAACGGGGTTATATTAAGAATCTTTTGAATGAATTGGAACGCGATCACAAAGGAATCCGCGATAATATCTATAAGGCGATGAGCCATGTGAAGCCGGATTATCTGCCATCACAGACAAAAAAATGACAACCTTGTAAAAAAGCCGGATGCTGCGTTGTGCTTCATCATTCGTTGTTGCGGCGTACCCAAAAGTACGCCTCACTCCTCATGATTCGCACGCCTTGCCTGCGGCTTTTTTACAAGGTTGTTTGAAGGCTGTCTGAACGTTTATAAAAGAAATAACGTGCACCATTGTCATTGTGGGTTCATGTAAGGTGAACGCGGCAATTTCGCTTTCAAATGTCCTCCGCAGGCGGAGGTGTCACGTATGTGACGGAGGTGGATATCATGTGGTCATTGCGAGTCAGCCCTCGGCTGGCGTGGCAATCTTTTCTTCTGTCATTCCCGACCTGATCGGGAATCCAGTCATTGTCTGTCATTTGGAGTTCACGACAGTGCTCGTGGCAATCTCGTAAGATAGTGAACCCCTTTAATTAAAAATGAAAATAAAAAAATCTAGCAATACTTGTAAATTAATGTAAAATTAAACAATGGCAAAAGAAAATACAGCACAAAAACTGATTGCGTCCAATAAAACGGCACGCCTGAACTATGAAATCGGCGATATTTACGAAGCCGGTATGGTTCTGACCGGAACAGAAGTCAAAGCCCTGCGTGCGGGCAAGGCCAATCTTAAAGACAGTTATGCCGTCGTTAAAGACGATGAAGTTTACCTGCGTGAAATGCATATCAGCCATTACGATCACGGCAATAGATTTAATCATGAACCGCTGAGGCCGCGAAAACTGCTCCTGCATAAACGTGAAATTAGAAAGCTCTATGGCAAATCGAGAGAAAAAGGATTGGCTCTGGTGCCGCTCAAGCTTTATTTCAAAGACGGTAAAGTAAAAGTGGAAATCGGCATCGGCAAAGGCAAGAAACTCTATGATCGCCGTCATGATATCAAAGATCGCGAAGAACGCCGCACACTATCGCGCGATTTTAAATCAAAGCAGATAAAGATTTGAGAAGTAGTTGAAAAACAACAATTATCTTGGATGTCTTATAAGATATTGTTAATTCTATACTTTGACAAAACAGTGGTAAGTGTATATATTACAAACAAATAATAATCTAAGGGGGCGTCACGGTTTCGACGGGGACATTTGAAGTTGTAGAAGCGTACCGAGGTTCCTACAGGCCTCGTTAAACAGGTAGGAAACATATAATCGCAGAAAACTACGATTACGCATTAGCAGCTTAGTCTGCTAACGTTCTACCCGGTTTGCCTGTTGGCTGGACTAGAACGTCATTAAGACAGGATAGCCAAACTTCTTGCCTGGGGGAGGGCGGCGAATACTTACAGGATAGCGCGGGGAGATCCGGCCTTAGGGAGCAAACCAGCGTGAAGGTTATAAAACGAAGGCTACGTACGTAGAAGCTCCAGCGGAAGGTTTTCGGACGCGGGTTCGACTCCCGCCGCCTCCACCAAAAAAATATAATAATATCAATTACTTGTATCATCATAGAGCTGCTTGGGGTTCTTTTGGGGTCCCTTTTTCAGTTCTATGTTCATACTCTTCCACAAATCTAGATCCATCATTGTGAGTCATGTTGGGAATATAAGCGTAGTATTTTTCCACAATCATCTTCAATGATGAATGCCCCAACATTCGCTGAACCCATCCAAGATTCTCGCCCGCTGTAATCATTAAGGTGGCAAACGTATGACGAGTTTGGATCATCGGACGATACTCAATTTTAGAAGTTTTTAAACCAGCTGTCCAAGCTGTCTTGCGCAGTGTTTCTACATCAATGGGTTTGTCGTCACAATTTAAGAAGACATATTTGCTCTTGAGACGAGTTCTTGCCGCCTGTTCCTGAAGCGCACTGTGAACCATCGGTAACATATCAATTGTTCTGAAAGAACCTTCGGTTTTTGGACGTCCTTCTTCGCCGTATACCCTTGTTTCCACGATATCAATTTTCCTTGTATCAAGGTGGACGTTCCTCCATTTTAAAGCTGACATTTCGCCGCCCCTCATACCTGTGAAAAAGGCAACCGTGAGAAATGGTTTATAGAAAGGGTTAACATTATCCAGAAATAGTCGAACTTCGTCGATGGAAAGGGGTCTGATTTGAGCTTTACTTATTTTATGGTTATCAACCAGCAGCATAATATTTTCATTAATGAATTTACTTTTATGCGCCAGTTTGAAAACCGATCTCAGCGGTATCAGAATATTATTAATACGCTTCGCCGAGCATTCCAAATCAGACACCATTTCCTCAACAGCAAGACAGCTAATGTCCTTAATAGGTGTATTTCCAAATTCAGGTAAGATATAGGTGTTCATCGCTGATTTATAATCGATCATTGTGGATGGTCTGACCTTTTGGGTCATGATCTTATCCCATTTCACCGCTAACTCCCCAAACAATGGCCCCCCGTCAGTCTGCTGGACATTCTGAATATCACCAGTCAATTTAATATCTCTGATGTATTCATCCCGAAGTATCCGCGCTTCTGTAATAGATTGTGAAAGAGCTTTCCTGATCCTTCTACCTTTTACCTTGTAAACGAAGTACCAGGTGTTTTTTCTAATAATCATGTGGTGATTCTTGTCTTTGACCATCATATCCTCCATTCTTTCTTCTCTCTGGGGGATATTCTGGGTCTTTCCCTTTTGATTTCCTTAGGTCTGACCACCTCCTTATCTTGATGTATTGATTGTTTTTCAAACTCCTCGATTGAATAAATAGGGTAG
>JBKQWB010000112.1:0-50417 GCA_052139735.1 Smithella sp. | reverse complement strand
ATTATGGCATCCCGAAGAAAAATATTTCAAATCGATAAATAACTTTTTATTGCTTATTCTCATTGTTTTCTATAATTTACATCATCATCCGATTAAAACGTTGGGACAGTAGTGATTGACTATATTTATTTATAATTATGATGCTAATAATATAACGTTGCGGTTAATTTGATAGCAGTTGGACAAAATTTCCATGTTTTACCTGCCGGGCATTTTGTGGTAATAAAGACCAGAAGCCCAGTAGTAAAAAATCAAATATATTGATTTTACGATGTATTATTTCTTTTCATTTTTTTTGAATTTATATAGGATTGTATAAAATTTCGGAAATACCCGGCTGGTATATTAATTGTTAGCCATCAGAGAATAAAAATGAATAATGAACAAGATAACGAGATAAGACCAGAATTAAGAAAACGACCAAAACTCGTATGGGTTATATCAATATGGTACATATTATCAGTTGGCTGGACTGCCCTCTCCCTTGCATTGATCTATGGTGGTGCAATTCCAATAAACGAAGTACAGAAAACATATTTTGATTCACTGAATACTTTAACACACATACTCACAATTTCTATTTACACATTAAATGTCATAGGTGCAATTTTGCTATTTCTGTTACGGCGTTATGCGTATTATTGTTTTTTAACTGCATTTGCCATAGGAATATTTAGTACTATATATCAAACAATTTATAATAATTGGTTTAGTACTATCAATGGCCTAGGCTTAATTGGCCTTGTGTTCAGTTGGCTCATCTGCATAGCAATAATTTATTATTCATGGAGCTTAATCAAAAAAAATATTTTAAAATAATAGCTGGGGAGTTCGGGGGACATAACACTTAATTGATTGCGATATGTTTTTAACAAATGTGATGGAATTAAGTATTATGTCCCCCGAACTCCATAAATTATTTTTACTGGGTGTTATATCTCAATGAGGGATTAGAGTTGTATAGCGATCTATCATTTTTAAGAATTGTTACACCAGTAACTGCCTTGTTGGCCCTTCTATTGTCACTTTACGGCATTTTTATATCCCGAAAAGCTTTGCGAATCCAAGAGCAGCAAGAAGATCGCCGGAAGCCATTGTTAGTCTTGTATTTGCAAGATGGATACGTCCGTTATATTTCTGATGGTCGTGTTTATGTTTTTCTACTCTCAGTTAGTAATCCTACAGACGCCGATAATGCTGTCGCATCACTTGACCTTCGACTAACCTATAAAAAACAAAATAGTGATCAAATGAATATAAAAGTTAGTTCCGATAGAACACTCCATAAGTTCTTCATGGACAGCGGCGGTAATTCTCTATTAACACCATTGAGAGTAGATGCTCACCAAACTGTTTCTGGAAGGGTGTTCTTCATGATTAAGGAAACTATCTTCAAGGGGATTAATGTC
Organism: Smithella sp.; assembly: GCA_052139735.1. Lineage (GTDB taxonomy): Bacteria > Desulfobacterota > Syntrophia > Syntrophales > Smithellaceae > Smithella. Next base: position 49,008 of record JBKQWB010000112.1, on the reverse strand, counting down.
GAAGCGTATACAATTTCAATAACCGATACCCACGGTATAGAGACCCAAATTGAGCCGATCTTGATTCGAGAATTTTACGATGAAGCTAATGAAAAAGTGGTCTAAAATACATACTAATACAATGCTAGAAACAAAACCTGTCCGAATAGTTGCGGATGCTGCCATAGCCACAAGAAATCTTAATGAAGATCGATTAATACCCTTGGTTATCCTTGACACCACGGAACGCCCTGATATTGAGGAGCTTATACGTATACATGCGTATATCACTCCGGGTGATGTTATGATTCAGTGGGCAAAATTAAAAAACTCGGAAGGGACTATTGTATTGATTCTTTCTTTCAAAAGGCCTAGTGAGTTGAGCGTAGTTATTAATTTTGATATCGTTAAGCAAGGGATTCTTGTTGATCAAATCCTTACATCTAAGGGGCTATACATCCAAGCAGGTAGAGACGGCGATAGATTTATAACTAATCCACATGCAAAAAAAATTATTATCGAAATTCCCGACACGGGTTTTCTTAAGACTTGGGATCAATTGTTTCACAGCAAAATTATGAACGATATGAGAAATAATGGCCTAGGGCGGCATCAAGCAAAAAATGCTGCTACCATGTTCATCAACGAGTTGCGGAAATTCGGTAAGTTACGGGTGGGGCAATCATGATAACGAAGAATTGCCCTTCCCAAGAGGGCATACACCGGAATACTTATGTCGCCGGTGATGCGAGTCGTTTATGTCGACGCCTCGTGCGCTTTTAATTCTTTTTAAGGAAGTCTATATGGAATCTATTTTTGAAAATTATTTAGAAAAGATTAACCAATTGGAGAGAGATGCTGAAGCAATGACAACACCAGAATTTGATGAGTTGAAGAAGGCAATACTAAGTCGTTTAAATAAGGGACATAGAATGCGTTTCAGTAGATTAAAATTTTATTATTATGAGAATAACGATTTTTTAGATGACATTCCATTCTAGGTGGCAATATGAATATTCAAATTATCCCAGCTGACTTTGCCCAAGCAAAAGCTATACTTCGTGATGCAATTCTTAAAGAAACCGCAGATTTAAGAAACAGAGAAACACTAGGAATCCTAAAATTGTTAAAAGCTCGAGAAGAAAACATCGATTTTGAAATAGGTTTAGCGGAAAGAATATGTGGAGATAACACGAATTACCCTTACAGATCATCATACTATATAACTAAGTTTTTTAATGATTTGGGATATAATTATTCACATGATGGAACTACAAGACGGATTTGGATTAGAGACATTCTACTTCAATTAGATACTACACAAATTACAGCTTTGGTGAAAAACGGATTGTTCCGAAAATCTGATTATAAAAATCCAAAACTGAGAACTGATGTAAATAGGTCCTCAAATGATGATGAATTTTTGCAATCAGCGATAAATGACTTTCGGAAGTTTATTGATGAGTCTATGTGTGCAAATGAAGTCGTTGATTTAGCGGAAGTCTTGAATTTGAATGTTAACATCGATTTATTGTTTGACAACAATCCAGTAACCAAGGATGATGATTTAAATGCATTGTTGAGAGAAGCAAAAGATAGATATCTGAAACCAAATGATCAGATTGTAGCGCTGGAAAAGATTTGGGATGCATTTGAAAGAGTTAAAACTTATTATGATTCCGATAAGAAAAAATCAGCAAACATTCTTATAGGAGAAATGGCAACGGAATTAGATGATTCTGAGTTAAAAACAGAATTTGAAACATTGACAAAGATAGGTAACACATATCGAATAAGGCATCATGAAATAGACAAAAAACCGATTACCGATCCATTACAGATAAAATACTTATTTTTTAGGATGTTATCATTAATAGATTTAGCTATAGAAACTTTACGAATAAAAGAGAATAGCAAGGATTTTTGACATAACAATCGTTTCACCCTTACTCTGGACGCAAGGTTTCTCTCAGTTTTCATTACGGTATCATACGATAATTATGCGGCGTTATGTGTAACTTAATGACAGGATATTTCATGGAAATAGTATTGTTTCTATCTGGACTATTATTTGGTGGGTTAATTACATGGGCAGTTACACATGTATATTATAAAAAGGCTTCAAAAGATCAGAATATAGTTTTCAATAAACTCTCTGAAGATATTCGCAATGCTATTATGGAAGACAAGCGGGAAAAATTATCAGTATTTGAACTTAACGAATTAATAAGAGAAAAAACAATAGATAAAGATGTAGGTGAAGCAATACCGTATATGGCATGTCCGCGCTGTGGCTCAGAAGATTTAGAACGAACATCAGATGTTGAAGTTGATTATGGCGCAGATGGTCCCGAATTAGCAGGGCACTTTGATATTATTCGTTGCAAGAAATGTGGTTGGATAAAAACTTCACATGGGTATGAATCTCCACGAGATAATATATAGACCACATAACAAGTCGCCGGAAAATCGACGGGGAAACGAGCCAGCATTTTTCCATATCTAAGCTCAAAGGTACTTTCTTTCAGTCCGTAATCCTCAATTGAGAAACTGCTCAAAATTGAACAGTAATAGATGAAGTCAATAACAGATACAAGACTTGTTTGGACACTGTCTTTAAAGTCAATGATAGGGGGCGGGACATATAAAAAAAAGCACTCCGGTAGATTTCTCATACACAGAGTGCTCATTTTTTTTAGTTTTCAACAAAAACTAGACAGGTTTAACGTTTTCCGCTTCCTGGCCTTTTTTGCCCTCGACAACATCGAAACTTACAAGCTGTCCCTCATTTAACGTCTTGAAGCCGCTGGCCTGAATTGCGCTAAAATGTACAAAAACATCTCCGCCTTCTTCTTTCTCGATGAAGCCGAAACCCTTGCGTTCGTTGAACCACTTTACTTTACCTTGTGCCATAATGCATATCCTCCTTTCTTAGAATTTCCAAAAGTCGAATCAGCACTATGATAGAACTATAAAAGCCACCAAGACCCTAAAGTACCTGGTGGCTAACCTGCGTGCTTCAAAATGTCTAAATTCAACTCTTTCCTTCGCATCTTAATATCGAAATATCCGAAGTTATAAATATTCTATTTCAATTGCGGATAATAGTCAAGCTATATTTTTATTGATAATGTTTCTTGCCAATAATAGTCAAGAAGGCACATCCGGCTTCATTATAGAAAACATGATGTTACGACGATTCGATCCATTGAAAAATCAGGCTTTTTTTACCACGATTACTATAACGTAGTATTGGTTCCAGTAGTAGAACCTGATAATCACATTATTTAACTCTTTGAACTTCTTGCCCAAGCTTTCGCTGATGAATCCGGTATCTGCATGATAAAAAAGCGGCGCAGGGATATCATCATACTCAAACCAGATCCTTGCTTAAATCTTTACCGACAGTGGTGCTCTTCAATTTTAATCCCGACAGAGCCGCCGCTGTAACACCCAGGTCCGCGATACGGATATGTCTTTCATGCGTGCCCTTCTTCCCGCCGGGTATCGATAACGCGGCAACAATGGGAAGCGTATCCACTGATCCGTGGCCGCCATTATAAACACGCCAGGCAGGGGACCATTTCGGCGCTTTGATACCGACATTGGGAATCTGTCCATTATAAACAGGGATCTGCCAGCCGTTTTTCGCAAGGATTATAAGATCGGGCCAGATGATGGTCTTCTCCTTATCAATATCTACATAGTAGTTATGATAGAGTTCGCCGGGCAGACATACTTCTTTCACACCGTTTTTCATATCTGACCGGTCCAGAATCCACCACGGACATTCCTCTTTTTTAGTTTGGGGGTTGAGCGCCCTGTGAGCCAATAATGCTTCCTTTGCTCTGGCAACATTTTCCTTATTTTCCCGCCAGTATAAAACCCCGTAACTGCTCACGCTGAAGGCATACATATCCTTCCTATCCTGTTTTTCCGGTCCGCCCTTCCCGATTATCCCCGCACTCTCAAGAAGACCAACACAATCGGTGGAGGAAAAATCTTCGGTATAAAGATGATTCACCGCGGAGTGGTCGCTCAGGAGAATAATATTCGCGTTATCAAGCACACCCTGCTGCTTCAATCCGTCTATAAAACGCCCGAATTGTATATCCACATCCCGGATAACATCCATGATTGATTCTTTAAAAAGAAGCTTGTTCCTGCTGCTGACCAGCTGATATTCGGACTTGCTTTCACATCCATACGGCGGTTCAAACGGCGGATCGATATTGACAAACTCCGACGGATCCCATGCGGACCCGATGGTATGCCCCGCGTCGTCGCACTGGGCAAGGAGGATATAGGCCATATCGGGCGCTTCACGATTGAATATTTCCAAAGCCGAATCTACGATCCATCTGTCATGCGGAAAATGTTCGGGGAAATTTTCCATCTGCCATGTCAGCTGGCCGCCCTGACCCGTAAAGAGCCGCGTCATGATGTTGCTTGGACTCATGGATTTCCCGAAAAATCCGAGATGCCCCGATTCCGGCTCGCAGGCCGCATTCGTGTCTGTATCAGGGTGCGCCATGCTTTCCTTTTGCGGAGGTTTTAAATAGTAGGGATGATCAGCGCCTGTTACCAGAATATCAATGCCGGACGATTTGTTCCCGTTTTCACGGAACATCTCCCCCACCCATTCCTTACCGGTAATGAACATAGTTTTGGATTCAGGCCACCGCCGTTTCCATGCCCTAAAGAGAGTATCCACCGGCCTGCCCTTGTCATCTCTGGCAAAAGACATGCTGGTGCGGGTGATTACGGCATCTCCGTTCTCATCCCATCCGGTGGGCTGCGCCCAGACGCTTATAATGCCGCTCTGTCCGGAAGATGTTCCTGCCAGCGCGTTTAAATGATTCATGTCCGTTGCCGCGGGAAGAAATGACCGGGCATTTTTGTACCATAATGACTTTTTCAGGAAGGCGTTGATATTGGGCATCAGCCAGTTGCCTTCGCTGCCTCCCGGCAACCCCCTGGCATCAAGCCCGAAGTATTTCGGGTGAAGGGCATCAATGGCGATGAAGATGAGCTTTCGGGGATTATTGTTTCCGTTTATAGCGGCCGCAGCGCTTTTGAATGGAAACAAACTCCAATTCATTACGGTTATACCGCCCAGAAACGCGGTAACTTTTTTCAGAAATGATCTACGGCCTATCCGATTTTTTACAAAATTATCACCGTTGATTTTATCTTCTCTCATAAAATTTTTACAACCTCGCGCCAGTGAATTGTAAAATGTCGTTTTAAGCCAGGCCTCTCAGGAGTGCTTATCGAGCCAGGCAATCACATCCCGAGACACTTCATCACGATTAATCTCATTGAGCGATTCGTGCCGTCCGTCTTCATAGAACTTGAGAGTCAAATCGCCGATACCCGCGTTTTTTAGCGAATTGTATACCTGATTCACACCTTTTGTATTGCCGCCTACGGGGTCTTTCGCGCCGGAGAAGAGATAAATGGGCAGGTTCTTTGGAATCTTTCCGATATTTTCCTTTTTATTGATGAAATCCAGACCTCCCAGCATGTCACAGAAAAAACCTGCTGTGAAGACCGTTCCGCACAATGGATCATTAATGTACTTATCCACCTCGGCGTTATCTCTGGAGAGCCAGTCATAATCAGTCCGGTTTGGTTTGAACGCGCTATTGAAAGCTCCGAAGGAAAGCTTGTTCATAATTTCGCTTTTTGCTTTTCTCCCGTGAAACATGGCATCCATTTTCGCGACAAAAAGACCTATCTTCCCGATAGCGCCCGGATCGCCGCCTGTGCCTGAAAGAATAAGCCCGGTAAGCTCGCTTGCGTAAAGCATAGAGTAGTGGCGTGAGAGGAATGAGCCCATGCTGTGGCCGAAGAGAAAAAACGGCTTATTCGGATTTTCCTTTTTTATGACGCCGGTCAGTGTGTGCATGTCTTCCACAACTTTTTCCCAACCGTTTTCGTCAGCGAAGTAACCGAGATTATCCTGCGAACCGGCGGTTTTGCCGTGTCCCCGGTGATCGTTCGCGTATACGGCATATCCCGCTTTTGTCAGCGCGTCGGCAAAGCGCTCGTACCGGGCAGCATGTTCCGCCATTCCGTGAGCTATCTGGACAGCGCCCTTAACAGCAGAAGCTTCATCCGGCATCCATCTGTAAGTGAATATCTGAATCCCATCCGACGTTTTAAAGGTAAAAGTATCGCTTTTCATCTTTATCCCACCTCCTGCGTTAAGTTAGGCAAGTATAGGAAGAACGGATTTGTAAGTCAAGAAAACATTAACAGCATGAAAGCTATGACACAGAATGAACGCTGTGTTGCCAATTTACATAAAAGTTTGAGGCTTTCGTAGTTCGGGCCTTTAGGCCCGTAAAACCCCGCGCAGCTAAAGCAACGCACTACATGATTCTTTTATACTCCTCCGTCACTTCATGACACAACAGCCTGCCAAGGATATAAGGATATGAGGCTATGAGGATATGAAGATGCCATTTGTGTCTCTGAATTAAGACAATGATTAACCTTTGTAAATATGGCTTCTGATGAAGTCCGCGATTTCTTTGTTCGCTTTCCTTGCTTCGGGCAAACCTGTCACCGTGTGGAAAACATGAAACATATATTCCCATTCTTTAAGCGCACAATCAACACCGGCGCGCGTAAGCGTCTTGGCCATGCGTCTTGAATCGTCAAGCAGCATTTCGCTTGTACCCACGTGAATCAGCACCGGGGGCAAACCGCTCAAATCAGCGTATAAAGGAGAAATCAGCGGCAAGCGCAAATCCGCATCCCTCGCGTATAGAGAAGCCATATAATACAACCCCAATTCGGTTATTATGGGATCAACTTCAACTTTTGTCAAAACGGTCTCCCCAGTAGCGGCGAGATCAACCCACGGCGATATGGCAAAAGCGGCCTTGGGCAGTGGATCGCCCTTCTCTTTGAGTTCCAGCATGGTCGCAAATGTCAGGCCTCCTCCGGCCGAATCGCCTCCAATGACAATGGACTTCGCGGGGACGCCCTGTTTCAGCAACCAGCGATACGCGTCGGCAGCGTCCTGAACAGCGGCGGGATGGGGGTCTTCCGGAGCAAGACGGTAGTCCACCGATAAAACTCTGATTTGTGATAAATCGCTCAACGTACCGGCAAATGCCGCATGCGTCTGAGCAGACCCCATCGTGTAACCTCCGCCATGAAGATACAAAATGGTTGCTTTGTCGTCATTCCCGGAAGCGTCCACCCACAACGCATCGGGGCCTCCGGCATTTACCTTTTCGATTTTGCATCCCGCGGGCGGCATGGAAAACGACATCATATCCGCCAGCCCCTTACGGCAGAGCTCGATAGGAAGTTTGCGAATATCCGGTACTTTCATTTTGGCCATAAAGGCCATGACATTTTTTGCGTCCTGACTGATCATTATTGAATTCCTTTTTTTGGTATAAAATAAACATTCTAACGAAAGAGAATTATAATACGATGTGTTGCATGTCAATTAAATATTGACATGCAACATATGGGGCACAGTGACTTTAGTGATTACGACGTAAAGCATTCTTCCAAAGATTTAATAATCAGATAAGCTGTAGCCGTATTGGTCGCCAATGGAATATTATGAACATCGCATATACGCATCAGCATAAAAATATCGGGATCATGCGGATGGTTTCCCAGCGGGTCGCGCAGGAATATAACCGCCTGAATTTTTCCATCAACCACGTCGGACGCAATCTGTGCATCGCCGCCGAGGGGGCCTGATTTTTTCTTCTCAACTTTCAGCCCTGCTTTTTCAATATGGCTGCCCGTTGAACCTGTAGCAATCAGGTTATATTTTTTCAGTATTTCAAAGTTGTCTTTTACAAAAGCAACCATTTCCGCTTTTTTTCCATCATGCGCTATTATAGCTATAGTCTTCATCGTAATTTTTTTACCTTTATGTTAAAAGTTTATTGATTTAATTAGGGTTCCGGATCATCTTAACCAAACAATCGTAAACATATGGATTAGCCTAAATACTTATCTATTTTTTCCAGCAATTCCTCTATTTTATACGGTTTAGACAAAAAATAATGCCCGCCGATAATGTTCTTGCGTTTTATCTCTTCATCTTTGGATAATAATGCTGTAACAAAGATTATAGGAATATCCTGTGTCTGAAGGCTTTCCTGCAACATCTCCACGACCTCTCCCCCTCCAATATTAGGCATATGAATATCAAGTAATATTAAATCGGGACTTTCTGTTTTTGCAAGCATTATGCCCTCTTCCCCGCTTTGCGCCGTAATAACGGAAAACCCGTTTTTGGTCAGGTCATGCTCTACTATCTTCAAAAATATGCTGTCGTCATCGACAGCCAGAATCCTTTTTGCTTCAGACACCGCGTACCTCCTTCCTGACTTCCTCAAAAGCGGCCCTTAGTTTTCCGATATTGCTTTTTATAATATTAATGCCCTGTTTTTCTACCGATCCTATTTCTATTTCTTTTGCTATTGACTGAATTCCTATGATACGCAGGTTCCCGGCTGAACCGTGAATCAGATGAGCGCTTTTCCGGATTTCTTCATAACTTTTATTATCTACGATTTCCTCCAGTGTTTTCAAGGCCGGTTCTGTCTGCTCTATAAACATATTCAACAATTCATTATACAGATCTTCCGGCATATCCAGTTCCCGAAAAGCTTTTTCCCTGTCTATAAGCATTATACCCTCATTATATGCATGCTTGTTTGCCATAAACTTTTCAGAGCAGCTTCGGCGGTTTTCATCATAGCCAAAGGATGACAGCCTCTGGATTTACGGTCTAATTATACACTAAGTCTGCACAATTAAATAGCTTTTATTTAAGTCTTTCTTTAAGATTAAGGATTGTTTCAAATGAAGTGTTTTTGTCCCTATGACGCGGACGTTAAGTATTGTACAGCTTTTTCCAGGCCGTCGAGAGTAAGTTCGTACATGGGAAAAACCTGACGGATTATTTCCGTTGTCCTGCTGTAACGCCATTCCTGAACCGACATGGGATTTAACCAGACACTGTGGCGGAAAGTTCCGGCCAGGGATTTCAGGCGTTCTAAACTAACGCCCGTTTGTTTCGCGTCTATGTAAAGAGCTCCGTTGGGATGAACCAATTCATAAGGAGCCATGTTGGCGTCCCCCACAATTATAAAACGGGTTTCCGGATCCCAGCGAATAAAATCGTCAACGTCCTGCGGTTTATAGTATCTTTGCGGATCTGACCAGACGCGGCTGTAGATTGTGTTATGGAAAAAATAAATTTTTAAATCCTTAAATTGAGAACCGGCGTAATGAAAAAGAGTCTGGACAACATCAATATACGGGTCCATGGACCAGCCGCCGTTGTCAATCAGGAGCACAACCTTCAGGCGGTCGGCCAGGCGGCGATCGAAAATAATATCGATTTCCCCGGCATTGCGCATGGTTTCATAGATGGTCTTGTCAACATTCACGATATCTTTTGGCCCGGTGGGCGCCATGCGGCGCAGCCTCTTGAGCGCCTCACCCATTTGAGACTGGGTCAGTGGGCCTTCCTGTGAATAATCGCGGTAGCGCCGCTCCAGGGCGACTTTGACGGCAGAATGGTTTCTCGACTCTCCGCCGACACGCATTCCGCCCGGATGTGTGCCGGAATGTCCCGTTGGTGAAGTTCCTTTCGTTCCAATCCATTTATTGCCGCCGTGGTGAGCTTCGGTCTGCTCCTTCAGGCGGTCAAGAAAATATTGAATCAGCTCTTCCGGCGTCATCTTTTTCAGTTTCTCTTTATCAATTCCCAGAGCGTCCGCCATTCCTTCGGGATTTAGAAGCCATTCCTCAAGCATGGCGCGGGCGATTGCCGTCAATTCCACGGCAGTGGGATCTTCCAGGGAAGCGTTTTCAAAATGGTGGGCGAATATCTGATCGTAAGTATCGAAAAAGCGTTCGCTCTTCACGAGAATGGTACGGGCAACCGTATAAAAATCATCGAGAGAATGAACAAGCCCCGCGTTCATCGCTTTTTGCAGGCGCAGAAAAGACGTTGGCGTGACGGGAATTCCACGTTCTCTCAACGTATAGAAAAAATCAACAAACACGAATTAAACCTCAACCCCTCGATTTAACGACCTGCTGGATTGCCTGTTGAAGGTCGGCGCTTTTCTTGAACAGGATTCCCAGAAAAGGCGCTCTGCCCTGAAGAAGCGTTTTCGGCCTGAAATCAGGATCGCTCTTCAGAGCGCGAATCCAGTTGATTAATTCCCGCGTGGCCGGTTTTTTCTCAATCCCCCGCAGTTCCCGCAGACGGTAAAACGTGCTGATGCAGACGCTCATCAATTCTTCGTCCAGTTTGGGGAAATGCACTTCTACTATCATGCGCATCATATCAGGATCGGGAAAAGCGATATGGTGAAAATTGCAGCGTCCGAGAAACGGATCGGAGAGATCCTTCTTGGCATTGGATGTAATGATAATCACGGGACGGTGTTTGGCCTTGATGGTTTTATCTATTTCTATAATATCAAACTGCATTTGATCGAGGACATCAAGCATATCGTCCTGAAAATCAGTGTCGGCCTTGTCAATCTCATCAATAAGCAGAATTGTTCTTTTATCGGCTGTGAAAGCCTGACCAACCTTGCCCATTTTAATATATGATTCGATATTGCTCACATCACGTTTGGAATCGCCAAAACGGCTGTCGTTGAGGCGTGTGAGTGTGTCGTACTGGTAAAGCGCTTCAATAAGCTTCATGCTTGACTTGACGTTCAAAACAATCAGAGGCATTTGCATGCTTTCCGCAATGGCATGAGCCAGCATGGTCTTTCCCGTGCCGGGTTCGCCCTTGAGTAAAAGAGGCATTTCCAAAGTCATGGAAACATTTACGATTTTCGCCAGTTCATCATCTAAAACATATTTAGACGCGCCGCCGAACCGGGGATTATTTTTTTCTGAAGACATGATAAACTCCTATGGCCCTTGATTTAAAACGCAAAACGTCCGCAAAGGGTTGATTTGTAATCTTACAACCGTTCTTACTATACGATTACGAAGGAATTTACCAGCCGTTTTTCATTGGGATTTGATAATGACTTCTAATACGCTTTTGCTATCAAAGGATAAAGCGGCGGCAAGGATAAGGCTCCTCACCGGTAATTGCCACTTGTTATGTGGCGATTACCGGTGAGGGGTGTATTAGATTTTTAATGACGGGCGTTTATCAAACCACGGCTTTGCTTTTTCCAACTGTGACGCAATCCGAAACAGAGTGGCTTCATCTCCAAAGGGCGCAATAAACTGGACGCCGCAGGGCATGCCGTTTTTATCCCATTGGAGGGGCACATTGATCGCGGGCTGGCCGGTAAAGTTGCCTATCTGGGTGAACGGTGTTTTGGCAAGGGTTTGTATGGCTATTTGATTTATCATTCCGGTTGCTTTAGCCAAAGAGCCAAGTTTCAGGAAGCTTAATATTTCCATAGCGGCCTTTTCGTATGATTTCGGCAGAAGCTCTCCTATTTTTGCCGCGGGGAATGCCACTGTAGGAGTTAGATATAAATCGTACTTTAAATGAAACTGTCCCATCACTCTGGCGGCGATATCCCATTCCCGCATGGCACTCACAAAATCCGCCGCTGTATAACAACGACCAAGTTCACCGAAAAACCATGTCGTTATTTCAAAATCTTTCCGTCCGACTTTTTTCTTCAGCACAGATTCCGCCAATTCTATATCAGCCGCGGTTTCCCCAAAATAAAGAGTGAAATAAGAGTTAGCCAGTTTTATGCCATCAAGTTCCGGCCTTGCCTCTTCCACTTTGTGCCCCAACTCTTCCAGCAGTTTTACGGTATCATAAACGGCCTGTTTGCAGTACTCATGCGTTCCCGTACCCAGCGGAGATTCCATATTAAAGGCGATTTTTAATGAGCCGGGTTCCCGATTTATTTCTTCGCTGTAAGGTATTTCCGGAGGTTTTAGAATGTATGGCGCGCCAGGATCGGCTCCTTGAGTTGCGTCGAGCATCATGGCGCAGTCCCGAACTGAGCGCGTCAGCACATGCTCCACAGTCGCGCCCTGCCATAACTTGCCAAACGTCGGCCCTGTCGGATTGCGTCCCCGTGAAGGTTTCAGGCCGAACAGGCCGCAATAACAAGCAGGAATGCGGATTGAACCGCCTCCATCGCCGCCTGAGGCCAAAGGCACTATGCCGGAAGCCACCGCGGCGGCAGAGCCCCCGCTTGACCCTCCGGGAGTACGCTCAATATTCCACGGATTGCGCGTCGGTCCGAACAATTCCGGTTCAGTTATGCCCATCAAACCGAATTCGGGAGTGTTGGTTTTCCCCAACGCGATCAGGCCCGCTCTTTTGAAGCGTATCACAAGCTCGCTGTCATAATCGGGAACATAATCTTTGTACGCTCGGCAGCCCCATGTCAATTTGACTCCGGCGTAACAGCTGATTAAATCTTTCATAAGAAAAGGAACGCCGCTAAACGGCCCGTCAGGCAGAGGATTTTTGGCTGCGGCCCGCCCGATATCGAACATCGGAGTTACCACCGCGTTGATAACGGGATTGATTTTCTCCACGCGGCTTATTGCTTCTTCGCAAAGTTCGGCGGGAGAAATTTTTTTCTCCCGTACAAGTTTCGCTAATCCCAGTCCGTCATATTTATCGTACTCAACAAAACCAGCCATGATCTAAGCTCCCTTTTCCGATAGTCTTTTGTTTTACAGCCTATGCTTGTTAAAATTTTAACTTTTTTTGTCATGGAGAAATATGGAGAAATAACGTTAAAAAGAATATTAGGTCAAAATCGCCTTAAAATCCAATAGAATTTCCCGGCTAATATCTGCGCCAACAAAGTTATCCAACGTATGTGAATGGATATCAGTCTTTCGGCGGATACCCGGTAATATCTCTAATCTCTTTAAACAGAGGCTTCAGACGCCCGTACATTTTACGGTAAACCCTTGTATAGAGTTCATCATAGAGATGGTGATTTTCCTTAATCGGCTCAAACACCCTTCCCGTTTTAGTCATGGCCTTAACAGCGGACGGAAAATCAGGATAAAGTTTGAGCCCGATAGCCGCGTCGATTGCCGCGCCGAGAGCGGATGTCTCAAAGGTGTGCGGCCGTTCCGCCGCCATCCCGAAAATGTCAGCCGTAATCTGCATGGCTGCGTCGCTTTGCGAACCTCCTCCGGAAACCTTCAATCTGGTTACCGGCACTTTTGTCTTGCGCTGTGTCAATTCTCCCCCTTCCCTTAACCCATAGACCAGCCCTTCAAGTATGGCGCGATATAGATATGCCCGATTGTGCACATCGCCGAAACCGATAACCGATCCCTTCGCGTAGGAGTCGATGTCTCTGCCCGGAGTCCAGTACGGCTGGAGCATTAATCCCATGGAACCGGCCGGCACATTCTGAATCAGTGAATCAAAAAGCGTTTCCGGCGCCTGATCCTTTTGTTGGGCAATCATACACTCCTGCAGGCCGAACTCTTCCTTGAACCAGCTTACCATCCAGAAACCGCGGAATATCGAAATTTCAGTATAATAAGTGTCCGGAACGCACGCGGGATATGGCGACATCATCGGACGCAGCTCGACATACTTGGAAGTGGCCACGTCAAAAGTTGCGATAGTCCCGAAGCTCAGACAACCGATTTCGGGAGTTAAACAACCGGAGCCGAGTATTTCGCAGCCCTTGTCCGAACCCGCCGCGAAGACCGGCAATCCTTCCGGAATGCCTGTTTCAGATGAAGCCTTCTTTGTAATCTGCCCCATAATTTCCGAAGGCTTCACAAGTTTGGGCAGTTTTTCCCGCTCAACCTTAAACAGCAGCCATTTAAAATCGTATTTCCCCGCCCATTGATATGTCTTATTGTTGAACGGCAGATATCCGATATTGTTGCCCACGGAATCAACAAACTCACCAGTGAGCCTGTGCGTGAAGAACCCTGACAGATATAAATATTTATACGTCTTTTTCCATATGTCCGGCTGCTGCTGGCTTATCCAGTTAGCCTCACAATCCTTTATCACACCTTCCACAGTATCAAGCAGATTTACCGCTTTAAGCACAGGCCGCAGAGCCTTGGACATTATTTTGCTTGCGTCCGCCTTTCTCTGGTCAAGCCAGACAATCGCCGGCCGCAGCGCCTTCCCGTTTTCGTCCACATTTATTATGGTGGCCCGCTGTGTCGTAAGTGTAACTCCTACTACATCTTTTTTAAGGGCTTCATGATCCAGAAGCAGTTGACCGGTTGTTTTGCAGAGCACATCCCAATAATAATCAGGCTGCTGCTCCGCCCAGCCGGGATGCTCTGAAAAATAAGGCTGGATCGGTGTTTTAACGATATGCAGTATATTTCCGTTCAGATCAATAAGGGCAGCCCTTATCGACTGAGTTCCCGCGTCTATGGACAAAATTAATTCTTTCGATGGATTATTTAATTGTGTCATATGCACCTCGCTATGTTTTTTATAAAAACTTCCAGGTTTAAATTAGGGGGACAATACTGGCCTGTGAGCCTTTGATTTTAGCAGTAACGAACAGCGCGGCGGTATGCGCCAAATCAACATTCGACAACTGGACCGGATGAATCCCCATATGTTTGCACAGACCATAGGTAGTCAGCGCCAGGTTATTGCATCCCGGGCTCATGGTCACATTGCGCTTTCCCAGGCGCGTCTGGAGCGCTACGCTGTAATCCTGAATAGCGCAGCTGCCGGCGATATGCACCCGGCCTTTAATTTGATCGACCGCGGCTTTGTCGATGCCCTTTCCCATAAGGATGGTAAAACCGCCCTTGCCGTCATGATCGCGATAGATCATTTCGACCACCGTCTCGGTATTGCGTCGGCAGCCCTCCTTGCAGCAGCGTTCCTGCCCTCTAAGAAAAGTTATATCCGGCGGATAATCATCGAGCAGTTCGCAGGTGAAGTGCTGCCGCCGCTCATCGAACAGGTTCTTGTTGATTATATCGATACGGTTCATATCGCTGATGCCGATGCCCGTGGCGGCGCAGCGATCAAGATGTTTGACTTCGGCCAGATCAAAACCTAACAGGGCAGCGCCCACAACGTCAGTAGCAAGCGGGTCGGATCCGCCGATGAGCAGATCCATGGGCACCACGCACTTAGAAGCATTATAGGTCGAGGGATAATGGCCGTGATTGGTGGCAATAAGGCCGTCGATCAGGGCGAAGTCCGGCCTCAACACACGGTAGATGTCCGCGAATTTCTGATGGATGCGATAGTTGTGATCCGCAATGCGGCTTGACTGATGCACGAAACCGAACTGATTCTTAATGGAGAGCGTTACCTGCGACATAGAGTGGGTCTTGAGCTTGGGCAGTGACAGATAAAAATTTTCGGCGCGATTTTCAATGAGCCGTTCAGAGACAAAATGCGAGATATCGATGAATTCCTCGATGCCTTCTAAAAAGATCGGAACAGACGCGGTTTCGTCAAGATACACCGGAACAGCGCCTGTTTCCTTGCAGACTTTCAGATACCCGATGGCATGGAACACCAGGCGCGTAAAGTTGGCCTGGGTGCAGTTTTCAATTACATAGATCGTGCGCGCCCCGCAGGAGCGGAAGTAAAGAATTGTTTCGCGCAAGACTTCCGGGTCGGTATAAACATAGGGCTCAAGACCCACCGCATTGACCTTAATATAAACGTCCCGGCTGGTTCGCAGCATACTGCCACCGCCGCCGAAATGCTCGAAGACCGCGCTTACCGCTTTTGCAATGCCTGGTTTTGTGTCCGCCAGAATGACTTGAGTCCTTGCCTTGTCGATTTCTCCCGCTTTCTGCATGCCTTCCTCCTTGTCATGATCGTTAAAGGTTTGTGGGGCAATTCGGGCTTATCTCATGTTGCCGATAATTAATCCATGCCCATTTGACCGCCGGGATTCATGATATTGCGCGGATCGAAATGCTTCTTCAACGCGCGCAGGACAGCCATCTGTTCGGCTCCCAGGTGTGTTTCCATCCAGGGGCCGATCATCCGGCCGACACCGTGGTGGTGGCTCAGCGATCCGCCGTATTTCTGAATATTATCGATGATGCCTTGCTTGAATTTTTGGAATTCTTCGAGATCATTCATGTGCGCGATGAAAATAAAATAGAGATTTGTTCCCTGCGGGTAAAAGTGCGAGGCGTGCGTCATGCACATCGTATCCGGCCGGCTCTTGACATACGCGCGGACGCCCTCATGCACACGGTGAAGATTATCCCAGGTTACAGCGGCTTCCAGGGTATCGATCAAAATGTCGTAATCGCCCAGATCCTCGCGCATGTACGGTTCGGTGTAGCGGGTGTGCTCCCATTTACGCGCGGCATAACCGCCCAGCGACATGGCGCCGTGCCTGCGGGCAATAGTTTTAATCTTTCGTGCTACCAGACATGTGTAGTCTTTGTCGCCTTCGACATTGCCTAAAGACAAACAACGCTGCATGGGCTTAAACCCTCGCAGCACAAGAAACTTATCCACAAAGCCCGGCATGCCGTAGAGTTTCAATCCCCTGTCGGTTTCTTCGGGATCGGAGATACGATAGATAGCGGGTTTGCCGAATTCGGATTGCATGATTTCGCGGCTGGCGTTTACGGCAGCCTCCCACGTGGGATACATGAAGCTGAAGCGGGCGCGGTTTTCGGGCATATATCGGAAAATTTTCATGGTGACTTCAACCAGAATGCCGAAACAACCTTCCGAACCTTTCATTATATCGTTTACTTTGGGGCCGGTAGCCGTTGCCGGATAATCCAGGGTTTTAAATGTTCCGACAGGTGTAACATATTCCTGACTAAACACAATATCGTAAGCATCGCCGTAATAAGTCGAAGCCTGTCCTGAACCTAATGTCACTATCCAGCCGCCCACCGTGGAATATTCAAAAGACTGCGGAAAGTGGCCGCAGCTATAGCGATGTTTTGTATGGAAAATATCGGGAGCACGGTTGAGGGCATCTTCATAGGCCGGCCCGAACATACCCGGCTGTACGCGCGCGGTCTGATTGAGTTCGTTTATTTCCAGAAGCTTGTTCATATGAGTGCTGACCACCAGGGAAACGCCGCCTTTAGCCGGAAGGCAGCCGAAGTTCACGGAGGAACCTCCGCTGAAGACCGTAATAGGGATTTCCTCCTTATTACAGTAGGCCACTATTTGCTGTACATCATTCTTGTCGCGAGGATGCACAACCACATCCGCCACTTCATGGATAATACCCTCGCGGAGTTCCAGCATTTCCTCGGTGGTCTTTCCGGACGCGTATTTGACGCGGCTGTAATCGTCCAGCGCGACGTTTTCTTTGCCGACAATAGCTTGCAGGGCCTCAATCTGATTCGATTTAAACGCCGCCGGACGGTTCAACACAACCGGTTCACGTCCTTCCTTGCCTTTGCGGGCGAAGTCAGCGTCGCTTAAATGGAAATCCTGTTTCATCATCCTGTACCAGGCGGCGCTGGGATGTTTAAAATGCTGAGGATCGCCGTATTTAAAGATAGATCTGTACGTCCCTGAAGCCGGAGCTTTTTCCGTCCAATCCGGTTGGAAATTTTTGGATGTCATCAGCACACCCTCCTTTTAATTGCCACTTAATTTGCCACGTTCACTTGCATAAACCTTGCAATGACGAATAACACAAAATCCGTCTTTTCACTACACCGGCAGTTTGAGCAAGTTAAGCGTGTCTGAAATTTCCTGCTCAACTCTATTTTTGTCCCAATGCAATTCCATGGCGGCAATAGCAGCCACTTTGCGCAACACATCCTCGCCGGGATTGCCCAGAGTGCCGATGCCGGTTCGGCGCATAACAATATCGGATAAGGTGCGGGCCATTTCCTGACGTATGGCATAAACCACTTCGGCCAGTATTTCGCCGTCGACATTGAGAGTCTCGGCCAAGGCCTTATCCTCACGCGCCAATTTGAGGATGTCTGCATATTCGGTGCCGTAGTTGCGGCTCAGATAATTCATGGTAGGCGCGCCGAAATCTTTGCTTTTCTGCTCGACTTCGGTAAAAAAGGAACATAAATCCTTTATTTCGCATCCCCTCAGATAATGTTCTTTGGTAATGCTCTTCCCCAGAGAATGTCCCATTTTTCCGGCCACAATCTTGAGGCAGTTCTCAGCCAGATTACGACTGGTCGTATACTTGCCGCCCTCACAAGTGATCAGGCCGTCGAGCCCGTCTATCTTGTTATCGTAAATCTCATATTTGCGCGAAGATGTATAAGTCTCCCCCGTTTCCTGTTCCACCAGCGGGCGCAGACCGCCGTAAGTATGCTTAACATCTGCATAAGAAAGCTTGCCATCGCCGAAGGAGGAATTGACATCGTCGATCAGTTCCATGATGCTTGTCTTGGTCACTTTATAATCATCGGGATTGCCTGTGAAGGGCTTATCCGTGGTGCCGATCAGGGTGTGATTGCGCCAGGGAATGAGGAAAAAATGACGTCCGTCCGGAGTCATGGAACCAACCGTGTATTTACCGGAAAGCAGTTGTTTGGAAGTAATGATATGAATACCCTCCGACCTGCGCAATGTTCCGCTGACGTTGCCGTTTGATTTGGCAAGTCCCAAAACGATATCCGCCCATGGCCCGCCGCAGTTGACGGTTACAGTGGCCGACACCTTATGCATTTTATTTTCAAGAAGATCTTTTACCAAAACGCCTGTTACGTGATTATCAGCGCCCATTAAAAAACCTTCCACCTTGGAATAATTGGCAACTTTGGCGCCATAGGCTACGGCGGATTTGATAAAGGCCAGCGTCAGCCGCTCCGGAAATATGCTGTTGCAGTCATAGAAAACCGATGCTCCGGTGAGTTCTTTAGTACGCACATGAGGTTCGCTTTGCATGACCCCTTCTTTGGATATAGTTCTGTGCATGGGGATTTTTTTACATTTATCCCAGGTAAAATTCTTGTCATAGGACAATAAATCGTACATCATCATACCGATTTTCACGACCCATTTATTATTCTTAAACGGCGTTTTGTAATGCACCATCATCATGGGCGCGGGATAGACGAAATTGGGAGCTATATTCTCCAGCACCCGGCGCTCACGCAGCGACTCGCGCACCAGCCCCACTTCACCGTTTACCAAATATCTCAGGCCCCCGTGTATCATCTTGGAGGTGACGGCGGATGTTGCCCAAGAGAAATCCTTCTTCTCCAGCAGCGCCACCTTCAATCCTCTTGTGGCCGCCTCGTAAGCTACCGAGGCGCCAGTGATGCCTCCACCTATTACGAGAACATCGAAATGTTCGTTAGTATGATTCTCTATAAACCGTTCCATAGTCATTACTCCTTTTGTCTTACGTTATCCAGACTGGCCTTCACGGCATCTTCGGCATAAATAAGCACATCATGCATGATCCGGCGGGCTTCCCGGGGCTTTTTCGCTTTGATGGCTTCATAAATTTCCCGGTGGAAGACGCGGGAACGTTCGACGTTGCGTTCATTATCGAAATAAAGATAACCGTAGTCGTGGAAAATCTGATTGAAATAATTGAGGCCTATTATGCAAATCAGATTGTGAGTAGCGCGCGCGATAATCTGGTGTACCTTGATATCCCGCTCCAGCATATTCAGGTCTTTTCGGGAAATAACCTCTTTTAGTTCCTTGAGGTCGGTGGCGGTGCGCCTCTGCGCGGCAACATAAGCCACCTGAGGCACTATAAAGCGGCGTGCCTCCAGGAGATTGGACATTATTTCTTTATGCTCGTCCATATCCAAAGCGGCTTTAATGAGATCAAGATTGCCGCTTTCCAGATAATTTTTCGCGTACAATCCGTCACCGTGACGAATTTCAATCAGATCGAGGTTTTTAAGTTTGCTCAATGCCTCGCGCACTGTGGCACGGTTGACATTAAGAGTCTGGGCCATTTCGCGCTCAGGCGGAAGTTTGCTCCCCGGAGGAATTGCGCCATTCATGATCTGTTTCTGGATGATGGTTACAATCTCCTCGTGTAGTCGTGAACGTGTGATTGGCTGTGCAAAAACCTTTTTGGCTGTCATGATCTGTCTCCCTTACTGTTGCCACCCTAATTGGTTGGGTGGTTCAACCAATATACAATTATCAAACAAATGTCAAGCGTTTTATTTTTTTGAGAATCCAACCCGTCTTTGTCATGACGCATCCGGGGCACAGCCTGCCCTCGACTTGATCGGGGTGGTAATCCCGGAGAGTGCCATGAACACTTGCATGAATTGGCAATGGGTGTGATGGCAAATCAGGACTGGCAGGAAAAAGGCTGAATTGCCCGGTGAAGGTCATCTTCTACCGGGCAATTAGAGAAGAGATGCTGGATTCCCGCCATCGTAACCTGGCGGTTACTGTGGAGTTACTGAAGGGTCATCTGTGACGGGAACGCCAGAGATGGGAACGGATTGCAGTCAGCGAAGTATGGTAATCATATTTGTCCGGTTTACCTCCTCTAGTTTTAATGATAGTCAATTATCAGAGTTGAAGCTTACATTCTAATTCATGCATATGCATGTTTAAGATTAAATTTCTTATGTATTTACGGATAACAACGATAGCAAGTTCAACTTCCCCGGATTTAATATTCATATCGCTGCCTTTCCCGTTCACAAAAAGTATTTTTCTCTGTTCCGGGTTGTTTATATCATTCAATTCTTCCTCATACATCCTCAAACAACTTTCAAGTTCGGCAATCTGTATATGCTTTGGCTTAGATAATAATTCTAATGACGGCATTAAACCAATTTCACCCGTTTCTTTATTTAAAAGTGCAATAGAAAATATTTCATATTCCATTTTTAATCAGCCCCTTTTTATGAAAGATTCTTTCAACATTCTGCAGTTCAAATTTCATGCCAATATTTTTTCGAGATTTATCTATATTTTACAAAGAGATAACTAAAATGACCTCAAAATGATAATTCTCACTTCTGATAATAATGTTAATGCATTTATCAAAAATGAGAATCTCAACAATAGATAGTCTGATGGAGACGTCTGTGGGGGTCGGCGGGGTAATCCCGATGATTGCCACAAATACTTGCGTGAACTCCAATGATGAATTATAATTTAGAAAGGATTTTAGCCATTTATTGAATATGAAGCGACAAGGCGCACACTTCCGTCAACTTTATTCTTCCTGCTTTCTTTTTATGTATGCCAGCGTACGTTCAGCGGCATATTTGACTTCTTTAGAATATGACCCGATACCTAAAATAGATTTTGATTCGGCAATTGCTGTAAGAACTTTTATCGCTTCAGGCGAGCCAATAGCTCCGAGAGCATTGCATATTTTTTGCGGCACGGATATATTGTTCTTAGCTATCGTTGAATTGCTCTTGAGTATATTATGCAGGTCAGTCACAGCTTCTTTGCATTTTAATTTACCAAGCGCTTCTATAATATCAACCCGTAATTCCTGGTCTACCAGAAACAGCATAGACAGGAGCATTGGTCCCCGCATATTTCCTCCGGTCTGAACAATGCTT
The DNA here is from genome assembly GCA_052139735.1 of Smithella sp. GTDB lineage: Bacteria > Desulfobacterota > Syntrophia > Syntrophales > Smithellaceae > Smithella. The sequence goes on along the minus strand of JBKQWB010000112.1, from coordinate 27,579 downwards.
TTGAAAGCCTCCTTGCCTACCCGCTTTTCTTTATGCAGCAGTAGAGGTTTGAGCACATCGACGCTGGATTCATTGCCGATGCGTCCCAGCAAGTAGGCCATGTTACGCAAGTAATACCATGGCGTATTCATATTAATGCTTGCTTTAACGGCAGGTATTGCGGCGGGCCCCATTTCTTCAATAACATGAATAATGCTGATACGTGTTTTGCTGTCGCTGTCCTTCTTAAGACTATCGAGTAATTTGTCTATTACAAGGCTGCCAAACCAGGCAAATATCTGACTGGCTTCATTTTTTTTATCATGTTCGTTGGTATTGATTTCTTTAAACAGGATGTTAAAGTTATTCGTTGACGCCAGATTTCGGAGAACTTTCAAGGAGATCTCCTTTATGTCATCATCTTTTTTCAGCGTGCCGTTATAAATTTTACTAAAAACATTTATAATCGGCATTGCTTCGGCAAAAAATCCATTGCTGATGAATTCCTGAAGAAGCGCCTCCAAACGCCTGCATAATTCTTTGTATTCAGGGGTAACGGCATCTTCCTTCTCTATCCACTCGGCCGACTGTATTGATAATTTTCTGAGCATATCCATTTTTTCTTCGGAAGGAATAGATTCAATGGCTCCATCCAACGCGTTTATACGGGTGATTACTTTTTCCATGCTGGCAACACCTTCTGGAATTTTATCTTCCGCGTTATCAGGGCCGGTGACAACATCCTGCTCCCTCTCCAGGGTTAGATATGCTTTATTATCAGGAAAAATCTGTTCTGTTTTATCAGGGCCGGTGGCGACTTCCTGCCCCTTCTCCAGGGTTAGATATGCTTCATTATCAGGAAAAATCTGTTCTGTTTTATTTTCCGCCGCGGGTCCGGGCAGATAAGCTTCATCTTGTGCCGGTTTCCTTTTTTGCTTAAGAAGGTTTATAATAATATGCAGTTCTTCCTTTTCCGGATCTTCATCAAAAGAAAAACTCTTGAAGCCTAAACCGGAAAAGATATCCTGCAAAATTGAAACATGAATTGCTTCGTCATCTTTTTTATCAGAAATATTTTCGCCTGACAGGGCATTTTTTTCTAATTCCGCGAAGACCAAAGGCGCATCCTGTCGTAATGTGTCCACCAGATGAAGATAAAGCGTTTCAATGAAATTTATAATCGCCGGATTGACGGAGGGATATTGTTGATCATTTTTTATAGCCGAGTGTATATGAACAAGCGCGTCAATCGCATTTAGCTGTAAATCAACGTTTGCCATTATTTCCCTCCCGATGAAAGTGCAGTTTCTTTTTTTCAGGTAATTCTAAAAATATTTTATTAGATTGTGATTCTCAAATTAAGACTATTGGGGTAACATTAATGTATCATTATAACATCTTAATGCATGGAATGCAACAGACCAATTTTGCATCAGAGAAACCCGTCCGGTGTCACTTTTTTGCCAATGCTTCATTGGCGCGGGTTAGCTCAACCGTTGTACTCTTTAATAATAATTGACAGCCAATGATGTCTGTCCTATAATTTTTTTATTAAAAAGTGTGTTCTTGTTAAAATCACAAGGAGCAAGTTATGAAAGGTCTGTTTGAGAAAATTAAAAAGGATTTGAAGAAAGGAATCGAAGAAGGATTTTCTGCCTTAAAAGAAGGTGCTACTATCGTGTCTAAGAAAATAAATGAAGTCAAAGCAGAAGGTAAACGACAGTATAAGATATTTGACATGAAATCAAAGATACATGATCAGATGGCTGAATTGGGCGGCAGGGTTTATACTGTCCACAGCGACAATAAAAGTCTGGATGAGGACAATAAGATAAAAGCATTATCTTTAAAGATCAAAAAACTCGAATGGCAGTTACACAAGATTGAAGGAGACAAAAAAATAAAAGCCGTTTCACCAAAAACAGCAAAAGCGAAAACGAAGCCGAAAAAAAGTTCACAGCCTTCATCCAAAAAGACAGCCGCTAAAAAACAAATACCCCGAGGTTAGGTCGAGTCTTTTTCGGCTTGTTGCCCGAATAATATTTAGGTAGGGTGTGTTTCCCCAAACGTGCCGTTTCGGATTGCCAGGGCGAGAAATCCCTGCAATATTCACCTCCATTACTTAGGTGACACGGCAGCCTGCGAGGATAGATCAACCGATATGCAATAAAAGGCTGATACCTTTCCTCTGAAAATATCCCATTAAGTTAATGATATCGTTGGAGACGAAGGGTTTATCTTCAGACCCGCTTTTACAGCGGACAGAAATGTCTGAACTTCATATTCACACTACAATTTTCATCACCTTTTGTGACATAATACTGTTATGTGTGTTTAAGATGGAAATGTTTTATAGTATATTTTTTCATTTACAATAATAATTTATCATTGACATGATCAGCATGTTATGTTTAAAGAATTCACAGAATGACTATTCATTCTGTTATTAAATTATGGAAAAATCAAACAAACGCGACGACATACTTCAGGCTGCTCTTGAGCTTATTGCGGAACATGGGTTTCACGAAGCTCCTATGTCCGTTATCGCCCGAAAAGCCGGGGTGGGTTCGGGAACAATATACATTTATTTCAAGAGCAAGGATGATCTTATTAACGAAATTAACCGGACGCTGGAAAAGAACATCCTGATGGTTGTAGAAAAAGATTTTCCTTCCATTAACGATATCAAAAAGAGATTTTTTCACCTTTCCAAGACAGTTATCACTTATTTTATAGCGAATCCTGTCCATTTCCGTTTCATTGAGCAATACTTTCATTCTCCTTATGGAGAAGCGCGCCACAAAGAAAGGATTTCGGGGGAAAATGAAGAGTTCGAAATATTCCGCCAACTTATTGAACAGGGAATTAAAGAAAAGGTCTTAAAAGATTTACCTGTTTTTATGCATTTTGCGTTAGCTTTTGGTCCTGTCGTTATTCTGGCTCGAAACCACGTTTTCGGGCTGGTCGAACTTGAAGATATCCAGATCAATCAGGCGATCGAAGCATTCTGGGATGCTATCAAAAGGTAACGCTCAGATTAATTCTATTCGAAATATTATTCAGGGAGACTGTAAGTGATGGGCGAAACAGTCAATAATAAATCCAACAGAAAAAAAATGATCATCGGCTCCATTGTCGTTGTCGTGGTCTGTGCCGCAGCATGGTTTTTTTACTCCTGGTATATGCGGACTTACATCAGTACCGACGATGCCTGCATTACGGGACGCATTTATACTGTCGCCCCTAAGGTAGGCGGCACGGTTGCTTCCGTATATGTGAATGACAATCAATATGTAAAAACCGGAGATCTTCTGTTGGAAATTAAAACGGATGATTATGATGTCCGGGTGCGGCAGGCCTATACAACTCTGGAGGCGGAAAAGTCAATGCAGCGTGAGGCGGAGAACACCATTGAGTTGACACAGAAACAGAATTCGGAGGCAAAGTTCAAGGTTGCCTCGGCGATGGCCTCCATGGAAGTTGAAAAAGCAAATTTACAAAAGGCCGAAATTGATTTCAAACGCGCCGAGAAATTGCTGAAGGCGCAGGCCGTTTCGCAGGAGTATTATGATCAGGCAAAGACTTTCTATGACATGGCCCGAGCAAAAACGAAAGCCGCTGAAGAAAGTTTGAATCAGAATCTCGCGAACATTGAGGTGCAAAACGCGTCAATAAAGAGAGCAAAGTCGTCCCTTTCCGCCAGGTCTTCCATGGTCAACCAGAGAGAGGCAATGCTGCAGGAGGCAAAATTGAATATGAGTTACACAAAGATTTATTCTCCTGTGGAAGGCTATGTCACCAAAAAGTCTGTCGAGGCGGGCGACCAACTCAGGCCAGGCCAGCCTGTTATGGCAGTTGTTCCCCTTCAGGATGTCTGGATTATAGCAAATTACAAGGAAACGCAACTGACAAGGGTAAAGCCGGGTCAGAAAGTCCGCATTAAAGTGGATACATATCCTGGATACATCTACGAAGGCCGGGTGGACAGCATCATGGCCGGTACGGGCTCTGTCCTCTCCCTGTTCCCGCCGGAGAATGCGACGGGCAGCTTTGTCAAAGTTGTACAACGTATTCCGGTAAAGATCGTTTTAAGCAATAAGACCGATTCAAAGCATCAATTACGGGCTGGAATGTCAGTCGTTCCGACCATCATCATAGAGTAAGCCGGTATCATAAAGGAGACTGTTGTGATTAAATGGCTTATTACCCTGTCGGTCATGCTTCCTGCTTTTATCGAGGTCATGGACACATCAGTCGTTAATGTTACCCTTGATCACATTCGGGGTTCCATGTCGGCAGGGGTCGATGAGTCTACATGGGCTATCACTTCATATATAATATCAAACGCCATAATTATGCCAATGAGTGACTGGTTGAGTCGCTTGTTTGGGCGCAAGCGGTATCTGATTTTTTCCGTCGCACTTTTCACTACGAGCTCTGTACTGTGTGGACTGTCCTGGAGCCTGAATTCATTAATAATCTTTCGTGTCTTACAGGGGGTGGGAGGAGGAGCATTGGTTCCATTGTCGCAGGCTATCCTGTTTGAAACATTCTCTGAAGAGGAAAGAGGCAAGGCCATGGCGATATTTGGTGTTGGGACAACTCTTGCCCCATCTTTAGGATTGCCAATCGGCGGATGGATTGCAGATAACTGGACATGGCGCTGGATATTTTACATTAACCTGCCTATAGGCATCATTTCCATTTTCTTGATCCTTGCATATATAAAAGATCCACACTATATGAAAATTGCAAAACAGAAAATAGACATGCTGGGAATATCTCTCTTGGTAATTGGTCTGGCTGCTCTGCAGATTGTCCTTGACAAGGGACAGCGAGAAGATTGGTTCTCCTCTGATTTTATACTCATTTTAATCATTATATGTGTTGTGTCGCTGGTTCTTCTGGTTATCAGGGAACTTTCTATCAACAATCCCATCATTGACCTTAGGGTCTTTAAGAACATCTCTTTCAGTTCAGGTACAATTGTTACCTTCATAACTTTTTTTTCGATGATGTCTTTGTTTGTACTCACACCAGTGTATGTCCAGAATCTTTTAGGGTATACCGCTACTCTTGCAGGAATGGTTATGATGCCACAAGGCTTATGCATGATGCTATCTCTGGGTATGGCTGGAATGTTGTGTTCAAAGATTAATCCAAAGGCAATTCTTGTCATGGGAATGTTTGTTTTCGCCTATTCAGCAAGCTTAATGGCTAGATTCAATATGGCAACCGATTTTCAGACAGTAGCACTTGCTATGTGCTCTCTAGGCATCAGTGTGGGGCTTATTTTTGTACCCGTGTCAATACTCTGTTATACAGGCATTGGCAAGGAGAAGATGGGTAATGCTACTGGCCTGTGGAACCTTTTGAGAAATATCGGGGGTAGTATAGGAATCGCTGTCGTCATGACATTCATTTCCCGTGGTGCACAGATTCATCAACAGCACCTCGTGGATCATATGACACTACTGGATAAGGGATATCGTCTGACACTGGAGCTGGTTACACCATTGCTTGACTTGAAGGGCTATACAGGAAATGCTGAAGGCACCATTTATGCGGAACTCATTCGGCAGGCTACAATGCTTTCGTTCGTTGACGCGTACTACCTATTAATGATAATGATGCTTGCTATAATTCCCTTGGTCTTCTTCATGAAAAACGGAAATGGACAGAAGCCATCTATGCATTGATCAAGTCGCAGTATGACAGCCGGTCGCCCTGCCCTTTCTTTCGATCAGTATTTCTCAAATCGTCGGCCTTGACAAAAATATGCCATTAGGAGAAAATATGTTAAGAAAATTGTCTGTTTTCTTATTCTGTATATCTATTTTTACGGGAACAGGTTTTGGGTTTGAAATAGACGCGGATTCGCTGATTAATAAACTGCCAAGAGAGTATGCCGGAACTTATCAATGGGAAAACTCTAATGACCCGTGGAATGTTTCAGTGTCATTTACAGAGGTAAAAATATTAACTGACAGAAAAATTGAGTTGAATGGCAAAGAATATTTCATTAATATAAAGGATAAAAATAAAACGTTTGAATCGAATATTCGCGCCATTATTGATCCCAAAACATTGGCTTTTGAAATGGAAGAAATCTATACCGAACAGAAGGACGGTTTTCAAGTCATGATTTACAGGGGATATATTTCATCGGATTTAAAAGATATCGATGCGGATTGGGTTAGCGCCCAGGGTAAAAAAGTTACTATTGTATTGAAGGCTAAAACCATTTAGCGCCTGACACGCTCCGCAACAAAGTATGCGGAAAGATACTAAGCCGATGTTTTCTTTAAAAGGAGAATAAGATGAAAACCACGGAACTTGGAGTCAAGGAATTGAGGGCCAGCGAAAAAAGAGTAAAACTCACCAATCAGGAAATTGTCAAATTCGCTTATATCACAAAAGAAATAATCAGATATGCGTGGGAAGAAAAACTATCTAATGCTCAGGCAAATTGTTACGTAGAATGCTTTTTTAAAATTCAAGAATTAATAGAGATAGTCGATAAAAAATACCGGGACAGGCATAATGAACTTTGCGAATTTTTTCGCGAAGGAAAAAGGCTGACAACCGACGGTGATAGGCTGCGTTGGGAAGTTTATGAATGCGGAAAAGATTAAACAGAAATTGGAAATATCTATCTGCTGTCCGCTGAATGTTTAACTTAAAACTTTTCACATGTTTACTTTTAAAATAATTGACATGGAATAGTATATTTAGGATCGTTGGGTTGCGATCCGGGAGATGAAAATGAGCAAATTAATAGAGAATAATGAAGAATTCGATAAATTGTTGCGGGATAATAGTAAAATATTAGTGCTCTTCTATGCCTCATGGTGTCCCTTCTCGCAAAGATTTTTGCCGGTATTTGAAAAAATGGCCAATGACAAGAATTATAAGTGCTGTCGTGTGTTGGCTGACGAAATGGACGGATGTGAAGATGAATATTCCATAGATGTTTTCCCGACCGTAATTTATTTTGAAAACGGGACTGTCGCAAAACGATTGGACGGATTGCATGGGTACGGGATAGATAAGAACCAGTTTGTGAAAATGGCGGATTCGTGCGGGATAACGACGGGTAAAAAGTGAAATCCTTAAAAATACGATGAATCGTTAAACAAGTAATCCCAGAAGAGGCATATGATATTATATAGTTATGATTATATACTTTTTTATTTCTCCGTTAACATTTTTTATTTACAAATTTGACACTCATCTTGACATTCATAATCAGCATTATTAGATTAAAAGTGAAGGGTGTTGCAATGCCCGAATGATGTGCGTAAAAGTTTCACCATTTTGATGGGAGGTGAACAGAAAAGCATTTTAGAGTGTTTGGGTATAAGGAACTGTTCGGATAGCAGTTCTAAATAAGCTGACTTCAGCTTATTGAAAAGCAGCATTGCAACTCTCTTCCATAGGTAATGCAGAAGTCGAGATACTGCTGTGCACGTGAGGAGTCTATTCTACTGGACGTTAACATAAAAGAAAATCACAGGGTCTTCGTGGTGATTATCACCCATAATAGACCAACTGTTAAATAAAGGACTCCAGTTAAAAGACAAAACGGCACAAGCGGTTCTCGCTTAACCCCTCGCCATAAGTAATGTTTCGCGGGGGGTTTCTTTTTTTATCAGCCATAAAACAAGGTTAATATGACAATTAATATTTAGAAATATTCATTGAAGATAATGCGTGTCACCTTTTACGTCTTAAACCTCCTCTGTGTCTGCCCTCCCTTGTCAAGTCGCGTCTTTTGGATCCTGCCTTCCCCAGTGTTTTACGGTCAGGATTTTCTTGACATACAAGCGCTGCTGCCATAAAATCACTTTCAGACAAATTAAGTTTTTATCAACATTTTGCCTATGAAGATTAAATCCGATTGAAAGTTCCTTTCGATTGGAAATAGACCAGGGGGTTTCTATGAGCGATTTCGACAAAAGAAATTATATCCGGTATCCTGCCGAGCAAGACGAGCTTGTCACTATTTATTATCTTGATGAGAGTAATAAGAAGACGGGACAGCGTATGGGTCTGGGCCAGAATGAAAGTTTCAAGGGTTTCTGTGTCGTTTTTGTGGGTGAAGTAAATTTCAAACAAGGGCAGGAAGTTTTTTGCGAATCCGTCACTCTTCCAAAAATGAAAGCCAAAGTGGCCTGGATCAAAAAGCTGGAAGACCAGATCACCAAGGCAGGATTCTCAATGATCGACTAATTGGTCCTGACCTATCCGAATTCGGCCAATTCGGCAAGCAAGCGTATTCCCTATAACGTACTGCGGAATAAGCGAGCGAATATTAAATGGTATCATTCCTTAAAATAGTATCTCATACTGCATACATTGAGTATATTTATTTCCAAATAATCACATCGTCTAACGTGCTGTGAATCGGGATATAATTCTGACCCATTTGCAAGGCGGATCAGATTCCAATTTTGACCCAGGCGAATGAAAGCGAAGGGCTTGATTCTGCAACAAAATATAAATTTTAACGGGGTCAGTTTGGGTTGCCTATGTTGGGTCAATTTTCAATGCCTACTGACACTACTCCTGCCCGTCCATGCGATATTTCAACTGGAAATGAATGAGTGATATATGTATAATACACATTATATGAATTGACAGGGTTTTGACATAACATGTGGCACAAATTTTGGAAGCTTGTCATTTAACTTACATTTCCTTAATATAATAAATTTAGAAGGATGATTTTAAGATGAAGCGTTTATTGTTGTTTGTTCTTGTATTGGTTTTTATGTTTAGCGTCACCATTGCGGCGGCTCAGAATTCCCTTGCGGCGCCGGCAGAGACTTCGGCAAAGGTTTCGACAAAGGCATCTCATACCGTAAAAATTAAAAAATCTGTTAAAAAGATCAATGTGGCAAAAGTCAAGAAACATAAAATACATCACAAAACACATAAGACGGAAACAAAAGAAACCCTTGCGGTGCAACCAGAGGCTTTGGCAGAGGCTCCTGCATTTACTAAAGCGGCCACAGATACGCAAGGTGAGCAAAATCAATGTTCCGAAGCCAGAGTTATTGAGGCAGTGAAGGAATCTTCTTCTTTAAAAAGCTGGCAAAACATTTATGATTCTTACAAAAAATATCAGCAATGCGATGATGGTGCAATTGCCGAAGGTTATTCTGATTCAATTACGGGTTTAATGGCAAACAACTGGGATGCATTAAAAGATTTAAAGATGTTTACTGAAACTGATAAAGAGTTTTTAAAATTCATATTACGACACATTGATGCATCTGTTGATCCTGACGATGTTAAAAAAGTTTCTGACAATGCCAGTCAACATTGTGCTGCGAATTTTAGCGAATTGTGTTCATTAATAAAAGAACGGGCGGAAGAAATCCTGAAAGAATTAAATAACTGATTTCTGTTTATAATTTTCACTCCGTAAACCGGTAAACCCCGCGGCTTGCCAGGGAGAGTTTTGATTTACTATCCACCATAAAATCTTTTAAACTAAAAAACGGTTTATTATTCCAATGAGTGGCAGGTAAAAAATGACTGCTGTGGCGTCTTTTATGTTGACAATGGTGTTGAAATCTATAGAATAACGCCGAAAAAATAATCTTCTATGAAGTAATTAAAAAGTATTATCCTGAAAAAATAAAAGTGATTACTATACTTTGGAAGAGAATTACATCTAATAACAAGATGAGCTTATCCATGTTTATTATAATCATTTTAAACCTTAATCAGCGTTTGATCACGTGCTGATCAAGGCAAACGACAAATTTGTTCTTCGAAAGGCAAAAAAGATGAAAAAGAGAAAAGCACAATGCCCCGGCAGATTAAAATATCTTGCCGGCAAAAGGATCCTTCCTGAACCCATCTCATCAAAAACGGATATCGTGCAATTAATTGACAATATGGATGCTTACAATGGCGGCAGATTAAGAGCTGCCTGTCATTTGCTAAAAGACAAATATTCCGCAAGTGATGTCACTGTGGGTATGAGCCTAGCCGGAGCTCTAACCCCGGCAGGTCTGGGTCCTTCGGCTGTCATCCCCCTGATGAATCACGGTTTTGTGGACTGGCTAACCGCGACCGGCGCAAACATGTATCACGATCTGCATTTTGCCTTCAACCTGCCGATGCATCGGGGCTCTCATCTTGTCGATGATGTTGATTTGCGGAATAAGGGAGTGACAAGGATCTACGATATCCTGTTCGATTATGAAGATGTTCTGATGGAAACGGATCGCCGGTTTAGAAAAATACTTCTTCAGCCGGAGTTTCAGAAGGAAATGGGAACCCGTGAATTCTATTACCACCTGGGAAAGATCATGAATGAATATGAGCAGAAAAACAAACTGGGTGAAGTAAGTATTCTTGCGGCCGCCTACAGAAACGGGATTCCCGTTTTCACGTCTTCTCCCGGTGATTCCACCATCGGCATGAATATCGCCGGTATGGAGCTTTTAGCCCAAAGCGCCGGACTGCTGGATAAATTCAAACTAAAAATCAATCCGAGTATAGATGTCAATGATTCTACAGCCATCATCTTGAATGCCAAGGAATATGAAAAGGGGAAGACGGGCGTTATCCTCATTGGCGGCGGCAGTCCGAAAAACTTCATGCTACAGACAGAACCGCAGATTCAGGAAGTTCTCATGATCCCGGAAGCCGGACAGGATTATGACATCAATATTACCGACGCCAGACCGGATACGGGAGGATTATCGGGGGCTCCGCCCAGCGAAGCTGCAAGCTGGGGCAAGATCGATCCAACAAAGCTCGATGAAACCGTTACGGCCTATCTCGATGTAACGGTGGCCCTGCCATTGATGGTCGCCTATGTCAGGCATACGACCAAGCCTAAAAAACAAAAAAGGCTCTATCACCGTGGGGTGGAATTACAGGAGAAACTAGTTGCATCCTATCTTAAAAACAATAAAGAGGTGGATCATCTGAAAAGCCTGATGAAAAAGCTTCAGAGATAAGAAATAAAAGATGAGAATAAAAAAACAGATTGCCGAACTTATTAAACAGCATGGGACTCCCCTGTTTATCCTGGATCACAAAAAGCTGAGGCGCAATTACCGAACCTTCAAGAAAAATCTGCCAAGGGTTCAATGCTATTACGCGGTCAAGGCAAATACTCATCCGGAAATTATCAAGACCCTCTTTCTGGAAGGATCCAGTTTTGATGTCGCTTCCTATAATGAATTCATGCAGATCTATGAATACATCAAACATTTCGAAGAAAAAGATCAGGAATTTTTTATCTGGGATAAGATTATTTTTTCCAATACCATCAAAGACAAAATAACTCTGAGCAAGATAAAAAGATACCGGCCCCTTGTCACCTTCGACAATAGCGATGAATTGAAGAAAATTAAGGCCTGCTGTAATACAGCCGGCTTGATTCTAAGATTGAAAGTGCCGGATTCAGGTTCGCAAGTTGAGATGAGTTCCAAATTTGGAGCGGAGCCGGGAGATGCAGAGAAACTTATACGTCAGGCACACGATGCCGGTCTCATGGTTGAAGGGTTGAGTTTTCATGTGGGAAGCCAGTGCACAAATTTTGACAATTATACGGCAGCGCTTGCCATCACATCTGAAATATTCAATAATGCCAATGCAAAAGGATATAATTTGAAGATCATCGACATCGGCGGAGGTTTTCCCGTGCCCTATGATACTCAGGTTCCCGAATTTGAAAAGCTGGCGAGCCTTATTGATTCCGAATGTCAAAGACTCTTCCCCCCGGATGTCGAGATTATAGCGGAACCCGGAAGATTCATCGCGGCAACCGCGGCAACGCTGATCACCGAAATCATCGGTAAATCCAGAAGAGACGGGAAGATTTTCTATTATATCAACGATGGCGTTTATCATACCTTTTCCGGTGTGATCTTCGATCATTGGCTTCCCAATTTCACCGCATTCAAGAATGGCGAAAAAGAAGTTTGTGCTGTCGTCGGACAAACTTGCGACAGTTTTGATAAGATATCCCAATCCGTTTCGCTTCCGGGAAATTTGGAAATCGGAGATTATCTGTTGACTGAAAATATCGGCGCATACAGTATTGCTTCTTCGACAAAATTTAACGGTTTTGACGGCGCAAAAATAATACATACAAATCTAAATCGTTGAATTCGGCAGCGAAAAAACCTTCGTTTGCTGCGGGATAAGCGAGCGAAGACAGATCATTTCAAACGGTTAATCATGCTGGCCACATATCCCGCTCCAAAGCCGTTATCGATATTAACGACACAGACACCGCTGGCACAACTGTTGAGCATTGTCAAAAGAGCCGAGATGCCGCCAAAACTGGCGCCGTATCCCACACTGGTCGGCACGGCAATGACCGGTTTATCCACCAGGCCGCCAACAATGCTGGGAAGAGCGCCTTCCATTCCGGCAACAACAATAATCACCCGCGCCCCTCTGATCTTGTCTATATTATGGAACAGGCGATGAATGCCCGCCACACCGACATCCACTATTCTTTCGACACGGTTTCCGAAAAATTCCGCCGTGACGGATGCTTCTTGGGCTACCGGAATGTCCGATGTTCCGGCTGTGACGATGGCGATGTAACTTTCCGGTACCTCCGTCTCCTTTTTTTTGATTGTGATGATTTTTGCCGTTGGATGATAAACGGCGTCGGGACAGACCTCTCGAACCGCATGAAACACATTTTCCTCTGCCCGCGTCGCGAGGATATTAGAGTTCCTCTCCGACATGGCCAAAACTACCGTTTTTATCTGATCAAGGGTTTTACCGGGACAGTATATCACCTCCGGGTAACCCACGCGCATCTCCCGATGGGTGTCAAGTTTGACACATCCTAAATCCGCGTAATAATAATCTTTGAGAGAAGCTATACCTTCCTCTATGGTGATTTGCCCGTCTCTTACTTTTTCCAGAATTTTTTGCAATTGATCTGTATTCATATCACGAACCTTTAATTGTTTTTTCCCGATAGTTCACGATTCATGCTGCCCATCCGGTAGCCCTCAAGATCCATATCCAGTTCTTTTAAAGCCGTGATCCTCGGCCGGTAATCATGAAGGTCTTCGGCATTTGTCCCATCCATGATACATCGTCCTTATTCAGGCTTATCCAGACTGTCGTAAATATCTCTGATGCTGACTCCTTTTTCCCCGGCCAGCCTCCGGCAGTCTTCATACTCCGGCTTGGATTTGATTTTCTTTCCCCGGAAATAGGCGTTCTTTACGGAGACCTCACCGTATTTCGTAAATTGTTTTGAAAAATCCCTGCGCAGCATTTTTTTACTGACCTTGGCGACACGCAAACCGAATGTTGTCGTTTGCCGCCAGAGAATTTCCTCGATATCTTTAATCTGCGCCTCGCCGCAGAGGATGCTTATCTTTACAGCCGGACGCGATTTCTTCATGATAATGGGGACAAGATAAGCGTCGTATGCTCCTTTTTCGAACAGGGCATCAAGGACGCAACCGTAAAGTTCCGGATTCATATCGTCGATATTGCATTCCACCAGACAGGCTTCCGCTACCTCAACGTCTTCATCAAAGACGGGATTATCCATATCACCAATATAAACCCTCAGGACATTCGGCACCTCCGTATCTCTCTGTCCGATGCCGTAGCCGATTTTCCCGGCGATAATATTGATGTCCTCCGTAAAGTTGTCCACCGTTGCCGCAAGGATGGCCGCCCCCGTCGGTGTTGTGGTTTCAAAGGGAACCAATCCCGATTTTACCGGGATGCCTTTTAATATCTCTGCCGTAGCCGGCGCGGGAACGGGCAAAACTCCGTGAACGCATTTTACGAATCCTCCTCCCACCTGCACAGGCGATGACATAATCCGGTCTACCTTAAAATAATCAAAACAAATGGCGGCGCCAACGATATCTACGATGGAATCGATAGCGCCAACTTCGTGGAAGCGGACATCTTCTATGGCATGGTTGTGAACGTGAGCCTCCGCCCGGGCAAGCTTTTCAAAGATTTTCAGGCTTATCATTTTGACATTTTCAGACAGAGAGCTGTTTTGAATCAATTTGGAAATGTCATAAAACGTCCGATGCTGATGTGAGGGATGATCTGGCGGGATTGCGACTTCGATCCGGGTGCCCGCGATTCCCTTACGTTTGTCCGAATGCATTAATATCTCATAGGAACCTATATCAACTTTCTTGAGTTCGCCTGTGAGATACTCAAGGGGAACTCCAAGGTCGGCCATAGCGCCCAGATTCATATCTCCGCTGATACCTGAAAAACAGTCATAATATAATATTTTCATGTTCTTGCCCCTTCCCGAATGGCAATGTGTTTATGTATCATATTTGAAGTCAGAATTCTGCCTTTTTTTATTTTCCTGCGGAAGGGATTTTTATTGACTGGTAATAATTCTTTTCATATAATCTAATATAAAGTGGTAAAATGGTTTTTATTAGGGTTACCAATGTTTGTTGGGTTTTGATGATCATATAGGCTGCTATTTATTTTGTGTCATAATTTTTCAGGCTGCTGCTGATACTGCGCTTCCAACGGTTCAATTATAATCGGAACTATCTGTTTTCGCAATCATTTTATGCTTATACAAAACAAAGGAGCGTAGAAATGAAGAGAAGAGATTTTTTGAAGTCTGGTGTGATAGTAACAGCATCAACTCTGATAGGGACGAGCGCTTTTGCCCAAATCCTGGAAAAAACAGTAGTGGAGCCCTTCGTCTTTCCCGCGCCTGTTTTCAGAGTGCTTGGCCGGACAGGCCTGAAGATTACAACTGTAAGCTTTGGGGCGATGTTAACGCCGGAACCGGAAGTAATGGAAATCGCTTTTGATCATGGTGTCAACTATGTCGACACGGCACGCAGATATATGGACGGTAAGAATGAGGAAATCGTGGGTAAGGCCTTAAAAGGCAGGCGCGATCGCGTGCACGTCGCAACGAAGATTCATCCCTATTCCATGACAAAAGAGGCTATTTTCAAGGATGTGGAAACAAGCCTGAAATCCCTCGAAACGGATTATATAGATGTTATCCAACTGCACAATCTTACCGATGACGTCAGGATTTTTTCTCCTGATATCAGGGAAGCGCTGGTAAAATTAAAACAGCAGGGAAAGGTGCGCTTCTTCGGGGTGACCACGCATACAAACCAGGTGCAGGTGCTCAATGCTTTGGTGGAAGATAAAGATAAATTTTTTGATACGGCTCTGGTTGCTTATAATTTCAAGAGCGGCAACGATTTGAAGGAAGCCATCGCGAAAGCCGCCCTGAACAAAATCGGTATTATCGCGATGAAAACCCAGGCCGGTGGTTATCAAACGGATCAACTCGGCCCGATCAGTCCTCACCGGGCAGCCCTCAAATGGGCGCTTCAGGATACGAATGTCACGGCGGCAATCCCCGGCATGCGGAATCTGGCTGAACTTAGAGAAGACATAGGAGTGATGGGTCTGAAATTAAGTTACTTCGACGAACTAATCCTTAAACGCTATGGCGAGGCCGTAAAACCCTATTACTGCCATTTTTGCGGAAAGTGTGAACCCGGATGCCCCAAGGATGTACGGATCAGCACGATCAACCGGTGCATCATGTACGGGGAAGCTTACAAAAACATGGAACTTTCCCGGTCTGCTTACCGCGAAATTCCTACCCCTGTGTCAGCCTCCGCGTGTCTTACCTGTCAGACTTGTGCGGCAAAGTGTGTCAGCGGCCTTGATATTCAGGCAAAGATGGCGCGAGCCAGAAAATTATTGGCATAAAGGAAATATGCACGATCATTCTAATATCAAGCCTTCTTTGGCCGGTTATCATTTTCGGTTTCGTCAGCGGCTTTCGAAACGATCAGGCGCCATCACGGCAATTAAGGCATTTGTCTTGACCCTGTTGATCATAATGATGTCTGATCCGGCCCATGCTGCTGACCCCGCGATCAAAGATGTTTTTTCCGGACAAAGCTTTTCCAAAGAGTGGGCCATCGGGGGAGCGGTCGAATTTTACGACAGGGACACTCTGTTTAATCATATTGATGGAGAAGCCGAGCTATACTTACCCTATGGGTTTGATATTCTGGCTTCGGCAAATTATATCAGTAAGAAGAATCCGGATTTATCCATTGTTGCCGATGTCTATAGAATGGCCTCGTTGCTTGATGCTTTTGGAATTTACTCCAACTACCGTAAGACAAGTAATATGTGGGTCGCCATCGGCGCCGAGGGATTTGTGTCGCCTTCCCAATTGATGTTCTATCAGGACAGATATTTTATAAGGCTTCAAGTCTCCGGAGAAACGAGTCTCCCGGAGGATATATTACCGGCATGCGCCTGGGCTATCTCCAAAAACCTTCCAGCGGGGACAGGTCAGCCCAAAGAGCTGGATATTCTGAAGATTCCTGCGCTTGCGCCAAAGAGCGAACGGTATCTTGCTCAAAGCCTTCTCGGATATGCTTTCTTTCGTAAAGGTGTGATAGCCGATGCCGTGGCGCAGGATGAAAAAATACAGATATTTGCGATACACGAGGATACACCGGCTGATGCCCGCAAGACTTTTGATCAATACTATGCTTATCTAAAGTCTGAAACCAAGAGCATTCAATTGACCGGAAATGCGGATCAACGTCTACTGGTTGCGGTTGATCCTTTATACGGCGGCGTGCTGACCCGGCAGTCCGGACGTTACATCATCGGTGCGGTCAGAGTCAAAAATAATTCCCTGGCCAGACAGTTTATCGAACAGATGCATAAACGAATTGGTTCCGACGCGGGCACTTGACATAAGTGTTTTTAATTTTATGAAATGGACATTAATTAAAATATTATTTTCGGGTGTGCTATGAATCGCAGGGATTTTCTTAAAACTACTGTTATTGCCGGTACAGCTTTTGCCATACCGGGAACTTCAAGTTTATTTATCAAAACACTGGAAGCCGCGGAAAAAACAGACATCGTTGCGGCTCATGGACCTTCACCTGCCGTAATAACAAAAGCCGCCATTGATGGTTTAGGCGGAATCAAATCTTTCATCTCCAAGGGAGATATTGTTGTCGTTAAACCGAATATCGGGTGGGACAGGTTACCGGCATATGCGGCAACAACCAATCCGGAAGTAGTCTCGGCAGTGATCACTTTGTGTTACGAAGCAGGGGCAAAACAGGTTAAGGTTTTCGACCACAGTGTTGTCGATCCGCGGCGCTGCTATAAACAAAGCGGCATTTCGGATGCAGCCGCTGCCGCAGGCGGAATTGTCAGCTATATAGATGATAGAAAATTTCGTGAAGTAAAATTAGCCGGTGTTGCCTTGAAATCATGGCCTCTTTATACCGAAGCACTCGAGGCGGACAAGTTTATTAATATTCCTATCGCCAAGACACACGGCCTTTCCACTCTCACTCTGGGAATGAAAAACCTGATGGGAATTATGGGCAGCTCACGAGGAAGGATACACCAGAGCATCAACGGCAGTCTGGTGGATCTGGCCATGGCCGTCAAGCCCGCGCTGATCATTCTTGACGCGGTGCGCATACTGACTGCAAACGGACCGCAGGGAGGCGATCTTGCCGATGTCAGGCAGCTCAATACAGTCATCGCGGGAAGGGATCAGGTGGCCGTCGATGCTTTCGGCGCCACACTCTTCGGTTTGAAAGGAATAGACCTCGGCTATGTCGTTGCAGGACACAAAGCCGGACTTGGCACCATGGACATTGCCAGATTAAAAATCAAAAAAATAAATGTTTGATATTTTTTTTATAAAGCGCTGATTCTCCCATCCTATAAGGTTGCAGCGGGAAAATGCAGCCAAAGGCATCTATCAGCCTGTAGGGGTTTTATATGATTAAAAAAATCCGCATCGTAACACAGGGACTTTTTTTGCTGACATTTTTGTGGCTCTTTCTGCAGACGGAATCAAAGGGAGCCGATGAACTCGGCTATCCTGTTAAAATCTTTCTGGATGCCGACCCGCTGATTTTCATCACCACTATCCTTTCTGGCCACGCATGGTATAATACATTTTTCCTGGCCATTCTGGTGATCGCTGTTACTATTATCATGGGCAGGGTCTTCTGCGGCTGGGTATGCCCGCTGGGAATGCTCAACAACATTGTCGGTACGCTGCAAAAGAAGCGACCGCCCAGAGCGCCTTTAAACTGGCACTGGTTGAAATACTGCCTTCTGATTTTTTTGATTACCATGTCCCTCTTTTCCCTGCAATTCGCGGGAGTATTCGACCCTGTTTCACTTTTGATCCGTTCACTGTCGTTGTCAGTTTACCCTGCGGCAAGTTATGCAACGCGGGCTGTATTTGATATGTTTTACTATTTAAACATTCCTGTTCTGGGCAGCATTTCCGAATTTATTTATACGCTTTTTAAAAAACTCTGGCTTCCTTTCCAGCAGCCGTTTTTTCTTCAGAGCGTTTTTCTGGGATTATTGTTCTTTATCATTCTGGGACTGAACCTTCTTGAGAAACGTTTCTGGTGCAAATATCTCTGCCCTCTGGGAGCGCTTTTGGGCCTGCTCTCCCACTATTCTTTTTTAACGCGTCAGGTCAGCGAAGGCTGTAATTCATGCGGAGCCTGTACTTTTGACTGCCAGGGGAATGATTCTCCCGATAAAAAAGAAAACTGGCATAATACGGAATGCCTGCTATGCATGAACTGCGATGATCTCTGCCCCCAGAATGCCGTCCGATTTGGATTCTTAAAAAAGACGCAATCGACTGCTTCCCCTGTTGCTTCCATTGACCTCGGCAAAAGAAGGGTTTTGGGAATGATATTGTCCGGCCTTGTTGCCGTTCCGCTGGTCAGGATTACAGCAATTAACAAACAGGCGGGCGCCTCCGAACCTAAACTAATCCGGCCGCCGGGTTCTCTCGATGAAAAACAATTTCTGACCCGCTGTGTAAAATGCGGCGAATGCATGAAGGTATGCATTACCAATGGTCTCCAACCGACATTTTTGGAGGCCGGCATTGAGGGGATCTGGTCGCCTGTCCTTATACCGCGCATTGGCTACTGTGAATATCGCTGCACGCTCTGTGGTCAGGTCTGCCCTACAGGCGCGATAAAAAAACTGGATTTGCAGGAAAAGGAAAAAACAAAAATAGGTCTGGCTATGATTGATAAAGGGAGATGCCTGCCCTATGCCCATTCTACGCCGTGTATTGTTTGTCAGGAGGTTTGTCCTACCCCGAAGAAAGCTATTTGGCTGGAAAAAGCAAAAGTGATGAACAGAAACGGGAACGAATTGAACTTGAATCAACCGCACGTTGATCTGGAACTATGTATTGGCTGCGGGTTGTGTGAGTCAAAGTGCCCTATTCTCGGTCAACCGGCAATTTATGTAACCAGTATCGGGGAGACGCGATCCAGGGAAAATCAATTACTACTATAATATATTAGGCATGATTAATTAAAAAAACGCCCGCTTTTAAACGGGCGTTTTTTAATACATGATTTTTTTATATAAGCCTACATCTCCCGAGCGATCTCATACGCATCCCAAATGGCGTACATAATGTTGTGCACATTTCTCGAATCGCCGATATTATAAACGGGCGCTTTAAGCGCATCTTTGACAGACTGGTACAGATCGTCGTTTGGTTTATAGCCGACCGCAATGATGACCGTATCAGCCGCAAGCGTGATTTCGCCCTCCGGCGCTATAATGGCAACATCCTTTTTACGTACCGCTTTAACCTTGCTGCTCTTGAAAATCCTGACTTTATGGAAAGCCAGCTCATCTTTCAACATATCGTAATTCATGAAAGGCATGGCATGCGGCCCGCCGCAAATATCACTCATCATTTCTACTATGGTTACTTCGCGGCCCTTCTGCGCCAGCCAAAGTCCTGTTTCACAGCCGACGAGCCCGCCGCCAATGATGACGACTTTCTGCCCTACCCGCTTTTTACCGAGCAGCGCTTCACTCGCTGTAATGATCTCTTTGTCTTTTCCGAAATCAATGGTGATGGGTTTGGAACCGGTCGCGACCACGACAACATCCGCTCCTTTTTTCACTATTCCCGCCTTATCCATCGCCGTGTTTAATTTGACTTTCACGCCCAAAAGTTTCAACTGCCGCACATACCATGCCAGGAGTTTGCGGTCGTTTATCTTAAACGATGGAACCCCGCCCGCGATGAGGTGTCCCCCAAGTGTATCGGATTTTTCACATAGCGTGACTTTATAGCCGCGCTCCGCCGAGACACGCGCCACTTCCATGCCTGCAAGGCCACCTCCGACGATGAGTATGTTTTTCATTGTCACGGCAGGTGATATGCCATAGATATTTTCTCGTCCGCATGCCGGGTTGACCGCACAGCATACAGGACCTTCTCCGATGTGACCCATACAGCCATCATGACAGGAAAGGCAGGGACGGACTTCATCCAGGCGGCCTTGCCTTATTTTTTCCGGGTAATATGGATCGCTCAAAAGCGGGCGTCCATAGCTTACAATATCGCAGGAATCGCCGATAGCTTCGCAGGCCATAACCGGGTCGTCCATCCTGCCCGCCAGTATGATAGGCACCTTTACATGCTTTTTCAATATCCTGCCTAATTCGCGGTACATGCCGCCCTCACCGAAATACATTGGCGGATGATTCCAATACCAGGAATCATATGTTCCCGCATCCACATTCAAGGCATCGTACCCGGCCGCAACCAGAAGCTTTGCGGCTTCAATACCCTCCCCTGTGTCTTTTCCGGCCTCGGTAAAAGACTCGCCCGGCAACGCCCCCTGCCGTAAACCCTTCATAAAGCTCTTTAAGCTATAGCGCAGGGACACGGGGAAATCCGCGCCGCAGACGCCTTTTATGGCTTTTACAATTTCCGTGGAAATACGCAGGCGGTTCTCAAGGCTGCCGCCGTAGGCATCCGTCCTTTTATTATAGAATGCGATCGCAAACTGGTCCAAAAGATAACCCTCGTGCACCGCATGAATCTCCACACCGTCAAAACCGGCCTTTTGGGCTATGGTTGCGGACATGGCCATTTTCTTGATCACGTTTTGAATCTCTTCCATCGTCATCGCCTTGTGTATGATGGAGGGATCCCATCTGTTTTCCTGTTCGGATGGCGCGATATGCTTGTTCGTGAAACCGGGAATCGCGGCTCTGCCCAATCCGGCCGCCAATTGCACGATGATCTTCGTCCCATAGGCGTGTACACGTTCATTCATCTGCGTGGCCGCATGGATAAACGCGAAAGGGTTTATCGTAGGACAGGGAATCACAGGCATGGTCATATCCTCTATGCCTGTATCCGCGCTGCAAATGCCCGTAATGATAAGGCCCGTGCCCCCTTTGGCCCGCTCCACATAATAATCCTGGCCTCTCTGGGTAAAGGCTCCTTCAGAATCGGCATATCCTATCGGGCCCATAGGCGCCATGGATATCTTGTTCTTTAACCGGAGTTTTCCTATGTTCGTTGGTTCAAAAAGTTTTGCATACTTGTTTGCCATAATCATGCTCCTTTCATACTTATTTTAAAGAAATTATTATTCAAAAACTTTTAAACGGGCGTCCACTGCTTCAGGCTCATAGAAAAGGGTATTATTCCCTGCAAGTTCATCTCATGCCGCTTATATGCAAATAATTCATCTATGGGCGAAAATTTATAATTCATGGAATAATGGTTACACGGTTGATTAAATGGTTGACTCAAGACAAAAAAACATTCTTTGGGGGACTATCTATCAGATAATATTGAAAGGATTACAAATGAAAAATATACGGAAAATATCAATTTTATAGAGTCCCCGGCTTTCGCGTTATTTTAAATCACTTAATAAGCGCATGTCAATAAATTAATTATTAAATCCAAAAAGGATAGCGCCCGATTAATGTAAATAACAGGGCGCTGTCCCAAGCGTATTATGTTTATTGGACCTGTCGGCAAGTAAATATCAACTGCGTTTACTTTAAGAGAGCGGCGCCTGCGGCATAGGCCTTTTCCATGACGGCCTTGTTTCCCCCGGCGGCATTTTCCGTCTTCATTCCCCCGGCAACAATCCGCTGACGAACGTCGAAACCAAGAAATTTCAGCACGCCCTCATGCAGATCAAATGATGAAGCAAAAGCGTTTACGTCAGGTTGTCCCTGGCTGTATACGGTGACAGCTTTTTTTGCTTTTAGTTTGTTACCGAAGTCTGTCGTTTGCGCGTCTTTGAGATACAGCAGTGCAAACAATCTATCGACAAAGATTTTTGTCTGACCCGTCACCTGAAGCATAAAAACAGGAGTCCCCAGGACAACGGCATCGGCGCTGAATATTTCATCATAAAGCTGTGCCATGTCATCTTTCTGAACACACTTGCCATCCGGAGTTTGACACTTGTAACAGGCCTGACAACCCCTGATGTGAAGCGCGTTGAGATCAAAGATTTTTGTTTCGGCGCCGGCCTCCCTCGCCCCGCGCAGCACTTCATTAACGATAGTTGTTGTGTTTCCTTTTTTTCTGGGACTTCCGACAAATCCTATAATTTTCATATCCTCCTCCTTAAAATTCAAATATAGTTCGCTACCGAACAATTTTAGCAAAAAATCAGAGAGGATAACCCTCTCCACATCAGCCTGTCATTTAATAATCAATGACACGATATAATATTTAGAAGTTTCCGCGCATTTTTTCCAATCCGCTCACAAGAATTTCTTTTTCCTCATCCGTGAAACCTTTGTACGCCGTGCCGATAAGCCTTTTGGAAATTATATCAAAGTCCTTTTTTACGGCCCGGCCTTTATCAGTCAACTCAACATAAATACAGCGGCCATCCACACAACAGTTGCTTTTATTCACATATCCGAGAGATTCCAGTTTATTGACCAATTCGGTAACGGTTGATTTGGATCTGCCGATTTTCTTTGCTATCTCCATGACCTTCATTCGTCCGCCGCTTTGATAAAGGCAGGCGAAGATAGCGCCGTGAGACCCGGCAATGTCTTTAATCCCGCGAACTTTTAGTTCCTTTTCCAGGAACCTGCTGTATTTTTCACGTAAACTTCCAATAAGGCCGATAACGGCATCTTTTGATATCATCTCGTCCGGCAATATAGTTCGTCGCCGAACTATTGTCAAGAATTATTTTCTGGAGTTTAAAATCTTCCGATTTCCCTCTAGTTCGGCCGGAAATGCATATTTTAAATGTTAATATTTACTTTAAAACAATTGACATATAGACGCAACTTCTCTATGTTTTTCTGGTAAGAAAGTAATATTTTACCAAAAATGGGGAACCCGGAATTACTATGAGAAAATTTCATTTGTTTAAATTGGCAGTTTTATTTATTATTTTAAATAGTCTGTTTCTAATCTCCGGTTGCAGCGGCAGCAACTCTACAGCTAATGTTGTTGTCCAACTGACAACGGATGGTACGACTGCTTATCCGGTTGACCAGATGACTGTTTCCATTTTGGCGCCTGATGGATCTGTATTAACCGGCGTTACCGATACGAATGGCGTGGCCACCATCACCGTAACCGGACCCGGTGACGCTGATTATGATGTCATCTCGGTAGCCGGTGTCGATGCTACCAGCCTTGCCGAGGGAAGCACAGCAGGCCGTGAATTTGTAAAGAGCAATCCCTTGGCGAACCCTTACCCGTATCTCACCTATCCAATAAGCTCAGTCACAGTAACTGTGACTGAGCCGGGCTATAATTATAACGTCAATATAACTGTTCCATCTATTAATGAAATTACAGTCTTAGGAGTGGCCAGCGCAACATCCGACACCTATGGGGTCATTAACGTCGCAGCCGGGACGGCTGCTTTCGCCGGCAGGTTGATGTTATCCAATCTTGCCTTCGGCAGCAATGGCGGCCATCCTGAAGCTTCTATTGGAATCCAGAGCAGTGATCCCAACGGCAACGAATTGGTATTATATCAGGGTACAACAACCGCACTGACCGGGGGCAACTTTTACGGCGGCCCCGGTTTTACGGATAACTCTATCGGTTCAATCTCCTATCTGTTGGCTGGACCGGTTTATTTTGAGGCGCCGGGAACTGATAGCGGCGATTGGGCGCTGGGCTGTAACTTGAGCGTGGCTTCAGCCGATCTTGTAACCAGGGCCGGCCTTGGCGGCGCTAATGCAACACTTAATTTCCCCGATTTCAACGGAGGAACAGGTAACGTTGTATTTCGAATCGGGCCAACAATAGGTCATAACGCCCCTTATGTCTACAGTTGCGATTACCGCATTTTCCAGTTTACTCAGTTTTGATCAGGTCATTCGACTAACTAGTATACTGTATGGCTATGTATAATTGCGGGAATGAGACGATTTACGGGGTTTTGTTTTTGGGTCAAATACGATAAATGGCGACGATCATTCCTGTAAGCAGCTGCAAATCGGAACAAACATGGTTTACGGAGATATTTTATGAAAATAGCTGTCCCTAAAGAGATTAAAATTATGGAAGGCCGCGTGGCAATAACACCGCAGGGATTGAAAACTCTTGTGGATAGCGGGCATACTGTCTATATCGAAAAAAACGCGGGAATCATATCCGGTATTCAGGATGATGAATACACTGCAGCGGGAGCGATTATTCTCGATTCAGCCGCCGATATATGGGATGCCGGTGAAATGATACTTAAAGTCAAAGAGCCGTTGGAGCAGGAATTCGGTTTTATGAAAGAAGGCCAGATACTCTTTACGTTTCTGCATCTGGCTGCCAACAAAACACTGACAGACATAATTCTTGAGAAGAAAATCATCGGAATCGCATACGAAACTGTTCAATGCAACGACGGCAGCCTTCCTTTGCTTGCGCCCATGAGCGCGGTCGCCGGGCGTCTGGCGATCCAGATGGGATGTGCCTGTCTGGAAGTTAAAAACGGGGGACGGGGTATTCTCCTTTCCGGAGTGCCTGGTGTTGCGCCCGCTAATGTGACGATTGTCGGCGGCGGAATCTCCGGCCTGAACGCGGCGCACCTGGCCTCGGGCATGGGCGCCGTTGTTACGGTTATCGACGTCAACTTTGCCAGGCTTTGTTACATTGAGGATATATTCCATTCCCGCGTTGTTACGCTCATGTCGAATTCGGGGAACATCGAAGAGAGCTGCATCAATGCCGATCTGGTTATCGGGTCTGTGCTGATACCGGGAGCGCGGGCGCCGAAACTGATCAAGCGGGACATTCTCCGGAAGATGAAAAAGGGATCAGCTTTTGTGGACATCGCCATTGATCAGGGCGGATGCGCTGAAACCAGCAGGCCCACGACGCACCTTGATCCGATTTACATCGAAGAGGGCATCGTCCACTACTGCGTTGCCAATATGCCGGGAGTTGTTCCGAGAACATCGACGTACGCATTAACGAACGCAACGCTTCCCTACACGGCGGCTATCGCCAACAAGGGTTATAGAAAAGCAATAGTGGACGATCCCGCACTTGCCAGAGGCGTAAATGTCCACAGGGGAAACCTCACGTGCCGCCGGGTCGCCGAAGCTTTCAGCATGGAGTGTGCTGAAATATAAATTGCATAATGCAGCGGCTGCATGGTGTTTATTAACGCACGCGGTAACTCATTAAATATAAAGGAAAGAATTATTGATTAGATAAACACATAATATTCTGGAGGCAAAGTGATGGAACACGATCTTACAAAATAAAATAGTAATTAGGGTGGACATCCGGTCTTTCCGGTAGTAAAATACAGGCAGTAGATCATTTAAATTGAAGGTGGTGACATTATGAAACAGTTGAGAGTATTTTCCATTATTTCTAGTTTTTTCATGATCTTTTCTTTTTTATTCTTCCTGTTTCCCGGCATTTCTATAGCGGACGAAAAAGAAGATAAACGCATAAGCGAATGTATGGATAGTTGCATCAACGACGAGAAAGTCTGTTATAATATGACCGCGGATCCGAGACGATGCGAGGCTATATATAACGAATGCGTTGCTTCATGCAAACCGGAAGGAAATACTTCCAAGCAGGGAACATAGCAAACGTCGTCTCCGCAAAGCCAGTCCTCAATCTGATTTGAGAACGAGAATCTGAAAGCACATGTCAGATCGATTTTTTGGACCCGGCCAGGCGAGCCTGAAGGTTCGCTTGGCTATTTTCCTTACCCTTTGTAACAAAATACCGTCATGCAAATTGCATGTAGTAATAATTAAATGCAGTAGAATTGTAATTTAACATGTGATATGTTTTTTTTGAAAGGTCAACCGGATAAACTATTGAACAATTTAAAGTTAAGAAAAATATAGGAGAAAAAAATAATGAAAAAAATAATGTTGAGTGTGATAATGTGCGCCATTATTATTTTTTGCGCGGGCACGTCAATCGCGGGAACTGATGTTGAAAAATCATTAAAGGCTAATTTCCCCGATCTCATCTATGATTCTGTAACTCAATCACCGGTAAAAGGAATATATGAAGTTGTGTGGGGAAATAGACTCTACTATTTTGCGCCTAAAGAAGGCATTCTCATCGTGGGAGAGATGTTCGATAAAACGAAGCGGGATCTGACCGCCGACCGGCAGCAGGTGATCATGGCTAAGTTCAATGAAGGTATAGTCGAGAAAGCTAAAAGCTTGCATCTGGATAAGGCAGTTAAGACGGGCCAGGGGAAACACGTTGTGATAGAGTTCACCGATCCCGATTGCCCCTTCTGCCGCCAGGCGGCCAAGTTCTTCGAATCTCGGACAGACATCACTAAATATACCTTCTTCACACCTCTGCCGATGCATCCTGATTCTCCCAATAAGGTGAGGTATATACTCTGTCAAAACGATAGGGCCAAAGCATTTGATGAAGTAATGAAAGGTAAAATCGATAATCAAAAGTATGAGACCTGTGCGACTGCCGAAGTTGATGACCTTATCAAGCTTCATCAGTCTGAGGGCGCAAAAATGGGCGTCACAAGCACGCCCTATTTCATTATCGATGGCAACGTAGTTTCCGGCGCCGACATCCCGAAAATCGAGAACCTGCTGGGCGATAAAGTTAGCGAAAAGAAATAGATGATTATTATTAAATTAATTTTAAAAAGCCCGCCTCCCTGATTTTAACAGGAAAGGCGGGCTTTGCAGTAAAAGGATATTTGGGTAACACTCCATTTCGGCCTTCCTCTTCCCTTTCATCTGCTCATCAAAATTTTATTACCGGCAGCCTGTAGTATTTGCTTGCAGGCAAACCCGGGTAACCGTTTTTTCCTGTCATCCGCTTGTCGTCAGCCTCGACAAGAATGTTAGACTTCAATCATAATAAAACTATTCATGCGCGATAAACATTTATACCGCAATCCACGTATTTGGGCCAGGATTGCCTTGACATACAAGACTTAATTTCTTTATAGTCTTTAACAGCAAATCAGCATGAGAAATAACGCATGTTATCAATTATTTAACTTAGGATTAAATTGTGAACTTTGGTAGTGTCTCAGTTTGAAATAATAATTAATTATCTCCTAGGCACAGCAAGCGAAGATATTTCATTCTCTAATTCTTTTAATTTGTCCTTTTTAAGTGCTAATTGACAATGTACAACTATCAACTGAAAAACTATAAAGCAAAGTAACATAGTTACTAAATCCATAATGTCTTTTCTCCCTAATCATTTTTAGTTATATCTTTTGATTCAGAATATGTTTTTTAATATAAAAA
>JBKQWB010000111.1:0-7227 GCA_052139735.1 Smithella sp. | reverse complement strand
CGTAAGCCATTTGATTTAAATCTGCGTGTTTTGGATACTTGATCTTTTTCATGCTTTTAGTATAACATTAGCGGTCAAGTATTTCAAGAGGCAATAAATTCAAACTGAGACACTACCTGAACTTTAAGTCTCTGGTAAAATTTTATATAATTTAAAACAATTGACATCTGTGCAAAATTTTCCTATCATTTGCTGTAAAGAAAGCAACGTCTTATCAAAGTTCACTAATAATTTTTGAAGAAGATTGACTTACCTGAAATAAGGAGGATTCTTTGAAAAAAACAGCATCTGTATTTTTGGGCATCTTTATAATGGCGCTGATCTGCAATGGTTGCATGGTCGCGCAAAGCAAATATCTGGAAAAAGTCAATGAAGCGGACGCTCTATCCAAGCAACTGGCCACGTCAACCGACGATAACGCTTCTCTCAGGAAGCAAATAGCCAAAGTAACCGGTGAACGGGACGAATTGAATAAAGTTTTACAATCCAGAACGGATGATTTATCAAAAGATATTACTGATAGCCGCCAGAAGATCGCCGATCTGGAAGCTGAAAATACCAAGCTCAAGGGAAATCTGGCCGATTTAAAACAAAAATCACAGGAAGTGGAAAAAGAAAGCAATACGTATAAAGACCTTCTTCAGGAGATGAAAGGAGAAATCTCGCAGGGACAAATTACCATTACCGAACTTAAGGGAAAACTGACGATGGATGTTGTCGATAAAATCCTTTTTGACTCCGGTGAATCCAAGGTGAAAAAAGAAGGACTGGACGTGCTCAAAAGGGTTGTCGATATTTTAAAAAATGTGAAAGATAAAAACATCCGCATTGAAGGACACACGGATAATGTTCAAATCGCCGGCAAACTGGCCAAAATATATCCGACTAACTGGGAACTGTCCGCCGCGCGTGCAATCAACGTCGCAAAATATTTGCAGCAACAGGGAATCGATCCGAAAATTCTTTCTTCCACGGCGTTTGGCGAATATCAGCCGCTTGCCGATAACGATACACCCGAAGGCAGGGCAAAGAACCGCCGTATAGCTATTATCCTGCTGCCGAAGGATTAACAGAAGGAATCAGGTCTTTGTCTTTGTTTTAATTTTAAACATATTGTTAACAGTTAATCTTATGCCGCCCGTCTGGTTTTGCCACTAAATTTTTAGGGGTAGTATGATAATTATTTTTTCCATATGAAATTACGTGATAAATTAAATCTGTTCCGCTTAATTGTTATTTTTAGTCTGGAGAAGTCATATGGCAATGGATAGAAAACAACTTATACAACAAATTGAAGGCTTGCGTAAATCACGTGTAATCACTTACCTGACAAGTGACCGGCAGGGGCCGTTTAATGCACGCATCGCGATGGATGTGATCCCCTTTATAAGCAGGCAAATGCAGACTATTGGTAAAATAAAGAACGTTGACTTATTTCTTTATAGCGCGGGAGGAGACACAATGGTCCCGTGGAGGCTTGTCTCAATGATTCGTGAATATTGTGATAAGTTTTCCGTGCTGATTCCTTATAAAGCCCACAGCTCCGCAACAATGATTGCGCTTGGCGCTGACGAGATTGTGATGAGCAACCTATCTGAAATTTCACCCATCGATCCTTCAACCGCGAATGTATTTAATCCTCTTGATCCGGCAAATCCACAAAACAGAATTCCGATAAGCGTCGAAGACGTGATGGCATATTTTGATCTGGCTAAAAACAAATTCAAAATCAAAGGCGATGAGGAGCTTTCCAGGATATTTACGAAATTCGTAGAAGCGAATCCGCAAATTCATCCGTTAGCGCTGGGAAACGTAAATCGCATACACAACCTTATCCGCATTCTCGCCAAGCGGCTTCTTAAAAGCCACGCTGTTCAGCCCAGAGAAGAAGAAATTGAGAAGATTGTCGATTATTTTACGGAAAAGCTGTATTCCCATCAATATCTTATTGGAAGGAAAGAGGCGAAAGAAGACTTGGGCATAAAAACAATTGTAGATTCAGATAATGACCTCTCGAACATGATGACTGATCTATACGAGGAATATAATAAAGAATTGGATTTCGGAAAAATTTGGAATCCTGAAAATGAACTTGGAGTAAATACAGTGCAAAATAAAAAAGATTATAAAATCGCTTTTGTCGAAAGTTCATCTTTTTCAAATTTCTATGAGATTTCCGTAAACTATCTAAAACAACAGGTAAATGTGTTGCAGCAAACCCCTCAGGGATCGGTTCAAATTCCGCAGGATCAGGTCGGATTTAAGATTATCAGCCAGGGCTGGAAATAATTTGACAAGACGTTTTCAGCAGACACTCCTTTATGAATTCTTTTTTTTCTAATTCCACCCATCGATATTATATTTCAACTGGAAATATATGAGCGATAAGAATACAATCTTATTATACACAAAACTATATATTGTGGAACATGGTATGGTTAATCTGCGATCAATCACAGCCGAAGATATTGCCCGAATAAAAAAATGGCCGGTATATCTTGACGGATTTGAGCAAATGGATTATGCGTTGAGAGAACATGGGTGGCTTGATGAATACCGGGATAAGCCAAAAACCTGGATATTTATCGCCGAAGCAAACAAGCGGGTTATAGGATTCTGCCTGCTTCATATTACGGCGAAGGGCCAGGCGGAATTCCGTATCGCCATCCACCCGCGTAAGACGGGCAAAGGGTGGGGTAAGAAAGTCGCTATTGCAACTCTAAAAAAAGGTTTCCAACAACTCAACTTGGATAAGATTCATTTGATTGTAAGAAAAAATAATCATCCGGCGATAAAGCTTTACCAAAGCATTGGATTTATAAAATCCGGTGAAAGCACACATACGATACAGAATAAACGTATTGAATTTGAAGATATGGCACTGACCAAAGAGAAATTTAAGAATCTCGACATTGAGGTGACAAAATGAATACCGCATTGCTGTTGGTTGATATTCAGCAGGATTATTTCCCCGGCGGAAGGATGGAAGTTGTCGGGGCTCTCGAAGCGAGCAAGGCCGCTAAAAGACTGCTGGGCTATTTTAGACAGGAAAATTTACCAATTGTCCACATACAACATATTTCCATGCGAGCGGGCGCGACATTTTTTCTGCCGGATACGGAAGGAATAAATTTTCATGAAAATGTCAGGCCCGTGCCTGATGAAACAATCATCAAGAAATATTTTCCAAACAGTTTCCGGGATACGGATTTGCAAAAATATCTTGAGTCCAAAGCAATAAATGAACTCGTGATTTGCGGGATGATGTCGCATATGTGTATTGATGCGACAGTGAGAGCGGCCTTCGATGAAGGATACTCCTGTATTGTCGCTCACGACGCTTGTGCGGCGAGAAACCTGGTTTTTAATGGCATTGATATTCCGGCGCTTCATGTTCATGGAGCATATATGGCCGCCCTCGGCGCAGTTTATGCGAAGATGTCAAGCTCCGAAGAAATAATCGCGACTCTGCGAAATACCTGACAAATCAGGCATGAGGGACGCGGCATAAAGCCTGCGTTTTTTTATTGAAGACGTCCGCTAAGTCTTGTTTTTTATTTTGTTTTTTCATTATATATTACAGCGGGTAAGAAAAGGAGGATCATGTGAGGAAAATACTTTTTTTCGTGGTTGCCTGTATTGTCTTGTCAGGATGCCTTCTTAATAAATCAGTATATATTCCATATAATGACAACGGTCATAAAGACGCGTTTTATGAATGGTCTCCCCATGATGATGGAGGCGAGTGGTGGTACCTTACCGGGTATGCGTCCGATCAGAACGGCAAGTTGTACCTTTACCAGATTACGATATTCCGCGGATATTTAATTCATAACGTGGTTTCTCTTTTGGAAGCGTATGCTCTCCATTTGTCTTTTACAGATTGTTCAACAGGGCAACATGTGTTTTCCGAAAAGATCAATTTAAGCTCTGATGAGGTCTATGCTGATTCACGATGCGCTTTTTTTAAAGACAGCATGATGTGCCTGGATAATCAACAGATCAAAATAGTGGGCAGGAGTGGCAAGCTCAAACTGAATATTGAAGGTACGACTACGAAGGATGCCGCATGGCATGGAAAAAACGGTATTATCGTCATGGGACATCCTGAAGATCCAAAACAGAGGAGTTACTACTATTCCTTTACCAATATCAAAACAAAAGGAGAGATCGAATTTAAGGATAAAAATGACAATTGGATAAAGATTGATGGCAATGGCAAGGCATGGTTCGATCGGCAGTGGGGAAAGTTCAGCGAGTTAGGTTGGGAATGGTTTTCTTTCAGATTCTTTGATGATGAGGAGATCATGCTTTTCCCCTTCCCCAAAACAGGAAGCAAAGAAGGGACATATATTGACAAGAAAGGAACTACGATCAGTTTTGATAATTTTACCTATAACGTAAAGAAATTTGAAATGTTCAACGGCAAAAAGATCGGACTTGGGTGGAACGTGACTGTTCCATTTAAAGAAAAGGAATATGAGGTAGTCCCTGTCGTTGAAGACCAGTTCAATCCGGCATTCATACAGGATTACTGGGAAGGTATATGTAAAGTGTTCAACAACAGAGGTGAGCTTGTAGGGTATGGTGTTATTGAAACTCCAGGGAACGCTTACTAAAGAAGCCCCCAAACCCTGACGGGCATGTGATCTGCATCTGACAAAATAATTTTGCGGTTGATAAAAAAGGCAGGATCATCAATGACCCTGCCTTTTTTACGCGCAAATCTATCCGCAATCGTTAATTGCTACAAACACATAAGGCTCAATAGCAAGGGGTAAAACAGACAATCCCATTCTATAAGTTAATTTAATATATAAGATGTAAAAATGTTGCGACAAAATTATTGAAATTAAAAAAAATAAGAGTATGGTCTTAAACGTTTTTTGATCATTGTTATAAAGTAAATAACAAATTGAACTTCATATATTAATTTTTGGCGTCATAATAATAGGAAGGATGCAACATGGAAAATCATGAAGAAACAGTGCAATATACTGGTTTTCGAGATCGAAAAACAGGGCTTGTTGTATGCGGAATCCTTGAAATTATTCTCGGCGTGCTATGCGCGCTTATGGCGCTCGACTTTATCGTTTCCGCCCGGCCCATAAATGCCGGCACGATAGCTCGTGCCGGTCTCCCGGCTGTTTTGTTCATCTGGACGGGAATCGGTTCCATTAAAACCTGCCGGTGGGCAAGAGCGCTTTCATTGGTTTTGTCATGGATCTGGCTTCTGGTTGGGGTAAGCAGTCTTATTCTTATGCTGATGTTTATGCCTCATATGCATGACCAGATGTCCCCAAAAGGACAGATGCCTAAAGAGATAATGGTGATTTCCAGGTATTGGATGCCCGGATTAATGGCAGTCATTTATGTGATTGTACCGGCAGCGCTTCTTCTATTTTATGGAAGCAGGAATGTGAAGGCAACATGTGAGTTCAGAGATCCCCTGGTTCGCTGGACAGACAAATGTCCTTTGCCTGTTCTGGCTGTGAGTTTAATGTATGGATTGGGGGCATGCTTAATGTTATCAAGAGGATTTTACTGGTGGGCGATTCCGTTTTTCGGATTTGTCTTGAGCGGCATGGCAGGTTCAGTTGCGGCGTTTATTAACATTTTGTTGTTGGGTTACGTGGCATGGGGTACATACAAATTGAAAATTATGGCATGGTGGTGCGCGATATTAATGACTGTTGCATGGGCGCTATCCGCAAGCATTACACTCTCTCGTGTCAGTTTATGGGATCTCTATGAAAAGATGAATTTCCCCAAGCAGCAATTGGAAATCATGTCGCAGTATATTATGCCGCACTATTCTTCTATTGCCGTACTTTCCAGGATCTGGGTTGTCTGTATCGTGGGTTATTTACTTTACGCAAAAAGATACTTTGCATCCCCTTTAAGTCTAAACCAAAACAACACATAAGATTTCGGTTTTCGTTGTAATCGAGTCTTTTTTAACTTTCTCTTCTTCTTCATCAATTGAGCATGCCTGTATTATCAATAGCCAAATCAAATAAAATGACCGAACCCGGTGAACGATAATATGTTTTTAATAAGCTCATAGGTGAATGAACGGCTTAATCGTTTTCCACCATATTTAGTTGATACACCATATATGGTTGATCATTTGAAATCATAAAAAAATGCTGTCAGAAAATACTTAATAATATCATGGTGATAATAATTATTATCATATTATCTATTATGGCCTGCATTTTGCTTTTATTGTTAGCTAACAATGCTTGCCATTTAATAGCAGTAATCATTAATGAGGGAATTGCATGCATATGTTCTGAGTAATGACTTAAAAATGCGATACCGTATCTCCTCGCCATTTCAAAACTTTCAGAGAGATCCGGAATCGTCCTAAAGCCAAAAAACTCATAATGAACCGTTAAGAAGATATCTTACTGTTTCTATTCCTGCTGTGTCCAATTTCTTAACCTGCACTGTCCGATAGTGAGGAAATATAACAATGTAAAAAAAGACAATACAGGAGACAAATGTATGAACAACGCGACTGCAGCTAAGGAAAATCATTCTGCCATGGTTGATCCCCGTGCCGGTAAATACCTGACCTTTTTTCTTTCCAATGAGGAGTATGGCGTGGAGATCCTCAAGGTTCAGGAAATCATCGGACGGATGCCGATCACACCGGTACCGTTGACATCAAAGTATATCCGGGGAGTCATCAATCTGCGGGGTAAGATTCATCCGATCATGGACCTCAATGTTAAGTTCGGCATGAATCAGACAGAGATTACCGACGAGACCTGCATGATTGTAATCAAAACAGCAAGTCTGATGATGGGGATTCTGGTGGACAAGGTCTCCGAGGTGGTCAATGTGACTTCCGGGGATATCGAAGACACTCCGTCTTTCGGGTCGGACATATATACTGAATACCTATTAGGCGTGGGCAAGACAGGAGGACGTATCCGTCTGCTTCTCGACATTGAAAAGGTGATAACGGCTTATGATGTCATCCATCTGCAAAAGGCAGGCTCGGATATCAAACAGTGAGGGGCCGAATAAAAATAAATTCAATTTGAATTAGATAACATGACCATAATAAAAAGGAGATAGAAACATGCACCTTAACAACATTAAAATAGGCACCAGGCTGACTGGAAGCTTCCTGATGATTGTGGTCATTCTGATCGCGGTGGCTATGGTGGGCTACATAAATATAAGGTCTATAGCGAACCGCAGCGCTGCCATGTA
>JBKQWB010000110.1:0-11615 GCA_052139735.1 Smithella sp. | reverse complement strand
AGAACGCGGCCAATGCCGAAGAATCGGCAAGCGCCGCCGAGGAGATGTCCTCTCAGTCCGAGGAGATGCGGAGCATGGTGGCCGGTTTTAAGCTTACCGGTTCAGGAGAATACACCCAGTCCCCGCGTTTGGGCAGACCATCGGAACATCTGTTGCATAACCCTGATCTGCAAGGAAAAGGCGGCGGGGCTGCAGCGAGAATCGAGCCCGATCCCCGCAGGGTGATTCCTTTGGATGAAAAAGATCACAGTATACTGAAGACGTTCTAAAAATTATTAGGCACAGTGTTGCACGAAGTATCTGGTGATGGATAATTATGGCGCTTTCCGTACGGCCCGTGTTTTTATTATAAATGTTACGTTGGAAGGCATGAATCCGGATGCCGATAGCCCCGATGTCTCTTACCTCCAGGCATATCCCGGAAGTCATCCAAATTAAATAACTGACGTGAGCAAAAACAGAAAAGGAGCAGAACATGTTTGATAATGTCAAAGTTGGCGTCAAGCTCATTGGGTGCATTGTTGTGATCTTTATATTTGTAACGGCGATGATGTTGTTTGGCGCCAAAGTGAGAATGGACGTCGTGCATGGGCTGGATTCGATGTACTTCAAGTATACAGGGACCATCAGAGAAATAGGGGAACTAAAGGCCAGTCTCGGAAAAATACAGGAGGATATTTATCGCTATGTTGTCGTGCCTTCAGCACGTAATAATACTCTTGCCGGCATTAATCAGGAAATAAATTCAATAAACCAAATTGTTCAGCTCTATAAAGGCAAATATTCTGCTTCCGAAGAAAAGAAACTTATCTCTGATTTTGATGTCGCCTGGCATGATATGCAACGCGGCTATATGGAAGTAATGAAAGCGGCGGATGAAGGAAAGAATGATGAGATTGTCCGGTTGTTGGCTGACGGAAGCTATTTGATTGAGGCGCGGAATAATGCCATGGCTGCTGTTCGTAACATCAATGATTATAACACCAGCCAGAATGAGGGAGCCATCAAAGAAACTGTTAAGGGCAAAGGAGGTTGGTCGGGTATATTTTGGTTAATGTCGTCTTTTGGCACATTTATTTTAATAGGCATGGGAATAATGTTGACCGAATCCATCATTAAGCCGCTGAAGAAGATATCGCTGATGATGCAGGAGATTGAGAAGGGACACCTTTCCAATCGTTTGAAAATGAAACGAAAGGATGAAATTGGCAGTTTAAGCCGGTCCATGGATATGTTTGCGAACAATCTTCAGCAAAACATTGTTTTCAGCATGCAGCAGATATCCGAAGGCAACATCGATATTAAGCCGGTAATAACAGATGATAAGGATGAGATTGGTCCGGCGCTTAATACAATGATTAAAACCCTGAATTCGATGAGCGATGAGATCCGTAGATGTTGCGTTGCCGCGCATGAAGGCAATCTCGCCAATAGAGCCGATGTAACGCCTTACCATGGGAAATATCGGAAAATCGTTCAGGGTTTCAATGATACATTGGACGCTGTAATGGCACCGCTCGACGAAGCATCGGAGGTTTTAGTAAAAATGGCGGACAAGGACCTGACCGCCCGGTTACAGCGCGATTATAGAGGGTTTTATAACCAGATCAAAAAAACCATTAATGCGGTTGCCAGAAATCTGGATAAGGCCTTGCAGCAGATGGCCATCGGGGCCGAGCAAGTGGCCTCGGCAAGCGGTCAGATTAGCACTGGCGGACAATTGCTGTCGCAGGGGGCTAGCGAGCAGGCCAGTTCTCTGGAAGAAATATCCAGCAGCCTGCAGGAGATGTCGTCCATGATTAAGCAGAATGCTCAAAACGCCAGGGAGGCCAAGGGAGTGGCGGAACATGCCCGTAGCAGCGCTGATAAGGGTGTGGAGAGCATGAACCGGATGTCATCGGCTATCAACAAGATCAAGACATCATCGGATTCCACGGCAAGGATAGTCAAGACCATAGACGAGATCGCTTTCCAGACCAATTTACTGGCACTGAATGCCGCGGTGGAAGCAGCCCGTGCCGGAGATGCCGGTAAAGGTTTTGCAGTAGTGGCTGAAGAAGTAAGGAATCTGGCCATGCGGAGTGCAGAGGCGGCGAAGAACACGGCCAATTTGATCGAAGAAGCAGTCAAAAATTCGGAGAACGGAGTGAATATCAATGCGGAAGTATTAAAGAATTTTCAGGAGATCACCGAGCGCACCAACAAGGTCAGTCAAGTGATGGCGGAGATAGCAGCGGCTTCTGATCAGCAGGATCAGGGAATAAGCGA
This sequence comes from Smithella sp., assembly GCA_052139735.1. GTDB lineage: Bacteria > Desulfobacterota > Syntrophia > Syntrophales > Smithellaceae > Smithella. The sequence goes on along the minus strand of JBKQWB010000110.1, from coordinate 9,347 downwards.
ACTGAACAAGGCTGTGGAACATCTCAACCATGTGACGCAGCAGAACGCGGCCAACGCTGAGGAATCGGCAAGCGCAGCCCAGGAGATGTCCGCTGAGTCCGAGGAGATGCGGAGCATGGTGGCCAGTTTTAAGCTCACCGGTTCAGGCGAATACACCCATGCCCTGCAATCAAGCAGCCAATCGGGGCATCTGTTGCATAAATAAGGTGACTACAAAAAAATATGATGGATTCAGAATTAAAAAATTATTCGACAGATTTTTATTCCTTAAAACTTTCTTCTAAGCAGTTTGATAAAATAAGCAGTCTTGTCTATCAAGTTTCAGGAATAGATCTGCATGAGGGCAAGGAAGAACTGGTCAAGGCCCGACTTTTGAAGCGGCTCAGACATTTGAAGCTTTCCGATTTCGATCGTTACCTTAAATATCTGCTAAGCGACAAAAGCGGAACCGAGATTCGGGCAATGGTAGATGTTCTGACCACCAACAAGACAAATTTTTTCAGGGAATCCGAGCATCTGGATTTCTTACGGGATGAAATTGTCCCCGGATTGTCCAAAGGTCCGATCAGGATATGGAGTGCCGGCTGTTCCTCTGGCGAGGAACCATATTCTATAGCAATAGTTTTAAGCCAGTCTGTTCCCGACATAGAGAAACGCGATGTCAGAATACTGGCCACCGACATCTCTGACCGGATGATGGAGCGGGCTCGCGAAGGCTTGTATGATGGGGAAGCTCTCAGGTCTGTGCCGCCTCAATTGAAACATAGGTATTTTAAGAATGTTGAGGTTGGAGGCGGACGCAAATATCGGGTGGTTCCTCAATTGCAGTCCATGGTCTGTTTTGCCAAGCTTAACCTGATGGAAGAGTGGCCAATGAGGGGATTGTTTGATGTAATATTCTGCCGCAATGTTATGATATACTTTGACAAACCGACTCAGGAGAACTTGGTCGGAAGATTCTGGTCCATGTTGCGGGAGGGTGGCCACCTGCTGGTGGGGCACTCGGAGAGCCTAACGTTTTTGGCTCACGATTACCGCTACCTGAAGCCTGCCGTGTACCAAAAGGTTAAATCACCGGCCTCGACCCATAGAAAGCCGGCTGGGTCCAAAGGAAAGTAATAATTTATGGTTTACACAGTCGGCGTGGCCGATCTCAAAATATCAGGGAATGTTGAGGACTTGTTGATTACATATGCTTTGGGCAGCTGTCTGGGGATAACGGTTTACGACTTCAGGTTGAAAAGAGCGGGACTGCTGCACTGCATGATGCCGGACTCCAGTATTGACCGGAGCAAGGCGGCCGGAAATCCCTACCTGTACGTAGATAGCGGGATAAAAGTTATGTTAGACAATTTTTTCTGTAATGGCTCCCGGAAACATGATTTGATTATTCGTGTGGCCGGCGGATCCAGCTCAAAACAGAACGAAGAAGAAGACTTTTTTCAGATTGGCCGCCGCAATTTTGTAAGCTTGCGTAAATATTTATGGAACGAAGGCCTGATGCTAAAGGCTTATGAGGTAGGGGGTTACGGTTCACGCACAGTGACCCTGGAAGTAGAAAACGGAAAGATGCTCATCAAATCTAAAGGTTCTCTTAAAGAGTTGTAAGCAACGGCTGCTTTTTAAGAAAAGAGGAAAAACTAAAAGAATAAAAACGGGGAGACAATAAAATGGCATTAAATATTCTGGTGGTTGATGATAGTTCAGTCATGCGTACGATCATCATAAAAACTCTAAAACTGACCGACTTGCCCCTGGGTGATATCTGGGAGGCGGAAAACGGCGAGAAAGGACTGCGCCTTTTGCAGGAAAAATGGATAGATCTTGCCCTGATTGATATCCACATGCCGGTGATGGACGGGGAGGAAATGATTCGGCATATAAGGGAGAACGATCAGTATGAAAACCTACCGGTGATCGTAGTCAGTTCGGAGAGCGACCCCGGCAAGATAGAGATGGTGCACAAACAGGGCGCAACCTTTATCCATAAGCCCTTTAAACCGGAAACATTGAAGGAAGTAATAATAGCCATTACGGGGGTAAGCAATGAAGTCAAAGATTGAGAAGGTTCTAGAAGAGGCCGCAGTCAACACTTTCGAGGACATCTGCTTCATGTATCAGGTGCCGGAACTGAAGGATATTCAGAAAAATTTGACACTGGAAGCCGCTGCAGAGGTAAAATATCGGGGCGATTATACAGGTTCGCTGCTTATCGAAACCCGAGGCGGTCTCTTTTCGGCCATTGCCACTAATATTTTAAGCATTAACAGTCCCAGTTCCCTGCAGAAAAGGGACGCCTTGGGGGAAATCGCTAATATAATCTGTGGAAATGTTGTGACTTCACTGGGCCGAAGCAAGCGGGGATATAAAATTGAAAGCCCCAAGTCTTTAAAAAAAGATGAGCTGCTAAAAGAGAAAAGACAGGGTAAACCTCTGGTTGAGATTACTATGAATTTTAATGAGGGGCGGGCCGATATTAAATTCTTTGTGGACGGCGACTTTGTCGCCAAGGAGAAAAAAGGGTGATCAAGGTTTTGGTGGTCGACGATTCGGCTCTGGTTCGCAAATTGCTGACAGAGGAACTTTCCCGCTATAGCGATATAGAGGTGGTGGGAGGGGCTATTGATCCCTACGTGGCACGTGACAAAATAGTCCGGCTTAAACCCGATGTGATCACCCTGGATCTGGAAATGCCGCGGATGGACGGGCTTTCATTTTTATCCAAGCTGATGAAATTTCATCCGTTACCTGTGGTAGTGGTAAGTTCTTTAACCCCCCATAATAGCCAAAACGCAATCAGGGCATTGCAATTGGGGGCTGTGGAAGTGATCTGCAAACCTGGCTCCAGTTTGTCGGCTCCTGATATATCTCAAAGCCTGGTCAAAGCTATTCGAACGGCATCCAGAGCCAAGGTTGTCAAAACGGCAGTGATAGAACCCAGTGATGAAGAAAGCAACCCGATATATAGAATTCCGCTTAAAACCACACACAAAGTTATTGCTATAGGCGCTTCCACTGGTGGGACAATAGCCATAGAAAACCTTCTGAGCAGGATGCCCTTGAACATTCCCGGCATAATGGTGGTGCAGCACATGCCTGAATATTTCACATCGAGTTTCGCCGCCCGTCTGAATACTGTCTGCAAAATAGAAGTGCGTGAAGCCAAAGAAGGCGACACGGTGACTCCGGGATTGGCTTTGATAGCTCCCGGCGGTCATCACATGCTACTAGAGCGTAGTGGCGCTTTTTATCAGGTCAAGATCAAAGGCGGTCCCATGGTCCATCACCAGAGGCCCAGTGTAGACGTCCTGTTCCATTCGGTTGCCAAACAGGCCGGGGCCAACGCCATGGGGGTTCTGCTGACCGGAATGGGGTCCGACGGGGCCGATGGGCTTCTGGCCATGAGGCAAAGCAAAGCTCATACCATAGCTCAGGATGAGGCCAGTTCAGTGGTCTACGGAATGCCCGGGGAGGCTGTCAAACTGGGGGCAGCCTGCGAGATATTGCCTCTAAATGAAATTCCCGCTCGTTTAATAAAGCGGTTATCCGGAGAAGAAAAAGACAAGGAATAGAAATGATGATTTCATGTAAAGTTATTTTTTTATATGATAGATCCTCATAGTTTAAGCCATAGTAAGTGTGTCTTGTATTTCAATGACGACATGACCACTGATTCCCAATATTTCATTGACACATAAGAACCATTTTATATATAATTCCCAATACCATAAGGACATAAGTTTTGCGACTACAGGCAAACTTCCTGATGCCGCCGCAAAGTTTCTTAAATTCATCTATTCAAAAAAAGGACGTTCAATGGCGAGCTGGCCGGCGTTCTGATTACTATGGGTGATAAATGAAATTACGTGAACAATCCATAACGAATATTTCATCCTTTCTGACAATTATAATCAGTCTTATCATCGCCGTTTCTATTCCTGTAACATATTTTATTGTTGTCTACCAATACATGGACGGAACTATCAACGCCGAAATTGCATTTTCTGCACGAGCGGTTGAAGAAATAGTCACTAAGAATCCAAAATCCTGGCAGTTCGAGAAAATCCGTCTTCAGGAAATACTGGGACGGTGTCTCGATAATAATTATCGTGATAACCGCAGAATAAGGGATCTCCAGGGACGCATCGTAGCCCAGACTAAAGAACCCCTGGCACATCCGGTAGTGACCTTCAGCCAACCTGTTTATGATTCAGGTACAACAGAGGTGGCACGCATTGAGATTGAACGCTCTATAGTACCCCTTGTCACCAATACGGTTTTGCTTGGCGTGTGTTCTGCTCTCTCAGGAGTTCTCATCTTCCTTTTTTTTCATTTTTTACCGCTGCGAACGATGCGGGAAGCCTATGATAAATTGCAGAAAAGCGAAAGCTTCTTTAAGGAGATTACTGATAATGCTTCGGATGTTATTTTCATTACGGATAGAAACGGAGACATAAAATATTGTAGTCGCTCTGTCGAACGTTTTTTAGGATACAAACCTGAAGAATTAATCGGTAGAAGCGCTTTTATGCTTATTCATCCTGATGATCGCGAACGTGCTTTCAATGACTACAGTGAGGCTCTTCTGTCGAAAAATAAAGCGATTCCCAATGCCTTCCGCGTATTGCATAAAGACGGTTCAGAACGATATTTTGAAGGGCTGGGGGAAAATCTATTAGATAACCCGCTTGTATCAGGTTTTATCATGAATGTTTATGATGGCACAGCACGCAAGCGGATGGAAGAGGAATTGAAAGAGAATGCGTCAAGATATAAGCATCTCTTCGATAATGCTGCTGTTGGGATATATAAAATCGATTTCAAAACTGGAAAATTTTCAGACGCGAATAATGCTTTTCTCGAATATGCCGGCTACAGCCAGGAAGAATTAAACGCTCTGAGTCCATACGATGTTCTAACTGAAGATAGCAAAAAAAGGTTTGCGGAGCGTTTGGAAAAAATGTTCCGGGGTGAAAAAGTTCCTGAGACGGTAGAATATGATGTTGTCGATAGAAAAGGGAAACAACGGTGCATTCATCTGAGCACTAAAAATATTTACGATGCACAGGGCAATGTGATTGCTTCCGAGGTTGTTGCACAAGACATCACCCAGAGAAAACTGGAGGCAAATGCATTGCGGGAAAGCGAAAGGCAATATAAACTTATTACCGAAAAAATGACCGATATCGTATGGATTGCGGACATGGATTTAAAAGTAATCTATGTAACTCCATCGGTACATAAGGTGCTGGGATTCACTCCGGAAGAAACAAAGAATCAAACACTCAAAGAAAAACTTACGCCGAATTCATTGGCTAATGGAATGGAAAAATTGGCCAGGGAACTTGCAATCGAAAAAAAGGGTGATGGGGATCCCAATAGAACCGTGAACCTTGTGTTGGAATATTATCACAGGGACGGTTCAACCCGTTGGCTGGAGACAATCATCAGCGGGATTCGCAATGATCAAGGCGTTTTGACCGGGCTTCATGGTGTATCCAGAGATATTACCAAACGCAAGCTGGCGGAAGAGAAATTCTATAAAATTTTTATGACAACACCGGATTGTATAGCCATTACGCGATTGAAAGATGGTCTTATAAAAGATGTAAACCAGGGGTTTGAAGATATAGTTGGCTGGAAACGGGAAGTCGCGATTGGAACAAAGACTACTGAACCACCTCTTGATTTCTGGGTGGATTTATCAGAGCGTGATTTTCTGACTGCAGAGCTGGGAATGGGCAGGGATATTTTACATCGTCAAATTGAATTCAAGCGAAGTGATAATTCCGTACGTACCGGTATATATTCTGCACGACCCATCAATGTCGACGGTGAAGAATCTCTTATTTTTATTTTGCAGGATATTACCGAGCAAAAGCGGATGGAAAAAGAGTTGGCAGAGTCCAACAAGACAAAACTCATGAACCAGATTGCTTCTGGAGTGGCTCATGAAGTGCGCAATCCGCTTCATGCCATCCAGGCCATCAGTGAGGCGATGGCAATAGACATGGATGAAAAATCCGATCATAGAGATTATCTCGTGCACATCAAAACCCAGGTGGGGCGCCTCTCCCATTTGATGAATGATCTTCTCGATTTGGGAAAACCTATCCAGTCTTCATTATTCGGTCAGGCATTATTAACGGAGATAGCCACTGCTGCGTTGGGATACTGGATGGAAGCCCATCCCCAGCAATCCCAACGGGTAAAGATTGTAAATAACCTCCAGCATGATGCTTTGGTGCTGGCTGATTCTAATAAAATACAGCAGGTGATAATCAACTTAATGGAAAATGCCGCTCAGAATAGTCCCAAAGATGAAACGATATTACTGGGGCTTAGCAAAGCTTCCGAGCGATACCTGATGGTAGAGGTCATAGACAGGGGAGTGGGGCTGAAATCTCAGGATCAGTTCAAGGTTTTTGAGCCATTTTATACCACTCGTAAAGGTGGCACAGGCCTTGGCCTGAGTTTATGCAAACATATCATCGAAAACCACGGCGGCACGATCGAGATATTCAACAATAAAGACGTACCGGGCTGTACTGCCCGGTTTACCATTCCAGCCTATAATAGCAAGGAGCATAAATGAAACCAATGGTGTTACTGATTGACGATGAGCCTTCGATCCAATTTGGATTTTCCGCCTATCTTAATAAAACAGGCTATCAGATTCAAACGGCCGGTACCATAGCCGAGGCTAAACTGAAACTTACACAGGACTGTTTTGACATCATTTTACTGGATCTCTCACTGCCAGACGGAAACGGCCTCGATTTGATCACCGAGATCCGCCGAAATTATCCCGAAGTAGCTTTAGTTGTTATTACCGGTACGGGAGACGTTCCTCTGGCTGTAAAAGCAATGCAGCTTGGAGCAGATAATTTCCTGACAAAACCCGTGGACATGAATGAATTGAATATTTATCTTGGCAAGAGCGTCGAATTGAAAGGACTGCGCAGCAAAGAAATGACGCGCAGAAGGCTGGATAAACGCCCCGAACCATATTTCGGGAAAAGCCCGGCCATAAAAAAGACACTGGAACTGGCCGAGATGGTAGCCGGCAAGGACAGTACCGTTGTAATCTACGGACAGACCGGCACTGGTAAAGAAGTTCTTGCCAGGTGGATCCATAAGCACAGTTCCCGTAGCTCCGGTTTTTTTGTGGAGGTCAATTGTTCTGCTCTGAAGGGCGACCTTTTGAGCAGTGAGTTGTTCGGTCATGCCAAAGGAGCATTTACTTCCGCCCATCAGGATAAGCAGGGGCTTTTGGATGTCGCCGATGGCGGCACATTATTTTTGGACGAAATAGGAGATATGGACCTGTCGGTGCAGGCCCAGTTCCTGAAAGTGATTGAAGAAAAACAGTATCGCCGGATGGGCGAAGTCAAATTGCGCCAGAGCAATTTCCGGCTGATTTGCGCTACTAACAGGGATTTGTTATGCGATACCAAACATGGACGATTCAGGCTGGATCTCTACTACCGGATTAATGTCTTTTCACTTTATCTGCCGACCTTGAAAGAGATGGGCCCGGATATCTCAGGTCTTATGCTTCACTTACTGAAGAGCCTTAATTACACGGGCACTGAAATTCCGCCCGATGTATTGAGTCTGTTACGCTGCTATAACTGGCCGGGAAATATCAGGGAGTTGAAAAATGTGCTGGAGCGTGGCGTAATGCTGTCGGGTGGAGATACACTGATGCCATCGCATTTTGCCGGACTGGATTTACAGACAGCCGAAGGCCGGCCAGAAACTAAAGGTTCGTCAATTGAGGCTGCCGAGATGACACACATCCAGGGTGTCCTGGAAAAATGCGGCGGAGATACCAGTGCCGCGGCCAAGGTTTTGGGGATATCCCGTCCTACTTTGTATCGCAAAATTAAAAGATATAATACGATTAACAAATAAAAAAACAGTTCGATGTTTTGCCTGTATTCACCCGCCCTGTTTTGTTTCCTGCCGATAGTTATAATAATTAATCTTCTTGAAACAGATTTACCAAAAGCAAGATTCTCATTTTTGATAAATACATTAATGCTTTCTCATAAGTGAGAATTATCATTTAATGGACGTTCGGCCCATCTATTTGTAAAATAAAGATAAATCATGAAAAAAGTCTTGGCATGAAACTTGAAAATTGATCATTTGTGAAAATGTTTGAGCTTAAAAATATGGGGGCGGAAAATGAAACAAAGGATTTTGATCGTTGATGATGAAAAAGCAATCTTATTAGCATTTAAAAAATTGCTGAAAAGTCCAAATATTGATGTGGATACTGCTGAGACAATTGGTGAAACTGAAGATCTTCTGAAAAGAAATATTTATAATGCGGCGATAGTGGATCTCCGGCTGACAGGCGTGGATGGTGAGGAAGGGTTGAAAATAATGAAAAACATTAAGAAATTCTATCCTCAAACCAATGTCATCCTGGTCACAGGCTATGGAAGTTCCGCCGTCATGGAGAAAGCTCAGGCTTTGGGGGCAGCTTTTTATTTTGAGAAACCGGTTTCAATCGAGATTTTAAAAAATGCTCTCAAGAGCCTGGACATCTTTTAATTCGGGCACTGTTTAAGCTCAAAGAATTAAAAACACGTAATAAATATGATATATTAGGAGATAACAACATGAACAAAGCATCTTCAGTTAAGGAAGGTCAGTCTATCAAGGTTGATCCCCGCGCCGGTAAATATCTAACCTTTTTTCTGGCCAGTGAGGAGTATGGTGTGGAAATCCTCAAGGTACAGGAGATCATCGGACGGATGCCGATCACACCTGTTCCGCTGACATCAAAGTATATCCGGGGAGTCATCAATTTACGAGGCAAGATCCATCCCATAATGGATATAAAGGTCAAGTTTGGTATGGATCAGACGCAGATTACCGACGAGACCGGCATCATCGTCATCAAGACTTCTACCTTAATGATGGGGATTCTGGTGGACAAGGTTTCGGAGGTGGTGACAATAGCTTCCGGCGATATTGAGGATACTCCGTCCTTTGGAGCGGATGTTAACCCGGAATATCTTTTGGGCATAGGCAAAACAGGCGGCAAGATACGGATGTTGTTAGACATTGACAAGGTGATAAATGCTTCGGAGATCATAAATCTGAAAAAGGCTACCGACGGAGAAAACAAAGAGACCGGGGCATAATCAAAAGAAAAAAACTAAAATAAATAACGGGAACAAAATAAAAAGGAGCAGAAACATGATTAACAACATTAAAATAGGCACCAGGCTGACTGGAAGCTTCCTGATGATTGTGGTCATTCTGATCGCGGTGGCTATGGTGGGCTACATAAATATAAGGTCTATAGCGAACCGCAGCGCTGCCATGTA
>JBKQWB010000109.1:0-67202 GCA_052139735.1 Smithella sp. | reverse complement strand
CTTGACGGTGTATTGGGAACTTCTCCGGATTTCATGCTGGGCTTGTTTCTTTTTGGGTTCTTCCTTTGCATCATGAGACTCTATCAGGAAGCCTGTGAAAAAAGAAAAGATGCTTAGCTTACGTGTATAACATGATCTGTAGTATAGCATAGGCACCTACCCCCTTAAGATAAAATGTCTTAAGGGGGTTTTTATATAACTTTCAAGATATTAATCATGGACCAACTCTGACCATGTAAAATAAATAAAGAACCACAGTATTTTGCCGTATTCCCTTCTCACTTTTTTCCAGTCTGCCGTCGATAATTCCCAGTAGTTAACCGGAGCTTTTTCGTAACGCGTCGGGATAAAATATAAATTACCCTTATTGGGATCAAATACCTTCATGGCGATTAATTTGATCCGGCGCATATGGTATGGTGAACTGACAAATATAGCTGATTTCAGACCATATCCGGACATTATTTTTTGAGCTTCAATTATTTCCACATGCGTGTCCTCATAAAAGTCCGGAGGATCTAAAAGGTTATTATTGTCCGGTTTGGTTGAACGTAAATCAGGTAATAAATATTGCCCCTTCCCTTTATCATGAATTTCATAGGTCTTATGATATGCCGGAATAATTAAGTAATCGGCCATTCCTTCATTTAGCAACCCATAAGCTTCTTTTTGACGTGCTTTAAAATCCGGCCCCAGGAAAAGTATTATCGCATCTGCTTTCTTATACTCTGAAGAGTAAAGTAAAAACCGTGGTGAATACAAAATAAGTCCTGCCAATATCACCAAAATAAAAAACAAGATGACCAGGCCTTTATTACGTTTTATCAAAAGAATACCCTTGGAATAGTCATTTATATTAAATATATAAAGATTAAATGGTCAATCTGTATCGCCAAAATATTCTGCAGAAAAGATATATATTTCTGTTTCCTCATCCATCCAGGCCTTAAGCGGCAATCCGGCCTTATGACAAGTTTCTTTTAGAAAAGTTTCCCTGTCCCATTCATATTCAATAGCCACCTGTGGTAATAACAAACCGGAATTGTATCCGCGAACGATGTATAAACCGTGCTTTCCCACTTCAATTTCATTGACATCTTTTATACGTTTAAAAGGGCTCAGCACGGATATCTCAAAAGTTAAATGCTGAAGTTCATCTGATTTTAAAGACGGGAATCGCGGATCGTTAAAAGCCGCCGCTATGGCCATCTCCTGCACAGTTTCCCCCAGCGGCTTATACGCCTTAATATAACCTATACAGCCGCGCAATTGACCGCTTTTTTTCAAAGTAACAAACGCGCCTCTCTTTTGTTTGAGATTTTCTGAATCAATTTTTAATTCAGGTATTTCCTTATGGTTAATTTCAGCTTCAATTGCCTTTTTCGCTATATCCAGAAGAACTTCTTTTTCCTTAGCTGTTAATTCCATTTTATGCTCTTTCATTAAACTCAATCTTCAGAGTAATAAAGTTATAAAGATGATTTCCCGCCAAATGACTTCGAACGCCATCAACAGTTGGCTCTATTTGCAGTAAACTGCCGCCGCATATCCAACAACCGAGCTCTTATCACCTGTGACATCTCCTGAATTGGCGTATTTCAAAAGATGCGCTTTATCAGCCCCCATCAAACGTGCAACTAACATAGCTACTGCCATCGGGCCTTCGCCGCAAGCCTCAACTCCTCCATTCTCCAGACTTCGCAAAAGACCCGCAGCATCGCCGTTTTTCAGATATTCCAAAGCAATAGCATCCATTTTTTTCGCCGTATTGTAGCTATAAAAATGGGATAAATCGGAACTGCCCACTATCAATATTTTTTTGCCGTGTGCAGCTTCATATATTACCTTGGCAAGTTCCTGGCACGTATTTGCATCCTGGTCACCCATTACCAGAGGTAAAAATGAAAAATCACCCAAAGCAACCTGTAAAAAAGGAATCTGAATTTCCACAGAATGCTCCTGCAAATGAGCCTTTGGAATATCTACTGCTATTTTGCTTAAATTTATAATTTTCTCGGCCAGGTCTTCGGCAACTGGAACAATTCCCAAAGGCGTTTCAAAACCACCCCTGCTGAAAACAGACACTCCATGAAAAGCAACCCGATGACTCGGTCCGACAACAATAATCACATCGTATTTTTCTTCGCGGATGAGGTTATAAGCATGTGCCGCTATTTTTCCGGAATAAATGTATCCGGCATGCGGGGCAATTAATCCCACAACCTCGCCTTTCAATTTCAATTCGGATACCGAATTGAAATAATTCTCAATATCCCTTCTCAAAACCGAAGGACTTCCAGGATACCAGGAACCGGCTATTACTGACTTTCTTAGAGTATTCATGTTTTTTACTTAAATCGCCAGATTACACCCTGGGACGTATCCAAAACATCAACGCCAAGTTCGGCCAACTGCGTTCTATAGGAATCAGCTTCCTCCCAATTACGAGCGTCTCTGGCCGCTTCTCTCTTACTGATCAAATCGTTTATTTCCCCTTGAGCTATCTGAGCCTCAAAATCCATTATCCCCAACACTTCATTGATATTTTCCAGTGCCGCCAGAATTTTCCCGGCGTTGCTGTTATTTACAACACCTTTGGTCAAAGGAGAATTCACTTTACCCATAAAATTAAATAGCGCTGCCAGCGCGCCGGCAATATTTAAATCGTCATCTAATGCCGCCGTAAAATCATGTTTAAGATTATAGATCAACTGATCGATTTCTGCAAAATCATTTTTGCTATCATTATTGACAGCATTGAGCCGGCAAATGAAGGTGTGTATTTTCTTAATAGTATTTTTTGCTGTCTGCAGAGCTCCCTCCGAATAATTAACCGGCTTGCGATAATGCACTCCCAGAAGGAAAAAACGTATATCCCTGCTACTGTAACCGTTTTCTATTAATTCGGATAGAGGCAACGCGTTATTTAGAGAACGAGACATTTTCCGGCCATCAACCATTACCAATTCGGCATTGATCCAGTAATTAGGACCATTATGGCCGGAAAAAGCTTTATTGATGGCTAGAATATTTTCGCAATGAGGAAAAGTTTCATCCGCTCCGCTTACGTGAATATCATAATTCGCGCCAAGATACTTATAAGAAATGGCCGCGCATTCCAGATGCCAGCTTGGCCTCACATTGCCCCATATTGTCTTAAAATAAATACCTCTTTTTAACTCTCCCAAACTTGATCTTTTCAGCAAAGCAAAGTCCGCCGGGCTGTCTTTCTCATAATCGTCAAGATCAATTGATTTCCCCTGTCTGGTTTTTGTCGAATCTATGTTGGAAAGAATGCCGTAATCAGCCAATTTGGAAATATTGTAATAGACTGAATGTAATTTTTCGTACGCGTAATCCCTGTCGATTAATTTCTCGACAATCTTTAACATCGCCTCAACATTTTCAGACGCTTTCACATAGATATTATCATGACGAATATTCAAAATTCGTGTATCTTCCATAAAAACATCCAAATATTTCTGAGAATAATCGGCAAGTTCCATTGCCGCCTTTTGAGAACCTGAAATAGATTTATCGGTAAAATCGACAATATCTAAAACATGTTTTACCTTGTACCCTTTATAAATTAAATAGCGGCAGATTAGATCGGAAACCACCATCCGCCGGTAATTTCCCAAATGAGGGGTATCATGAATTGTCGGTCCGCAGGTACGCATACTTACTTCATCAATTTTAATCGGATTAAAAAGAGTTTTCCGGCGGTTGAAGGCGTTGTAAAGGTTAAAAGTAGAAATTTCTTTTTTAAACGCGAATAATTCCGTGCTTAAATACCGCTCTCCGCCATCCGGAAAAATAACAACTATTAACCCATCTTCCAGTTGTTGCGCCTTCTGCGCGGCTACAAACATGGCAGCGCCGGAACTCATTCCCACCAATATGCCTTCTTCACGGGCGATCCTGCGGGACATTTCAAAAGCATCCTCATCCAGGATATTTACCTTTTCATCAAGCATATTTTTATTAAATATCCCCGGACGGTAGGACTCCCGCATATTCTTTAACCCTTGTATCTTATGCTGAAGATAGGGTTCAACGCCGACAATTTTTATTTGCGGGTTAAGTTCTTTAAGCCTTTTAGAAATTCCCATGGCCGTACCGCTGGTCCCAAGGGTTGATATTACCATAGTAACAGCGCCGTCAGTTTGTTCCCATATTTCCTGAGCAGTTCCATAATAATGAGCGGCTATATTATCTTCATTATTAAATTGATCAGTGCCGTAATATTTATCCGGATTTTCGCGCAACATCCTGTAAGCTACTTCGATTGCGCCATCAGTACCCTGATTAGCCGGAGTGAAATACAAATCAGCTCCCATGGCCCGCAGAATCTTTTTCCTTTCTTCACTGGCCGATTCCGGCATCATCAGGCAAAGTTTATACCCCTTCACTGCGGCAATCATCGCCAAACCTATTCCCGTATTGCCGCTGGTCGCTTCTAAAATAATCTTATCATGGTTTAAACTTCCTCTTTTTTCCGCATTCTCAATCATAAATAACGCAGGGCGATCCTTAATGGAACCTCCGGGATTAGCGCTTTCCACTTTAGCAAAAATCTTTACTTTTTTATTGGGATTAAGCCTGCAAATTTCCACCAACGGCGTATTGCCAATGCCTTCGATAACATTTTTATAAAATTTACTCATCAATGAGGTCCTGTAAAATAAAAAAACCCGGGTTGGATTGGGAAATATCAAATTATTCTGGGAAAATACGCCGGACAAAAATTGATTAGCTATCCATTTTTAGCAGAGGAATTTTAATAAACTGAATGCCTTCTTCCTTTAAATTTTCTTCCTCTTGAGGCGTACTTGTTCCTTTAATGTTTCGTTTTTTCTCATCACCATAATGAATCTTTATGGCAACTTCGGCAAATTTATCGCCCACATCTTCAAAATTTTTATCAATGTACTGATGCAACATTTTCATGGCATTAGCGGGAGAAAGTTCCTTGTTCTGAACTTTGTTTTCCATCCGCGAATCCTTTCCCATAATTGTAATAGAAGAAGGAATTATTTCGATATTTGAACTATTACACACCGGACAAGAAACTAATTTTTGCGAATTTTGCAAAGTCCATGCTTGCCGGTCTTTAAACCAGCCCTCGAATGTGTGTCCTTTTTCACATTTCAAATCGTAAATGATCATCCGCAGATTGTCCTTTTCACAACAAATTTACCTTTTTATAACACGCCCTGAAATAAAATACAATTGCCTATATAAATTAAAGAAAGGGGAAATATTTACAACAAGGGATGATATGTTTTTGTTAAATTAAAGAAAGTGAATTCAGACTAAATAAAAAAGTGGACAATTATAAATAAATTCTATATCGTCCGTTTCGTGTCGGGATGTGGCCCAGCTTGGTAGGGCACTGCGTTCGGGACGCAGGAGTCGCGCGTTCAAATCGCGCCATCCCGACCATTTTATTGTGTCTGATTTTGATATGCTTCCTGTATTAACCAACAACCGAAGCAAGTTTAAAGATCGGCAGGTACATAGCGATAATCATACCGCCAACAATTGTTCCCAGGAAAACCATCATTACCGGTTCTAACAGCGCGGTCATTGAATCCACGGCGACATCAATTTCATCATCGTAAAAATTGGCAATTTTACTGAGCATCGAATCCAGCGCACCCGTGGCCTCACCCACAGAAATCATTTGCACAACCATGGCCGGGAAAATTCCCGTTTCGGCGAGTGGTTCCGATATAGTACGTCCTTCAGAAATGCTCTGACGTGTTTTTAACAAAGCATCTTCTACAACGACATTACCGGAAGTTTTACTTACAATGGTCAACCCTTCCAGGATGGGCACGCCGGAACTCATCATTGTTGATAACGTACGCGAAAATTTGGCCACAGCAACTTTTTTCAACAAATCACCGAAAACAGGAGATTTCAGCAATATAGAATCAACGATCCAACGCCCCTTCTCCGTTTTATGAAATCTGTTAAAAGCGACATAAATGACAAAAATTACAGCGCTTATAAAAAGAAAATATTTCTGTGTAAACTCACTTGCGGTAATTAAAGCTTGAGTAAGACCGGGCAGTTGTCCGCCCATACCCTCAAACATTTTTTTGAACACAGGAATAACCTTAAGGAGTAATAAAGCGACTACCGAAAATGAAATAACCAGAACAGCCACTGGATAAGTCATCGCGCCTTTGACGCGTGCTTTCAGCTTCATCGCTTTTTCCATGTAATTTGAAAGTCGTTCTAAAATAACATCCAATATACCGCCGGCTTCACCGGCGGCAATCAAATTCACAAAAAGCTCATCAAATACTTTGGGGTATTTCTTTAGAGCATTCGTTAAACTGGTACCGCCTTCGATATCTTCTTTTATGGAGCGAATAATTTTAGAAAATGATTTATCCTGTTCCTGCTGGGCTAAAAGATCCAGGCACTGAATCAGTGGAAGACCCGCATTTATCATTGTGGAAAAAATCCGGCAAAAGACAACCACATTTTTTTCTTTAATTTTGCCTTTTAAAAAAGGCAGGTACTCCATAATGTCTTTGGGTTTTTTCTTAACTTCAATGGATTTAAATCCCTGGCGACGCAAAAGACCGCGGACAGCAACTTCATCAGCCGCCTCTATTTCTCCTTTTTTTGCTTCATTTTTTTTTGTTACACCTTCCCAAAGAAAAATTGGCATAATTGAAAATCCTTTCTTTACATCGGATAACTTTTGGCTTGATTATAAACCAGCTTGCATCTAAATTCAACAAGTTAAAATCAGTAATTTCTGGTTATTTAAAATATTCTCATTAGAAGAAAATCGCCCTGACAATAACCGAAATTCCCCGATTATTAAGCGCAGGCCGTTGGAATCTATTATTAAACTGGGAAGTATCCACTTTCTATTTTTCAATATTATTAGCTTTGCTGCGTTGACATAATATCTCATATTGAATAATTCCGGCGGCCACGGAAACATTCAGCGAATCAAAATTTCCCGTCAGAGGAATGGTTATTAAAAAATCACATTTTTTCTTCACTAATGGTCTGATGCCTTTTGCCTCTCCTCCCAGCACCAGAGCTACAGAACAATTAAAATCCATTTCTGTTAAACTTTTTCCATCATGAGCTTCCGCGCCAAATACCCAAAAGCCCTTATCTTTTAAATAATCCAGTGTTTGTGATAAATTAACCACTCTGGCGACCGGTATTTGCTTAACGCTTCCGGCAGAAGCTTTATGAACGGCCGCCGTAACCGGGGCTGCTCTGTCTTCCGGAATCACAATTCCGTTTGCACCTAAACAATGAGCGGTACGAATTATTGACCCCAGATTTTGAGGATCCATGATACTATCGAGAACTAAGATCAAATCAAGATTAAAAGTATTGTTGCGGTTTTTTATTAAACCATCTAAATCTGCGTAAGTAAAATCTTTGCACCAACCGATAATACCTTGATTATCAAGCGTTCTTGCCAATTTATCCAGATATTTTCGCGGGCTATATTCAACAGGAATTTTTTTGATGCGGGCTATCTCTATTATTTCTTCTACGGAAGACCCGCTCCGTCCGGAGGCAATGATAATTTTTTCCAATTCGTTTCTTTGCTGCCGGAGGAGGTCCCTAATGGAATTTATACCGTAAATTAACTCCATATTCTTTTTCCCGTTTTCATGAATGAATCATCTTGCCGTAAGACCTGCATCAATTTCCTGAACAATTTTCCGGCAAGCATCCAGAGGGTCAACGGCTGCGCGAATCGGTCTTCCAACCACAATGTAATCGGCACCGGTCTTTATAGCCTCATAAGCGCTTAAAGTCCTTTTTTGATCGTCTTTTTTTGTTTCAGTCGCGCTGCGTATGCCCGGTGTTACAATGATAAATTTATCGCCCAAATTTTTCCTCAGCATTGCGATATCCTGCGCTGAAGCAACCACACCTGAAGCGCCGGATTGTTTTGCCAATTTAGCCAGATGAAGAACCAACTCGCTTGTATCTTTTTGAAATCCAATTTCCGTTAAATCATCGTTATTCAAACTGGTAAGTACCGTAACCGCCAGCACAACGGGCCTGGCCATACCAAGTTTATCGGCACAAGCCTGGGTGGCAAAAACCGCTTCCTTAATCATCTGGCCGCCGCCGGAGGCATGAATATTAAACATATCAACGCCCAAATTGACCGCGGCTTGGGCTGCGCGGGCAACTGTGTTGGGAATATCATGAAATTTGAGGTCTAAAAACACCTTCTGGCCTTTTTCTTTGATGCTCTTAATGATTTCAGGCCCGACAGCGGTAAATAACTCCTTGCCAATTTTGAACATGCCGACATAGCCGGAAAGAAGTTCCACCCATGATAAAGCTTCCTCATAATTGCTGGCGTCAAGCGCAAAGATTAGTTTGTCACTGGCATTTTTACTCGATGTATTCTTCATCGCCAATAAACTCCGTACTATCCGGAATTGGTTTGAAATCTTCTTTCGTTCCGTTTAAGTATTCCGGATTGGCATAAACGATCTTGCCGGCGGCAATCTCACGCAATGCCTCAACTATTTCTCTGTTTCTACTTGCCACCAACGGCGCCGAACCTTTCAGTAACTGGTGCGCGCGTTTAGACGCTAAAGATACCAATCCAAACCTTGTTTTGGCAACCAGCAAAGAATCTTCTATTGTAATTCTAGCCATAGATTTAAAATCTCCTTAAAATATGTAACTATTTTCTAAATTTTTTAATTTCATTTTGCAATCTGCTTCTTTTACATTTCTCGGCTATATAAATTGAAATCAATTGATTTACGGCCGTTTCCAGATCTTCATTAAATATAACATAATCATACCATGAAATTTCTTTTAATTCATTTTCCGCCTGCCTGAATCTTTTTTGAATAACTTCATCGGTTTCATGACCCCGTTTTTCAAGCCTTTTTAAAAGTTCAGAACGCGACGGGGGAAGAACAAAAACATAGATGCCTCCTTTAAATTCCTGTTTTATTTTTTTAGCGCCACGCGGTTCGATATCAAGCAATAAATCTCTGCCATCTTGAATAAACTCTTTCATAACATTTCGGGACGATCCGTACAAGTGGCCATAATTTTCTACCCACTCAACAAATTCACCCTGATCAATCCGATCCTTAAATTCTTTGCGGGAAATGAAATGATAATCTTTTCCATTTACTTCATTAGGACGCGGAGGTCTTGATGTATAGGAAACCGAAAATTTTATTTCCGGATATGCCTGCATAAGCCTCTGGCAAAGGCTGCTTTTCCCTGCGCCGGATGGCGCGGAAACAATGATGAATATTCCTTTTGCCATAATATTACTCGATATTTTGCGCTTGCTCACGCAATTTACTCAATTCGCTTTTAACTTCAATCACCTGACGGGTTATTTCGACATCGCTTGCTTTAGAACCAATGGTGTTAATTTCACGATTCATTTCCTGCAAAAGGAAATCAATTTTTTTACCTTCGGTCCCATCGCTTTGCAAAAGCATTTCAAACTGGCCGATATGACTATGCATCCGTACTATTTCTTCCGTTATATCAGTCCTGTCCGCCATAATTGCGACTTCTTGAGCTAAGCGGGCATCGTCCAGTGCGAATCCGTCTGTTAATTCTTTAATCCTTTCAGACAGACGCTTTTGATACTCACAAACAACTTGTGGTGCACGCAACTTAATATTTTCCAGGATTCCCGTAATCGCATCGAGCCTCATCTGCATGTCCTTAAACATGGCAAGACCTTCTTCTTGCCGCATATTGCCCAACATCGCCAGCGATTCCAAAAAAGTTTTTTCAACTTGATTCAGAAATTCCGGATCCATTTGGGTTTCCGATGGCTGAGTAAAAATATCACGGAAACTGGTCAACGTTTTTAAACCGATGGGAGCTTGCAGATTGAATTCCTGCTTAAGCCGGCTCAAAACATCAAAATAATCACGGGCAATTTCCATATTCAGATTTACTTTTGAAACATCCGCACCTTCCCCCTCAAACTTGATGAATACTTCAATACGTCCGCGTTTGAACCGTTCAGTAATTTTCTTTTTATACTCCATTTCCAGAGGAGAAAGCGATGAAGGTGTACGCAAAAATACTTCCAGAAAACGATGATTTACGGACTTAGCCTCCACAATAATAGTTTTGCCCTGACAAATTGTTTCCACCCGGCCATAACCGGTCATACTTTTTATCATTTATACACCCATACCCATTTAATATTTATGATTTTTACTGATCCTGCATTTTTAACTGCAACAAATATTTTGCCCTGATTTTGCTCAACATCAAAAGCTGTTTTTCATCCGCATAATCCGGATAAGTCCAGGGTAAGGAGCAGAATTTTTTTCCCTGATAAATTAACGTCAAATCGGCATAAATCCCATCCCGTAAATAGGGACGGTGAGTGTAACTCTTGCCTGTGGCTAAAATCAAATGAGCTTTGGCTATATAACCGGGATCAATGTTAACCTGTCGCAATGAATTCAATGCCGATTTATCTTCAATATCGTTTGTTGCCAATTTAATATCGGGCAATTCCTCCGGTCTGATTAACTTTTCGATAGTCAAAAAGCGCCTGACAAGATATCCACCCATTTCGGCGCTATAATAATCCGTATAGTCAAAAGGTATTATCTCGCTTATAAAATCCGGTTGTCCATAAGCTGAAGACAAAATTTCTATCGTCTCATTTAATCGCGCTGCCTCTTTCGCAAAAACACTGAAAAACAGCTTTACAGGTTGAGCCGGATTCGGTTTGCTCATAACACGTCTATTAGTTCTTTCCGTGAAACTGTGGCCGTGCCAATTTTCTCGACTACAAGACCGGCTGCCAGATTAGCCAGACATGTCGCCTCCTTCATACTAGCCTGCGCGGCCAGACCAAGAGCGAGCGTGCCGATAACTGTATCGCCGGCGCCGGTCACATCATAAACTTCTTTGGCCTGAGATGAAAAATAAGTATGAACAATTTTCCGGCCATTTTCAAACAGGCTCATGCCTTCTTCTCCCCGTGTTACAAGTAGTGCCGGAAAGGCATACTTTTTTAAAAGAGATTTGCTCAATAGTTGAATATCATTGGTATTTGTTACGTCCATACCGGCAGCGCGCTGGACTTCATAGTGATTGGGAGTAATCACATCTACCCCCTTATATATGGCAAAATTGTTCTGTTTCGGATCAAGACAGATAAAAATATTTGAATTCCCCACTATTGTTTTTATTCCCTGGATAAGTTCTTTAGAAACAACCCCTTTATTGTAATCGGAAATAACGATAGCCCCTATTTTTTTGCGCAGTGATTCTACGTATTCCAGGATTTTATTGATACTGGATTGGGGAATCGGTTTTCTGTTTTCCTTATCAAACCGCACCATCTGCTGTCCGTGCGCAATAATTCTTGTTTTAAGAGTGGTTGGTCTCTTTTTATCCACAACCATGCCATTTGTTTCGATTTTCCGGTCGTGCAATTCCGTAAGCAACTTTTTCCCAATATTATCAGCGCCAATAACTCCGGCAACATAAACCTTACCACCCATGGCATAAATATTGTTAAGTACATTCGCGCAACCGCCAAGTAATATACTGTCTTTTTGAACATCAACAACCGGGACAGGAGCTTCCGGCGAAATACGTGAAACATTTCCCCATATGAAATGGTCAACCATTACATCTCCGACCACAAGAACACCAACCCGGGAGAAATTAGTAATAATTTCCAATGCTCTTTTTTTTGTTAAAATTCTTTGCACTTTTTGAAACGGCTCCTGAAAGAATTAAGACCACAAAATTAAAAAAAGCGCTTATCGCGCCCGTATTACAAAAAAGCGATGTGATATTATTACTAAGACCTGAATTTGTCAATTATTTTCTAAAAACTCAAAACGCCGGTAAGAAAATAAATTTCTTTGCTTTTACGATTGTCTGTTTATGATTGTCTGTTACGATTGTCTTGACACACTAATAATATATTCCTAATATACTTGTAAAAATAACAAACTCCTGTTAACTCCAATGGGACAGATTATTTCTGTAACAGCTTGCTTGCCCCCAAAGCAAGCGAAGGTCGTTGCTTATGCATTCAAACGGTTTGACCAAGTTAAATATTAAACAATTTCGGTACGGTACAGACAATCTTGCCTACATAATCTATGGAGAGAAACAGGCCATAGCCATAGACGGCGGAGCGTGGAAAGAAATACTTTCTTTCCTTAAAATAAAAAATCTCATACTTACATCTGTCACCAACACACATTCTCACTACGACCACACATCAGGGAATGATCATCTGATCAAAGCGACCGGCGCTGATTTTCTCAATTCTGCAACTCTTTCCGACAATCATGCAATTATCATTGACGGAGAAACAGTTCTGGTTTACCGGACTCCCGGACATACAGATGACTCCGTTTGCTTTCATACCGGTAATATTTTAATCACCGGCGACACGCTCTTCAACGCAACAATTGGCAATTGTTTTTCCGGCAATCAAAAAAATTTTTATTTATCCATTAAACGACTAATAACATTGCCTGATGAAACCATAATTTACGCGGGCCATGATTATATCCTCGATTCCCTTGCATTCGCCCGCCATCTGGAACCCGACAACAAGGATATCGAGGTTTTTCGAAACGCTCATAATTCCGATATTATAATATATTCGACCTTGGCTGAAGAACGTAAGATAAATCCTTATTTACGATTCAATGAAGAAGCAATCATTAATATCTTTAAAAAAAACCATCTTCCTTATGCCACAGAATGGGAACGATGGAACTCTTTAATGTCCATTGAATAGAAAAATTTTTATAGTTATAATTTTGATTGAACACATGCGTATTTCTTCTATACTTTATTATTTACTGTTGCGATAATATTTAATAATCCACAAAAAGACGAATGTACAACCGTTCCGGATATCCGCGGGGATTATATACGCTTTTTTCTCCTGCCTCCCAAAATCATTCCATATATCTCTATTGACTTCAGTAATATAATCAAGTAAAAATTTACTTAGAAATTAGTCTATAAGGAAAGACTTTTATGATTCATTCAGCCCTATTAGTTACATTAGGTGTTGCTATAACCGCGTTTATGTCCTTATGGTCCATGCTTTTTTCAATTTTCCCCGATGCCGACAATAAAATTCATAAAGTAGCTAATCTCTGGGCTAAAATCTTACTTTTAATATGTAATATAAAGGTAAAAGTGATCGGTGCGGAAAATCTGCTGCATGTAAAACCGCAAATTTTCATGTCCAACCACCAGAGTGATTTCGATATTTTAATTTTGCTGGCATACATCCCTGTTCAATTCCGGTGGATTGCCAAAAAAGAATTGTTTTCTATACCTGTATTCGGCGCGGCAATGAGAAGCGCCGGTTATATTGAAATTGACCGAAGTAATCGGGAGAAATCTCTGCAAAGCGTTGATGAGGCCGTGTTGCGCATCCGGAAAGGAAAATCTATCATGACCTTTCCGGAAGGCACGAGAAGCCGTAACGGAGAGATTAAACCTTTCAAACATGGAACCTTTCATCTCGCTATTACATCGGGCGTGCCCATTGTTCCTGTTTCTATTGTCGGGAGCGGCAAAATAATGTCCAAAAGATCACTGAGAATAAAAGCGGGTCAAATAAAATTGATCATCGGTAAACCCGTGGAAGTGCAAAATTATGATATTGAAAAACGATATGAACTTATCGAAACGGTCAGGAATGAAATCATAAAAAACTATAATGACTGGCAGGAAGCGGAAGAATCGAACATTAAAGATATAAAGAGTGAGACACTTGAACATACCTGAATTAGTATTTTTGGAAAGCGTTCAATATTTGACTGAACTTTTTCCTGTCTGTAGCTCTTTTCTTTGCCGGATTTTTGGATTGTTTACTTTACTTGTCAAATATCCTTTTTTCTGAAATAATAACTAATATTGACAAATTATTTTAATGTACGGCGATGATACGGTATGGCAGAAAAACAGACGGATAATAAAAGACTCCGCGAGATCAAAGGAGTGGTTTGCCTTTCCCTAGCCTTCTTTTTACTTTTGTGCCTTGCTTCCTACCATCCGCAGGACCCTTCGTTTACCCACTTTGTCGCCAGTGGTCAGGCAACGCATAATTTTACCGGCAAGGCCGGATCTTATACCGCCGATTCCTTTATTCGTCTTTTGGGTATTTCTTCTATTCTTTTACCTCTTATGCTTCTTGTCTGCAGTTTTAAATATTTTTTACGGCCGGAATTTACTATTAACGCCCATAGGTCTTTGGGATTTTTATTTTTTGTTCTTTCCTTTGCCGGAATCATATCCATTCTTATCAGCGGAAGCACAACGATTTATGGAGAATCACTGAATTACGGTGTCGGCGGCTTTATCGGCGTGAATATAGTCGATTTGCTCCGCATCTATTTCAATATTGCGGGAACCTACATCATATTATTTCTGATTTTTGTAGTGGCGCTGACATTCATGATTGAATTTTCAATTGTGTCTGTGACGGAACGGATATCTCAATTTACGGTGGCCTTAATCACTCCTCCTAAAAACCGTCTTTCGTCTTTTGTAAATTTTGTTTTCAACACCATGAAAATGGAAAAGAAACCGCAACCGGTCATCATCGAAGAGACAACGCCTGTCGTAAAAAAAGCGCCTCCAAAAAAAATAGAGCAGACCCGTTTTGATTTTACTAAAGCTAAGACCGATGGTAAATTTCAACTGCCGCCATACACATTACTGGAAGAATCCCCGCAAAAGGATGTCCGTGTAAAACGGGATTCTCTGGTTACCAATTCCCGCATTTTGGAGAAAAAGTTGTCCGATTTCGGCGTTGAAGGACGAGTGGTGGAGGTATTACCGGGTCCGGTAATCACGATGTATGAACTGGAACCGGCACCCGGAGTTAAAATCAACAAAATAGTCAACCTTTCTGATGATCTGGCTTTAGCTCTGATGGCGCCGAGCATCCGCATCCTCGCCCCTATTCCCGGCAAATCGGTTATCGGCATTGAAATACCGAATTTAAAAAGGGAGTCTGTTTTTCTCAAAGACGTGCTCGACAACGATTCATTTTCGGAATCATCTTTCCGGCTGCCGATTGCCCTTGGCGTTAATTTTGTGGGCACGCCTGTGGTTGCCGATTTAACAAAAATGCCCCATTTGCTCATTGCCGGCACTACCGGTTCCGGCAAGAGTGTAGCGCTCAATGCGATGATTTGCAGCATCTTATTTAAAGCCCAGCCGGATGATGTCAAATTCCTGATGATTGATCCCAAGAGGCTGGAGTTATCTTCTTACGAGGGTATACCCCACTTAATGCATCCCGTAGTAGTCGATCCGAAAAAAGCTTCGCAGGTTTTGCGCTGGACAGTGGAAGAAATGGAACGGCGCTATCGGATACTCAACGATTTGAAAGCAAAAAGCATTGACGCTTATAATGAACTGCTCTTAAAAGGCCTGAAGAGCAAAACTGTTTTAGCGCTGCCAAAACAAGTTGATCCCGATGTGGAAGATGCAAAGACAACCGACACAACGGGTAATGCCGAAGCTCAACCGGAGATAAAGCACACAAAGCTTCCATACATTATTGTAATTATTGACGAGCTCGCCGATTTAATGATGGTCGCGCCGCGGGATGTGGAAGAATCTCTTACGCGACTGGCTCAAATGGCGAGAGCGGCCGGAATTCATCTTATCATTGCCACGCAAAGACCATCGGTGGATGTCATCACCGGTTTGATTAAAGCAAATTTCCCCACGCGCATATCGTTTCAGGTCTCTTCCAAGATCGACTCACGCACGATCATCGACCAGCAGGGCGCGGAAAAATTGCTTGGCGCCGGAGATATGCTTTTTATTCCGCCGGGCACGTCCAAACTGTCCCGCATCCATGGAGCTTATGTTTCAGACAAGGAAATTTCGCGTATTGTTGATTTCATTAAAATGCAGGCGCAGCCGGCATATGATTCTTCCATTGATAAATTCGCGTTAGCCGCCGCGCAGACTCAGCATGACGATGATGACGGTTTTGATGAAAAATATGACGAAGCCGTAGCCCTGATTGGCGAACTGGGACAGGCATCCATATCCCTTGTCCAGCGTTACATGAAAATCGGTTATAACCGCGCGGCGCGCATCATTGAAAAAATGGAGTCCGAGGGCATAGTCGGTCCTTCCGATGGCGCGAAACCACGAAAAGTCCTGATTAGAAAGCTCCCCAGTTGAAAAAAATAAACCAAAACAAAGTGCATATCATCTCTTTAGGCTGTCCGAAGAATCTGGTTGATTCGGAAGTAATGGGAGGCCTGTTGAATCAAGCAGGCCATAAACTGGTTGACCATAGCGATTCATCTGACATTGTCATCGTTAATACCTGCGCTTTTATAAATCCGGCCAAGGAAGAAGCCCTCGAAGAAATTTTAACGCTGGCCGAAGAAAAAAAGAAAAACAACCCGCAGCTTAGGATTGTCGTCGCCGGCTGTCTTGCCCAGCGCTACGGCAGAGAACTTCTTGCGCAGATACCCCAAATCGATTTTCTTATCGGCACCGGACAAGTCGGCGACATAGTCAATCACATCAATAAATTAAATCAGGAAAAATTTAAAAGATCCGCAGTAATCACCAAACCGGATTTTTTAATGACCTATCAACACCCGCGGCTTTTATCCTCAAACGCCGCGAGCGCATATTTAAAAATTTCCGACGGCTGTTCAAATTACTGTACCTACTGTGTTATACCTTCTATTCGCGGCCCGGTGCGCAGCCGCAAACCGGATGATATTCTTAAGGAGGCAGAAATTCTGGCCGCCAGGGGAATAAAAGAAATAATTATCACTGCTCAAGACACTACAGCTTACGGCAGGGATTTAACCGGCCGGCCGCAATTATCCACGCTTTTAAACGATATGGCGAAAATTAAAAGTTTGGAATGGATACGGCTGCTTTACGCCCATCCGGCGCGTGTCACCACAGATTTACTGAAAATTATTGCCGCCAATGAAAAAATCTGCCGCTATATTGATCTGCCCATCCAGCATATTGACGATGATATTCTAAAAGCAATGAACCGAAAAGTTACCAGCGCTAAAATCAAAAACATTATTGCTCAGGCTCGCCAAATAATTCCCGGCGTCGCCCTGAGAACATCGCTGATTGTCGGATTTCCAGGTGAAACGCCGACAAGATTTAACAGGCTGCTTGATTTCGTGAACGAAACGAAGTTTGACCATCTCGGCGTCTTTATTTATTCTAAAGAAGATGACACCCTTGCCGCGAATTTCAAATCACATGTATCCGAAAAGGAAAAAGAACGTCGCCGTGAAATAATTATGAATGAGCAGGCGACAATTTCCAACGCCATCAATAAAACTATGGTCGGATCGATTCAGGCAGTGCTCATAGAAGGGAAAAGTGATCTGACGGGTTATTCTTTCACGGGCAGATGCCGAAGGCAGGCGCCGGAAATAGATGGATTAACCTATGTTAAAGAATCTAAATGTAAAATCGGCGAGATTGTGACATGCAAAATATTAGCCGCAGATGTTTATGACCTGTTCGGGGAAATAATTAAGTAGAACTACTGGGGCTGTTGAAAAATGCTCATCTGCTGTGTTGCGCTGCAAACCGCACCGCTCAACGTATGTCACTATACGCCTCGCGGTTCAGCTTTTTGTGCGCCTTGTATCTGAACATTTTTGAACAGCCACAACCATGATCGTTTTTTTATCACTAGTTGTCCGGCGTATGCCAGGTGATCGGAAATCCAGTGTTTTTTCCAAAAAACAATGCAACAGCTAATGACATGAATAATCAGTAAAAGAGCTCGCGGTGGCAAATATGCGCTGAATTTATCCTTTGATATACGTATATAATTGTTGTATGAATTTATGATAAATATGTTTAGAGGAAACAAAGGAGCACACGGCAAATGAAGACGACAAAAGACAATGAAGGGGCAACGGGAAATAGCGCCTCTTTTGTAAAAAAGGAAACGGATATTGATACGATACGTCCGGAACTGGCCGAGATGAATAAGCGGCATTCTTTCGGGCTTGACGAGAAACGCCCTGAAGCAGTGGCGAAACGTCAGCAAAAAAAACAGCGCATGGTACGCGCAAACGTTGAGGATTTCTGTGACACCGGAAGTTTTATTGAATATGGAGCCCTGGCGATTGCCGCGCAACGTGGAAGGCGATCGGAAGAAGATCTAATCAGAAAAACGCCCGCCGACGGACTGATTGCGGGCATCGGATCAGTAAACGGCTCTTTTTTCAAAGATGACAAGTCACGCTGTATGCTGATGGCCTACGATTATACCGTTCTGGCCGGCACACAGGGGTTTTTTAATCACAAAAAAATGGATCGGATGCTGAAACTTGCTTTTGAACAGCGCCTGCCTCTGGTTTTATTCGCGGAAGGCGGCGGCGGAAGGCCTGGTGATGTGGATGCCTTCGGCATTATGGTGGCAGGACTCGATTTATCCACCTTTGGAGCGTTCGCAAAACTAAGCGGCAGAGTCCCGTTAATCGGCGTCGTATCAGGACCATGCTTCGCCGGCAATGCCGCCCTGCTTGGCTGCTGCGATGTTATTATCGCGACCGGGAATTCCAATATCGGCATGGGCGGCCCGGTAATGATTGAAGGCGGCGGCCTGGGCATTTTTAAACCGGAAGATATTGGCCCGATAGATGTGCAAACTCAAAACGGCGTGGTGGATATTGAAGCAGCCGATGACGTGGAGGCGGTCGCTGTCGCCAAAAAATATCTTTCTTATTTCCAGGGAACGGCGCCCGCGTGGGAGGCCGCCGATCAGCTTCGCCTGCGTAACCTGATTCCGGAAAACAGCAAACGCGCTTATAACGTGCGAACCGTCATTAAAGCGCTTGCCGATACGGATTCATTTCTTGAACTGCGCCCCAAATTCGGCCCCGGCATGATTACAGGTTTTATACGTATCGAGGGCAGGCCTTTCGGCATCATGGCTAATAACTGTATGCACATGGCCGGAGCCATTGAAGCTGAAGGCGCGGATAAAGCGGCGCGGTTGATGCAACTGTGCAACACGCATGGTTTGCCGATTCTCTCTTTGTGCGACACACCCGGATTCATGGTAGGACCGGAGATAGAGAAGCGTGCGCAAGTGCGCCACGTCTGCCGGATGTTTGTTATCGGCTCACATTTAACAGTGCCTTACCTTACAATTGTTTTACGCAGGGGTTACGGCCTGGGCGCTATGGCCATGGCAAGGGGAGGTTTCCATGAATCTTTCTTTACGGCTTCATGGCCCACAGGAGAATTCGGCGCCATGGGAATCGAGGGCGCGATTAAGGCCGGTTTTAAAAAAGAGCTGGCCGCAATTGAAGACCGGCAGGAACGTGAAAAGCTCTATGAACAATTAGTTGCTCAATTACGCGAAAGAGGAAAGGCTATCAATATGGCATCCTATCTCGAAATAGATTCCGTGATAGATCCGGCCGATACCCGCAAGTGGATTATACAGGGCATAAAATCAGCGCCCGCCAATAAATATCAGGAGTCTTATCACTGCTTTGTTGATCCCTGGTAAAAACAAAAAAGAGAAATACAAAAATGCAAATTCAAGATGTCTTTTCCGCATATAAAGATGATCTCCGGCAGGTTGAAAAATGCATCAATGATAATGTAACTTCAGAAATTAAATTGATTCCGGAAGTCGCGCATCATTTGATTGACAGCGGAGGCAAAAGATTCCGGCCTCTTCTGCTCCTGATTAATTCCCGTATTTGCGGTTACAGTGAAGAGAATCGCTTTCCGATGGCCACAGTTATGGAGTTTATCCATACGGCCACTTTATTTCACGACGATGTCATTGATCACGCATCAATCAGGCGCGGCAAAACTTCCGCCAATAAAATCTTCGGAAATGCCATAAGTATTCTAATCGGCGATTTTCTTTGTTTTAAATCTTTCACCCTGATGACTGGAATCGGCAATCTGGATATTTTGAAACTTATTTCCGAAATGGGAGATATAATGTCCGAAGGTGAAGTGTTTCAGCTCACCAAATGCGGCGACATAAATATGACTGAAGAGGAGTATTTCAGCATCATTGAAAAGAAAACGGCTGTTCTGATTTCAGCCTCCTGCGCCGCCGGAGCAATCCTGGGATCAGCACCAGCCGAAAAAATCAGTGCTCTGGCGCTATTCGGCAAAAATGCGGGAATGGCCTTTCAAATCACTGATGACGTTCTGGATTACATGGCTAAAGGAAAGGAATTCGGCAAGTCCATCGGCAAAGATTTGGAAGAAGGTAAAATAACCCTGCCGTTAATATTCGCCCTCAAACAAAGCACGGAGGAAGAAAAAAACAAGATCAGAGAAATAATAATTCGTAAAAAAAGCTCACGGAAAGCGGCGCGGGAAATTCTGACTTTAATTCAGAAATATAACGGAATTGATGCTTCTCTCAAAATCGCGGCCGGATACATAAGCGATGCAAAATCCCAGTTGAATATTTTCAGCGACTGTCCCGAAAAAGATCACTTAAATGCGGTTGCCGAATATATCCTCTCAAGAAACATATAATCTCAATTCCAGTGGATGCAGCTTCATTGGGTGATTCATATTATCCATAGCGAAAGCAATATTGTTTATAAAAAAGTGTTTCGGGTAAATATTCCCGTCAAAATTTTATCGCAGGAAGTTCCATATCAAACGAATTATAATATTTTGAATCAACAAGACCTCCGCGGTCTTGCTTCAAAGCCTGTGGCAGACAGTTCATAATATCCTCTGCCGTGATTCCGTCAACGCCTTTTTTTGCCGCTGCCAAATCTCCGGCATAGCCGTGAAGAAATACTCCCTTGCGCACCGCCTCATCAGGCTTCAATCCCATTCCGTACATTGCCGCGATGCAGCCGGTGAGAACATCACCGGAACCGGCTGTCGCCATCCCCGCGTTACCGCTTAAGTTGATATAAATACTGCCATCGCTTGTGCCAACGAGTGAGTGAGCACCTTTTAAAATAATAGTGGCTTTAAGTCTTTCAGCTGTTTCCCGCAAAACTGCAAATTTATTGCCGCTGATTTCCGCCGTTGATTTTCCTGTAAGCCGCGCCATTTCACCAAGATGCGGAGTCAGAATCGTCGCCGCCCTCCGGCCGCGTAATATTTCCGTATTTTTTGCAATCGCGGTTAAACCATCACCATCGATGAGCAGCGGCGTTTTGATTGCCGCCGTCAGTTCTTTGATAAGTGTCACTGTTTCTTTCTGCAGGGAAAGTCCCGGACCAATGACCACCATATCCACTTTTGCCGCAGCCGCAAGCAATGCTTTTTTATTATTCAAGGCAATGCTCCCCGCCTCTGTTTCTTCCTGCGGCATATAGACGATCTCCCTGCCTCGTTTCGCGATGACAGGAACAACACTCCTGGGCGCGGCAAGGCGGGAGTAACCGCCGCCGGATTTCAAAAATGACATGGCCGCGAAATACGGAGCGCCATAGTAATTAACCGCTCCAGCAATAAAAAGAACATCGCCCATTGACCCTTTGTAAGCTTCGGCAGGTCTTTGGGGCAGCGCAATATAATCATTTGTCTGCACCCGAAGTTCGGCTTTCTCATACAAGGACGGCGGAAAAGAAATGTGATTGACAGATAATTCTCCGCCAAGTTCATAGCCCGGATAAAGCATATTGCCGATTTTGGGCAAACCAAAAGTAACAGTATAATCGGCTTTGACAGCCGTTCCCATTACTTCGCCCGTATTGCCGTTAACGCCGGAAGGAATATCAAGAGATAAGACTTTCTTTCTGCTTTTATTGATCAGCATAATTACTTCCGCAGCCAATCCGGAAACAGCACGATCAAGGCCGGTGCCCAGAATCGCGTCAACAACCGCGTCACAGTGAGCTAAATCCTTTTTGGCCATCGCCGCGCCTTCCAGCTTAATCATTTCTATCGGCAGTTGAGTAACTATCGTGAAATTTGTCTTCGCCGCTCCCTTATACTTATTACTATCGCTGAGTAAAAATACTTTTACGAAACCGCCGACGGAATGAAGCAACCTGGCAACAACCATGCCGTCACCACCGTTATTTCCGGAACCGCAGAAGATTACAAATTTTTTACCGCGTAAACCGATTTTATTTTGCAGCACACTTATTGCGGCAAGGCCTGCATTCTCCATCAGGACTTCTTCGGCTATACCTAATTTTCCGATGGCGTAGCGGTCCATAAAACGCATTTCATCAACGCTGGCTATTTTCACAATCGGCTCCCCTTAAACATTGAAAAACCTTCAGAAAAAACTTTTTTACATGATTCCGGCAATTAAACTTTTGGGCCAGGTTATGAGTAATCTCCGGTAAATCTGGATGAATATATTACGATTACCGGATTCACGTTCTTAAAAAAACTATACCGCCATATTCATTTGTCATTACGGCAGATTCTCATTCACAAAAAAGGACACCGTTGCAAAAGAATTTTGACAACTAAAATAAATCATCCTTATTGGCCTGTTGTTCAGACGCGGCCGTATTTATCTTCGAAGCGTTCTATGTCTTCTTCGCCACAGTATACACCTGTTTGCACTTCGATGATGATCAGATTTTCTTCTGAATAATTCTGGACGCGGTGTTTGGCCTTTTCAGGGATATCCAGCGAACAGCCCGCGCTTAAAGATTTTTTTTCGTCTCCGACAATTGCGTCTCCAAAACCTGAAACAACAAACCAGTGTTCGGAGCGTAAATGATGAAGCTGCAGGCTCAGGCATCCGCCCGGTTCAATGACTATTTTCTTTACTTTATGGTTAGGGCCTTCTGATAAAATCTCAAAACTGCCCCAGGGACGTTTGCTGATTTTTCCCATTTTTCCCACTCATGAATTTTGTTTTTTAACTAACACAAATTTAAATTAATGAAAAGACCTCTTTCATTCTTTTCCGGGCTCGCTTTAACTGCCAAATTATGATAATCACATAAGCAAAATATAGCGGCGGGAAGCAATTATTTTTTCATGAATGTCACTTACACGGTCAAGCGAAGCAAAAAAAGAAGAAAAACGATTTCTCTGCAAATCGGCAACAACTCGGAAATCAAGATTTACACGCCATACTATACACCGGTTGCGGAAATAACCCGCTTCATTGAGGAAAAACAAAACTGGATTTCCCAAACGATACAAAAACGTTCACAGGAGCTGCTTCTTAACAAAGAAAAAGATTATGTCACCGGCGAAATATTTTATTATTTGGGACAATCCTATCCACTGGAAGCCCATTTTGAACCGATGGAAAACACTGGCGTTGTATTCTGGAATAACCATTTTTTTCTTAATTGCCCCGCAAATCGGGACATGAGAAAATATTATTTTATACTATGGTATAAAAGAAAAGCCAAAGAGTATGTGAGTGCCCGCGTGGAACATTTCAGCCGGGAACTGAACCTTCAACCTGGCGGCACCCGGATTACGTCTGCCAATCAGCGATGGGGCTCCTGTTCGGAAGATAATTCCCTGGCTTTCAGTTTCCGCCTGATGATGGCGCCGCCGGAAGTGATCGACTACGTCATCATCCATGAATTGATGCACATTAGTCAAAAAAATCATTCTTCAAAATTCTGGGACTTAGTGGTAGAAATTATGCCGGATTACAAAATTCACCGGCGCTGGCTCAAGGATAACAATCATAAATTTATTCTTTGAGCGAACTAAAGAAAGGATTAAAATAATATTTGTATGGACACCATCGAAACCGTTGACCTGAAGCACCGCGATTGCCTGAAAGATCGCTTCCATCAAATGAATTTGCAAATTTCCGACTATACTTTCGCCAATGTTTATCTGTTCCGCAACATCAGCAATTATGAATTTATGACGATGGATTGTGGATTATTTGTTTCCGGACAGAATAAACAAAAACAGCGTTACGCAATGCCATTAAACAATCCGCGCGGCTGTGATATTCAGACATTTAATGACA
The DNA here is from genome assembly GCA_052139735.1 of Smithella sp. Taxonomy (GTDB): domain Bacteria; phylum Desulfobacterota; class Syntrophia; order Syntrophales; family Smithellaceae; genus Smithella. The sequence continues at coordinate 43,249 of JBKQWB010000109.1, read as the reverse complement.
TTTTAAGCCATCAGAGATTTTTCTTTCCCATACCCCAGGAGTGGCTTTCTTTTTTCCCTGAGGATAAATTCATAATAAGCTGCGACGACAGCGATTCCGACTATATTTACCTTACAGAAAAGATGGCCAGTTTCAAGGGGAAACAATATGTACGACATCGAAATCACTTAAACCAATTTCTCTCTTTATACGTTCCTGAAAGTGAACCCATTTCTACAAAAAATTTACGGGACGCTATGATTGTCCTGCAGGAATGGCAGAACAATTCCAAATTAGCGCCTGATAAAACTGATTCAGGGCAATGCAGCGAAGCGCTGCAAAAATTTTCCGGTCTTGCACTCTGGGGAACAATATACTACATTGACAGCAAACCGGCAGGATTTATTATCGGTGAGGCGCTTAACAAGGACACATTTTGCCTGCATTTTGCCAAAGCATCCACGAAGTACCATGGCATTTATGAATTCATGTTTAACGACACTGCCCAAAGACTGCAGTCTCAATATAAGTATCTCAATCTCGAAGAGGATATGGGTGATAAAAATTTACGCCTGACAAAAAGTTCTTACGGCCCGGAATTGCTGTTAAAAAAATATCGCATCAGCAAAAGATAATTTAGAAAGAAGAGATCAATGAACGATTCAATTAACATAACATCATTGCGTGAAGGCGATCAGGGAATTATCGCTTCCATTGAAGGCGGGTCAGCCATAACCAGCCGCTTTGCCGGAATGGGCATCGTTACGAACGCCAGATTCCGCGTCGCCCAGGTCAGCGGCGGCCTCATCATCATACAGGTATCAGATACACGAATCGCTCTGGGTAGCAGCGAAGCTTCAAAAATAATGGTCAATAAAATTAATCCCGAAGATCAAGCCTGTCTACCCCCCATTGAAAAGGAAATCTTTGTAGCTCTTGTCGGACAGCCCAATGTGGGCAAATCAACCGTGTTTAATATTCTTACAGGTTTATCCCAGCATGTCGGCAACTGGCCGGGAAAAACTGTAGAGAAAAAAGAAGGCTTCCATCGCGCCGATAACGTTTTAATCAGGATTGTTGATTTGCCTGGAACTTACAGCCTTACGGCATTTTCTGACGAAGAAAGAATTACCCGTGATTTCATCATCAAGGAAAAGCCCGATCTGGTGGTGCTTGTATTAAACGCGGCGGCTCTGGAGCGAAGCCTTTATCTTTTATCTGAAGTGCTTTTACTCAACCGGCCCGTAGTTGCTGCCATCAATATGCTGGATGTCGCTTCCAATCAAGGCATCCAGCTTGTTACGAGGGCGCTTCAGGATTCACTGGGGATACCGGTAATTCCTATGGTGGCTAAACGAAACAGCGGCATTAAAGAGCTTGTAGCGCAGATATCTTCCATATCCTTATCCGACTATAAATTTCATCCGCGATTGCCGGAAGTTTCTCCGGATCATATGCAAATTTATCAGGATATTCTGGATCGGGTCCGGCCTTATATTCAGGAACCCTACACCCCTGAATGGATCGCGGTAAAATTGATGGAAGGCGATCCCGAAGTATCAAAAATGGTCGAAAGCACTGCGCAGAAATCCGCATGGGATAAAATAGAATCCCTTCTTATCAAGCATGAAGACGCTCTTCATGCCGTGGTCAACGGCCGTTATGACTGGATTGAAATAATTACCAGAGCGTCCGTTTCCCGTTTTAGAATGGGGCAAGTAGTGCTTACCGATAGAATTGACCATATCCTCACCCGGCCCATATTCGGCATTCCCGTCCTGCTTGCGGTAATGGCCTTCGTCTTTTTTCTTACTTACGCGGTGGGAGTGCCGCTGCAAAACTGGTTGAGCGATCTGATTCATCAATTCATCATTTTTTCCGAGCCATTTACAAAAGGCTGGCCTGCCTGGCTCGGAGGATTATTGCTCAATGGTGTTATTGGCGGCGCGGGCTCAGTGCTCACTTTTCTACCGGTTTTACTGATCTTTTTTGCCATTATGGCCATTCTGGAAGATATAGGTTATATGGCGCGTGCCGCTTATGTGATGGATAAGATAATGCATCTTGTAGGCCTCCATGGAAAAAGCTTTATTCCCATGTGTCTGGGATTCGGCTGTAACGTGCCTGCTATTCTGGGAGCGAGGATTATTGAGACGAAGAAGGCAAGAATGATTACGCTGCTTTTAATTCCTTTTGTTCCCTGCACCGCCAGGCTGGCCGTACTGACATTGGTTTCAGCCGCCATCTTCGGTTCTAATGCCGTTTATGTATCCTGGAGCATTCTGGCTCTGAATATCGCGATGATCGGATTCGTAGGAATGTTTGTCAATAAAACTCTCTGGAAACAGGACGCTCCTTTTATAATGGAACTGCCCATTTACCACACCCCCGATATAAAAACGATTATGGTGGTCGTCTGGTCGCGAACATTATCATTTATCCGTAAAGCGGGAACTATTATTCTGGCAGTTTCCCTCATTGTCTGGCTCTTGTCTTACTTTCCCACAGGCCATGTGGAAGAAAGTTTTCTGGCCTCATTTGGCAGACTGCTTCAACCGCTGGGCGTGCCGCTTGGTTTGGATTGGAAGATGATTACAGCGCTTTTAACAGGCCTGGTCGCTAAAGAAGATATCGTGGCTACACTGGGGGTTCTTTATTCCGTGGGAAGAGAAGGATTGTCCCACACACTGCCAGCTATAATGAGCCATGAATCAGCCGCGGCGTTCCTAGTGGTGATGATGCTCTTTATACCCTGTGCCGCGACTGTCGCCGTTTTGAAACAAGAAATGAATAACAATAAGTGGTTTTATACCACTATTGTCATGACGCTGCTTATTTCCTACCTTGGCGGGATTGCGGCATTTAATTTTGTCAGATGGCTTGGAATATGATTTAACTTCCAACTTAAAAGCGCTATCTTTGTTGGCACAGCCTGCCCCGGCGCAGGCCGGGGTCGTCGGCTTCTTCAACGTATATAAATACGGAAGTGCCACCCGAAGGGGGCACAATAAAAAACGGATATTCCCCTTACCGATGATCTGCGCCAATATGGCGTAGATCACATACGCCTCAGATTTGATTTGAAAGTTAAATTTTAATATTTTATTTCTCTGGCTACCGGTCGATAAAGGAAAAGATTACGGCGGACAAAACTTGTTCTGTGTTGAGGATCTTCCGCTGAATTACAAACGTAAGTTACTATAAGATTTTTATGCATGGAAAATTCAATATGCTCTTTCCCGGCATAACAAAAATTATTTTTATCGTACAGGGGGCTTTGAGGATCAACCTCCGGAATTGCTTCACCCAGAGTTTTCGGCTCACTCCATGGACCTTCAAGCTTATCAGCGACCTGATATACAAACCTATTGCCTTTGTTTTGTGTCGTTAAGTAAACAGCAATCCATTTCTTATCGGCGACATGATATCTTATGCTGAATTCGGAAACACCGGCGTCAAAAACAATTTTTATCCACGCGGGATCGATCTTATTTTGCCATGTCCCGTCTTTATTAAAATATTCAACAGCTCCCGCCGGATCATTAAGTTTGCTTACGGAAATACGGGCGATGATATTACCAAAAACATTCACCTTGTCTTTGGAATAAGAGTAAACGGGATAAAAATAGACATAGTTCTTATAGACAACGGAAGTTGTCGCAAAAGCCCTGATATCCGGTGGAATTGCCTGTTTTAAATCAATATAATCCGGGTTCCACTTGTAAGGATCAGCCGCCGAGAAGTCTTTTATCCGGGCAAATTTGTTTCCTGTAATCTTAAAATTGAAAAGCTCCCCTTCTTTGTTTGTCTCCGTAACTGCTATTAAAGGAATATATAACACATGATTAACGATAAAAGGGTCCTCCGGCCAGAGCCACTCGTCTTCACCAAATGACGATACAAATTCTGTGTTTTTCTCTTTTAGATAGTATTGAATTTTAAATTCATTCTTGATGGAACAAGTGGAAATCGCCAGCGTTGTTCCGGCTATAAAGTCCATATCAACGCGATCTTTTCTCCCCTTCTCACGGGAAACAAATGTATCTCCGAAAAGCCATAGCGTACGTTCCTGATCAAGTTTAATGGAGTAGGCACCGTCACCGCCATACCAGCCATCCTTGTCGGGGAAAACCGGCAGGCATTGGCCATGTGGAACTTCGGCAGTATTCCTTTCGGAAAGAAAAGAAGAACAGGAACAAAGGTTAAGGCTTAAAAATAATAAGAATATAAATAATGATTTTTTTGTCATACAATGTAAATTATAGTATTTTTATGTTTTTAATCCACCTATTTCAAGGCTGTTCAAAAATGCTTAGAGGCCAGGCGTGCAAAAACCGTATCGCGAGGCGTATATTTAAATACGTTGAGCGGTGCGGTTTGCGGCGCAACGCAGCGGATGAGCGTTTTTCAACAGTCTATCACACCCCGTGATCAATTAGAATCTTAATTCCAATCGCAATTAAAACGATGCCACCGAATATTTCCACTTTTTTACCAAAGATTCCGGCCAGCACCTTGCCAAATAACATTCCCGTGACTGTCATAAAGAAACAAACTATACCAATGACGATTGCCGGATAAACAACGGGCACTTTTAATATGGAAAAGCTGAATCCAGCTGCCAGCGCATCAATACTGGTTGCAATCGATAGAATAAGCAATGTCCAGCCGCGTGTCTGATCGGCCGTTTCCTTATCGTTATCTTTTTCAAACCCTTCCCAAATCATTTTTCCACCGACCAAAGTCAGTAGCGCAAAAGCAATCCAATGATCAAATGACGCTATGATATCAACGATTGTCAGACCAGCCAACCAGCCGATAATGGGCATAACAAACTGTAACAGGCCAAACGCCACGGACAGTCGCAGTATCGGACCCCATGATTTCTTATCACTTTCGGCGCCGATGCCGATCGCCACGGAAAAAGCATCAACTCCTAATCCGACAGCCAGTATAAAAATCGTCACTAAACCCATATTAAATCATCATGCTCTTTTTTAGATGAGAATAAATCTTTTCTGCCAAAGACTTACCAATTCCCTGAACTTTTTGCAATTCATCAAGAGACGCTTCTTGTACTCGTTTGCTTGAACCAAAGTGCTTCAGCAATTTTTTTTTGCGCGCCTCGCCAACATCGGCAATATCATCAAGAATAGAAGCCATATCATCTTTTTGCTTTATCTGATGATGATAGCTCAAGGCAAAGCGATGCGCTTCATCGCGCACCTGCTGCAGTATCCGTAACGCCTGCGGACAGGCAGATAAATAAACCGCGTCTTTACGCCCCGGCAGATAAACACGATCTTCCGATTTTCTGTTTTTCTTCTTTATAATGCCTTTGCCGGGAAACACAACATGTTCTTCTTTGGCCAGACCAACAACATCTATTTTAATTTTTAAATCTTTCAACACGAACAGAGCCACATTGAGTTGTCCTTTCCCGCCGTCAACAACAACTAAATCCGGCAAGTTTTCTCCATGCGAAAACCTGCGGGAAAGTATCTCACACATCATCCCGTAATCGTCGGGTTCCGATAACGCCTTTATCCGGTAACGCCGGTAACTGTTTTTATCCGGCTCGCCGTCCTGAAAGACAACCATTGAACCCACGGCATGCTTGCCGCCGATATTGGAGATATCATAGCATTCTATGCGCCGGGGCAATTTTGACAGCAATAATTTCTCCTGAAGAATCTGCAAAGCGGCTGTTTCTTGTTCTTCCTTTTTGTGTGACGTTTCCCAAAGATTGCGGGCATTGGCATTAGCCATATAAAGCAAAGCATTCTTTGTGCCGATAGAGGGTATGGTCAACGTGACCTTCTTATGTTTCCTTTCCGTCAGCCACTCGATAATTACTTTTTCATCCGGCAAATGACAGGGAATAATAATTTCATCCGGAATAATCGCGTTGTCATCATAAAACTGGGTCAGGCATGATGAAACAATTTCAATCAGATCAATTTTCATTTTAACCGGTGCGAATGATTTGCTGCCCAGAAGTTTTCCCCCTCGCACAAATAAAATACAGATCTGATAATTATCATCCTGCGCGTATACACCAACCACATCCTGATCTTTCGTGCCGCCCCAATCAACATTTTGTTTTTCCAGCGCGTGTTCAATAGCTGCAATTCGGTCGCGCAGACGCGCCGCTTCTTCATAATTAAGTTCACCGGATGCTTCATCCATCTGTTTCTTTAATTCGGAAATCAATTCGCGGCGCCGCCCCTGCAGAAACGATACTGCGCTTTGAGCCATTTTCCGGTACGCATCCTCATGTATCAATCCTTTACATGGAGCCAGACATCGTCCAATTTGATATTCCAGACACGGCCTTGGGCGCAGCTTAAAATCACGGTTGCGGCAGGAGCGCAGCGGAAATACCTGTTGAACAAAACGCAGAGTTTCTTTTGCCGCAAGTCCCGAAGGATAAGGGCCGAAATAAAGCGCGGCATCATTTAATCGTTTGCGTACCAGTTGCAGGCGGGGAAATTTCTCCGATGGATCCAATGATAAATGATAATAAGTTTTATCGTCGCGCAAATTGACGTTGTAACGGGGATGGTTACGTTTAATTAAATTGTTTTCCAGAATCAGTGCTTCTTTTTCCGTAGCGGTGTTTATGAATTCAATATTATGTACCCGCGCCATCAGAAACGGCGTCATCGGGCGAGTGTCCTTGCCGGTAAAATAGGAAGTGACGCGGCTTTTTAAATCATTGGCCTTGCCAACATAAATAATCTTTAGCGCCAGGTCCCTCATTAAATAAACACCGGGACTACGCGGGAAAGAAGCGATTTTTTCTTTCAAATCGTTATTTTCTTCCATAAATCCAATACAAATCCTGCTATTTATACTAAGTTGCGTGGAATCTGCCGCCTGACAGGCGTTAATTCATTATCATCTGCAGGATGATAATGAATTGAGGTCTGCTTTCTTTTATAATGGATTTACAGATATACTTCAATCATGATTTATGAAGTTCTTGATCGGAAAACGAAAGATAGAAAACGTGTCAAGGGGACGGGTTTACAGTCCGCCCCCTTGATAGTTATGATTGAATAACCATGTCGCTTGTTTAAACTATTTCTTCGCTCTTGGTTGAGGCGCGGAAGCCGTAGGAACCATGAACTTTGATGCCGCACCTACTTTCACATCCAACAGTTCCACTTCAAAGATCAGAGTCGCGCCACCGGGAATAATGGGCGGACGTCCCCTGTCTCCGTAAGCTAGCTCCGACGGACACACTAATTTGGCCTTGCCGCCCACCTTCATCATGCCGATGCCTTCCGCCCAGCAGGGAAGTACCTGACCCAGCGGAAATTCTGCAGGCTGGCCGCGCTTGACAGAGCTGTCAAACTCCTTGCCGTCAGCAAAAGTGCCGGTGTAGTGAACCTTAACGACATCCGTGGCTTTAGGCTGTATGCCTGTACCGGGCTTAATTTCTGTATAAATAAGGCCGGAAGCGGTTTTTTGCGCGCCCTTTTCAGCAGCGGCTTTTTCTAAAAAAGGTTTGGCCAGCGCTTTTTGCTTTTCGGTGGCTTTAGCCATGCGGGCCTGAGCCAGTTCGCCTAGTTTCTGTATGCTGGCATCAGGATCCACTGCAAGCTTTTTACCGGCGGCCGCATCGGATAGGCCCTGCTGAACATATTTCAACTCTTCGGGAGACAGGTCAAAAACGGACAGTTGTTTGTTAAGATGCACGCCCAAGGCATAGAAGGCCTTCTGGTCCTCTGTTTTAGGTTCCGGAGAACAGGCAGGAATAAACAGAAGAGCAACAAAAACAATAAACGTTAATTTACGCATAGTAATCCTTTCTTTTCTTATTAAATTTTTAAATTTATCTTTGCTCCAGGGCAAAGAGTTTAATCAAATTGAAACAAACATTTTCATCCAGAACAATAAAAGCGTTGGCTGCAATCATTATTCGAAACTATTGCTTTGAACTTGTTTTGAACTTCTTAGACGTCTTTGGCGCCGCAGGAGCTTTTACATCCAACAGTTCCACTTCAAAAACCAGTGTCGCGCCGCCGGAAATGACGGGCGGCCTGCCCTGGTCGCCGTAAGCGATATCCGAAGGACAAACCAGTTTGGCCTTGCCGCCCACCTTCATCCTGGTAAGACCTTCCGTCCAGCAAGGAATGACCTGACCTAATGGAAATTCCACGGGCTGGCCGCGCTGCACGGAACTGTCGAAGACCTTACCATCAATGAATGAGCCTGTGTAGTGAACTTTGACGATGTCTGTTGGTTTGGGTTTAGCGCCGGTACCAGCTTTGATTTGCTGGTAAATAAGACCGGAAGGCAACTTTTCTGCGCCGCTTTCCTTGGCGGCATTCTCTAAAAAGGGTTTGGCCAATTCTTTTTGTTTTTGCGCCGTGGCCTGCATCCGTGTTTGAGCCAGAGCAGTGATGTTCTGCTTATAGGCTTCCGGCTCCGCAGCCAATGTTTTACCGGCGGCCGCATCGGTCATTCCCTGCTCGACAAATTCATACTCATCGGCGGACAAATTAAAAACGGACAGCTGCTTTGTCAGGAGAGCACCCAGCGCGTAGAGGGTTTTCTGGTCTTCAGTCTGAGGCTGGGCAGCCCATACCGAAACAGCCATCAGAACAACCATTAAAAGAACAACAAAAGCAATCATAAGTTTACGCATAGAATTCCTTTCTTTAATCATAGTTTTTTATAGTGTCTTTGCCGCAAGATAAAGAGTCTCATCAAAACGGAAGACATCTGTTTTTGTGAGTGTTTCATTATGCAATTGTAAAACAAACTCGTCTTTCTTTTTCATGCAAGAAACATTTTCATCCAAAGCAGTGAAATCATTGGCAACCGTCACTGATTTTATCATGCCGGAGCCCTGGCTTTGCTTGATTTGTTTTTTGACAACACCCATGCTTCCTTTAAGGGGGAATATAGGGAAGTTCCGTTTGTATGTCAATTATTTTTATCCATAATATGTCGTATCGGTATGTAATCGCAAAAACAGTAGAATTATGTCACTTACGTCATCAAATGAACTGGTTTTATCTATATTTCTACCCGATATTTCTACCCGCGTTACGATTCCATGGAGTTTCTTTAAAGGCAACCGGTAAAATTGCATAAAATTTGCGAGGATACGCGCTTTATAATGTTGAATATCCCACTTTGTACAATAATGTTATATTAAAATCAAACGAGTATTATTAATGTCCTGCAAATCAGCAAAATATGCCTTTGGCAATTAAACATTTAAATAATCACAACCTTGCCTGAGTTTAATCATCGCTGTTTTCTTCCCAGATTATTCTACCGGATTTATCACGTATGATCTTTTGATTATCCGCCGAGATCCATCCCCCGCCAAGGGCTTTAACCAGGAGGACGGCTGCGTTCAGGCGCTGACCACTGATACCTATTGCCGTCTTTTCATTGGCAAGGGCGGTCGTTTGAACGGTGACAACATTGAGATAGCTTACAAGGCCTGCTTTATATTGGTTTGTTGTCAATATCACCGACTCACGAGCATCATTTACCGCATGGTCCTGTATCTGCGCTTCATCATCAAGAATACGCAACGCGGCAAGGTAATCTTCCACTTCCTGAAAGCCGGTTAGTACAGTTTGACGGTAAGAGGCCACTGTTCCATCATATGCCGCGATTGCCTGTTTTGTCTGCGCCTGACGCGCCCCAGCGTCAAATAATATGGCGGACGCGGTCATAGGCCCTAATGCCCAGAAATAATTCGGCGATGTGAACAGATTCTCAAGTTCGGTGCTTAGATAGCCCAATGATCCGGCAAGAGTGAGTGTTGGATAATAAGCGGCCTTGGCTACACCTATCTGCGCGTTCGCTGCTGCCATTTGCCGCTCTGCGGAGGCTATATCCGGCCGGCGTTCCAGCAGGCTAGAGGGAACGGCAACAGGGATTTTGATTGGTGGTAATTTGAATTCCGAGGGAGCCAGGGAAAAGTCAGCGGGAGGCTTGCCCATCAACATGGCGATCGCATGTTCGTATTGCGCACGCTGTACACCGACATCAATAGCCTGCGCTTGAGTGGTTTCAAGTTGGGTTTGCGCTGCAACGACATCGGCCTTGGCGGCAACTGATGCGTTATAACGGTTTTGTGTAAGCTTGAGGGCTTTACTGTAAGCGGCAACAGAATCGTCCAGAGTTTTCTTTTGCGCATCAAGGGTGCGTAATTGGAAATAATCCGACGCCAGTTCTGCCTGCATGGACAGACGCATCGCCTGCAGATCGGCAAAAGAAGCCTCTGCTGTGGCTTTTCCTGCTTCCACCTGGCGTCGCACCTTTCCCCACACATCCAGTTCCCAGGAGGCGCTCAGTGAAACCTGATGCTGATTTTCCGTAATGTTAGCACTTGCTACGTTGTTAGCACGGGTAAAGGAGGCCCCTGCACCGAGAGTGGGGAAATAATTAGCCCTTAGCAGTTGCACCTGAGCCAGCGCCTGACGATACTGAGATTCCGAAAGAGCGATAGACTGATTGGAAACATTAACTTGTTCTATCAACTTATTGAGTATGGGATCATCGAATACTTCCCACCACTTTGTTCTGATTTCCTGATCGCGGGGCTGCGCTTCGCGCCAGCCCTTGAGTTCCATGAAATCCGAAGGAACAGTAACGGTGGGCCTTGTATAATCCGGACCAACAGAGCAGCCTATCAAGACCATTAAGATAATGTTGATTAAAAAATATTTTTTCATAATCTCCCTCTTTAAATTTTATCCAGTATTACTTCAGGTGTCTGCTTTTTACTGCGCGCGATGCTTAAACAATACAGTCTGAATCTATCCAGATACAAATAAACCACGGGCGTAGTATACAAAGTCAGAATCTGGCTGAGAATCAATCCGCCCACAATGGAAATTCCCAGCGGCCGGCGCAGTTCCGAACCGGCTCCGGTAAGTATTATCAGCGGCATTGCGCCGAATATAGCCGCCATCGTGGTCATCATGATCGGACGGAAGCGCATCATGCAGGCTTCGAATATCGCTTCATTGGGACTTTTCCCTTCTTTTCGTTCGCGATCCAGTGCGAAGTCGATCATCATGATAGCGTTTTTCTTTACAATGCCTATGAGCAGAATAACACCGATTAGAGCCATTATGCTGAACTCGACATGGAAAAGTAAAAGCGCCAGAAGCGCCCCTACTCCGGCGGAAGGAAGCGTGGAAAGAATCGTGACCGGATGCACATAACTTTCATACAAAATACCCAACACGATATATATGGCGATCAGGGCCGCGAGAATAAGCCATGGCATGCTTTGAGACGATTGCTGAAAGGTGCGCGCCGTTCCCTGAAAACTTCCCCGGATGGAGTTGGGAACCCCCAGACGATCCATCGTTTTTTGGATAGCTGCGGTGGCCTGTGAAAGCGACACTCCCAAAGGCAGATTGAAAGAGATTGTGGATGCTGCAGACTGGCCCTGATGGTTCACAACCAATGGTGTATTAGTCAATTCATAGTCAGCAAAAGACAGCAGAGGCGCCTGGACTCCTTTGGGATACTGAGAACTGACCGGCATCGTCACGTATATATCTTTTAGTGATTCCGGACTCTGCCAGTTGGGAGGTGATGCTTCCATGACGACGTAGTATTGATTAAGAGGATTGTAAATAATTGAAACTTCATTCTGGCCGAAGTAATCGTTGAGAGTCGTGTCGATTAGCGCGGGAGTTATTCCCAGACGCAAGACCGTGTCGCGATTAAAATTGACTGACGTCTGTAATCCTCTGTCCTGCTCATCCGTATTCACATCTGTCAATTCAGGAAGCTCATTTAGGGCGTCCTTCACGCGCTTTTCCCATAAGCGCAATTCACTTAAATCATCGGCCTGCAAAGTGTATTGATACATGGCGCCGGCCGCACGGCCGCCCACACGGATATCCTGCACGGATTGCAGAAACATTCTGGCGCCCGGCTCGCGCTCCAGTTTGGGACGCAGTCTTGCGATCACCTGATCTGCCGAAACTTTGCGCTGGCTGACAGGTTTCAGTATTATATACATAAAACCGGAATTGCGCTGACTGCCTCCGGTAAAACCGGTCACATCCTGCACCGCCGGTTCAGTTCTGATAATATTCATAATATTAATCAGCTTGTTTTGCATGGCTTGGAATGAAATATTCTGGTCAGCCTGAATTGTGCCGATCATTGCTCCCGTATCCTGTTGTGGAAAGAATCCCTTGGGGACGATAATATAAAGATAAATGTTGAGAACAATAACTACAAAAAGGATCAACATCATCAGTGGTCCATGCCTCAGCGTCCAACCAAGCGACCGCCTGTAAAAATTCAAAACAGCCTCAAATACTTGTTCACTTTTTTGGTAAAACCAGCCTGTTTTCAACTCTTCTTTCGAACGTAAATGGCGCGCGCACATCATAGGCGTCATGGTGAGTGAAACAAAAAGGGATACGACTATCGCCGCAGACAGCGTCACCGCAAATTCGCGAAAAAGTCTGCCTACAATCCCGCCCATGAGAAGAATGGGAATGAACACTGCAATCAGCGACAGGCTCATGGACAGTACGGTGAAGCCCACTTCTTTTGCTCCGATGAGCGCCGCCGCAAAAGGCTTAAGCCCCTCCTCGATATGGCGGGAGATATTTTCCAGAACAACGATGGCGTCATCGACAACAAACCCGGTAGCTACCGTCAGAGCCATGAGCGACAGATTGTCCAGCGTGTAACCAGCCAGATACATGACGCCGAATGTGCCGATGAGCGAAACCGGCACGGCAACGCTGGGAATCATTGTGGAATAAATATTGCGCAAAAATAAAAAGACAACCAGGACAACCAGTATAACGGAAATTATCAATGTTCTTTCCACCTCGAACAATGAGGTGCGAATAGACGGGGTGCGGTCGGAGGCAATCTGTAAATCGATTGCTGCCGGCATAGAAGCCCGCAATTGCGGCAAAAGATCTTTGATACGGTTAACCGTTTCGATGACATTGGCGCCGGGCTGTTTGGAGATAATGATCATAACACATGGTTTGCCGTTAAAATAACCGGCATTGCGCACATCCTGCACCGAATCAACAACCTGACCTAAATCAGCCAGGCGCACGGCGGCGCCATTATGATAAGAAACAATGAGCGGTATATAATCAACAGCTTTTTTAGCCTGGTCATTGGCGTAAATCTGCCAGTGTTTATCTCCCGCTTCCACATCGCCTTTGGGGCGGTTGGCATTGGATGCGGCAATCATACCGCGCACAGTTTCCGGACTGATGCCGTAGTGGTTGAGCTGGGCCGGATTGAGTTCCACGCGTACGGCAGGCAGGGAACTGCCTGCGACATTCACCTGGCCGACACCTTTTACCTGGGAAAGTTTCTGTGCAAGAATGGTTGACGCAGCGTCATAAAGCTGGCCGCGTGTCATGGTGTCCGACGTCATCGCTAAAATCAGGATCGGCGCGTCCGCCGGATTTACTTTGCGATAAGTCGGGTTGCTGGGCAAATTCGAAGGCAGAAGGCTGCGCGCGGCATTGATCGCGGCCTGAACATCCCGCGCCGCTCCGTCAATATCGCGGTCCAGATCGAACTGCAAAGTGATGCGTGTCGAGCCCAGCGTACTGGCCGATGTCATCTCGGCGATGCCTGAAATACGCCCCAGCGATCGCTCCAGCGGCGTGGCCACCGTGGAGGCCATCGTCTCCGGAGATGCGCCCGGCAGGGATGCCTGCACTGAAATGGTGGGAAAGTCCACCTGCGGCAGCGCCGAAACCGGCAGCAGGTTAAAGGCAACAAGACCCGCCAGCGCAATGCCCAGTGTAATGAGCGTTGTGCCTACCGGTCTGTGGATGAAAAGAGAGGAAATATTCATGATCCGGTTCCGTTTCCTTTATCCGCTCCCGATACGTGGTGCTTGAAATGAGACTTGAGCCGGCGGCTTAAACCGTCAAAAGCCAGATAAATTACCGGTGTTGTAAAAAGTGTCAGAATCTGGCTGAGAATCAGTCCGCCAACCATCGTAATGCCTAAAGGATGGCGCAATTCCGATCCGACTCCGGTGCCGATCATCAACGGCAGGGCACCCAGCAGAGCTGCCATGGTGGTCATCATGATCGGCCTGAAGCGTAAAAGCGACGCCTGATAAATTGCCTCTCTGGGCGATTTTCCTTCCTTTCGTTCGGCATCGAGGGCAAAGTCTATCATCATAATTGCATTTTTCTTTACGATGCCGATCAGCAGGATGATGCCGATAATACCGATAATTCCCAAATCATTTCCCGAAATCATCAGCGCCAGGAGTGCTCCCACACCTGCAGACGGCAGGGTCGAAAGTATAGTTACAGGATGGATGTAGCTTTCATATAAAACGCCCAAAACGATATATACTGTTATAATGGCGGCAAGAATCAGTAATAGTGTACCGGAAAGCGATGCACGGAAAGCAAGGGCCGTCCCCTGAAAACCTGTTTTGACGCTGATCGGCATGCCTATGTCACGCTCGGATTTTTCGATAGCGTCAACAGCGTTACCAAGAGATGAACCGGGGGCAAGGTTGAAGGAAATTGTGGCGCAGGGAAACTGCCCCTGATGATTGACAACAAGCTGTGTTGCTTTTTCCGACACTCTGGCAATAGCGCCAAGCGGCAGCTGAGTGCCGGACTGTGATGTTATATATAAATCATTTAGCGACGCCGGACCATTTTTAAAATCGGGCTTCACTTCCAGAACGACACGGTATTGATTCGATTGCGTGAATATCGTGGATACAATCCTCTGACCATATGCATCATAAATGATGTTATCTATGGCGGCGGTGGTGATACCCAGGCGTCCTGCGGCGTCCCGGTCAATATCGACATAGGCCTGCAATCCCTGATCCTGCAAATCGCTTGCCACATCGGTAAGATAAGGAGAATGGTTGATGCGTTCGACAAGACGGCGCGTCCAAATGCCCAGCTCATCCGGATCTGCGCACTCCAGTGTAAATTGAAACTGTGTGCGGCTGACCTTGTCTTCAATGGTCATATCCTGCACGGGCTGCATATAAAGGGAAATTCCCCCCACGTGAGCCAGGCTGGATTGCAAACGGCGGATGACGCCTGAAGCATCCAGGTCGCGTTTACTCTTTGGAACCAGATTAATCATTATGCGTCCGCTGTTTAATGTCACGTTCGTGCCATCCACGCCTATAAAGGACGAGAGACTTTCCACAGCCTTATCCTGCAGAATCACTTTGGCCAGAGCTTGCTGGCGTTGTGCCATTGCCGGAAAGGAAATCGACTGGGGCGCCTCGGAAATGCCGAGGATCATGCCTGTATCCTGAACCGGAAAGAAGCCCTTGGGAATAAAAACATACAATAGCACGGTTAAAGCGAGAGTCGCCACGGCAACCAGCAGTGTGGCTCTCTGGTGATTAAGAACCCATGTGAGCATCTCGCCATAGCGGGCAATAACACGCTCAAAAAAGATGCCGCTTTGGTGATAAAAACGGCCCTGTTTTTCTTCGGGGACATGTTTCAACAGCTTGGAACACATCATCGGCGTGAGCGTCAGAGAAATGACTGCCGAGATCAAAATAGAGACGGCGAGCGTTATGGCAAATTCCCGAAACAGCCTTCCTACAACATCGCCCATAAAAAGCAGCGGAATCAAAACCGCAACCAGGGAAAAGGTCAAGGAAATGATTGTAAATCCAATCTGGGCTGAACCCTTGAGCGCCGCCTCCAGTGGCGATAATCCCTGTTCGATATAACGGGCGATGTTTTCGATGACAACGATGGCGTCATCCACTACGAATCCTGTGGAGATAGTCAGTGCCATGAGTGTCAGATTATTAATGCTGAATCCAAAAAGATACATGACGCCGAATGTACCGATAAGCGATAGCGGCACGGCAATGCCGGGAATAACCGTAGCCGAAAGATTACGCAGAAAAAGAAAAATAACCATGATAACCAGAGCGATGGCAAGTATCAATTCGAATCCTACATCAGTTACAGATGCGCGGATAGTCGTTGTGCGATCGGTAAGGACTACTATATCCACGGAACCCGGCAGAGATGCCCGTAACTGCGGGATGATATTCTTAATTCGGTTGACAACCTCGATGACGTTAGCCGTGGGCTGACGCTGAACATTCACAATGACAGCCGGTGTTTGATTTTGCCAGGCGGCAAGCCTTACGTTTTCGGCATCATCACGGACGTCGGCGACATCGGTGAGCTGGACGGGCGCGCCTTTGCGGTAAGCAACGATAATCTTTTCATATTCCGCCGCCGTTTTGAGCTGGTCATTGGCGTCAATCGTCGAGGCGCGCTCATTGCCGTCAAAGCTGCCTTTGGCCTGATTGACATTGAGATTGCCAATCGCAGTACGCAAATCTTCCATCGTAAGATTGTGGGCTGCCAATGCTGTGGGATTAGCCTGAATGCGCACCGCCGGACGCTGTCCGCCGCTGATGCTTACAAGTCCGACTCCGGGCAATTGTGATATTTTTTGAGCTACGCGCGTGTCAATGAGATCCTGCACCTTGGGTAGAGGCAAAGTTTTCGAGGTTACCGCCAGCGTTAATATGGGTGCATCCGCCGGGTTGACTTTGCTGTAGATGGGCGGCATCGGCAAGTCGGTGGGAAGAAAGTTGCCAGCAGCATTGATCGCGGCCTGTACTTCCTGCTCCGCTATATCGAGATTCAAGCTGAGACTGAACTGCAAAGTTATTACTGATGCTCCGCCTGAACTGGTTGAGGACATCTGGTTAAGCCCCGGCATCTGACCGAATTGGCGTTCCAGCGGCGCAGTAATAGAAGAAGTAATGACTTCAGGAGAAGCGCCCGGATAAAGTGTAACCACCTCGATAGTGGGATAATCAACCTGTGGCAGCGCCGAAATCGGTAGTACTTTATAAGCGATGATACCTGCCAAAAGTATCGCGGCCATGAATAATGATGTTGCCACGGGGCGTAAAATAAAAGGACGGGATGGATTCATATATAATTGCCTGTTGTAATATTTACGGCCATGTAAAAAAAGTTCGGATCCTGCTTTACGCTGCATCTCTCCCCGGACCTCACCGGGGCAGGTTTATTGCGACGTACGCTAAGTACGACTCACTCCTCTGGATTTGCGCGCCTTGCCTACGACTTTTTTGTACATGGCCCCTCCAAAATGGAGCAATGCCTAAATACAAATTATTCATCAGGGTGCCGCTAAAATTCATTTTTTTTGCGTTTGACCACCAATATTTTTTCCTGGTTGCCCTGACACATTCTTACTTCCGGGCGTGATCATCTCCACTTTGCTGCCTTCACGAAGCTTGTCGCCCCCCACTGTCACGACCAGATCTCCCGGCGCCAAACCTTCGGTGACGGCCACGTTATCTCCTTCAGTGGGGCCAAGCTTTAATGCGCGTACGGTTACACTTTTGTCTTCCTTGACCATGTAGGCAAAAGTACCGATGCTGCCTCTCTGCACGGCAGCGGTCGACATCACCGTTGCGTCGCGCAGCGTATTCACTTTCAGCTTAATATTAACAAACTGGTTGGGGAATAGTTTATTGTCTTTATTGTCAAATATCGCCCTCAACTTGACTGTTCCTGTTGTAGTATCGATTTGATTATCCACCGCCAGCAGTTTGCCACTGGCCAACATAACTTTGCCTTCCTGATCGTAAGCGAAAACAGGCAGAATCTCACCGTGACTGATGCGTTGCAAAACAACCGGCAAATTATCCTGCGGCAATGGAAATATAACAGTAATCGGCTGGAGCTGTGTTATCACTACGATTCCGTTAGGATAATTGGAATCATTAATCTGGACCATATTGCCGGGATCAACCTGTCGTAAACCAACGCGCCCCGAGAGCGGGGCGAGAATACGGGCATAAATAAGCTGAAGCTTATCATTAGCAATTATTCCTTTATCCGTTTGAATGACACCTTTGTATTGTTTAACCAGCGAGTCCTGTGTTGTTACCTGCTGCACGGCAATCGAATCCTGTTTCTGCAAAAGCTTGTAAAGTGCGAGATCGGACTCGGCATTTCTCAGGAATTCCTCGTCCTTTGCAAGTTGTCCCTCGGCCTGCATGAGTTGAACCTGGAAAGGACGGGGATCAATCTCGGCCAACAGGTCGCCTTTTTTCACTATTTGTCCTTCTTTGAAGTTCAAACTCATCAACTGCCCGCCGACCTGAGATTTAACGGCGACAGTATTCTCTGGAATTACTGTGCCCAAAGCTTTCAAATATACATCAAAATCGGCTTTTTTTGTGATTACGGCGGTTACCGGCTGGGGACGCTGGCTCATTTCCCGAGCCTGTTTGTCAGCTTTATGTTTGGCTATAGTTGGCGCAACGAAAATCCTGAACGCAATTATAACTAAA
Organism: Smithella sp.; assembly: GCA_052139735.1. GTDB lineage: Bacteria > Desulfobacterota > Syntrophia > Syntrophales > Smithellaceae > Smithella. Next base: position 24,921 of record JBKQWB010000109.1, on the reverse strand, counting down.
ATTATCGCGACAAGAAATATCACCCAATACCGTCTGACAAAATGAAAAAACTTTTGCATTTTGGTTTTTCCTGATTCTCCATTGGACTCAAGCTCTGATGTTTGTTTCATATTTATTTCACCTATTCTTTTTTGATAATCATCGCAGCCGCATCACCCGCGGCCGCATTACCCGCTGCATGGATGAACATTTATCCATGAACCTCAAATTTCAAAAACGAAATGCATTGCTGCACCGGGGTTTATACTTGTGATTCTCTTTCCGGCAGTTTTTTAGTTATATAATATTCTAAAGCGGAAAGCGAGAAATGAGAAATATGTTCCGCAAGTTCAATTATTTCCTGCCGGCTGAAATTATCCTTATTGAGTATACGGCTGACAATTTGCGGCGAATTACGAAAATATAAGCACTGCCCCACAATACTCATCGCGCAAAGACAGGCCGTTTTGTCTGTCGATTCTTCTCCCAATATCTCTTTAACGATTGCCGCAAGTATTATAAAAGAAGGCCTGATGACTTCTTCAATCAAAATATCCAGCGCCCCCGTCGGCTCGACAAATTCTCTTGCCAAAAGTTTGCCGAACCAGGCCGGCTTGCCCTTTTCAAACATGCGCATAATCATCAGATGAATGAAAGAATTTATCTTTTGCCTGGGTGAGTCTGCTTCTTTGATTCCCATATCAGCAGGATACTTTTTAAAAGCTATATTCTGATAATAGCGAAGCACTTCCATATATAACTTTTTTTTATCGCCAAAATAATAGTTGATGGCGGCAATATTTACACCGGCCCGTGCACAAATTTGGCGCACCGTTGTTGCGTGAAAACCTTTCTCCACGAAGATTTCACCGGCAGCTTCAATGATAGCCATCTTTTTAGAGATGTTGTCCGCTTCCATAATATATACTTAAACTAATATTTGAAACAACAGTTTTAAAAGCAAGCATTATGCCAAAAACAGCGAATGCTATAAACAGTCGCAATAACTAAAGTTATTTAAATATTACTTCGTTTTTATTTTTCAATATCGACTCAACCGGGTAATTAATATCCGTAATAGGAAATCAACCGGATACTAAATAACCATTGGAATGACTAAATAGAGGCCTTTCTTGTGACATGATGAGTCGTTTTTCAGTTGATATCTTATGCAAAAAAGTATTGGTTTTACGCTAGAATGAAACAGCGCCCGGCCATAGATAATAGAAGCCTGTTTTAAACTTCAAGATATCTGGAAAATCAATATTAACAAGCGGAACCCCTGATCTGTCTGTCGTAACATCTGCCGTATTGTAATAATTATCTTCGGGGTACTCTGCCCGACGGTAAACAATAACCCGTGCGTCAGTAGGTATATTTGCTATTATTTTGGCTTCATTAACGGCATCGCTCAGGTAAGCGATCTTATCAATGAGTCCCAATTTCAATGCCTCATCCGCAATAAACACGCGCGCGGTGGATACTTCAGCCAGAGATTTCTGATCCAGCTTCCGATGCTTTTGAACCAATTGCAGGAAACGATCGCCAAAATCATTTACCATCTTTTGCATTAATTTTTGTTCTTCCTCGGTGCCTTCACGGAAAGGAGATCCCATATCTTTATTTTTGCCGAACTTTTTCACATCCACACCCAGACCGATTTTATCCATCAGTCTGAATACTTTCGGTTGCAGAAAAATGACGCCCACCGAACCAGTCAAGGTAGTCGGGTGAGCAATAATTTCATCTGCGGGCAACGATATGTAGTACGCCCCCGAAGTCGCCAGATCCAACATGCAAACTACGACCTTTTTACGTGTCCTTTCTTTGAAGGATAAAATTTCGTGATATAGAAGATCACTGGCAGTAATGGTGCCTCCCGGAGAATTTATCTCAAATAATATTGTTTTGATCCGCTTATCATTTGCCGCCTTGTTCATCTGGGATACAACCTGCTCGACCACACTGGGCGAAGTTTTCATGAATCCTTTATCCGGAACGTCGGAAATCGTTCCACTTATAGAAATCAGCAAGACTTTATCATCACCACTGCCTGAAAGTGTAATTTCCCGAAGAGGTTCCCTTGTTTCACCAAAGATATTAATATTCGGCGCTGAACAAGCCGTCAACGTTGCAGTAACAATCACAGCTATGAAGAAATGAAAAACTCGCATACCTTGTCTCCTTGTAATTCCTAATTTTATTACTTATCAACGATATTGTTATAGACAGAAACTTTGAATGCGTCAAGACCATGTCTATGATCAAGCGGTTTTTCATTATCATTTGTTAAGGCGGCAACAATTAAGGTGCAAAAAAGAAGAATTCTCTTTTGCATGAAGGGGTTCCTTTATATTGTTGCCACCTTTTAGTTTACAAGCACTGTATAAGATATTTATCAGCTTTTATTCTTTTCCACCTTAGCTTTAGGAGACATTTTGCCGGGCATTGACTTATCCTGATGATGACATTTACATTCTGCATGTCGTTTATGAGGCATTTTATCAAGTTTCATAATTTGCTCCGGCGTCAGAATCTTGCGCCAATCGATCTTCATCTGCGCTTTCTTCTCCGATAATTGCTGACGAAGTTCGCTTATCTCCTTCTGTTTGGCTAGAAGTGTTGCATCATCCGTCTTGGGATCTGTAAAAAGCTTGCGCATTTCTATCCGCTTGATGTCGAGATTGTATCTCAAATCCCTGGTGTCGTTATGAAAGCTGTTTCTCAACTCCTTCATACTGGCTAATTGTTTGTCGGATAGGTTGAGATGTTTTTTAAAATTAAATTCCTTGTGGAAACAGGGTTTCCCTGCGGGCTGCATTGCATACGCCGAAGACATAACCGCTACGGATGCGATAATAACGGCAATAACGATAAATACTCTTTTCATTTTGTAACTCCTTTTTAGAGATTTTAATCTTAATAAAAGCAACAAATATGCCTGAGGCAACTATTAATGATAAGTATCTAATATCAATATATATTATTTAATAACCGTTAGATTGTCTTAATTTGTAGTGAGTAAAATGTATCCGCTTTTAAAAAAACTGAATAATAAATATCCAGTGCAATTGCTTGACTAATATTTTTACTCTGAGGGTTTCAAGAGATTAATCAAACGTTTTATTAAGGATATCATTTTAAAGTGCTGAATTGAAACGATGACTAAAAAACCATATTGCAAGAAAAAGCTGATCTGTACACCTCACAAAGGATTACCCCGATTTTTTTCATCGCGGGCATAATCCCTCGACAGGGACGGAAGATTATTGGCTGCATAGAAAAATCCGGCGGATATCAAAAGTGTAATGCCGGCTACCATAAATGCCAGAGATTTCCCATGCCAAAGTCCTGTGAACCAACGCTGGAACTTATCTTCAAGCACAAACGCCTTTCCGCCGACGATTTGTAAATCACGCTGATAGGCCTTGGAATCTTCAGGCCTGATCGGATAAGCAGAACCGCCAATCACTTCGTAACCCAAAAAGTTATTTTCGTCATTGTCAGCCATCAGATAAATAAATACGGAGATTCCAAAACCGATGAGTAGTATCATGATACCGAAGATAGTAAGAATGTCTTGCTTATTTGCGACTTTCCGTTTTCTGTTGTGACTATCTAAACCATCATTGCCCATGTCATTCTCCCGAACGGAAGAAACTACGCTGGTTACTTATACAAAAAAACTGCCGATATGACTATTAGAAATATTAATTCTGTATAGAGGACAGGGCGGGGAGTAGCCACGCCCTGGCTTGAAGTTATTTGACAGTGTATCCGTGAGCGTCAAGACAAGCGGCCATGGCGCGTCTATAGTCCGCATTTTTCTGGATGGACGGCATGCCTCCCGGCGGCTGGGTTGGGTCGTAATTTGTCTGATTAACAGCCCAGCTGTGACACTGATAACGATCAGCCGCCTGTTGCTTCTCATTCTGACCATTACGGGGATACATGAACATCTGTTCTTGCTGCGGTAAAGACGTTGCTGCTGACGGCGATGGCGGAGGCTGTGGCGGTGGCGTCTGACTCACCTGTCCCTCCGGCGGATTAACGACCATGTAACCATCCGCAGTTTGAGTGTAATAGACCTCATTGGCGTAATAGTAAGGCACGCCCCCAACCCAAACAGTCGCATAGTATGGCGGCAGTAAGGGAAGAATAAGTCCAAACGGCGGTGCAACAATCATAAAACGTGGTCCGTATGCCCGGTACCATACCCCTCCGTGAAAATAGTATGGCACACCGCCATGGACAAACGACCTGGCGCCGCCGGGCAAAGCATGAACGTAACCACCGCGAGCCGGGTAATAATGATTATGACCATAACGGCTATCAAGCCTGCCTTCATGACCGCCGTGCTCTTCTGCATAAGCAGCCTGTGAAAATCCCAATAACATCGACATGATGACAATTAACGCAATTACGAGCGTGATATACTCTATTGTACTCCGAATATTTTTCATTTTTATTTTCTCCATAAAATAGGTGTTAAATTCACTGATTTTTATTGCACTTTGTAGCCGCGGCCTTCCAGGCAGGCGGACATGGCGCGGCGGAAATCACGAGCCTTTGCTTCGTATTGAGCATCGAGCGCCTTATCGCCATTGGCATAGGCTTCCTCCATCTGCTGGGCATACTGCTCTCTGGATGAATCCGATACCGCGCCTGCAATAGCTCCACTTCCCGCACCGATCAGTGCGCCCGCGCCCGCATGCCTGGGTCCGGCAATTAAAGCGCCCAGTACCGCGCCGGCAACAGCCATAACGAAAGTATCATGCCCCGGTGGAGGCATTGGCACGACCTTCACACGTTCTTTAGGCGGAATAGTTGACTGACTCGGATCGAAGCCGGTCTGGTTTACTGCCCAATTGTAACATTCATAATGGTCGCGGGATTGCTGCTCGGTCGTTTGACCATTTAGGGGATAAAAGTAAACCTGGGTAACAGGAGCACTTGAGCTCTGGTTCGGATTTGTGCCGGGAACCTCGCGATAAACCGGCGGATAGCATGATGTAACCAATGAAACGATTGTAAAAAAAATCAGAAGCCGAATACCTGCTTTGATTGTTTTCTTTTTTAAACGTGATATTACCATTTACGTTCTCCTTATAAAAGATATTCTGATCATGTAATTAGCAAGAAACATACCGTCTGAAATGATATATATTAAGTATACCATTTTAATAAATATTATTCAATAATCGTTAGATTGTCTTAATTTGTAATGGGTAAAATATATCCACCTTAGAGCATATAACTGCATAATAAATATCCATTGCTATCGTTTTACTTATATCATTTTTTTGTTTTTTATTGAAGTTTCGGACGGCAAGCCATTGAGAACTTCGGTTCTTGATGAGCATTTTGTAAAGCCATTCGGTTTTTTCCGGTAAGGAATATTTTAAATTATGATTGCATCTGCCTTGCTAAATGTGCGCCCGGTTAACAGCCTCCCTGTTCATACCTCGTAAGTTTCTTCCGCAGAGTTTTGCGGGTGATGCCGAGACGGCGGGCAGCCTCGCTCTTGTTTCCGCGACAAGTATCGAGTGCTTCCAAAATGCTTCTTTTTTCCACTTCATCCAATGGCAGATTTCCCGTCATACAAGGTTTACCGCTCTGCCCTGCTGACGGATTATCTGGCATCATGAGCGACAGTTCGTCTGCATCAAGAAATTTTGTGCGTGACAAAACAACCGCCCGTTCAACAGCATTCATCAGCTCACGGACATTCCCCGGCCAGTTATATTTAATGAGCTTCTCCATCGCCTGCGGTGAGAAGCCTTTAATGCTTTTGGAATTCTTCGCGGCAAATAATTGCACAAAATGCTGTGCCAAAAGCGGGATATCTTCTCTTCTTTCTCTCAGCGGCGGCACATTCAACGTTACAACATTAAGCCGGTAAAATAAATCTTCCCGGAAGCGTTTCTGCTCCATTTCTTTTTTTAAATCTTTATTGGAAGCAGCAATCACCCGCACGTCGATTTTGATAACTTCCGCGCCTCCAACGCGGGTCAGTTCTCTTTCCTGTAAAACTCTCAAAAGCTTCACCTGCATCGCGGCAGACATTTCGCTAACTTCATCTAAAAACAAACTGCCGCCGTTTGCCTGAATAAACTTCCCTTCCTTCCGGCGATCCGCACCGGTAAAGGCGCCTTTTTCATGCCCGAACAACTCCGACTCCAGGAGTGTTTCTGTCAGCGCCGCGCAGTTTATTTTAATAAATGGCGCGTCTTTTCGAAAGCTGTTGTAATGAAGAGCGTTGGCGATCATTTCCTTGCCTGTCCCCGATTCGCCGATAATTAAAATTGTGGCTTCAGTTTTCGCCACCTGCTCCACTGTTTCCAACAGTTTTAACATTGCGCCGCTCTGACTGATAATGCTTTGCCTGTCAAACCTCTCGCCCAATCTTTCCTTTAAATATTGATTTTCTTTTTTGAGTCCGCTGTGCTCTGTGGCGCGACCGATGGCTATCTTCAGCTCCTCAAAATCCAGCGGCTTGGTCAGATAATCGTAAGCGCCTTTTTTCAGGGCATTGACCGCTGTCTCTACCGAGGCGTAAGCAGTCATTATAATCACGGGAATTGCCGGATTGATGACTTTGATTTGTTCCAGAGCTTCAATACCTGACACTTTAAGCATCCGGATATCCATTAGAATCAGATCAAAAGCCCTTTGACTTACTTTTTCTATCGCCGTGGAGCCATCATCGGCTTCATAGACATCAAAGCTCCAGCCGCCTAACAGTTTTTTGAGCATCAAACGATGGGCCGGATCATCATCCACAATTAAAATTGATTGATTCGTTTTCATTTATTTTCCTTTTCTTCAGTATTGGAAATTAAAAATTTTAAAAAGACTTCCGTCCCTTTTCCTGCCACGCTTTCCAGACTAATATTGCCGCCATGCGCCTCCATTATTTTCTGAACTACCGCCAACCCCAGACCTGTGCCAGCCGGTTTGGATGTAAAATACGGATCGTAAATCCGGGGCAAATCCATTTTCTCTATCCCTGCGCCATTATCGGAAATTATGACTTCCAGATTATTCGCCCGGGACGAAAGCTTAATTTTCAGTTTACCGCCATCCTGAAGAGCGGCTAAAGAATTGAGAAAAATATTCAGAAGCACCTGCTTGATTTTATCGGAATCGACTTCCACTGGAGATATTTCCGCGGCAGCTTCGATCTCAATGCTGATTTGTTTTTTCTTCGCGTCGGCGGCAATTAATTTCACCGCGTGCTGCACCAATTCGGCCATTTGAACGTTCTCTCTTTTCAATTCCAGCGGTCTGGCAAATTCAATGAGCTGGCTAACCACGCGATTAAGTCTTTCGACTTCCTGAATCATAATGTCGGCGGTCTGCTGATCATCTGTATTCCCGGATAGACGTTCTTTAAAATATACGGCAAACCCTTTGATGGAGCTCAGCGGATTGCGGATCTCATGGGCAACGCCTGCGGCAAGAGAACCGATCGAATTCAAATAACGGCTTTTAGCCACTTCCTTTTCCAGGAGTCTAATCTGTGTTACATTCCTTATCAGCAGGATTTTTCCCGCGGGCTTCCCTTCATCGATCAGACCGGCCAAAAGAGTTTCCCACGTTTGTTCCTTACCATCGGCGGACAGTAACGCAATATCCTGCTCCAAAAGACCGCCGCGCCGGGGCAGTCGGGATAGAATTTTCTGCAAAGGCGCGGGCAATAAATCTGCCGCATATTTCCCGGATACCTCATTGCAGTCGACACCCAAAACCTCTTGTGCGTTTTGGTTGCAGGTAATGATTAACCCTTGATCGTCCAGTGCAATCAGGCCGATGGGCATATTTTTAACCAGCGCATCAGAAAAGATTGTCATACGGGAAAGAGATGTGTGCGCAAGGCGATAGGCCTGCATCAGGAACAAAGAAACTATGACCGACGAACCAACCAGCAAAAGAATCAACGCAATGATAATCGTATTTCTAGTGTCTTCCTTACCGGCCTTTTCAATTTCCGCCATGTTCAGGCCAACGTAAATGATCAGTCTGGCGGTTTTCTCACCTCCTGATACACTTTTTACCGGTTTTAGATCCATGGCCGGTCTACCCTGTGGAAAGAAACCGCTGTAAACTTCAAAAGTGCCTGCTCCCTCGGTATTGACAACCTGCCGCCATCTTATGTCGCGGGATGATACAAGCAATCCTATATCCAAATCCAGGCCGTACTTATCACCGACTTGCGCCGGATCACTGTCGGCAATGATGTTACCTTTGCCATCGGTAACAATGATATAATCTATATCCGGCTGCTGTGCTGTTTCCATCAACAGTTTTTGCAGTCCGAAATTTCCTGTTTTCATGCTTAGTGGACTGCGCAAACCGGCTTCAAATGACCGGATTAATGTAGCGCCTTTCTCCACCATAAGCTCAACGGCCTGTTCCTTTTGACGTTGAAAATGCGCGAATGTCATTACCGCTGAAATAACAGCCACAACAGCAATTGCACTAATGACTATCCAAACAGAAAGATTAAACCAAATTCTTTTTTTAGCTTTTAGCACTATATTTGCGTCTCCACTGTTATATGGCTACTTTGTACCCGGATAGATACCATCAATTGGGCACATATTATCCACTCAACTGTAATAAAAAACAAATAATATTTTGAATATTCATAATTTATCATTTGATAACAAACTGTTATATCTGTTACACCTTATTGGCATAAACATTGCTCAATAACATGGTAAAAGAGATTTAAATAATCTCTGAACCGGGAAATTGATTATGAAAAAGCTTAAATTGATGTTATCTGGTATAGTAATGGGATTGTTATTGGGTAGCTACTATTCCCCATATTCACGGGAAAGTTGCTGCTGGAATATATACGGACTGCATATTATCCTTTAAATTCAGCAATTTTGCAAACAACAAAGCGGATATAATAACCGCAGAAGAAAAATTACAATAAAACGTACATGATGTAATGGAGAATGATTATGAAAAAATTAATATTAACAGCGGCTGTTGTTATAAGCATACTATTAGCGGCAACAGCCTTTGCTTTCGGTCCCAATGAAGGCAATCGTGCTTGTGACGAAAAGGGTGCAGGCTATCATCATGATGCAATCTGGAAAAAACTGAATCTTTCTGATGAACAAAAGACCAAAATCGAAGGCATACGAACATCAGCGAAAAAAGAAATAAGACCCATCAGGGAAAAGATGTTTGATAAATCAGTGGAATTGCGCCGTTTATGGCTGCAGGTTAATCCTGATAAGGATAAAATCACAGCCGCTCAAAAAGAAATGCGTAAATTACGCGACTTAATGGATGATAAAGTAACGGCGATGAGACTGGAAATTCGCAAGATTCTCACGCCGGAACAAAACGAAATACTGGCTAATTCCCACTGGGACAGAGGTCCGGGATTTGGTCCGCGCGGCGGATATAGAGGTCAGAGAGCTCCTTGTCCCGGAGGTGATTTCTAAGTACCCCTTCCTAAGTTTCACCTCCTTATAAAACAGGGGAGCTTATACTCCCCTGTTTTTTCATTTACAAAAAATGCAAATCAGTAAATTATTCCTCCCGCAATTAAACATTTAAATAATTATCATTTATTCCGTCCTTGCATTTTTATTCCAACCTTGCTATCAAAATTCGGCAATAAAAATCAGACCGGCATAAAACATATTTGGTTAAGTTTGAAATAAGCGATAATAATTATGAACTATTATATTTTTGCTTTTGTTTTTGTTTTGGCGATAGCGGTAATCCTCAGCGTTATTTACACGATGTGGCGCGTTGGCAGAGACGAACAAAAACTCATCAGCATCATCCACGGATCCCCTATTCCCACTTTCGTGATATCCAAAGATCATAAAGTAATTTACTGGAACAGGGCACTGCAGGCGTTGAGCAACATCAAACCCAGCGAAGTTCTCGGCACCAACCAGCAATGGCGCGCGTTTTACAATACGGAACGTCTGTGTCTGGCCGATATGATTCTGGATGGCAAAACCGCCCATATTCTTGAATTATACCACGAGAAATGGAGGAAATCAAAACTTCTGAATGACGCTTATGAAGTGACGCAGTTTTTTCCTGATATGGGCGAGAAGGGGAAATGGTTTCGTATTACTTCGGCAGGCCTTAGAGATTCCGGTGGAAATTTATTCGGAGCAATGGAAACCCTTGAAGACATCACCGAACAAAAAGCGGCGCAGGAAGAGCTTCTCCAGCGAACCAAACTGGAATCACTGGGAACATTCGCAGGCGGTGTAGCCAAAGATTTTGACAGTCTGCTCACCGCCATCCTGCGTAATGTTTTTCTGGCCAAGATATCCGCCAGTGATGAAGATAAATTTCTGGAGGATGGTCTGGCAGTGGCGGAACGTGCAGGCCTGCAAGCCAAGGAACTTGCTCATCGTCTTATTACATTTGCTCAGGGCGGCTATCCGGTTCGCAAATTGGAAAACCTCGGGCCTATTTTAAAGGAGGCCGCCGAAAATGTTTTCCAGGGTTCCGGCATTATCTGTAATATCTCCATAGCCGAAGACCTGTGGCCCTGCGAAATTGATGCCGCTCAGATAAGGCAGGTAGTTGATAATGTTTTGATTAATGCCAAAGAAGCAATGCCCGACGGCGGAATTGTGGAACTTATCGCCGAAAATACGACAACCGGAACAAATATAAGATCTCTGGGACAAGGCAATTACGTGCGGATTATCATTAAAGACCACGGAATGGGAATTTCACGGGAAAATCTTTCCCGGATATTTGATCCTTATTTTACAACAAAAAAGACTAAGGGGCATGGCGGCATCGGACTGGGGCTGGCCATTAGCGATTCCATCATCAAATACCATAATGGATTAATTTCGGTCGAATCCGTTGTAAATTCCGGAACATCATTTTCCATATATCTGGCCGCAAAAATGAAAAACGGCACATGATCCGGACAATTTTATATTGAATTCATTAAATCAAATCACCACTTAAACAAATACACCAAATGCGTGTCTAATCTGACGCCTTGTTTTTTAACTCGCTTAATTTGTTAAGCGCTTCCAGAGGAGACATGGAATGAATATCGATGTTTTTCAGTTCGGCGATAATTTCCTTGTCTTTATTTTCCAGGGCAATTGCGCTTTCTTTTCTCGTGAAAAGATTCAATTGAGGATTTAAGCTTTTTGAGTCACGGGTTCCCCGGACAATACGGGGCATGCCGACTTCGTCAAATTCTCCTTTTTCCAGATTACGCAATATTTCTTTGGCGCGGGCGATAACTTCCTTCGGCACGCCGGCAATGCGCGCCACTTCGATGCCATAACTGCGGCTGGTGCCGCCTTCCATTATCTTGCGCAGAAAAATTATTTTTTCTCCCCATTCCTTCACCGCGATATTATAATTTTTTGTTCCGCTTTTTGTTACCACCAGATCCGTCAGTTGATGGTAATGAGTGGCAAACAAAGAGCGTACACCCCGCCCCTGAAAATCATGAATATATTCGGCAACCGCCCAGGCAATGCTCAATCCGTCAAACGTGGAAGTCCCGCGTCCAACCTCATCAATAATAACCAGGCTGCGGGAAGTCGCATTCTTTAAAATTTCCGCGGTTTCCGTCATCTCCACCATAAATGTGCTCTGTCCTTTTATCAGGCTGTCGGACGCGCCGATGCGGGTGAATATTTTATCAACGAGGCCTATCTTCGCTTTAGCCGCCGGAACAAAACTTCCCATTTGCGCCAGTAGGACAATCAAAGCCACCTGCCTGATATAGGTGGATTTACCAGCCATATTCGGACCGGTAATAACGAGCAATTTATTGTCGCGCAAATCAATCAGACAATCGTTAGGCACAAAGCCTTCTTTTTTCAACGCTGTTTCCACAACGGGATGGCGTCCGTCTTTTATTTCAATAGTGTCTTCATCATTTATTTCAGGACAGGTGTAATGATATTTTTCGGCAACTTCCGCCAGAGCGGTCCCAGCGTCAAGCTCCGCAACAAGAAATGAATTTTTTTGAATATCCGTAATATACTGATCAAGATTATCGCGAAGGGAAATAAATAGTTCCTGTTCCCTTTCCCTGATTTTTTCTTCCGCGTTTAAAACTGTTTGTTCAAATTCTTTCAATTCCTGATTAATATAACGTTCAGCGTTAACCAGCGTCTGTTTTCTTATGTAGGAATCCGGAACCAGTGCGGCATTGGCTTTAGTCACTTCAATATAGTAGCCAAAAATATTATTGAAGCCGATTTTCAGTGAATTAATTCCCGTTTTTTTCCGTTCCCCGGCTTCCATCGCGGCAATCCATTTTTTTCCGTCGCGGCTGATCGATCTCAGTTTATCCAATTCTTCATCATAACCCGCGGCAATAAAACCTCCATCCTGCGTTTTTTGCGGCGGATCGTCAATAATCGCACGCGTAATCAGCTCAACGGCAACGGACATTTCCGTAAAACGAGAACGGATTACGGCAATCGCGGGCGACGTGCAATCCTTAAGCATTGATTTGAGTTCCGGAATGGCTAAAAGAGAAACTTTCAGGGCGACCAGATCGCGGGGACTGGCCACCCGCAGAGATACACGACCGGCAAGCCTTTCCAGGTCGTAAATGCGCGATAAAATTTTACGCAAATTTGACCTAAGGACGTGGTCATCCTTAATTTCGGCAACCGCCGCCAGCCTTGCTTTGATTTTTTCCGCGTCCACAAGCGGATAATTCATCCACCAGCGCAAACGGCGGGTTCCCATCGGTGTCAGGGTTTCATGGAAAAGAGAAAAAAGAGAACCGGCTTTAGAACTATTCTGAATCGTTGTAAATATCTCCAGATTACGTCGGGCGGCCTCATCAAGAAGCAGAAAATTTTCCGTGGAGTACCATTTAATTTCGCTGATGTGTTGGGGATTAATTTTTTGCGTCTGGTTAACATAACTCAAAATCGCGCATGAAGCGATCATGGCTGCCGGATGTTCTTTTATCTTCGATGCGTCCAGAACTTCGGAGGTGAAATTCTGATTCAGCAAGGCTTGAGCATATTCCGATTGAAAACAATCCTCTTCCAGATAATTAATCCGAAGCTCCGGCATTTGCATTTCCAGTGTTTTGAGCAATCGCTTGTCAGGAAAATCACGCGAAAGGATTAATTCCTTAAAATCCAGTCCGGCAATAGCTATTAAGAAAAATTCGCGGTCGGAAAACTCACTGATTTGAAACTCGCCCGTGGAAATATCCAGAAAAGCCAGACCAAGCGTATCTTTGCAGGCGCTGAGGCAGGCCAGATAATTATTTTCGCCAGAGGCAAGATTTTCCTCATCCAGAACAAGTCCGGGGGTGATAACGCGGATAACTTCTCTTTTGACGATTCCCTTTGCTGTTTTGGGGTCCTCAACCTGCTCGCATATCGCTACTTTAAAACCCTTTTCCACAAGTTTGGTAATGTACGCGGATGCGGCGTGGTATGGGAAACCGCAAAGCGGCACGCTGTCTTCTTTGCCTTTGTTGCGTGAGGTAAGAGTGATTTCCAAAACAGGAGCGGCCGTCACCGCATCTTCAAAAAACATCTCATAGAAATCACCCATTCGGTAAAACAAAATACAGTCGGGGTATTTTTCTTTAATTTTCACATACTGTTTCATCGCCGGAGTCAAATCGAGTGTTGCCTCTACCGCCATTTTCCATCGTCTCCCTTTTCCAGATCAACATAATCGGGTTTGTCCGGTTTATCTATTTTATGATGGGAAATAAAAGAATTGGCCAGCCAGCTGACAAAGCTTATAACCAGCGAACCTAAAAAAGCGGAGAAAAAATTCTCTATTTTAAATCCCGGCACAATATGTGCGACAAGCATCAGCAATAACGCGTTGATAAAGAAATAAAATAATCCCAGAGTTAATACACTCAGGGGCAGAGTCAGAAATACTAAAACAGGTTTTACAAAAATATTAATCAGGCCTAAAACACAGGCGGCAATGACTGCCGTTGAAAGTGTATCCACTCTGATACCGGGCACAAACTGCGAGGCAAGCAGAATTGCCACCGTTATTATCAGCCATCTTGTTATAATAACCAGCATATAATTCCCCTTAAATCCCATTCCCAATCAATAGTCCTTATTTATTACTCACTCTTTAGCGATATTAATTATATTTTTCCACATTAACAGTTTTCGCTGATTTAAAGAAAATCCAGGAAACACTTACACCGCTCATAAAGGATGTTTCTCTTTTCACCAGGGGACTGTTTTCAAAAACCGCTCCCTCCAGGAAATCAGTGCTGAGAAAAGCGTTAAAAATAAATTGTTTATATTCCTTGCCTAAACCAACAGTAAGCGTTGAGCCGCTGTATCCGCCACCGGCGGAATACGCGGAACGCACTGCTGTCGCGTATGCCGGTTCCACCGTGTAGAAATAAGCATTATAACCGCTGTCGGTAAACATTGGCCCTGCGGATATTCCCAGATTTAATCCGGTGTCAGGGATTAAATCATCTTTCACAAAATTAATTCGCGGGCTGAATATCCAACCCTCGCGACTCACGGAAGGAAAATCCATGGAAAAAAGAGCCCGCACAGGCAACGTCAAATCTAATTTGTACTTATCTTCTTTGCTTTCCCAAAGCTTAATCTTTAAAGCCGGCCCCAATTCAAAAGTCGGATCCAAATCCGGCATCCCGGCGCGGGCAGTGTTATTGGAACTCTTTACCGGCACAGCGCCATAACCGCTAAAATCCACCGAAATCCGATCCGATTTAAAAATCTGTCCGGAAACACGTTGCTCTTCTATTTTTAAAATATCGCCGCGATAAACGACATAAGGATATGGAAGCAAGTACAACCTGTTTTCGTCCGAGCCCCGGTAATCCGGCATCTGGAGCAGCCCCAAACCTACGCCTAATTCCCAAAGGGGCTTTTCTTCACAAATTGCACTGCCGGGCAATAAAAGACTTAAAAACAACAAAGCAAATAATATTCTGCAATAAATGCGCATATTTTCACCTCATTCCATTATTCCATTGCCTTTTTATCTGGCGCTAGCACTATTTCCTATTTCTTCCAAATATTATCAATAGGAATCTTTACTCTTTTTCTTGAGTCATCGTATCTGAACCATTTTATTCTGGGCACAAGCTATCAAACAAAAGAGAATTATAAGAAGTTTTTTCATACGCATTTGCTTAGTTATTGTCTTTGTAATGGCTATATCCTATGTAAATAATTGTGATATCGTGGTTGCATAAAAATACCTGTTTGGGGCTGTTCAAAAATGTTCAGATGCAAGGCGCGCAAAAAACCGAACCGCGAGGCGTATATTTACATACGTTGAGCGGTGCGGTTTGCAGCGCAACACAGCAGATGAGCGTTTTGTAAAGCCTCTGGCTTTTTCCGGCAAGGAAGATGACTATTTATAATTGCGCCTCCTTGCGGGAATGCGCTCCCGGTCAACAGCCCCATTCTGTCACTTATCGAAAGGCACAAACATTTTCGCATTGGCGCCGCAAACAGGACATTCGTCCGGTAAAGCGCCGTCGGAGACATAACCGCAAACATTACAGACATAGTAAGTTGTTTCTCTTTCTTCCATAAAGTGTGACATGGCCTCTTTATAAAGCTTGGCGTGAGTTTCTTCCACATCGCGGCTCTGGCTGAAATGCAGCACAGCTTCTTTATTGCCCGCTTCTTCCGCCAGCTTAACAAATTGATCATAAGCAACTTCGGCAACTTTCGTTTCCGATTCAAAACTCGCGGCCAGATTTTCTTCCGTGCCTTTGACTTCCCTGAGCACCCTTAAGGCTCTCGCGCCGTGAATTTCTTCCGAAAAAGAAATAACGCGGAAAAGACGGGCCATTTGTTTATAGCCTTCATCTTCAGCCTTTTGTGCGTAAACTTTAAGCCTCAGAGCTGCTTTGGATTCTCCGGCATAAGCCTGATGCAACGCTTCTTGAATTTTATCCATATACCCATCCTTTATTTATTTAATAGAATTGCTATTTTTTCTGTTTTTCTGACTGATTATCACTAAAAATTATAAATATTGCAACATTTGACGACATTGGGAAAAGTGCCCACAGGCAAGACGCGTAAATCCCGAGGAATGAGATGAAACGCAACGCAGCATATGGACTTTTTGCGATGTCGTCATTTTTATTCCGGGGTGAATTCCTCCTTCGCCGCCCCGCAAACAGGGCACGACCAGCCATCGGGCAAATCTTCAAAAGCCGTTCCCGGAACAACGCCGCCGTCCTTATCTCCCTTGGCCGGATCGTAAACATATCCGCATACACCACAAACATATTTTTTCATTATTCACTCCTTCATCCTTCGACTTGAAATATTTCGCGACTCGCAAGATGTCACGTTATTGTTATTATATGGAGCCTCCGGATCCTGCCGCAGGAGACTCCACTCCTTTTTTTGCGCCATTAATCAGAAGCTGTTTTTTTAAGCAACTGGGCCGCTATAGTTTTGCCCATTTCGTGGCATTTTTCCAAAACATCGCCGTCGGGAACATGCTTAACGCAAATCGATTCAGCGGCAATTTCCACCTTCATTTCTTTGAGCATTGCTTCCAAATGTTTTACCGATTCTCCGCTCCATCCGTAAGAGCCGAAAGCCGCGCCGATAAGATTGGCCGGTTTCAATCCTTTCAGATAAGTCATCACATCCGCCATCTGCGGCAGAATATTGTTATTCAGTGTCGGCGACCCGACGATCAGCGCTCCGGCGTCAAGCACTTCATAAACCACTTCACTGCGGTGAGTTTCATTCATTGAAATCAGTTTCACCTTGACGCCTGCCTGTGCCAGAGACTCGCTGATGGCTTCGGCCATTTTTTCCGTAGAGTGCCACATCGTCGCGTAAACCACAACCGCTTTTGCCGTCGGCTTTTGGAGTGCCCATTTTTTATAAAGCTCAATAATCCGGCCGATATCTTTGCGCCAGACAGGCCCATGATCGGGAGCTATAATTTTGATTTTCATACCCGATGCCGCGACCTTATCCAGAGCCTTCAGAACAATCGGCGAATAAGGCAAAACAATATTGGCATAATATGTCGCCCCTTCATATTCCAAAGTCGCCGCCGGGATTTCATCGTCAAAACGTTCCAAACTCGCCAGATGCATACCGAAAGCGTCCTGAGAAAACAAAAGCTGATCTGCGGCCAGATAAGTAAACATGCTGTCCGGCCAGTGAATCATTCGTGTTTCCATAAAAGTCAATTCCATATTGCCGAGGCTGAGCGTTTCACCGTCTTTTACGGGTATTATTTCATGCTGATCATGAAACAACTCCTTTAATGTTTTTACACCAACTGCCGAAGCAAAAACCTTTTCGGGTTTGATGAAATCAATAATATCCGTCAGAGAACCGGAATGATCCATTTCGGAATGATTGGAAATAATATATTTTATTTTAGAAGGATCAACGACGGATTTAATACGGGAGAGCATTTCATCTTTGAACGGCGCTTTGACCGTATCTATCAAGGTAATATCATCGGCCATCACCAGATATGCGTTATAGGTGCTGCCGTGCGGCGTTGTATAACCATGAAAATCGCGGATTGTCCAATCAATGGCGCCAACCCAATAAACATTATCAGTTACTTTTATGGCCGAATAAACATCTTTCATCATTTCACCTCTTGGTTAATTAATATTTAAAGTAATATAAGTTCTAATCAGATCATGTCAACCACTACTTATACTAATTTGCCTGTAATTTCCACCTTGCAAAATACATTTTCAACAGATTTCAGGCCATGCAATTTTATAGAAATAAAGCAGATAAAACAAACGTCTTTACCTAAGTGATTATAAAACAAGTTATAATAGGAAGTTTGTCCGTGAAAAATTCTAAACGCTCACTTTTTTATAATATTGACACCCCTTCTTTTTGTTCTTATAGTTCCCGCAAAGAGATGTTAACTATTAGTTCGTTTTTAAGAAAAGGTGAAATTTGTTCATAATATTGTTCCATTTTTGCAAAAAACGTGTTTTAACAATTGGAGATTTTCATAACACTTGCACAAAAATATAAAAAGAAATTTAAAGCCTTCGCATTTATCCTGGCCTCTTGACCTGTCCGGGTTTTTCCTGCAGCGAAAAATATTGGGGCGCAAAATTCCCCTGCTGGCCAGCTTCAAGGTTACCTATCGCTGCAACCTGGCCTGCCGTGCCTGCCCGTTTCATCTTCGCTCAGATGACAAACAAGCCCACATATCCTGGACTACGGCTATCGGGGCACTGGAATCTCTGCGCCGGTCCGGCGCCCGTATGGTCGTTTTTGAGGGCGGCGAACCCCTGTTGTGGCGCGATGGTTCTTATCGCCTTCATGATCTTGTCCTTTATGCCAGAGCGCACTTCCTGCGTGTGGCGGTGACGACCAATGGCACACTGCCTCTGGATGTTCCCTCCCATACGATCTGGGTAAGTCTTGACGGTTTGAAGGAAACCCACGATTATTTGAGAAGTGATTCCTTTGACCAAATTTGCTCAAACATCAAAAAGACCAGGCATCCCCGCGTTTTTATTCACTGCACTTTGAATCGCCGCAATTGGCAGAATGTCGATGACTTGGCAAAGTGGGTGCATGAAATGCCGACACTGAAAGGGTTGACCGTTCAGTTTTTCTATCCTTATAATCAGGGAGAGGATGATCTTTCTCTTTCACCGGAGGAACGTCGCGCCGCTATCATAAAACTGCTGGAACTAAAAAAATCGGGTTTACCCATTTTGAACTCGGTTGGCAGACTCAACGCAATGGTTGATAATAGCTGGCGCTGCCATGATGACATCCTGATTAATGTCGATCCGGACGGTACAATTACGAAAGGCTGCTATGTTAAAAGCAGGGGCGAAATAAATTGCGACGCCTGCGGGTTCACGCCTGTCGCCGAAGCGTCCGGTGCTTTGAATTTTTTTCCGGGCTCATTGTATGCGGGATGGCGGTTGTTCCTCAAGACTTAAACACCGACTTGAACACAGTCCGGGGGAAATAAAGAAAGTTTAAAAGGAATAATTTGATGATCGGCATTAAAGCATTTTCATGCCGTAATCAAACGCGGCCAAATTTATTTCGTGTTTACCGGCGGACATGCTTTTGGTTATTTCCTTTTCAAAAGCACGGCGGTCGATAGGCAGCACAGACGCGCATGCCAGTGCTCCGATCATGACAATATTGCTCAAAACAGGATTGCCCAGATCAACCGCCACCGACGTGGCATCAATTATCCAGCTTTTTGCCGCCAGTTTTGCAAACATTGATTTAATTTCATCCAAAGACGGATATGTAAAATCGCCGGTTATGACCCCCATGGGATAAACCATGCGCGAATTTGACAGAACCGCGACATCGGGGTTTCCGTATTGCACCAGAACTCTGAGGGCTTCAACCGGCTCAAGTGCGATAATTATGTCCGCCCTGCCTCGCGGAATTTGCGGACTTAAGACGGAATTTGATGATAAGCGCAAATGGCTCATCACCGAACCGCCGCGCTGGGACATGCCGAAAGTTTCGCCGATTGTGACAATATAGCCCGCGTTGACCAACATCCCGGCAAGCACTCGGGAGGCCATGACATTGCCCTGACCGCCGACGCCGGTGATGATAATATTTGTAGGCTCTTTATTCAAATTCGCATTCATTCGTCTACCTTTGCTTACTGCATCATCGGCTCCTCGATGCATATTTGAATACGCCTGTGTCGCCTCTTCCTTGCCGCCGCGGTATGCTTTTGACTGCGAATTTATATTAGAAGTTCTTTTCTTCATCAACCCGCCGCCTCCGTTCTTATGATCGCTTTTTGCGGACAGATCGAGTAACAGACACCGCAGCCGGCGCAGATGACTTCGTCAACGACCGCTTTCTTTTTCGCCCGATCCCAAGTGAGGGCCGGACAGCGGAAAATCCTTGTGCATAAACGGTTACATCCGCAACTCTCACCGAGACAAAGTTCTTCGTTAACTTTCATCTGGTATTGTTTCTTACCTTTCTTTTCGGGACTCAGGGCGCAAGCCTGCTTCATTATCAGCACCTTCAATGAACCGCGCTCGGCCATAAAAGATGTAAGAATTTTACTTGTCCCGTCCAGATCAAAAGGATCGCTCACGGCAACTTTGGCTCCAATCGCCTTGCAAATCGTGGCAATCTCAACAGATGGAAGCGGCTCGCCTGTGGCGCCCATATCCAGACCGGGATGAGGCTGGAATCCGGTCATTGCCGTTCCCGCGTTATCCAGAACGATGAAGGTAATATCCGCCTTGTTATGCCGGGCGTTGATGAGCGCAGGAATAACGGCGTGATAAAAAGTGGAATCGCCGCAAACCGCCAGAACCGGTTTATCCAGACCGAAGGCTTCCAGTTTGGCAAATCCACTGGCCAGGCCCGTGCCCGAACCCATGGAATGAAGAGTGCGCACCGTATTGAAACCAATTGCCGGCCAAAGCGAAGCCATGGCGTAACAGCCTATATCGCCGCAAACAATGCCCTCGCGGCCGTCGAGTTTCAGCGCGGTGTTAATATTCCAAAATGAAGCGCGATGCGGACAACCGGGACAAAACGTCTGTTCCCGCGGAGGAATTTTCGGCGCTGCTTTTTGGATTTCGCGAACATAACCGGCAGGCAATGATTTGGGTTTGACCTTCATTATTTTGCCGAGGGCTGCGGCGACAATATCCGGATTCAACTCGCCGACTGAAGGCAACGTCTTATCCATTTTTCCATAAAAAGTTTTAATACCGGTATCTCTGAGCATTCCCATTGCGGCGACTTTGATATTTTCTTCAAGAAAAGGCAGAACTTCTTCCACAATCATAATCTTATCGGTCAGGCGCAAATATTTTTTCAACAACCTCAATGGCAGAGGCCAGGTGCAGCCAAGTTTTAAAATCCCAACCCGCTTTTGCAAACCCAGTATTTCGAGGGCTTCTTTGCTGTAAAGGAAGCAGGCGCTGCTCGTGATGATAATAAGTTCGGGATGTCCGGGACCGGAATAACTGTTAAAAGGACTTTTTTCAAAAAGTTCTACGGCTTCTCGCAATTTTTTCTGCTGAAGATTGTGTTTAACGACAACCGGAGTGCTGACTACCGGCCCCCTCAAAGGATCCATAAATGATCCGTCAGAAACAAATTCAGCAATTCTTACTTTTTGGGGAAGTTTGCCGCATATAACGTTGCCGCTGGCGTGAGACATGCGCGTCACCGAGCGCAGGATAACGATATTTCTTATTTTCTCCGATAACTCAAAGGCCCATTTGGTCAAATCCTTGGCTTCCTGAAAATTGGCCGGTTCCAAAAGCGGAATTTCAAGCATGCGCGCGAAATACCTTGACTCTCCCTCATTGACACTCGATAGAGCGCCGGGATCTTCACATTCGACCAGAACTATTCCGCCGCGCGTGCCCGAAGAAGCCAGATGCAAAAGAAAATCGGAAGCAACGTTGACGCCGTTTTGCTTCATCACACACATCGAACGCAAACCGGAAAAAGACGCGGCGGCGGCTACTTCGAGGGCCACCTTTTCATTGGTTGACCATTCCACGTAAAGGTTTCTCTGCCGGGCGACATCGGATAAACGTTCTATTACTTCCGACGAGGGCGTGCCGGGATAACCGGAAACGACACTGACGCCGGCTTCCAGCGCGCCTCGCGCGATGGCCTCATTGCCCATGAATAAAACTTTGGTTTTAGCCAAACTAAGTAATTTCGACACAATCTTACCTGTTTTTTCTATTGCAAACTTCTTTGGTTAAATATTTCAGCACTGACGGATCACGTTTATCTAAATATAACAGATTGTTTCTTGAACCGCTTTTTTGAATAATATTTTTCAGCGCGCTTTTTTTCTTATTTACAGCCGCATTTTTAAGTTCTTTTAAATTTTCAGCGGGGGCTTCCCGCACTTCCAGAACTCCTTTTTTTACGGCCAGTTCTACCAATTCTCTGCCTTTTTCTGTCCGCACAATCAATTGATTCCACTTTCGCACATCACTCCAGTTACCGGAAAAGCGCGCCGAGCCAACCGAAACATCGGCATATTCCGCCGTGCTGTCCATACAATATCGACAGGCTTCCCGAATGCAACTCTGCACGGCGTCAAACGGAATCGATTTCGCTCCGTCATCGGTGTAAAGCTCCAGAACATTTCCCCCTGCCGGAATATCCATCCCTGTGACGGATTCCAAAGCAATATTATTTTCAAGCAGTAACTTTATATATTTTTCCATGGAAAGCGTCCAGCCGCAGTATAAACCAATAACAAGTTTTGGTTGATTGATTTGAGTTTTATTCTCACTGGTTCGGTACAACTTCATCTTGGCTAGCGCCAGCGCCTGACAGGGAGTCGCCACTACTCCAACATTGCCTGAATCCTGCATGAGCAGTTGATTAAAAGCAGCGGCCGTAGGCGATACGGTAAACTTGCTTTTGGCATTATTCCTTATTTCCACGATGTCTTTTACGACAGCGCTGTTTTGTAAAAATTGCCGGTCGCGGGAAGAGACGATGGCCGAATCAATCAAACCTTCGGTTAACGCCAATTCCATCAACGCTGTTACTGTGGCCCCATGCTGGGCGACCTCGCGCAATCGGGGATCAACAGACTGAGAAAAATAATAGCCTTTCACCGCGCCAATTTCCGGTGTCAGATCACCCTGCTTAAAAAGAAGTTTTCTTAAAGCCGCCAGATCGGTTTCTGTTCTGGGGCAAAAAGCGTAACATTTGCCATCTTCAAGATCACATTGATGCAATTGCACCGTACGGTCATGGTATATAACCTGATAAGGGCAAAGACTCACGCAGGCGCCGCAACCGGTGCACAAGCCCTCTTCCAGCACGCGTTTCTTTAAAAATCCCTGACTTCCTGCTCTAACTTTGGAATTCATTACCCTTCCCGCTTTTAAAAGTTGCGCTTTTATATCCCATCATGATATTTGAGGCAAGAAAATGATATGGTTTGGCAGAAAAAGTTCTAGTCGTTTACTATTTACGCTCGCAGCGGCAAGCCACGGAGATTCTTCGATTCTTAGGGGAAATTATAATTATATAAACGCTTGCGCACTGAAGCAGCAAGCGAAGGTGTTTGCTTGCTTACGAATTCAAACTTATTGGAACAATTTAGTTATTTTAGAGAATAGATAAATTAATTTAATATTTTACATAAATATTTATTTGAGGTTGACAATAGGCCGTTCTTGTATTATGAAGCGCCAGAAAAAATTTCACCCATTTGAGTCCCAACGATAGAGGGATTAACCATAGGGTGATCTGAAAATATGTTCCCCAGTAGCTCAGTCGGTAGAGCGGCTGGCTGTTAACCAGCATGTCCGTGGTTCGAGTCCGCGCTGGGGAGCCAGAACACAATCCTAGGTGATACTAGGAAATACAAAAACCCGTTAGAAATAGCGGGTTTTTTATTGTTTTTTGTCCAAAGACGTGTTATACACTCCATTAAAATAAAGTTGTTTTGGGTACCCAATAACAGCCATTAGGTACCTAAAACATATCGCGGGTACCCAAAAAAAGGAGGTCTTTTATGCCAAAGAGAATTATTCCATTGTCCGACATGAAGATTCAAAAAGTAAAATCAAAAGATAAACCCATCACATTATTTGACGGCGGCGGTTTATTTCTTCTGGTCACACCTTCCGGGGGAAAGTTATGGCGTTTCAAATATAGATTTGCCGGCAAGGAAAATAAATTAGCCTTCGGCGCATATCCTGAAATAAACCTTCTAGACGCAAGAAAGCGAAGAGATGAAGCAAGGGCACAGATAGCACATGGAATTGACCCCGGCGCAGTCCACAAAGCACAAAAACAGGCAAAAGTTGAAGAAACTGAAACCTTCGAGGTCATAGCCAAGGAATGGCTGGAAAGATTCAAATCAAAATGGCAGGAAGAATACGCAGATAAAATTATGCACCGTTTGGATATAAATGTTTTCCCTTGGATTGGTTCACGACCAATAAAAGATATAAAAGCTCCTGAGTTATTATCAGTATTAAGGCGGATAGAATCAAGAGATGCATTGGAACTTGCTCACCGTACAAGAAATATTTGTGGTCAAGTATTCAGATATGCAGTTGCAACCGGACGTGCCGATCGTAACCCGGCAGAAGATTTAAAAGGCGCATTATCACCCGTAAAAACTATTCATAGAGCTGCAATTATAGAACCTAAAGAAGTAGGTAATCTTCTCAGGGCTATTGACAGTTATCAGGGAACATTTGTTGTTCAATGCGCATTAAAGTTTGCGCCTTTGGTTTTTGTTCGTCCCGGAGAACTTCGTCATGCTGAATGGTCTGAAATTAATTTTGAAAACGCTGAATGGAATATTCCAGCAAGTAAAATGAAAATGAAAGAAGCTCATCTTGTGCCATTGTCACGACAGGCAATAGAGATATTAAAGCAACTTCACACACTCACAGGTTCAGGACGATATTTGTTTCCATCAGAAAGAACTCCTCAACGTCCCATGAGTGAAAATGCTATTCTTGTGGCTTTGCGGATTATGGGTTATCCAAAAGAAGAAATGTCCGGGCATGGATTCAGGGCAATGGCTAGAACTATTCTTGATGAAGTATTGCAAGTAAGACCGGACTTCATTGAACATCAATTGGCTCACGCAGTTCGTGACCCGAACGGACGCGCCTATAATCGAACAGCTCACTTAAATGAAAGACGTAAAATGATGCAAACATGGGCGGATTATCTTGATGGATTAAAAGTAGGAGCCAAAGTATTGCCATTTAAGAAAACAACAGTATAAAATTAATTGTCGGTGGACAGAGTTTTATTGACATCAAGTGCAAAGACGATACAAAGTCATTATTTCAGTAGACAACATATTGTCTTTATGAAAATCGAGTCTTCAAATACTAAGATAGAATAAAACACACTCCCCATTTTATTGATTTCAGAATGAAATAGTGATATTTAGGTACGTGATTTTTATAAATGGCAG
>JBKQWB010000108.1:0-46562 GCA_052139735.1 Smithella sp. | reverse complement strand
GCAGCCGCAGTAACGGCGCTGACGCATCAGATCACGCTCCTAGTCCTAGCTCTCGTTTTGGCAGTGATATGGATTTGCGTCCGCATCCATATGAGTTTGCTCTTTACTACGATATGTAATTGTCCGGGATGTGATGAATCAGAGAATACCCGTTTCCCAAAACGGAAATATTAACTTTTATTGAAAAAGGAGAAAAGAATGAAGAGATTTTGGTTAGTTTTGTTGTCACTGGGGATGGTTATGGTCTTCAGTATGTCGGCCTTCGCGGTTGACGTCAAAGTAGGCGCCGATTACAATGTCGGTGGATTGTATTTAAACAAAATAAGTTTAGCTGATGATTCCAGTTCTCCGAATCCCAGCACAGCCTTTTTCTTTCAGGATCTGCGAGTGGGAACGGATTTTATCATATCCCCCAGCCTGAAACTGGTAACTCAATTCGATGCAATGGAAAGAATCTGGGGCGGCGCGAGAGCAAATATCGGGGTTTCGGATCCAAACGGTCCGGGAACATTGGCGGAAGCCGAAAATATATCTTTCAGGCAGGTTCATGTTGATTATACTTCGCCCATAGGTTTGTTCAAGGTCGGCTATATGGAGGATTATACATTCGGGACTGTTTTCGCTGATAATAGCACCGGCCCTACCGCAGGCCAGATTCAGTATTATCTGCAGAAAGGACCTTTTACCGGCATCTTGGGTTATGCCAAGGAAGTAGACAACAGTTATAGCGCTGTCAGTTCCGACTCCTGGTACTGGCTTAACAGACTCAATGCAACAAAGACCGACAGAGACTTGGATTCATATAGAATTGCCGGTACTTACAACTTCAAGGACGGCGAAGCGGGGGCCCTTTTCATGTGGAATCGTGACGCAACATGCAGAGGCAACGCATGCGGTTCTTACCTGTCAAACATATATGTGATAGACCCTTATGTCAAAGCCAAGATTGGTCCCGTCGATTTGCAGGCGGAAGCCGAGTACTGGTTTGGCGACGCGAAAAAATATGAAGGTTACGTTATCAACCCAACAAATGTTTCCGTTGGCGCCCTGAGCCTTTTTGTTGATGCCACCGCCACCTTCGGTCAGTTTTATACCGGTGGTACTTTCGCTTACCTATCCGGCGATGATCCCAATACCCCCAGTAAAATCGAAGGCGGGATCAATAATGGCGGCGTTGATTGGGAACCCTGCCTGATTCTGTTCAACGCGGATTTGTACTACTGGGCGGGATACCTGTATGGCAATAATAACTCTGTTTTTAACAGCACCATGTCCAACGCCTGGTTTTTCCAGGGCAGAGCCGGTGTGAAGCCGATTAGCAAGTTGGATGTTCTGCTGTCATTATCCTACGCGCAGGCCGACAAGAAACCGGCAGGTTTTACAGGCAGCACCTACGGTACGGAAGTTGATCTCACCGCTACTTACAAACTCACCGACAACCTGTCTTATATGGTGGGCGGCGCTTATCTCTTTACCGGTGATTACTTCAAGGGCACCGGCGGAAGCAACCAGGTTGATGATGACTACATGCTCATCAATAAACTTACTCTCAGTTTCTAATATAATCCTTGAATCCTTGTTAAACTTTTTAACCCCCGGGAGGCCGGGTAACCTCCCGGGATTTTTAATAAGACCTGCCCAAAACGAATGAAATGAAGTTTGAATAGTTACTTTCATTCAGATAACTACAGCACTGATATTTACGGCGGAGTAACTTTAAGCTGTACTTTCTAAGAGGTTATGCTAAGGATATTATGTTTGTTTACCGCCGCCGCATTTCTTATACTTAGAAGTGCAGCGGCTTTTTATGAAATAAGTTCAGGCGGTGACGGTTCTCATTATTTTGTTAGATTCCCCATCCTTCTACCAATTGATTAGAACCATCATCTGCTTTTTCTGCCGCGAGAAATGATCATCACAGGATATCCGGCGTAAATATGAAGAGATCAATTAATCATGGATAATTTTTCTTTAGAACACGAAAAAAGTTTAAAGCACAGACTGTGGCATAAACTTGTGGGAGAGCCGCGTGATATCAATGAACCATCTTTGTTTCATAAAATATCACTGATTCCGATTCTGGCCTGGATCGGCCTCGGCTCCGATGGTTTATCTTCTTCATCCTATGGGCCGGAAGAAGCTTTTAGAGCGCTGGGCAGTCACTCTTATATCGCCGTGCTCATCGGTCTGGCCACAGCATTCACCGTTTTTGTCATTGCTTATGCTTATTCACGCATCATCGAACATTTCCCGCAGGGCGGCGGGGGATACATTGTATCAACAAAAACTATCAGCAGCGGTGCCGGTGTAGTATCAGGCAGCGCTTTGATCATCGATTATATGCTGACGATTACAGTCTCTGTTGTTTCCTGTGGCGATGCCATATTCAGCTTTCTGCCTATAACTTATCAAAAATATAAACTCATTTTCGTTGCATTTCTTATTCTGATGCTTGTAATAATGAATTTGCGCGGCGTGAAGGAATCTGTCATAGCGCTGGCCCCCATCTTTATGGTTTTTGTTGTAACCCATATTCTTCTCATCATTTATGGCATATTCTATCATGCCGATCAAATTGGACCGGTGATGAGCCAATTTAACCTAAGTTTTAAACAGGATGTCGGAGCAATTGGCTTTATCGGCATACTGGCGATATTTTTGCGGGCTTTCTCTCTGGGTGGAGGAACCTATACCGGAATAGAAGCTGTATCCAACGGCATGCAGATTATGCGGGAGCCGCGGGTGCAGACAGGCAAACGAACCATGGTTTACATGGCGGCATCACTCGCCTTTACTGCGGGCGGCTTATTAATCTGTTATGCCCTTTTTCAAGTTAAGCCAGCCGAAGGAAGAACTCTTAACGCGATTCTTGCCGATGAGGTATTCCGTAACTGGCCTCTGGCCGCATGGATTGTGCTTATAACGATTCTTTCCGAAGGCGCCCTGCTCATGGTTGCGGCTCAGGCCGGATTCGTTGATGGTCCGCGCGTTATGGCCAACATGGCAACTGATTTCTGGCTGCCGCATCGTTTCGCGATGCTTTCCGAACGGCTTACCATGCAAAACGGCATTATACTAATGGGCATTGCATCCATAATTTTGCTTTTATATACAAACGGTTCAATATCCGCTCTCGTTGTCATGTATTCAATTAATGTTTTTCTGACCTTTTCCCTTTCTCAATTCGGTATGATCCGTTTTTTCCTTCACGATAAGAAAAAAGATGAAAACTGGAAGAGGCATATTGTCGTTCATGTAATTGGTTTTGTTCTCTGCGTGACGATACTTTGCGTCACAGTATATGAGAAATTTGGCGAAGGCGGCTGGATGACATTAGCAATAACATCTGTCCTTATCGCTTTATGCTATTTGATCAAAAAGCATTATCTTAACGTCCTGAAAGAAGCGCGTAAACTGGAAGATATTTTACAAAAAATTCACCCGGGCAAAAAATTCAACGACGAGCCTTTGAATCCAAAAGAACCCACGGCTATTCTGCTGGTTAGCGCATTTAACGGATTCGGTTTGCATACATGGCTATCCATTAATCGCAAATTCCCGCATTTCTATAAAAATTTTATTTTTGTCTCTATTGCCGAAGTTGATCAGGGATCATTCAAGGGATCGGCAGAGATGGAACAATTGAGAATTTCAGCGGAAAACGGTTTAAAAAAATACGTGGAACTTGTCCGCTCTTACGGGTTGCCGGCAGACTACAGAATGGATGCCGGAACTGACGTGGTCGAAACAGCAACTCACATGTGCCAATCACTGGCAAAAGAATTTCCGAAGTCCATGGTATTCACCGGAAAGCTGATTTTCCGTCAGGAGAGCTTTTTCCAGAAGTTACTTCATAATGAAACGGCTAACGCTATTCAGCGACGCTTACAATGGGATGGCATCGAGACGGTAATCATGCCGATTCGGGTCTGATAATCATTATGTGCCAATTTGACCTTCAAAGCGAAAGCAAGCCATTGCTCAATAGCAAGTTTAGTCACCGGAAAATCGGTCTTCATAGGAAATATAAAATGCAACAAAATAAATCTCAGTTGATACTAAGGACTTTGTATTTGAAGCTTTTGAACGGACACCTGAATCGATTCGGCAATATTTCATTGATAATTATTTTATTATTCCTTCTAATAAATAAATTCGTGAAGCCGGGAAATCTGAAGATTACCATTTGAAAGAGAGTAATAATAATATAAATCAAAAATAGCACTTGTTTAAATTAATAAAGTCCAGCGCAAAAAGCGTATTGTTATTGATAAAATAAAATGGCAAAATTATAATTTTACATATGATATATTTATTAAAAGTTGTTCATGGTTATATAAGTTGGGATCAATCATAGTGAATTACATAATTAATCCTGTAATAAAATTCAGAATTTATTTTATTAGGAGGTAATATGGCTCTGAAGACAAAACTTTCATGGGGATTAGGATTTCTATTCCTGATTATTTTTACTCTTGTAGGTTTTTGCTCCTATTATGTTGGGATGTTGAGTCAGGAATCTGAAAATATTCTCAAAGACAACTACAATTCTATTGTTTATGCTAACAATATGCTGTCCGGTCTTGATGATATAAAAGCTTCAATAATCAGCATAATATATAACACAAATAATTCGATGAAAATGTCTAATTATAACCTAAAGCTTTTTGAATCAGGAAAGGATTTATTTGAGAGCAATCTAAAAAAAGAAAGTAACAATATAACGGAAATACATGAAAAAGAATACGTGGAGAAACTTGATCAAGATTATGCGACATATTTGAATCTCTGTCTTCAGATGAAAAGCAGATCAACTAATAAACTAATATTTAAAGACTTCATGGCAGTAAGTGAAAAAATAAAGCAATTAGTTAATAATATTTATGATGTAAACATGCAGGCGGTGGTACGGAAAACAGATTTAACAAAACATGATTCTGCCAGGTTTAAAAACGCCATGGTTATAATAGGATCGCTTGGCATTATATTGGCGTTAGGGTATATTTGGTATTTCCCCGTTTATATATCCACTACCATTAGCTATCTTTCGGATAGGATGAAAAAGTTGGCAAAAGAAAATGGCATTACTTTAGACATAAAGACAAATGATGAGGCTCATATTATTCTGCAATCTATAAATCTACTTGAAAATAAATTGGGCATAAAGAAATGAAATAAGCCAATAGATATAATTATTGTAAATAACTATTTGCATTTAAAATCTACTTCTTCAATAAAACAAGCTCAAGCGGTGACGGTTCTAATTATTTTGTTAGGTTCCCCCTCCGTCTGCCAATTAATTAGAATCGTCGCCTGTTTGCCCGCCCCGATAATTCTCATCACAGCGTAATGCGTTCATCCTGCAACTAAAACTTCCGAGACAAAGAACGATCATCATTCAACAAAGATCGCAATTTGTTTGCACCGGACAACGATAAATTATATAATAAACATTACCAGCTGAATAATGTAGAAAAGGTACAATTATGGATCACTTAAATTTACTGCTTAACATCGGCCAATTGGATTGGGTGTTTAAAGGCAGTTCCAGTATCGAAAAACTGCTTAACAATATCGTTATCATGGTGGCCAGGCATATGCAGGCAGATGTCTGTTCCATTTATATTTATGATGATGTTAAAGGCGAGTTGGTGCTGCGGGCAAATACCGGATTCAAGCCGCAGATCATTGGTAAAATAAGACTTAAGCCCGGCGAGGGCATCGCCGGCGCGGTTTTTGAGAAAAACGAACCGGTCTGCTTATCTGACGGTTTTACTCATTCTAATTTTCGCTATTTTAAGGGCACAGGGGAAGAGCGATATAAATCATTTCTTTCTGTGCCAATTGTCAGCGGCGAAAACCCTGTGGGCGTTATGATGCTGCAACGGCAGGAAAACAACCGTTTTGAGAACAGCGACATCAAGGCTCTGCAGATCGTCGCATCCCAGCTTGCCTCAGTGCTTGAGAATATTAAGATGATCATTTCTCTGCAAAGTGCAACGCCGCGTGAGATAATCCATGGAAAAAAAGAACAACTTGAGGGCGTTTTCCTAAAAGGCAAGGCGGCGTCACGGGGTTATGCCTACGCGAAAGCAACGCTTGCGATCGGCACTCAACGGTTCCATGAGATCGCAGGGTATACCTTCGGGAAAAAGTATGATCTGGTTGATCTGCAAAAAGCGCTTAAGAAAACACAAAAAGAACTTGCTGCATTGCAAAAGGCGGTGGAGGACAAACTCAGTGATGCCGCCTCCATGATTTTCAACGCGCATCTGCTCATATTGAAAGACAAGAGTTTTATTGCGGCGATAACCGTACCGGTTCAAAAGGGAAAAAACGCGCCCGATGCGGTGATTGCCGCGGGTCAGAAATACATTGCCCTGCTTTCGGCAAGTCCCGATCCTTATTTGAGAGAGAAGGTGCACGATATCGAGGATCTGGTAATGCGGCTCATCAGGAATCTTGCCGGAAAAGAGGCAAAGTTGCCGTCGGTACATCGTCGGATAATGGTCGCGACAGACATGTATCCGTCCGACCTGTTAAAACTTTCTTCGGAAGGGGTGAAGGGCATCGTGCTTTTGAGCGGAGGAGTCACCTCGCATGTCTCCATCCTTGCCCGCTCTTTGCAGATACCTATGGTCATCGTCAATGATCCTCTAACCGTCAATATTTCTGACGGCGATCGCATCCTCATCGACGCAGAGATCGGCAATATTTTCATCAACCCGGTCAAGGATATATTACAGGAATTTAAAGATCGTATCGATGAACAAATGGCGGTAAAAGCGCCGCCCGTTATGAAACAGTTCACCGAAACAAAAGACGGGGTGCGCATTAAGCTGATGGCGAACGTCAATTTGTTGAAAGACCTGGAGCTGCTAAGAGAGCTGTCCTGCGACGGTGTCGGGCTGTACCGTTCCGAGTTCCCGTTCATCATACGAAAGAATTTTCCTACCGAAGAAGAGCAGTTTTTCATTTACAGGAAGCTTGTCGAGGGTTCTCCGTCCAAGGATGTCACGTTCCGCACGCTTGATATTGGCGGCGATAAAATGCCCGCATACTGGGAACCGGCGAACAAAGACAATTCCTTTTTAGGCCTGCGCTCCATCAGATTTTCATTAAAGCATAAAGATATCTTTACCCAACAGGTCAGGGCTATTCTGCGCGCTGGCTCCGACTGCGATCTGAAGATCATGTTTCCCATGATCTTCTCTCTGGAGGAGTTTCTGCAGGCAAGAGACATCGTGATGGAGTGCGTGGCAGAGCTTGAAAAACCGGGTAGTGTTTTTAACAACCACCCGAAAATCGGCATGATGGTCGAAGTCCCCGCGGTGATTGAAATCATTGAGGAATTCGCACGGGTTGTAGATTTCTTTTCCATCGGGACTAACGACCTTGTTCAATACATGCTGGCCGTCGATCGTACGAACGAAGAAGTGGCAGAGTATTACATCCCCCATCATCCGTCGGTCCTGCGGGCGATAAAACGGGTTGCCGATGCCGCGATCGCCGCAGGGAAGGATGTATCAATTTGCGGTGATATGGCTAATCGGGCCGGTTACCTGCAATTCCTGATCGGATGCGGTATACGTACTCTGAGCATGAATACCATATACCTGGCGGAAAACCAGAAAATAATCAGCGGGATCAATGTAGCGCAGGCCGAGGCGCTAACACTGCGGCTGCTCGCGACAGGCGATATAAAAAACATCGAAAACGAATTATTTTCTTCCTCACTTCCACTACAACCATGATTTGATTTTACACTCGCGCCACAGCGTTAGAAACTAGATCCAGCCTGCACGTTACGGGTATAAAAGGCGAATCTGTTAATAATTGATTAAAACATGCAGATTATTTATCGCATTTCAAAGGAGAGCGGACAATAAAAACGGACGAAAAATAATTTGGTATCATATCTTGACATATTGGTATTTATTAATTAGTCTTCATCCATTATAGGTAAATAGATGTATCAGATTAAAAAATTAAAATGTTAACTCTTTCAATACATAAGCATAAAAAAGCAATTTTCTTCTTTGCGGCTATCTGGCTGATCTTTTCCTTAATGGTCGCATTTCATCACCACCATGATGATTGCGACCATTCCGATTGTCCGTTATGCGTTGCGGGCAATTTACTCTCCGGAGGCAGCATTGAAGATAATACTTCTTTTGTTTTCTATTCAACAATTTCTTGTTTTCGTCAGCCTGAAGAACCCCTGTTAATAACTTTATTTACATTTCCCCAATATCCTACCAGAGCTCCCCCACCCGCTTTATCCGTATAGTTCACCATAATTACTAAAACTAAATAGTTAATACGGCAATCTTGTTTAAGATGCGGGAGGTGTCTTTATGAAAAAAGGATTTATTCTGTTTTGTATTTTTTGTCTCCTCTCAATATCAAGCCGGGCATTTGCGGAAGGTGATATTGAATCAAGAATTCAAACATTAGAGGATGCATTAAAAAAACAGGAAGAAACAATCAAAGCGCAACAAATAACGATAAATGAATTGAAAGAAAAAATTAAAGAAGCTAAAACTGCAACCGCGGCAAAAAATATAGAGAAACCCATAGAGACTCAAATACCTTCAAGTCCTACCGGTTTATCCGGCGGCTCAGTAATGTCCAATTCCAACGAAGAACTTCAAAAGAAGGTCGAGGAATTGAACGAGAAGGTAGGACAGGTGGTTGAGGCGCAAAAAAAGGAAATTTTAAGTGAATTCAACCCTGCCATTGGACTCGTGGGGGAGACGCTCTTTTCCTATCGTAGCAAAGGATCAGATTCCACAGGGAGCGACCGGCCCGGCGGGTGGGATGTTTACCAACGTTCAGTGGAACTAAACGTGGCTGCATCGGTTGATCCGTTCGTGAAGGCTTATGCAGTGATCAATGCCTCTGCCGATGCCCAAACCGGCGAAGCGGTTTTAGGTGTTGAAGAGGCCGCGCTGCAAACGACTTCACTGCCGGGAAATCTGGCGTTGAAGGCAGGCCGGTTCTTCGGGGAATTCGGGCGGTTGAGTTATATTCACGATCATGAACTGCCATTTGTCAACCGTCCACTGGCGCTTGCACAATACATAGGTGGCGAATCGAGAACGGATGGGTTACAGCTCAATTGGCTGGTGCCGGTCGATCATTACGTAAGCCTGACACTGGGCGCCGGTAATCAATTTGGCGGAGATATCCCTCCCAACAATCCTGGCACTTTTCGTGAAACCAGCGGATTGAACTACTGGGGCCGCTTGTCCTCGTACTTTGACTTGACACCCGATATCTCTCTTGAACCGGGCATTTCAGGCCTCTGGAATCCGAGTACAAACGGTCAATGGTCCGACCCTGGCGGAGTTAATCCTCCATTTCCTACGGATATAAACAACAATACGTTTACCGAACGCGAGCGTCGCCTGGTGGGAGCTGACCTGGTACTGAGCTACAAGCCGTTGCGAAATAATCAGTTCCAAAGCCTCATTTGGGGAACAGAAGTGCTCTATAGCGACAACCGCTATGACGTAACTGATCCATTGGAAAAACCGCTTTACAGCACTTCCGTCGGCTCTTTGGGCATGTATTCGTATCTCACGTACAAATTTAGTCGGGAGTGGTCAGCCGGGTTCCTTTTTGAACGGATGGAAAATGTGGTGAACAATCAAGATGTAACTTATGCATACTCTCCGTACGTCACGTGGTATTTAAGCCACTGGAATGAACTGCGCCTTCAATACACGCACACTGAACACAATGCATCGTCGAGCCTGAATTCCGACGATGCAGTTTATCTGCAATGGGCGTGGATCATAGGCGCACACTCGCATGGATGGCAAGAACGCTAAGGAGGAATCGGACATGAAATCTAAATTATTCAATAAGGAGAAATCAAACGTGAAATCTAAATCATTCATTTTACTGGCTGTCATCGCGCTTGCCACGGTAGTGTTTGGCTGGGCGATGCCCGCATATGCGGCAAAAATTCGCATTGTTACAACGCTTACCGACCTGGCGGATTTTGCGCGCGCCGTCGGCGGCGATCAGGTGGAGGTTCATAGTCTGGCAACGGGTATCGAAGACACACACGGGGTACCGATGAAACCGAGCTTTGTGCCGATGATGAATCGGGCGGATTTGCTAATGCTGGTAGGATTCGATTGTGAGCACGCTTTTCTGCCGGCGTTACTGGAAGCGAGTAAGAATCCCCGCATCCAGAAAGGCAGACTCGGTTATGTAGACTGCTCAATCGGCATTGTCCCGCGCGATGTACCCAAATCAACCGATCACTATCAGGGTGATGTTCATCCTTATGGCAATCCGCACTATATGCTCGATCCGGTTTTGGCAAAGACCGCCATCGAAAATATATATAACGCGTTGGTGGTATTTGCTCCGCAGTACCAATCGGAATTTACGCGCAACCGCAATGCTTACCTTGCCAGGCTGGATGCCAAAATTACCGAGTGGCGGAAAGAGGCCAGATATCTCAGGGGAGTGAAGTTTGTATCCTATCACGAGCATTGGCCATACTTTGCAGAGCGGTTTGGTATGGACTATTTCGGAACGATTGAACTGAAGCCGGGCATAGATCCAACCCCGCGTCATATTGAAGAATTAATCACCACGATGAAGGCCGAACATGTAGCCATCGTTGTGCGTGAGCCGCAGTTTCCCGAAAAAGTGCCTAAACGCATAGCCGAACAGACGGGAGCAACTTTAATAACACTCCCCATCATGCCGGGCGCCGTACCAAATACGGAGACATACATTAAGATGATGGACTATATTGTTCATACAATGGTCACAGCCGTTCAAAGCAGAATATAACCAAAAGGAGGAAGTGGTCCGCCCAGGCGTTGTCCCGGGTGGATCATTTTAACAGACATGAATGAAACGATTATTACATTGGATAGTCTGAGCATCGGCTACAACGGCCAACCTGTGCTGTCCGGGATTTCACTATCGATTGCCCGCGACAGTCTTTCCGCCATTCTCGGCGAAAATGGGTCGGGTAAATCGACGCTGCTCAAGACGCTGCTTGGCTTGCTTCCGCCGGTTGCTGGCCGCATCGAAACAAAGTCAACTAAAGGCAAGCCGCTAATCTTTGGATATGTCCCGCAATCCACTCAATTCGATCAGCTTTATCTGCTGACAGGTTTCGACGTTGCCCTGATGGGCGCCTACGGGCGCGTCCGGCCAGGGCGGATCGTCCCGCAAGCCGAACGTGCGTTCACGCATGAATGTCTGCGTGCTGCAGGCGCCGAGGAGTTTGCTTACAAGCAGTTTGCCGAACTTTCCGGGGGACAAAAACAACGGGTGCTCATCGCTCGCGCACTGACCGCGCGTCCAGACGTCTTGATGCTCGACGAACCAACCGCGGGTGTGGATCATGCGGCAACACACGCGGTGATGGAGTTCATCTCACAACTACGCACTGAAAGGCGGATCACTGTTCTGCTCGTCACGCACGATTTTGCGGTGGTACGCCATTATGCAGAGCAAATAATCTGGCTGTGCCAGGGAAAAGCGCTCCAAGGTACTGCGGATGAACTGCTTACGCCCAAACGGATGGCGGAAATTCTTGAAATGGAGGCTGATTGATATGGAAACACTGCAACAAATTCTCTCACCCGATTTTCTCTTGCGCAACTCGGTTTATACCAGTGTGCTTGTCGGTTTTTGTTGTCCGCTTGTTGGTGTGTATTTAGTACTGCGCAGACTGGTGTTCATGGGGGTGGCGTTGCCTCAGATTTCCTCTACGGGAGTTGCCATCGCCCTCTCGCTTCCCCTATGGCTGGGATATACGGCTGCTCATAGCTCTCAGAGTGAACACATACTTGCCTTTGCCGGTTCGATGATTTTTTCGATCACGGCAATTCTGCTGCTGGCGTTTCTGGAGCGGCGTGGTCGCGGCTTCCCTGAAGGCCGACTTGGCGTTGCCTACGTTGTTTCCTCCGCGTTGAGCATTTTGCTCTTGGCAAAAAACCCTTACGGCGAAATTGGATTGCTCGATCTTCTTAAAGGAGAGATAATAACCGTCTCTAATTTCGACCTTATGTTAACGGCAGCAGCGCTCACGCTTGTTATTGCGGCGCTGGCATTGTTCCACAAGGAGATACTTCTTGTTTCATTTGACCGTTCTATGGCAATCACACTGGGCAAGAACGTGGTTTTCTGGGATGTGATGCTCTATCTACTGATCGGCGTAACCGTTTCGATGGCAGTGCTCAGTGTCGGCCCGCTGATCGCTTTCGGATTTTTGCTGATTCCCGCGCTAACCGCACACATGTTCGCACGCAATATGCGTCAGTTCACGATTATAGCCTCATTATTAGGTGGTGCAACTGCATTCATTGGGTTCTGTATAGCCTATCAATGGGATTTGCCGGTGGGACCTACGGATGTTGTTTTTCTTGGCGTACTATACACAACAGGTTGGATAATAGCCAAGCTTCTCCACGGAAATATCAGCCTAAAATCAAGAGAGGGGTGAGGCGTCTATGATGTTTTGCAACCATTCCCAATTACGTATTTTGACCGCATGGCACGGAGGAATTCAAAGCTATCCTTAACGACAATATATTATCTGGGTCACGGATAAAGATGTTTTTTACACTTTTGTCATCTATGCCCCTATCCGCATTTTTCACTTTTAAACCATTAACAAATAATTGTTAAAAAGCACGAACAGGCCGAAAATGCAGCGAATCGCTCTTGAGAGTATTTGACTGAGTGCCATCGGTAAAGAATTGGGACCAAGAGTACCATGTATTATACTCAGACGAGCTCCAATAACGGTCCTCAAACCCACCCCATTGCCCCATATCTCGATTCGCATATAACTGAGCTAATTCATCTCTTGAAGGCAGAAACCAGTCGTTATAGCCGCCTCCAACATAAGCTTCGCATACCTCTGCCGCGCTATTCGAGCTTGCCGTGGTTCCGGATTGTGTTATAATGGCGTCACTATTCGCCTTTCCTGTTCCTATTGCAGTTGAGGTATTTCCATTTAAAGTTGTTTGAGTCTGCTGATTGCCACTTGCATCTGGATCTCCGGATATCCAGTACAATGAAGGATCCGCATCCGCGGAATACCAATTATACCAACCAGAAGGCGCTGCCTCTAAACCATTTTTACCACCATTTGTTATATAGAATACCTTGCCGACACAACTCGGGCCTGGATCACCTATTGCATAAGTTGATGGTGTTATGCCGCCTGGCCAACCCACCCATGTCCATTGGGCATAAACCGTAATATCTGCTGTAACGGGAGTACTGGCAGTAAACGGAGCACCACCACCACCCGTGGCTGTATACCAGCCGCCAAAAGTGTAGCATGGTTTTGTAGGAGATGTTGGTAAAGTACCCACTGTGGTTGCGGGCGGGATAACATACTGTGCGTCTACAGAGGTTCCCCATCCGCTATTGTATGTTACTGTATATCCGGGATTAGCGGTCCATTGTGCATAAACTGTAATACTTGCTGTAACGGGAGTGCCTGTTGGGCCGGCAGTAAACGTATCACCGCTACCATCTGCCTTTGTGTTCCAGCTTGCAAAGACGTAAAACAGTCTCGTGGGAGGTGTTGGTAAAGCACCCACTGTAGCTGGGGGCGGTGTTGCGGGCGCGATAACATATTGTGTTCCGATTGAAGGTCCTCCGTTGCCATCATATGATACCGTATATATGGTATCGGTATTAGGAAGCCAATTGGCATAAACTGTAATCCCTGAAGAAGGAACTTCTGTATTGCCAAAAATCTGAGTACCACCACCACCTACAGCTGTATACCAGCCGGCGAAGATATTTCCAGTCTTGGTCGGCGATGATGGAAACGTGTCAACAGTCGTTGAGGGTGGTATTGTTCCTCTGAGAGCATAAACTGTTGAACTATCGGTTTGAAAAGTTACCTGGTATTTATACCAATATGCATAAACTATTACATCCGACGTAATGGGAGTGCTGGTAGTAAGCTGTAAACCTCCACCACCCGTGTATGACCACCAGCCGCCAAAGGTATATCCAGACATGGTCGGCGGTGTCGGTAATGCATTAATAGTTGTTGCCGGGGGCGTCACCGTTATGTAAGCCGGACTCGCCATTGTCGTTGAGCTTCCGTTATTACTAAACGCGCCGTCAAAAGTTACCGTGTAAGTTGCTGTTGTTGATGATGTAATGTCACCAGCAGTTAAATTGGGCTTGTCGCAGGCAATAACCGTAAAAATGGCATTTAAAAGAATTAAGATAGCAAGAATCTTTGCGGGAATTCTCATGTTTCCTCCGAAACAAAATATTTTCAGTAAAAAATAATTATACCTGTCATTTTAGAGCCTTACTTTTCAAGAGAGTAAACCATATCATATTTTAACCGTGTTATATTTTATTTGTCAATTTTTTTTTAGAAGTGTTAATATGACTTTAATGTCCCTCCTTACTTGCCACTTATCTTGAATTTGGCAACCCTGCTGCAAGCCAAGCAAGCTACTACTGAATGATATTGTTCCTTAAGAATCGAAGATTCTCCGCAGCCTGATGTGGAGAGCTTCAATTATATTATGATTTTTCTTGGTTAGTATCATACATTGAAACGGAAAGTTATGATATCTCCGTCCTGCACGATATATTCCTTTCCTTCCAGGCGCAGACGTCCGGCCGATTTTACTTGTGCGGTGGAGCAGCCGTGGGAGATAAAATCATCATAGTGCATAACTTCTGCCTTGATAAAACCCCGTTCAAAGTCATTATGAATTGCGCCGGCAGCCTTGGGAGCTTTGGTCTGAAGGGGAATAACCCATGCTTTGACTTCATCCTCGCCGACAGTGAAAAAGGACATGCGCCCCAAGAGAGAAAAAGATGCGCGGATAATCCGGCCAAACGCCGGTTCGGCGATTCCCATGGAAGATAAAAATTCTTTTTGGTCTGCGGCGTCGAGTCCGGCAAGTTCCGCCTCAATTTTGCAGCAAATACCGATGACCGGTTCTTCCAGTTTTGCTGCCCTGGCAAATGTATCGGCAAAAGAAAGATTATCTTCGGCCGTATTGATCACGACCAGCTCCGGCTTGATTGTCCAGAAGGAGAAACTTCGCAGCGTAAAAACTTCCGCGGGTGCGAGCCCCGCTTTGCGCAGAGGCTTGCCGGCTTCCAGACATTCTTTTAATCGCGGCAGAAGATCATTTTGAGCTGTTTCCTGAGGTGTTATCGCTTTTTTGGACATTTTGGACAGGCGTTCGAGTTTTTTTTCAATGATTAGTAAGTCGGAAAGAATCAATTCATCTTCCAGTTTGCGGTAGGCTTCTGTGCTTAATTGAACATCAGGCAGGGAAAAGCCATCGACAACGTGCAGAATGCCATCTGTGCCGCTTAAGTTCTGACGGATTGCTTCCCATGGATGTTCTCCCACTGCGTGCACATCCGCAATGGGGATTTTGGCCGGTGAAACTTTTACCGGTTTATATATTTCGACAAGCTTATCAAAACGCTCATCAGGCACTGAAGCCTGACCGCGCACAACAATTTCGTTATGCGACTGGCCGCTTTCCATGCCTGTCATAATTTCAAATAATGTGCTTTTTCCACTTTGGGGAAGCCCCAATATGCCCATTTCCATAAACAATATCCCTTCTTATGATTTGCTTTAAATATTAAAAATAAAATCCTAAAATTATTTACTTCAGTTTAAAATTCACCCGGCTGTTTTTAATATTTTCTTTTTTCTCGGGCACAAGAGTTTTTGGTTCTACAATAAATATTCTGTCGGCGGCGATATCACCTGACTTAAGAATCAGTTCCCTCACGCTTTGAGCGCGCTTTGCGGCAAGCTGGCGCAGATCACTGTCCGTTATTTCAATATTTGCCATCATTAATTTTTCCATTTCAGTGGGTGGTAGGTCTTTTTGCATACCCAGAATATTACGCGGCTTGGAGAACGAAGCGGCACGGTAAGCCTGTTTAAGATACTTATCGTATTCCTGCGCAGAGAGCTTGATTTGCGCGAAGGCGACCGGCTGTTCGCCTTTTGCCAGCATTTCTTTTAATTTCTGCGCGTTGATTTGACGATTAAATTCCGCTCTTTTTAATTCCGTCTTATCTTTATCCGCGTCCACATATCCTTCAATATCTAGTTTTATATTAGGACGTTCATTTAAAGCTTTGTCTATCATATTTATTTTCTTTTGACCATCATCTGTAACAGCGGCGCTTCCATAATCAAATTCAATAAAACTCAATTCCTCCCCGCCACCGGTTAAAGATGAAAGCAGAGCGAAAGGTGAAGTAACTGCTTTGGTAATGAGGTTGACGATAACCTGCCAGACAATAGGCCATATACTAAATTTTGGATCATCCAGGCTGCCCGAAACGGGGATGTCCAGATTGATTTGGCCATTGCGGTCGGTCAAAAGAGAGACGGCCAGTGTTACCGGCGCTTTTATGGCGTTCGGACTTTCCACTTTATTGCCAAAAGTCAATTGGTTAATAAGGACCTTGTTTTCGGAATCAAGTTTTCTTTTATCAATCAAATAAGAAACATTAAAGTTCAGTTTACCTTTGGTTATAGGATATCCGAGAAATTTATTGGAATAGGGCGTTAAAGGACTCAACTCAATATCCTGAAAACTTACTTTAATATCGGCATATAGATCTTTGCCAAGCGGGTTGATCTTGCCTGTGATATCAATAGGAGAGCCATACCCCAGATTGCCTTTAAGTGCGACATCGGCGCGGGAAAATTCTTTAGACGATAGGCCTGTGACGCTTCCGGTCAGATTGAGCATGTTTGCCGAGTAGTTCGGCTTGATATTTTTATCGCTGAAATCAATATGTCCGTTGTTAAATATTATCTTGCCGATTTTAATATCAGCAGGTCCCTGTTTTTCGTCTTTTTGAACTTTTGCAGGTTTCTTTTTCTCCTGTTTTACCGGCTTTTTAAACTGTGCATCTTTCGCTTCTTTATCACTGAATATGTCCTGAATATTGATTGTCGCATCCGGGTTGATAATAATCCGCGAAAAAAGATCAGCCAGAAATATAGTATCAATGTGCACAAAAAGAGGATTGTACCCGAATTTAATCTGATTAAACGAAAGCTTCTTCCATTTCAAAAAATCATTTGACTGCGCCTTATCCAGAGTCGCCAGATTGGATACGGAAAGATTACCGGTGTATTTAATAACCATTTCATTCTTTTTATCTTTGGTCAGAGAAAAATTACCTGCAGTCGAAATTGCGCCGCGAGTAACATCGATTTTAACTTTACCGGTGAAGTAAGATTGAAAATCTCTGATATTGATATTTTTTAGATCAAGCTGCAAATCGGTGTCGAGCGGCTCTAACGTGAGGGTGCCCGCAGCCTTGATTTCGCTTTTTTTATTAAGAAAACCTGACAACTCAATTTTTCCCGGTTCTCCTTTTTCCGTGGAAATATTTACTGCCTTAAAACTAAGTGGCGAAATATGCACATTTACCTGCTCTGAAGGCTGAGAATCAATAAAGGCAATATCTGCTTTTTCCAACACAACATTATCAACTTTGAATTTAAAATCGGATTTCTTATTTGAGCTTGTTGTCGATTCTTCTTTCTTGGGAGCTGATTTCCCTGTCTGTTTTTTTGTAAGATTAAGAAGATTTACTTCACCCTGTTTGTCTCGGCGGATAACAAGTTCCGGGGATTGCAGTGCAATTTGAGCGAGATGAATATTCGGCACAAGAGGCTCAACCGAGGTCATATTAATATTCAAAGATGGCAGCTGCAGAATTTTGTTGTTCTGTAAGTCATTAAGAACTATTTTTCTTAAAGTGATACCTCCGGAGAGGGCAAGCGAGGGCGATTTATCTTTATTTACAATGAAATGGACTTTCATTTTAGTGTCCAGCCGTGCCGATTTCAATTGACAGTTCATTTTTGCGGGAATGTAATTAAGATAAAAAGGAATATCTAAATCCTCTATATCCACATCAAAACTGGTGGCGTGCGATGTCAGGAAAGGCTGGGTCTTGCCTACAAGCTCAAACTTATTATCATTTATTCTGGCGGAAAATTTA
Source organism: Smithella sp. (assembly GCA_052139735.1). Classification (GTDB taxonomy): domain Bacteria; phylum Desulfobacterota; class Syntrophia; order Syntrophales; family Smithellaceae; genus Smithella. Next base: position 28,529 of record JBKQWB010000108.1, on the reverse strand, counting down.
GGTTCCACATAGTCGGCCAGATAGTATTCGATATTGGAAACAAAGGGGACGGAAACGTTCATTTCCCGCACCGTATGACTTATTTTATTCGGCGCATCCTGAAAATCAATTCCTCCGTTGACAATTTGAATGTTGTTTAGGGAGAAAAGGAATGGTTTTTCTTCCTTTTGGATTTTGGTTTCGGCTTTGGCCTCATCGTGTGGAAGCAGATCGGAAAAATTGTAAGAGCCGTCCGGTTTGCGGGAAACACCTACGTAAGGATTCTTCAGGGTTATTTTTTTCAGAATTAATGCCCGGCGAAACAAAGAAGACGTCAAATCGGCTTTAACGTAGAGTTCGTCAAAGGCGACAAAAGGTTTTGGCCTGCCGGGGTCTTCCAGTGTAAAGCCTTTTATCGTGATTGAAACAGCGTAAGGATTGATGCTTATTTTATCAATAGACGCTTTTCTGTGCAGAGCTGCGGACATTTTTTTCATGATCAGCGGTTTGACAAGAGGCGGCGCGATAAAAAATCCGGCAATTCCCAAAACAACTAAAAAAACCAGCAATCCGATGATAACTTTTTTTAAGATGCGCATAATGCCTCCGTATATTAAGGACATCTGTCCCTAATTTCTACCCCCCCAACTTATATTTCAAGACCTGATCCCGCTACCCATCCCATAAACTAATTCAGCCTTTTGTGTTTCAGAGGAAAGGAACAGAGTTGCCGATTTGGCAGGTGCGTTTGTGAAATAACCACCCTCGTCTTCATGGTTAAGCAAGAAATCATAAAGGCATGATGTGCTGTTTTTTATGACTTCTAACACTGGAGGCGTCATAACCTCATCCTGGTCAAGATGGGCAACAAATTTGTCGCGATAATCGCGAACCTCGTTAATGTAAGCACATAATTCTTGTTCAGATATGCCTAACTCCTGTAGTAATCCTTGACTAAAAACGCTAAGATTAGAAATGACCTTTTTCCAGTAATGCTTACCTCGTGGGTCGGCAAATAATTTACACCACTCTAATACACAAATATCCATGAAGTTGCCGTTGACTGTTATCCAGAAATCATTATGGAGAATAAGCTCGCCATTCGACCATCCAGCTCGATAGAAAGCTAAGTTACGAAGACAATGACAACAAAGAATAAAAACTCTGCGAAGAAGCTTTCTGCGTGTCATTGCAATGCCTCATAAATCTCTAAGCTATTATTTTTAATAACGCTGTAAAAGGATCTGAAGGCAAGGCGCGCGAGACTTTTGGAATGAGGCCTGCTTTTATGCAGGTCGCAGTGACAAAAAGACGAAGCGCAACGCAGCATACAGACCTTTTACGGTGTTATTGTTTGAATTCTTTTTCAATTCGTTGCATCGCCTCTTCCAGCCTTTTATCCGGGACGGTAAGCGATATCCTCACAAATCCTTCGCCGTATTGTCCGTAAGCCGTGCCGGAAGCTACAACCACAGCCGTTTTATCAAACAGGCGATTGGTAAATTCCAGAGAAGTCATTCCTTTGGGTACGGGAACCCACAGGTAAAATGTACCACGCGGCGGATCAAAGTCAATGCCGATTTTTTTCAAGGTTTTGAGTACCAATGCACGGCGTTTACCATACAACTCGATCATTTTTTCAATAAAAGGCGCTTCTTTTTGCAGCGCTTGGATACCGGCGAACTGAATGGGGTTAAAAATTCCCGAATCCGTGTTTTCTTTAACCTTGCTGATGGCGGCGATTAATTCGGGATTTCCGCAGGCCATGCCCAGTCTCCATCCGCACATGTTGAAAGGTTTGGACAGAGAGTTCAGTTCTATGCCGACATCTTTTGCTCCCGGCGCCATCAGAAAACTTATGCGCTTCTGACCGGCAAATACTATTTCGCTGTAAGGATTGTCGTAACATACGGCAATGTCGTAATGACGCGCAAACTCAACAAGCTTGTTTAAAAATTTAGGAGTCGCGCATGCGCCGGTTGGATTATTCGGATAATTAAGGAACATGGCGGTTGCTTTTTTGGCGACATCCGAAGGAATTTCTTCAAACACCGGCAAATAGTTGTTTTGCGGCAAAATAGGAACATTACACGGAATACCGCCGCCCAGCAGGATGCTTGCCCGATAGGCCGGATAGCCGGGATCGGTCATTAAAACGGTGTCGCCCGGATTGACCCGCGCTATGATAAAATGATGGCAGCCTTCTTTAGAGCCTATAAGCCCTAGAATTTCATTTTCCGGATTGAGTTGTACGTCATAGCGACTCTCATACCATTTGGCCACTTCACGGCGGAAAGAAAGCATTCCCTTTTCTTCATCGGTCGGATAACGATGATTTAAAGGATCGCGCGACGTGGCACAAAGCTCATCAATTATAGAATCAGGTGTCGCTTCCACAGGGTCGCCGATAGCCAGGGAAATGACATCTATCCCGTCGGCCTTGGCTTTATTGATTTTTTTTCTCAATTCCATGAAAAGATACGGCGGTATCTTCGTTAGTTTTTCGGCTGTTTTCAATATAAATATCCTCCAAAATTAATCAAATATTAATTATTTATAAGCTTCTTCAAAAAGAAATCCCTGATAGATTATTTTTACTTTGCCTTCAAGGTAAATTTCCCGCCAGAGGCCGCTTTGATTTTCAAAATAAATGCGCAGTGTTTCACCGCTTTGCACCAGTACGTCCACCGGAGATTCCACAAGACCTCTTTGCGCCGCCGCCAAAACAGACGCCACCATGCCGGTGCCGCAGGCAAGCGTTTCACCCTCCACGCCGCGTTCGTATGTGCGCACTCTTATTTTATGCCGGTCTAAAACGACGGTAAAGTCTGCGTTTGTTCCACGCGGAGCAAAGTTTTTGTGATAACGGATACTGTGGCCATCGTTATGCACGTCGCAATTATCAAGATCATCGACAAAAACAACTGCATGAGGGACGCCTGTGTCAACGCTGTCCAGAATAAACTTTTGTCTGTCCGCCTCTATTTTAATTTCGGTGCTTACGGGAGAAGGATCGGTCAGTTTTACCTTGATCACATCGTCTTTGACCTCGGCGCTGATAATACCGGCGATTGTTTCAAAGGACATTTTTTTTCCGGCGATGCCTTTTAGATAAGCATAACGCGCCACGCAGCGGCTGCCATTGCCGCACATTTCCGCTACAGAGCCGTCGGAATTAAAAAACTGCCATTTGAAATCAACGGATTTAGAAGGTTCAATTAAAAAAAGACCATCCGCGCCGACAGAAATTTTACGTGCGCAAACCCGTCGTGCGAAAGCCGGCAGGTCGCCCACGTTCAGGGATAAATCGCGGTTGTCGATAATGATAAAATCATTGCCGCTGCCGCTCATTTTATAAAATTCAATCATCGTTGATTCTGTTCTTTACGTTGCCGGTTAATGCCGCCGGGGTTAGATTTCCAATACTATATCATCCTTGCGATTGAGAGAACGCGTCACACGCAATACCTCTTCCGTAGTCGTCATGCCGTGCAGTACTTTATCAATGCCGTCCTTTTGCAGCGTTATCATTCCCTGTTTCAAGGCCAGTTCATTAATCTGGTTGGCGTCTGATGTTTTTAAAACCAGCCTTTTAATTTCTTCATCAACAATCAAAATTTCAAAAATGGCTGTTCTTCCCCGGAAACCTGTTTGCATGCACAGGTTACAGCCTTTTTTCCGGTAAAATGTATTGTTTTGCAATACCGACCGGTTTAAGCCCAGGTTGTCCAGAGTTTCCTCATCCGGCACATAAATTTCTTTACAGTGCGGACAGAGAACGCGCACGAGCCGCTGCGCTATTATCGCGATAATTGACGAAGTCGCCAAAAAAGGCTCTATGCCCATATCAATTAATCTGGTTATGGCGCTGGCCGCGTCATTGGTGTGAAGGGTGGAGAAAACAAGATGGCCGGTAAGTGATGATTGAATGGCGATCTCTGCGGTTTCCCTGTCGCGGATTTCACCGATCAGGATAACGTCGGGGTCCTGACGGACGATGGAACGAAGGCCTGCTGCAAAAGTCAGATCTATTTTGGGATTGACCTGAATTTGTCCGACGCCGTCCATCTGATACTCAATCGGGTCCTCTATGGTGATAATATTTATTTCCGGATGATTGATAGTGGAAAGCGCCGCGTATAACGTTGTTGTTTTGCCGCTGCCGGTTGGGCCAGTAACCAGGATTATTCCGTAAGGGGATTTGATAAGTTTGTTGAGAAGTTTGATCCGTTCGTCATGCATACCCAGATCTGAAAGCATTAGTATGTTGGCCGTTTTGTCCAGCAGACGCAAAACGACTCTTTCCCCGAAAGCCGTGGGAATTACCGATACGCGGATATCAACGAGGCGATCGGCTATTTTTATTTCAATGCGTCCGTCTTGTGGCAGACGTTTTTCCGCTATGTTGAGCTTTGCCATGATTTTAATACGTGAAACAAGAGGAGACTGAATTCGCCGCGGCAGACTGAGAGTGTCATATAAAATGCCGTCAATACGATAGCGGATCTTTAGGCTGCCGGCATAGGGCTCGACATGGATATCGCTCGCCCGGTCTTTAATCGCTCCGGAGACCAGCAAATTGACCAGTTTGATAATAGGCGCGTCACTGTTTTCATCGAGAAGATCGGCGGTCTCATCAATCTTCGAAATAAGGTCATCGGTAGACGATTCATTCATTTCTTCAAAATAGTCTTTGGCTGAAGCGCGGCTCATATCGTAAGCCATATTTATTGCCGCCATGATCGCGTCCTGTGGGGAAAGGACGACAGGCAGATTCGGATTTTTCAGAATTTGCCGCAAATGATCGACAGGATGGAAGTTGGAAGGATCGTTTACCGCGATAGCCGGATCCTGAGAGGTGATGAGAGGAACAATCCTGTGTTTCTTTAAGTATTGAATGGATACGCTTTGCGTGAAATCAATATTGATGCTTTCCACAGGCAGTTCCTGCCTGAGGGAAAGCCCGAAATGCTCGGCAAGAATTTTAAGCAGGTGAATTTCACCAATGGCTTTTTTCCGGACGAGATGATCAAAAAAACCGCTGCTATTTCTTACCGGATCACTATGCGCTTCAGCTAAAATTTCTCTGGATACTCCGGCGGAAATTAATTTTTCATCCAGAGCGGACATTTGTTCCTTTTTGGGGGCGGGGGAATAATTGTCTTTTTTGGAAGAGGCTTTTAAGGCTGTATGAATTCTGGACATGGATGACCTCTGCCGTAAGTTATGGTTTGTCGGGAACTTTATTTTCAGCGGGTTTAGATTCGCTTTGTTGCTTTTGCTCCAACGTTTTTTCATTGAGCTTGATTACGCCTTCAACGACTTCTCCCATACCGCCTCTTTTTTCCCGGTAAATTTTATCGGCATCCTGCTTGGTCCGGACAATATGCGGTGTTAAAAAGACATACATGTTTGTTTTTTCCCGTGTATTGGAATGTGTTCTAAAAAGCCAGCCCAAATAAGGAATGTCTCCCAACAGCGGTACTCTATATATATCGTCTTCCGTACTGTCTCCCACCAGACCACCGATAACGATTGTTTCGTTATCTTTGACCACCGTTGTAGTTTTTACCGTCCTTTTTAAAGTGGTTGGTGTTGGGGAAGTAGCGGCGGATGTGAGTTTCGTGTTCTGCAGCGATATCTTCAGACGAATAAAGTTCTCCTGGTTGATATGCGGTGTAATATCCAGGATCACGCCCACATCTTTATACTCATACGTGTTATAACTAACAGATGAGTTTGTTACATTTGATGCTTGCTGTTGGGTGATATAAGGCACATTCTCGCCGACATTTATTTCTGCATCTTCATTATCCAGTGTCAGTATCTGCGGGGTCGCTAGAATCGATACATCTTGATCCGTCTTGTATGCCTGAATGACAGCGCCGATTGTTGGAAAGGTAATACCGGCGATGGTAATGCCGGTGCCGAGAACTCCCAGAGAAAAACCATTCGGGAAAGTAGTCGTAGTTGTCGACGTAGACGATGTAGCCGGCGTAACTATACTATCGAGAATACTGTACGCGCCCGGATTTGTTGACGTGCCCGCACCGCCGGAACCGACAAAGGCGGCTGTTGAGTCGTTCACTGATTTTAATCCGCGCCATTCGACGCCCAGTTGAAAATCTGTATTGACGTTGACTTCCATAATTAAAGCTTCAATATAAACCATGGCTCTTGGCACATCAAGCTGTTTGATAATATTTTCCAGGACTTTATAGTCTTCGCGTTCGGCCATGATAACCAGTGTATTTGTTGCCTTATCCGGGACAACCTGAACATTCTTGGAAATAACGGGTGCTACAGCTTTCTGCGTTCCTGCCGCGCTTGCCGCCGTATTTGCGGTTGCGGCCGCGCTTGAATCTTTAATGCTGTTTAGAACTTTTGCCAAGTCTTCGGCAAGGCTGTTTTGCAGGTAATAGACCTGAATATTGGAATCGCTGCGCGGCACGTCTTTATCTATCATTGCGACCAGTTTGCGCACGTTTTCCGTATCTGCGATGCTGGCTAGAATGATGATCGAGTTTGTGCGCGTATCCGCGACGAATTTGATCGCAGTTGTTTTGGCCTGACGCTGTTGAAAGATGGCGGTCAGGGATTTTACGACTTCCGAAGCAGAAGCGTTTTTCAACGGAATATAGGATATCTGATCTCCCGCGCCTTCGACATCAAGCGCAAGTATGATTTCCTGCAGCCTTTTTATGTTGGACAAGTAATCGGTAATAACCAGAATGCCGGCCGGAGGATAAGAAATCAGCGAACTGGATTTGGAAATAATGGGATCCAGAACACGTTTTATTTCATCGGGGTTGGCGCGTTCCAGTGAAATTATCTGGGTAACCATACGGTCATCCGGTGCGCCGGGTTCATTTTTTATCCTTGTCTCCACGCTCTTTTCCCTTGCCAGAGATGCTGGAACGATTTTGATCATATCGCCCGCGGGGACGACTGTATACCCGTTAACCTCAAGAACAGAAAGAAAGACTTTATAGACATCGCTAACGGGGATTTTTTTAGGAGATATGACGGTGACTTTGCCTTTGACTTTATCATCGATGATGAAATTTTTTCCGGTAAGTTCGCTTACAAACTTTACCAGCACGCCTATGTCAACGTTGTCAAAATCAATAGTTACATATTTTTTAGAATCTTCTTTTTTTACCGCTCGGGCGGATGATTTCTCTTCTTTAATTGTTCCGGATTCTTTTATTGCGCCTTCTGCTTTAACTTCCTTTTCCGGCTTTGCGGAAGTGACGTCCTGTTTAGCCCCATCAGCAGTTTCCGAAGGAGCAGCCTCGATGATTTTCTTAGTGGTATCGACCGTCTCCGTCGTTGTATTAACATTTTCATCAGTGCCGGCAAGACGGGCTGCAAATGCCGGTTCGCAAACACAACACATTATTATCAGTGCGATTATGCCGCTTGAAAACAGACCTGGTTTTAAAACAAAAGAATGCAAAGTTTTCATCTTAATTTTATTTGTTCTCCAGTAGTTTTTTAAATTCGGGCAAATCAGCCCAAACCTTCAGATCGCCATCATCTTTCGCCCATTTTCGAACTTCCGGGTTAAAACCAATGGCATTCCTCAGATATGAAAGGCTTCGTGCCGCATCATTTTTTTGCGCGTAAAGACAGGCCAGATTATAATGGGCGTCAGGGTAATTGTATTTCACCTTGAGCGCTTCATTCAGACGGATAATCGCCCATTTGTATGATTTTTTATTCATATAAATCACGCCCAGATTATTTAATGCCTGTATGTTTCGCGGATCAATTTTAATAATTTTCTTATATAGACGCTTTGCCTCTTCTAAATGCCCTTCATGCTGCTTTTTGACGGCTTGTGCGTAAAGAATTCTGGAATCAGCAAATTCCTGCCCGGTTTTAACCTTTGCAAAGATTATTTTTTTATTTAATCCGGTCTCATTTTTATTGTCTGTTATCGTTTTTTTAACAATCTGCAGCTTTGCCGGGACAACACTTTGAACGGGCGAGACTCTCAAAGGCTCTACTGCCGGCATCTTTTTTTCTCCATGCCAATGTAGCAGAACAATAATTCCCGCCATCCAGAAAAGAAATATCAATATTCCTGTCAGGAAAAGCCTTTTTCGCGGCCTGCTAACATTTTTACCGGAAGCCGACAGTGTCGTCTCATAAGCCGCGTAAGGTGATTTCTTCTCTTTTTGCGCTTTAAGTAATGCGTCGTTTATGTAGCTCATAATATTCCTTTGGTCAAGGATTTCCGGTAAAAGCTAGGTTGTCAGGCGCAACCATATTTTTCTGCCGCCGCTCATTGTTTTTTGAAAATAGTTAAGGCCGATATCGTGAACCGCCAGTTTGATAATTTTTCGGTCAATTTTATTTACATTTTTTGTATAGGCGATTAATAATGCTCTGTCGCAAAGAGCGTTAATCCGGCGGGGAATGCCTTCAGAAAAGACATAAATAAGGTCCAGGGCTCTTGCCGTAAATTCAATAGAGCCGGGACCCTGCGCAACTGCCAGACGATGATGTATATAATCGCTTACTTCCTTCGGTGAAAAAGGCTTAAGATCATATCTTACCGTGATTCTTTCGTTTAACTGCCTAAGCGCCGGCAGCATTAAAGTATTGGCCAGTTCCGGCTGACCGATTAAAATTATCTGAATGAGCTTTTCCGTCTCGGTTTCCAGATTGGACAGCATTCGTATTTGTTCGAGAACACCGCGAGAAAGATTTTGCGCTTCGTCAATTAAGAGCACGGTTGTCTTTCCTGCGGCAAAGTTACCCAGTAAAAATTCATTTAAAACGTCAATATAATATTTTTTATTTCCGGCGCCGTTTTTTATAACAATGCCGTATTCACCGAGAATCGTTTCCAACAAATCAAGCTCGGAAATGGCTGTATTGAAAATTAGCGCCGTTTCCACTGAATCATCCATAGAGGCAAGCAGGCTGCGGCAAATTGTGGTCTTCCCCAGGCCGATACCACCGGAAATTAAAACAAAGCCTTTTTTTTCTTTAATGCCGTAAATAAGGCAATTCAAGGCGTCCCGATGCTGTTCGCTCAGAAACAAATAGCGCGGTTCCGGCGATAAACTGAAAGGATTCTCTTTTAAACCAAAATAATCGGCATACATGTCAATACATTCTCCTGATCAGATCATTCAAAAGAATAATGAATAGTTTCAGTCTTGCCGTTTCTCTTAACATTCAAATCCATACTGTTGCCGGACTGCATTGAATTCAACACATGCAGTATATCGTTGGCATTTTGCATCCGATTGTTATTGATATCGATTATTATATCACCATTCTGAATGCCGGCCTTTTCATAGAGACTATTAGGAGCAATATTGGAAATAACGTATCCTTCCTGCACGCCATTATTTAAAAAAGGACGCACAACAGCCTGATTTGTTAGCGACTTCAAATCACTTAAGTTTTCATTTACCGATTTTTTGCTCAGAGTAAAATTTCCCGGAATGGCGTTGTTTCTTCCAGCGCCTGATGAATTCGGAAGCAAAGGGCCTTCCACAGTTTCTTTTATTTTTAATATTATTTCCTGTACACCATTTTTTAATATCGCTGTATTACGAGTTATTTTAATCAGTTTATTCTGGCCGATCTTGTCCCCCAGCCTGTATAATTTTTGTTTGTGACTGCCGCGTTCTTCGACAACAATAAAACCGAAAGAGGAATTGCAGGCCACTGTTCCTTTCAAATCAAAATCAGTAGTTTTCTGATCGGAATCGAAAAGTCCTCCTTCGGACTGATTGCCAGTCGCCGGTTTCAGCGTCGAAAGAAATAAATTACGCCCGGTGATGATATCATAATCCTGAAGCGCGTTGCGCTGGTGATTATCTTGAACAGCAGATGCCACCCCATTTCTTTTAACGGTGGCAGTATGATTAATAAGGGGAAAACTGATAATTTTATAAAAGAGATCTGTTGCTTCATAAGACAATATTGTTATTGCCAGAATGATTAAAAGTGATCTTAATGAATTAACATCCTTTGCCCCATTGGCGCTTAGGTCTCTCATTTGTTTCCAGTATTCTTTTACAGTTTGCGTTATTTTAAGCCACATAATCTTTGCCATTAAATATAGCGGAATACCGGATTGATCAATGTTCCGCTGATAGTGATTTTCATTTTAACCGTTTTCTTGTCTGATATTGCCATCTCGCCGTTTAGATTAAGCTGGCTGTTTTTGAAATCGTCGGCAAGCGTTATTTCACCGCTTAAGAAACAATCTACCTGCTGACCGTATATCTGCAATTTTTCCAGTCTGATTACGCCATTTTTAAGCTGGGCATTAATTTCGCCGCGATCAAAATCAATTCTGTTTAATCCCAGAAATGGTTCGGCCAGGGAATAAGTTCCTTTGGTCAGAGAAAGTGCGATTGTTCCGGAAAGATTTCTTTCTGGTCCGCCGCTATTAAAGGAATGCGTCCAATTGCCGCTTGCTTTCCCTGTAACTTCTCTGCCCATCAACGTTTTAATAAAAGAATATCTGGTCAAATCAATATTCTGAAATTTAAATCTGCCTTCTTCCGGCGGATAAATTTTAGAAAAAGAAGCCAGTCCGAAGCGTCCGGAAAAATTGCCTCCATAAGCGCTGCCGGAGAGGCCGATATATTTGTTTTTTTGAAAAATATTAAACGGATTAAATTGCAGGTCGAGCAAATTGCCCTGAAAGTAAATATTTTCTGGCGATGAACTTATGCTTATATTTTTCATTCTAAAACCAAAAGGCAAAGCCGGCCGCAATGAATCCATTTTTAAAATAAGATCAGATGAATTTGCTGCTTCTTCCAGCCTGCTTCTGGCAATATCCGAGGGGAAAAGCAGATATAAAAATACTAAAGTAATAAATATCCCGTAGAGCGTGAACCATAATGTTTTTTCTTTCAGCATGTTCATATTGTTATTTGCCCCTTGGTTGTTGATTCAGTGGTTGAAAAGAGGATATTTGTATCTGCGCGCTTAAGTATTCGGGGCTTTCTTTCATTTTGTTTATAGTAATCTTTTTTATTCTTACTAAATCCGCCGGTGATTCGGCATAATATAAAAAGTCGGTAAGCTGTTTAATGGTAATTTTTTCGAGTTTCATGTCAATTAATGATTCTTCAAAAGAAGCTGATTGCATTCCTTTTGAAGAATTCATGTATTTTATGCTTCCCCTGACATTTGCCAGTGTCGCCTTCTTTTCCAGATAGGAGAATAAAGTAAAATCAGCTCCGCGCGTGGAAACAGTGTTTTTTATTGTGGCTGTTTTTGCTGTAAGCGCAGTAAACTCGGTTGAGAGTTCACTTATTTCGCTCAGTTTTTTTTGATTAATCTTTATTGCTTTAGCCAGTTTTTCTTTAGCATCCCAGAAAGGAAAAACAGCTATTTGCAGAATCAGGACGATCAAAACAAATATTGCCGCGCCGGTGGCAAGGTTCTGCTGTTTTTTGTCTAATTTATTCCAGAATGTTTTTATCATTTAACTTCAATCCTCAAGTTGAAATCAACTTTGCCGCCATCTTTGGTAAGGCTGGTCGAACCTATTGTTACGTTCTTAAAATATATGGATTTCAAAAGATCATTTTTGACTGCAGAAACATCATCAATAGCTTTTGCCTCGCCTTTAATTACAACAATGCTGTTTTCGTAATTTAAATCGGTAATAACGATATTAAGAGAAGGCGAAATCATGGCCGAAATTTCTTTCAATAAATCAACAGTCGTTACTTCCGGCAACCCCTCGTAAAAACTAAAAGCTTTTTTATTTTCCGTAAGCTTTGTTTTAAGTTGCTGCACCGGATCAATCATGCCTTTGGCTTCGGGAAAGTTGTTCTTGAAAATATGAGCGATTTGTTCTTTAATATTATTAAGGCGTTGAGCTTTCAGGCCATAGTCGAGAAACTGATTGGTAATGGCCAGGAGAATAATTATTCCGGCAACCCAAGCCGATCGTTTTAATTGCTCTTTGAAGTTAAAGTGCACGTTATTAGCCGCAAATTCCCCCTGCCGGAAATTAAAAGATTTTTTGCCCGCGGAAATCCTCATCGCGGCGGCAATCGCCGTATTCATTATTTGCGGGTCAAATTGACTTTGGATAGTTTCTTCAATTTCCAGTTGTTTGGACCGGACAAGATCAAGAGCTTCCACGGGACAGGAAAAATAATTCTCGAGTTCTTTTCGCAGGGGAATGAATAACGAACCTCCGCCAGTTGTGATAATTTGCGTGGGCTCATTTTGCAGGACGCCGTTTAGCTTCATATACTCGATAGTATTTTTCAATTCCGAACAAAAATTATGGCACGCATCGCGTGCATTGGCTGTTGTTTCGGGATAATCACCGCTGATTTTCATTTGTTCGGCCCTACCCATATCCACGGAAAGTTCCGCCGCCAATGCCGCTGTTATGTACTCACCGCCGAAGGCCAGAGGACGTACATGAACAATGGTGCCGTCTTCATAAAATGCCGCCGTTGTTGAATCGTGTCCGATATCCAGAATGATTCCGCAAACAGCAGGCTTTCTATAGTCTATTGTCTGGACGGCCCCAGCGGTGGGGGAAGCATCGATTATGGCTACCTCTCCCAGAATCCCTTCAACTTTTTCTATCCAGTCACGGACGCTTTTTTTGGTGAGAGCGGCCACAAGGAGTCCGTCGCGGGGAATCATCAGGTAATCGGCCACCACTTCTTCTATGGGAATAGGGATGAGCGGTTCCAATTCAAAGGCTAATGTTTTTCTGATTTTATTATCATCGCGAAAAGGCAGACTGACTTGTCTGAACATTATGTCTGTAAGCGGTAAAGAAATGCAGCAGGGAATATTGGAAAAAGTTTTATCTTCCGCCAGTTTTTTTAATGCAGGTTCGATTCCGCCGCAGGCGTTGATATCCAGACTCCGGGCGGCAATAATGCGACCGCCGGTTAAACCTTTAGAGGTTAACACAATCGCTTTAATTGTGTTTGTGCCGATATCCAGACCTAGTACAGTTCCCGGCATTAATCCTGCCTCCATTTAATTATCTGAACAGAATTATTGCTTGATTTTTTTACAATTCCGCTTATGGTTTTCGCCATATTGCTCTTCTGTCCTGTGGATATAATTTTAAAATAAGTGCTGTTTACCGTAAGAAGCAATTCCGGATCGATTGTCGCTCCCGCCATATTCTGAAACCACGTGGTGCCAGATAAATCATTGCCTTCTCTTGTTCGGTATTCATCCATTGTATCGGCTAGTTCCGGGCTGATTCCTTCAGCAAGGGAACGCAAAACCATTTTCGGCGCGGTGTTGACATTTATCGCTCCATCATCGCTGTCCGCGGTAACGTATTGTGCCAAAGATGGTTTTTCTTTTGTTCCGTAATAAATTTCATTGGTTATTCCCTTTATCATAAGCAATTCTTCAATGCAATCAATTGGAGCGTTTTTTGCTTCATAGGGGGGATTTAAAGAAGCGTAATAAGCGTCGTCTGCTGGATTATCAGCGGAGGAAATCCAGTCTGCGATCGAATCGGCTATTCCTGTCGCTGTTCTTTCATCAAGTCCGAATTCCGGCTGCTCAAGTAGCCTCAGGAGCATCTTATAATATACATTTTCATAAACTATCTTATTCAGAGGAATTTTACCGTTTTCATCTTCAATCCTGGCGATAAAATAACCGTCGGTAAAAAGAGTAGTGGATTGCAGGGATATTGTTTCCATGTGCGCCCAGTCGTCGAGCAAGGTGTCGTATTTGTTTTTGGAAGTAGTCAACACGGCGGCCGCTCCATAAAAACCGGATTTGGCGATATACGTTAATTTTATGCCGTCGCTTACGTTGGCTGCGTCGTAGATATCCGCGCGGGATGAGCGGTTCAATTCAATAACGACAGCCACTAAAATAGCGATAATCAATATTACCGTGATCAGCGCGATTCCGCGATTATTAAGGATTTTATTTTTCATGGCGTTTATTTTTTAGCCGGTAAAAATATCTTTGTCATAAATTTGTAAGGTTTTGCCTGATCATTTAAATTGACCAGAAAAAGCTCTACTTTTACTGCCGCGGGCACATTGCCGGATTGGTTTCCCTCTGTTGAAGAGGAATCCCATAGATCTGTTTCTATGCCTGCAGAATCATAAAAGGTCAACTTGAAGGTATCCACGTCTTTACAAATGATAAATCCGCCGTTCGCAATTTTTGTTTTATCCGGTTTGGAGCCGTACACATCCGCTCTCCACAAAGAAAAACTTTTACCATCATCATCCTGCCGTACGTAGTATCTGATCGCGGCCGGACATCTTTTTTCTTCACTTTGGCCAAAGGCCAGATGGGAAGCCGACCAGAAAGAAATAGAATGAAATTCACGGTTGTTAAACTTTTCTTTCTCGGCGCGCAGGTCAAAATAACCTGCCGATGGTTGCAGAGATGATAAATCAGTAATCATCCTGTCCATGGACGTGCGCGCCATTTTATATATATCGCGTTCTTCCTCCATCTGGTGGGCTGTTTTTAAAATGCCGCTGTAGGAGACATAAACAGTGGCCATAACCAGACCAAGAATAAAGATGGCAATCAATATCTCGACCAGTGTAAATCCGCTGTGGAACTGTTGAAAAAACCCGTTGCTATTAATATTTTTCATAAACCGGCTGGTCATAAGTTACGTTCCCGCCTTTTTGTAAAGAACAAGTTTATATGTTCCGCGACGGATAAATAATTTGTTGGTTACCGTGACTTCAATTCTCTTGAATTGCAGTAACTGGGTGTCGCTGATTTCCAGATGCCATGTATATTGAGAATAATCGGGACCGAAGTCTCCATCGTCGATTTTGTCGGATAAAGGAGAAGCTGTTTCTATCTCAACCATTTTACTTTGAGCAAGCAGAGCCACTGTGGTCATAAAACGTGAATCAGTGGACATGGAAATGCTCTGTGACTGTAATTGAAAGATGGAGACAAGCGCGATAGCCAGAATAGCGATGGCGATCATCACTTCCATGAGAGTGAAACCTTTTGCTTTTTTTAGTTTCATGCCGCTATCCATTATCTGGGAATGTATTGCCCGGAACCGCTCATGGGAATATCAACATATTTATCGTAAATATCCGTCACGCCAAGAAAGGGATTTATCACTATCGTCATTCTGTCCTCTTCATACGCCAGATGGATTATGGCGGGAGAACAGATATTATTTTTTCCAAAATAAAGCCTTGCCTCCCCCTCTGATGTTTTTTGATTATTTTCGTCTACGATGTCCATAATAACGACATCTGAAGGCAAATGCTGAGGGCGTTTTTTTACCTCATCCTGTTTTTCCGGCGTCATGTCTGAGGTAATAACCCAATAGGCGGAATTGGGCAGGTCAATGCAAAGGATATAGGTTATCTGATCCCTAACAGCTTCAACGTGCAATTTTCTTTCCATTGCTATAAATTGACGCGAAGCCTTCTTGAGGTTATCGCCGGTCAGAACATCCCTTATGGAGGGAACGGCCAATACCAGAACCACTCCGATAAGCACGATTACCAGCAATATTTCGACAAGCGTAAAACCCTGCTTATTCACTTTCCCAATTATTGATGTCTTTATTAACACCTTCACCGCCAGGTTCTCCATCTGCGCCAAGGCAAGTTAAATCAAAATCGCCGTGGTTGCCGGGGCTTAGATAGACAAAATCATTTCCCCATGGGTCTTTGGGCACCTTGCCTTTTTCCAGATAGCCTCCCTGACGCCAGTTTTTGGGAATGTTTCCAACAGTAGGGGCTTCCACCAGAGCGTTCAAACCCTGTTCGGTTGAGGGATAGCTGCCGTTATCGAGTTTGTAAAGTTTCAGCGCCGATTCCAGAGCCTCCATTTGTATTCTGGCTTTAGCCTGTCTTGCCTCGTCGGGACGTCCCATAATGCGGGGGATAATCAGACCGGCGAGCACTCCTAAAATGACGATAACCACCATCAGTTCTATTAAGGTAAAACCTGCCTGCCTGTTTTTCTTCCGACTGAAAAGTTTCATAACCAACCTCTTTTTTTATTGTTAAATTTCGCGCGCTCGTTAATGTTGTTTACCTCACCAACTGGTTCATTTCAAATATCGGCAGTAAAATAGAGACGACAATAAAGCCGACCGCAAGTCCCATTACCAATATCATTATCGGCTCCAGAAGCGAAGTCATAATCATAATATTGGCCTGAGACTCATTTTCGTAAGCCGTGGCAATGCGGTTGAGCATTTTTTCCAGCGTGCCGCTTTGTTCTCCCACGGCAATCATTTCCGTCACAAGGGGAGGAAACATGCCGCTTTGTGACAGAGGACCGGAAAGACCCTTGCCTTCTTCTATATCCTTGGCGGCCTGACGGATTGCTTCGCCGATAATAATATTGTTCACAATATTGCGGACTATTTCCATCGCCGATAGAAGCGGAACGCCGCTTTGCAGTAAAGTGGCCAGCGTCCGGCAGAATCTGGCAATCGCAATTTTGCGGTTAATTTGTCCAAATAGTGGAATTTTTAGTTTGGCGTTGTCCCACATGTGCCTTCCCGTTTTCGTTCCATCTTTTATGTATTTTAAAGCGACAATTGAAACGGCCAGAAGAATCAGAAGAAGCCACCAGAAAGATTTTAAAAAATTGCTGACCATAACCAAAATAGTTGTTACCAAGGGCAGGGTTTGATGCATATCGGAGAAAATGCCCGTAATTTTGGGCACAACAAAAGTCATTAAAAGAAAAATAACGGCGGTTCCCATAAACAGCATAACTATGGGGTAATACATGGCTGATTTTATCTTGCTTATTAAGGCCTGCTGATTTTCACTGAAGTCGGCCAGCCGCTCCAGAACCAGATTGATTGTTCCCGAAGCTTCTCCGGCCCTGACCATGTTCAGATAAAAAGGCGGAAAAATTTGAGGGAACTCCGACATGCCCTCCGTAAGGCTCTTGCCTTCATTGATCTGTTCGCGTATTTGCGCCAGGGATTTTTTTAAAAGGGGATTCTGCGCCTGTTGCATCAGTATGGAAAGTGAAGGTACCAGAGGCATTCCAGAGCCTAAAAGAGTGGAGAGCTGACGGGTAAATACGGAAACCTCACCGGCGGAAACCCTCTCCCATAGATTAATCTTTAAAGCTCCGGATAATGCAGTTTCTTTTTTACCTGCCGCCTGATTAATTTCCACAGGATATACGTTTTCTTCCCGCAGCTTCTGCCTTGCTGAAGCGATGCCCGGCGCGTCAATAAAGCCCTTGCGCTGGTTACCTTTTTCATCTAACGCGATATATTCAAAAACGCTCATTTATTCCTGCTCCGAGGCTCTCGAGACTACAGTATGCGTTTAACATAAATTTGAATTTGATTCAATAACTTATGCCCGATTTGCAATGATTTTGCCAAGCTAAATAAAAAAGGGCTTTCATGCCCCTTTTTATTTTAATCTTTAATGACAATAATGTTTCTTACTTCTATGGAATTGTAACAGATAATTCATTTGATTCTGCGCTCTCGCCGCTGCTTGTATTGACGGCTGTTACAACGATATAATATGTTCCGCTAGCAAGATTAGCATATGATTCTAAAGGAGGGGTGGTGCTCACATTGGTCACCGCCCCGGTTGACTTTGTAACTCCTTTAGCTGTGCCAATGTAGATGTTATAAGAGGTGGCAGTGCCGGTTACCGGAGCGTCCCAAGCGATTTTAGTATTATAGGAGACCGAATTGACTGTAAAGGTTCCTTGTGTTACCGACGTGAGTACCGGTGCGAAAGGCGGCGGAGTTGTGCTCGGCGTTGCCGCATAGAAGAAGGAAGTGTTCGTCTCGCTACCGGATACGGATACTACGAAGAAGTAATAAGTCGTTCCATTTACAAGACCTGGGTTTGGTGTTACATTAACGTTGCTTCCTTGAGTCCAATCTATCGTGGTCGAGTCGACAATTTGCGAACTGCTGGCCTGTGGAATATTATCAACGATGCCCTCACTAATGGTCAATCCTACTTCCGTATAGCAGTAAACAGTGTAGTGATCAACACCGGCCACAGGAGTCCAGGTGACGGTGACCTGCGCATTTCCCGCATTAGCACGGACATTTTCTGGCGCTGCTGGAATCGATGTTGTGCTTGGCGTTGCCGAAATTGCTATGGACAAATCACTTTCGACAGAGGAAGTGACGGCCGAAATGGCAAACCAGTATTTTGTTCCGTTCGTAAGAGGAGTTATTGGATAAGGAGCGCTGATTATACTCGGTATCTTCGTGCCGGCTTTCATTGTCGCTGAACTGGGTTTATTGGTTGAACTGTAAGTATTGGTAGGGTCCGCAATGTAATAAATGTTGTAGGTTGTTGCGCCTGCTACCATTTGCCAGTTCAGAGTGACTTCTCCATCTCCGGCATCCGCCAGGACTTGCACCGTTAAATATGTCGTCGTTGCTGCCACCGGAGGATTGCTCGAGGAACTGCAAGCAGACACGGAAATTATAATCATAATCAACAATAATGAATAGGATAATAATCTTTTCATTAATATTCTCCCGTAGTTATATTAAACAAAACTTATTATTGAAACGCGAATTTTCAAAAAATGCTTCTCCGGGAAAAAGGAAAAGTTTGATCTTTTCGCCTTTACTTTTTTATGGCTAATTGCGGGTAAATAATGCACATCAAAGGCATGCCCTGTCAAGCTAATATTTATGCGTTAAAGAGCTCATGTAACGGGCGCTGATTTCATCCGCGGGTTCAATATAGAGGCTTTTTAAGTAAGCTTTAACGAAACCCTTGAGAAAAACTGCTGTAGGCAATTTTTTTGTCTCATCCGCCTCGATATGGTTTAAATAATCGAGACGGATTTTTGTTTCCTGATGAATTTTTTCAATAGGCACTCCCAGTTCATTTCTGATTTCCTTAAGGTCGGCGCCGCTGATATCCTGTCGGGAGATAATTTCTCTGATGCGCTGATTCTGAGAAACTTTTATTTTTAATTCGGCATTATGAATTTTTCGCATGGCGGCATTGTCTTTCTCGCGGTTAATATCAAAAATATTGACGGGGACTTTTTTAACCGCCGCCTCATTTTCCGTAACGCCGATAATTCCCATTCGGGTAAGTTCGTTATTGTATTTTTCTCTTTGCGTTTCATTGATAAGCGTGAAGTAAGCTTTTTCCAGAAGGGCAAGTATTTGACTTCTTTCTTCCTTCGAAAAAAAAGAATAACTGACCGGAGAATCGGATTGATACATTTGCAGGGCTGCGTTATAGGCGCTGCGAATTTCCAGAGCTGTCGCGTCCGGTTTAATATCCAGCATTTCGTAATAATTTAGTTCGGCAAAATCTTTTTCCATCCACTGCCTCAAATCTGATTCGGCGGCGCTCGCAAACACCTTCGTTTACTTTGGGGTCAGCATGTGAATATATCCCCATAATATTTTTTTTTAAGAATCGAAGATTCTCCGCGGCTTGTCTTGGGAGAGCTTCAATATTTTTACAAATAGTTAAAAAGCAATTGTTCCCCGAGAGAATTGCTCATTTTCCTGTTGAGTTCGCGCAAATCATTGGCGGCTCGTGTATGGGGATAACGGTCTAAAAACGATACGCGCTGACATATGGCGTCATGAACATGTTCATCGTAAGAGATATTGCCTGCAAAATCAACACTAAAACCCAGATGTTTTTTGATAATTTTGCATATCTGCTCGCCCAGAGCGGGATTATCCTGTTTGCGCAATTGGTTAAGGATAAGTTTGAATCTGAAAGAATTGAAATCCTTTTTGATCAGCATGTATTTTTCAGGATGTTCTTTTTTAACAACAGAAATAATATGCTCCGGTTTGTTAAGAGAGCCGTCACCTGACTGATGCCCGACCTTTTTTTCCAGAGCCTTAAAATCAACCGCGGAAAAGTAATGGCGAATCCGGCGAAGGTAAATGGCGCGCATAAGCCGGTAAACATTTTCAATAGAAGTAGGCTCCGGCGTGGTAATGAATATGCCGTTTTGCGAAGCCAGAAAAAAATCAAGTGTGTTAAAAGCCGTGCCCGCGCCCAAATCCAGTAATATGTATTCGTATTTCAGCTTGGAGATGGCCTTCAAAGTTTTTATCTTTTTATCATAGGGAAGATTGGCGATATCCAGATTATCATGAGCGCCGCTGATTAAAAAAAGATTTGGAAAAGGTGTTCCAAGAACAATGTCTTCCAAAACAGGTATTTTTTTTGTGATAAAATCGGAAAAACATTTTTCCGGATAACACACATCAACCATGGTGTGCAGATTAGCCGCTCCCAAATCAAGATCAATAAGCAGGGTACTTTTGCCTGATTTTGCTAAAAGGCGTCCCAGTGAACTGGCCAAGAAACTCTTGCCTGATCCACCTTTCCCTCCTCCAATTGGCCAGATATGCACCATAAACTATCCATCATTTGATTTTGTAAAATTCATACATGATAAAATAATGATATTCAAGCACTAAGTTGTTCGTTATCAATATTTTTCTGCCGGATAAATTCTTGACTTATTATGTGTTTACCCCTAAAAAACAATACCATTATAAAATCAAAGCGCTATCTTTGTTGGCACAGCCTGCCCCGGCGCAGGCCGGGGTTGTCGGCTTCCGGGAACGTATGTATAATACGCCTCGCCGCCTCCTCCTTGTCGCCGTGATATCATCTTTGATTTTAAAATGATATAAACTTAATAAAATGGTAATGTAGCGCGCCTGAAAAATACCGTTAAATAATGGCGGAGTGCCCGTGATTGATCGAGAGCCTGAAATTAAAGTAGCCCTGCTGCAAAGTTATAAAGAGGCGCGTATTGCTCTTGGCGGAAGATTTTTACTGCCTGACGGAAACGCGATTGATGGCCGGTTGACCGCTTTGGCTGATCAGGGAAGGGTCGAACTTTACGATTATTCTGGAAAAAAAATACTCCTGCAAAAAGAGATTCTGCTGATTCCTGATCGCGGGGCGAGTTTTACCGTTTCTGACGTAAAAATCGGCATTGATTTCCATTGGCAAAGAATCCAGGAACAATCCTTTCACGGCAAATTGTTTTTGTCGGCGTGTTCCGATTATTCTTTTAATCTCATCAATGAAATCCTTCTGGAAGATTATCTGGAAAGCGTTATCTCTTCGGAAATGTCCGCTGCCGCGCCGCTGGAATTTCTGAAAACGCAGGCCGTCGTGGCCCGCAGCTGGCTTGTGGCGATGCTCGCGAAAAAGAAAGCTGCCAGGGTTTTGTCCGTATCAAGAACTGAAAATGAAATCATCGCATGGCAGGATGTTAACGATCACGAAGGATTTGATGTTTGCGCCGACGATCACTGTCAGCGCTATCAGGGCATAACGAGAATTATTTCTAAAAACGTTCATGAAGCCATAGATGAAACTCGTGGAATTTTTCTGGTTCATAACGGTAAAATCTGTGATGCCCGCTATTACAAATCCTGCGGCGGACAAACCGAAATATTCTCCACCGCCTGGGAGGACGAATCTCCTGCCTACCTGACAAGCGTAAGCGATGAAGCCGGGCAGCATCCACCTGTTAGATCAGAGAAAGAAGCCCGGCAATGGTTAAAAAGCAGGCCAGCGGCTTATTGCGATACAACGGATAAAAAGTTATTGAGCAGTATTTTACCGGCTTTTGATCAGGAAACGCCTGATTTCTATCGCTGGCAGGTTGTTTATATGAGAAAAGAATTGGAAGAAATATTGAGGAAAAAATCGGGTATCGATTTTGGCGTTCTGCAAAATATTGAGCCGCTGGCGCGCGGACCATCCGGCAGAATCTATCGCCTGAAAATTGAAGGTTCCCGAAAAACGGTTATCGTTGGCAAGGAATTGGAAATCCGCCGTTGGTTATCTGAGAGCCATCTTCTCAGTAGCGCTTTTGTTGTTACCGCTGAGCGAAACACAAACGGAGAAATCGGCAGGTTCGTTTTACATGGTGGCGGCTGGGGGCACGGCGTAGGCCTCTGCCAGATAGGCGCGGCGGTTATGGCAAGCAAAGGATTTAAAGTAGAAGAAATACTAACGCATTATTTTACCGGCGCGCAGTTAAAAAAAATATATAAATAAAAATTTTATTAAAAAAGAAAAACCATGTCCGAACTAAAATCAAAATCTGCAAAATATTCTAATTCAACTCGAAGTCCCTGGTTTTGGGTTCCATCTATCTATCTGGCCGAAAGTGTTCCCTACACGATTGCCATGGCGGTCAGCGTTGTGCTTTACAAAGATATGGGATTGTCTAATAAGGAAATAGCTTTTTATACGAGTTGGCTTTATTTCCCATGGGTGATTAAGCCTCTGTGGAGCCCGTTTGTCGATATTTTCCGCACCAAGCGTTTCTGGATCCTGGCTATGCAACTGGCTATCGGCGGTTCGCTTGCCTGTGTGGCCCTTACCATACCGGCTTCTGATTTTGTACGTTACACCTTGGCGATGTTCTGGATTATGGCTTTTTGTTCCGCCACACATGATATAGCCGCCGACGGTTTTTATATGCTGGGGCTCGAAACACCTCAACAGGCGGCGTTTGTCGGTGTGCGCGTTACTTTTTATCGTATTGCCACCATTGCCGCCGAAGGCGGACTGGTGTTTATGGCCGGCATGCTGGAAAATTACGGCTGTCCGGTTGCGAGCGCCTGGTCGCTTTCTTTTATCGGTGTAGCTGCAGTTTTTCTGGCTCTATTTATTTACCATTTTTTTGTCCTGCCAAAACCCCAGACGGATATTAGCGCACCGTTGGACAAATCAAAAAGTTTCCTGGCGGAATATTTTCGCGTTCTGACCTTATTTTTCCGGCGCAAGGATATTCTTATTGTTATCAGTTTCTTTTTGTTTTACCGTTTCGCCGAAGCGCAGTTGGTTAAAATGGTAGTGCCGTTTTTACGCGATACACGCGTTAAAGGCGGGTTGGGTCTAACCACGGCGGATATAGGCGTCATCTATGGCACTGCCGGAGTAATAGCGCTAATGCTGGGCGGACTTCTGGGCGGCTATGTCATTTATAAAAATGGCTTGAAATTCTGGCTGTGGCCGATGGTTCTGATCATGCATCTGCCGGATTTGATTTTCGTGTACTTGTCCCACTATCAGCCGGAAAACATTTGGCTTATCGGTTCGGCTGTGGCAGTTGAAAAATTCGGTTATGGCTTCGGGTTTACGGCCTATACGATATATATGATCATGGTTTCGCAGGGAAGTTATAAAACCGTATTTTACGCTATCGGCACGGGCATTATGGCCCTCGGGATGATGATTCCCGCAATGGGCAGCGGCTGGATTCAGGAAATGCTGGGCTACGAAAAATTCTTCGTCTGGATTCTGATCACGACCATTCCCGGATTTATTGTGGCGGCGTTGATACATATTGATCCGGAGTATGGGAAGAAATTGAAGAAAGAGCCAAGAGGCTAGGGCGATATGAAGAACAAACAAATTAAAACAGCATTTATTTTAGGGGCCGGGCTTGGAACGAGACTAAGGCCGCTTAGCGAAAATATGCCCAAGCCGCTTCTGGAAATAGGCGGACGTCCGATTATTACTTACGCGATGGAACAACTGCGCGCTACAGGTGTAGGGAGATTTATTGTCAATACTCATCACTGCGCTAAAAAATATGCCGGGGTATTTCCAAAAAATAGTTGGGAAGGCATTCCGATTACTTTCCGATACGAGCCGGTTTTGCTTGATACTGCCGGCGGTATCAAAAATATCGAAGACCTTATTATTGAAGATGAACGAATTATTGTTTGCAATGGCGACATCATCACCAATATGCCGCTTAAGCCTCTTATTGAAGAACATTTTAAATTAAAAACATCCATCACGCTGGCGCTGCGCAGCAGCGGCCCGTTTTGCAATGTCAGTATCGATAAGGAAGGTTTCGTCTGTGACATGCGGCATATTTTGAAAAATCATGGAGTCATGAGCTGCCTTTTTACCGGAATTTATATTGTGGAAAAAGATTTTTTAAAAAGGTTGAAGGCGGGCAAAATAGAATCGATAGTTTTACCGCTGGTGGAGATGATTAAAGAAAATCCACGCTCTGTGGGCGGCATCATTATAGATGAAGGTTATTGGCATGATGTGGGTTCTATATCAGAATATGAAAAGCTAAAAACGGGTGGATTTTGAAAAACGCCATTGCGATGAGTAACCTTTGGGTTATGAGCCCCATAAATGGCATTTTACCTCATTTTACCACTTTTTACCATTATTGGCTTATGCTATTGAATATTAAAGGTAATTATCTGTATTATTTTTTCTTGACGTACTGCGTTTTATCTGTATATTAACCGTGAAGGTTGGAAATAGGGTTGGAATTTTGCCTTTGGGTTTTCCTTTGGGTTTTTGTAATATGGGTTGGAATTTAATAAGGAGATCGGATCATGAAACGATTTAAAACACAATATCCAGGAGTTTTTTACCGAGAAACAAAACGGATCGGTGGCAACGGTACTGAAAAAGTCTTTTATGTTGTTTTTAAAAAAAATGGGAAAGTTTATGAGGAAAAAGCTGGCCGTCAATATGTTGATGATATGACGGCGTCGCGAGCAGCATTTATTCGAGGAGAACTCATTGAAGGTAAGAGGAAATCGCGCCCGAAAAAAAAAGAAGAGAAAAAGGTAATAGAAGATCGATGGACTATTGAGAAATTATGGAATGCATACAAAAAAAATCATCCTTTCCTAAAAGGACTCGTTCAGGACGAATGTCGATTTAAGAAATATATTGAGCCGAGCCTTGGTAAAAAAGAACCTTTCGAACTTGTCCCCTTGGATGTTGATCGCATTCGGATCAACCTCATAAAGACAATGAAACCTGCAACCGTCAGAAACATCTTAGAACTTCTGAGACGAATCATCAATCACGCCGCAAAGAAACGATTATGTAAAATACCCGATTTCAAGATTGAGATGCCGGAAGTAAATAATATCAAGACGGAAGATTTGAGCGCTGATCAGTTAAATGCTTTGCTTAAAGCAATAGATGAATCCACCGACCGCACGGCGGCCAACTTAATGAGTATGGTTTTATTTACCGGTATGCGTAGAGGAGAACTTTTCCACTTGAAGTGGACAGATGTGGACTTTGAAAAATCGTTCATCCATATTGTAAATCCGAAAGGTGGAAAGAATGAAAAAATCCCGCTCAATGAGGCCGCACGATCCGTTCTTGAATCAATTAACAAGACCTCTGAATATGTTTTCCCAAACAAAAGCGGTGAATGTCTTACTGACATTGCAAAAGAAGTCAATCTAATCAAGAAGGTTGCCGGGCTGCCGAATGACTTCAGACCACTTCATGGACTTCGACATTTCTATGCGGCGACCTTAGCCTCATCTGGCCAAGTAGATATGTACACCTTACAAAAGCTATTAACTCACAAATCACCAATGATGACTCAACGATATGCTCACCTTAGGGATGAGGCGTTACGGAGCGCATCAAATTTGGCGGGGCAACTCATAAAAATTCAAAAGCAAAAAATGATGCAGACATAGCATGACAAGTCAAGATTTCATAAAGTGTAATTATGTTTTTTATTTTCCCTTCACCTTTTTCTTTTCATACTCATATTGTCCTGCTATAATCCCACTATAGAAATATTCAAAAAGAGAAACTTGAAAAATGTATTGACAGCTCCGTATAAAATATATACACATATCTACAAATGATAAGATATTATACGGAAATGAGATGAACGCTAAAACACAAAGTCTTATAGACTTTCTCAGGAACATTGGAGGGATTGCACGTTTTTCGCAAATTCTAAAAGCTGGCTTTCATCCCGATTCGCTTGCCGTTCTTACGAAGGCCGGAAAAGTCGAAAGGATTGGTCGCGGACTTTACAGGCTTGCCGATTTTATTCCCGGTTCTCATCCTGATCTTGTTGCAGCATCTCTGCAAGCTCCCCGAGGTGTTGTTTGTCTTCTTTCCGCTCTTGCATTTCACGAAGCGACAAACGAGATTCCCAAACATGTGGATATAGCCATCCCGCGCAATACGCATGCTAATAGAATCAAATATCCCCCTGTGAGATTTTACCGGTTTTCCCCTCAAGTCTGGGAAGCCGGAATCGTGGAGCATCAGATAGAAGGGCGTATAATTCGAGTTTACGGTCTTGCTAAAACAATAGCCGATTGCTTCAAATTCAGAAATAAAATAGGTGCTAATGTAGTGCGGGATGCCCTCAAAATAGCAATAAATGAAAAAAATATCAAACCTAAAGAGATCATGCAGTATGCAAAGATTTGCCGCGTTGATAGCATCATAAAGCCCACTCTGGAAGCTATGATATGAAGAAGAATGTTATAAACATGCAGGCTTCTGTTCGTGCCCAGCTTCAAAATAAGGCGAAACAAACTAATCGCCCTTTTGCGGAAATTCTCCAATATTACGGGATGGAAAGATTTCTATATCGGTTCAGCAAATCCCAATATGCGCGTCAATTTATTCTTAAAGGCGCGCTCATGTTTACGGCGTGGAATATACCTCAGCGACGGACAACCCTTGATATTGATTTCCTGGCGCGTTTTGATAATCAGGTAAGCAGCATTGAGAAAGTCATAAAAGATATTTGTAAAGTCATGGTTGAGTCTGACGGTCTTGTCTTTGACCCGGAAACGGTAAGAGGGCAGCGGATAAAAGAAGATGCTGATTACGAAGGAGTTCGCGTAAAGTTTGTTGGCTTTTTAGAGCGTGCGCGCATACCGATGCAGATCGATATTGGCTTTGGCGATATTGTTTATCCACGACCGAAAATGTTTAACTATCCTGTAATACTGAATTTGCCGAAACCTCATCTGAAGGGATACCCTTTGGAAAGTGTGGTCAGCGAGAAATTTGAAGCTATAGTAAAGTTGGGGTTATTGAACAGCAGGATGAAAGACTTTTATGATATTTGGCTTATGATGCGCCAGTTTGATTTTGATGGAATGAACCTTGCAGTAGCATTGAAGAAAACATTCGAACATCGTAAAACGGAACTTCCATATGGACGGCCACTTTTTGCTGAAGAAATTTATGACGATAAATCTGATCGCCAAATTCTTTGGAATGCTTTTTTGATAAAAGGCGATATAAATCACGCACCGGATAAATTGTATGAAACGGCCAAAGCAATGGAGAAGTTTCTTATTAAGCCCCTTGATGCAATTTATAAAGGACGTGAGTTTAAAAAAACATGGAAAGCTGCTGGGCCATGGAAATAAAAAACATCGGTCATGAGCTTTTTATCTTTCTTCCAACATTTTTGATACTTTTTCTATAGCAATGTCCTTCGTTCGAATCTCATTAATCAACATGAGTTCATAGCGGGAAAGACTTTCTATTCCCATAGTCCGCTGGAGTTCGAGTTGAAAAATTTCAGCTTCGGTCGGTTCAAACAACTTCGTGAATGTGGTTTCTTCATCAATTAGATACTTAATGTCCGCTATTGAAAGCGAATTCCACTCGCGTATTTTATCGAAAGCATCCCTGGATAATTCTTTTTGAGCAATAGATATAGCAGATTTGTTTTCTTGAGATATCCTTGTCAATTTTACGATGGGGCTGGGATAATCAGCTGACAGGTTGAATATGTTTTTTTTATTTTTCCGTCTAAATAAAAAAACATTCTTGTGGTCATCTTTCAATGCTATTGCATATATTAAGGGCAATCCAATATTCCTAAATCTTTTTAATTCAGGAAAAGAAGCGATAAGAGTAATCATCCGGAGTTGTTTGTTGAGTTTCGATAAAAAATACAATGGTTCGAGATTATCAAAGATAAGACCATCCGGCATAAACATTTTTATCAAGCGGCCACTGCTTTTGAACGGATACAATGAAGTATCATCTATATACTCAGGATTTATATATAGCGCTTTGGCCATCATCTTTAAAGTTTCTTTGGAAAGACTTGCCTGACCTTTTTCAAACTGCTGCAATGATTGATAGGCAATTTTCGCACTCGCTGAAACTTCAGGCTGAGTTTTTCCGATTAATTCCCTAACTAATTTAAATAGTTTTCCTACAGATAAATTATCCATAAAATATTCCTTGACACATGTGTAATACCTGCTATATATCAATATATATTAGTAAACACAGGTTATGTGCTGGTATTAAGTATACATGAACTGAAAATAAAAGCAAGGAGAAAAATGGGATGGAGAAATTATTAATTACAGAATCCGAGGCTTCCACACTTTTAAGCGTTTCTCTTCAGACATTACGCAATGATCGCCACTGTTCCCGTGGGTGCAGGTACGTTAAAATAGTCAAAACCGGTAACCTGCGTGGAAGTATCAGATATAGGATGGCTGATATTATTGAGTATATAGAAAAAAATACAATAAAGTTGGGTGAATAAAATGAGGCGCAGACCATGAGACCGATTATCAGCGTCATCAATAATAAAGGCGGCACAGCGAAAACTACAACTGTAATCAATACCGGAGAGGCATTATCAAGGCTTGGGAAAAGGGTTTTAATCATCGATATGGATAATCAGTGCAATGCAACTGACATCCTGCAGGATGGTATTGGAAGACCGATTGTCAAAAGCCTGTATGATATTTTAGACCCCCGGGGCAACATTGAAGATGCAAATATAGA
>JBKQWB010000107.1:0-22920 GCA_052139735.1 Smithella sp. | reverse complement strand
GTCAGTGTGACGCTTTTCGAGAAAATACCGCTTTTACAAGCGCTTACAGATGTTGATGTTATGGAAGAAAATACAGATACTAACAACCAACTGAATTTATTCGACTAACGTTGGGACAGTAGTGATTGAGGATAAGTAATCATTAAACAATCCAAAAGTATCATAAAACAATAATTAGCGTTTAAGTGATTCTACAGGATACATATAATCATTATTGAACTAAAATAAGCAACTAAAGAACCGGAGCTTAACATGTTTGTCGTTGTCATTTACGGTTGGCGTGAAGAAACACCAGAGATGGTGCAAGCCCTGGCCGATGCCCTTGGCATTATTGTGTTCGAGGCGCGGCAACGGTTGATCGGCGGCGGCCCGTCCGTGGTGGCCGGTTTTGCGGATCAGCAGCAGGCTTCGGTGCTTGCGGAAAAATTGTGTCGCGTCGGCATCAATGCCCTGATTGTTGACGCCGCGGCTGTGCGCCTGCGAAGCGGTTTTTTCATCGTGCGCCACTTCAAGTTTGAAGAAAGCGTGCTGAAAATCGAGGCTCACGACGGCCAACAAGAGACACTTCCCTATGCCCAGATGAGACTGATTCTCACAGGTATAAGCGTAGTGGGCATAAGCGAGACAAAAACGACTGTGGAGAAGAAGTTCAGCATGGGCAAGACCTTGCTTGCCGGCGGCATCCCCATGACTAAGAAGGTTGTGCATCAGGAAAAAGTGTCCAGCGAAGACAGTGAAGAGATCCTCTATCTCTATGCCCATGAGCGGCCAACGGCGGTATTGAGCCTGACCGGCATGAATTACGATGGTTTCGGCGCTGAGATGAAATTGTCCCGAAAACTGAATTTTTCTCATCTCATCAGTCAACTGCGCCTGCATGCCCCCGGCGCCGCATTCGACGACCGTCTGCTCAACAGAAGTAACCAGGTACGCTTGCTTGGCTCCGCCGTAGGCCGGGAAGCGAGTCTTGATCTTGCCGCAGAAATTCTTGCCCGGTGCGTGCTTACAGGCACTGGATGATCGCTTTGGAGGCAACCCTTTAAAAGGGGATAATTTCCTTTAGGTCAACCCCCGCCTCTGGTCGGGGGACTTCCAAAGTCTGACAGTTTTTTGACAGTTTAGGGAGTATGCCTGGTTGCTGCCGTTACTGCGGGAATACACCACCTATTAAAAGAACTTGACTTATTAGTAAATAAGGCTTACTTTCTTACCTATGAGAACTTTAACAATATCTACAAAAGGTCAAATAGTAATTCCGAAAGAGGCAAGAAATCAGCTTTCTATCCATGAAGGCGATAAGCTCGGTTATGAAGTTGTTCAAGGCAGAATCATTCTTTTCCCTGTTGAGAGTGTCCCCAGATCGCAAATGTGGTTTTTTACGGATGAAGTACAAAACAAAGTTAAGAAGTCTGAGAAAAACTATTCTACCGGAAAGTATAAAAAGACTAATGCCGATGAGTTTATTAAAAAGTTAAAGGATAGATAATGAACGAAATCATTATTGCGTATGATGATTCGTTTCTTGATCAATATGATTGCCTGCCTAAGCAAATCAAAGAGAAATTCAAAAAACAAATAAAGGCGTTAAGAAATAATCCAAAGCATCCATCGTTAAGGATACACCGGATTAAAGGCACTGAATTTTGGGAATTCTACATTGATGAATTTTATAGATGCGTTTTTAAACAAACCGGAAATATTTATAGCCTATATTTTGTAGGAACTCACAAGTTGATAGATCGCTTCAATAGTCATTAAGGAAATAGGGGACAGCTGATCTTGCCCCCTATTTCCCCTCATGATTATTTTTTCTGTTTAAGTTTTTCCCGTTCCGGCTTTAATCGGTATTCTTCATATGCATCTTTGCCCAGGTAGAAATGGATCATTCCTTTGGAATCTTCCTTTCTTATTAAATCCAATTTCGGATTGTAACCGGCACTGTAAAGATCAAGCCCTCCTTTGACGTGCTTTAATTTCAGGGGCTGGTTATCGTATGGATCAATAGGAAGACGATCAATATTATTTAGGAACCAATTCTTCAATATTTGCCGGATAGCGGCCTGTTTCTGCTTTGCATGCAGTAACAGCCCAAGCTAAATCAGCTAATCCTTTTCGGGCATCGTTACTCATGATACGGTCAATTAAATAATTATCTGAAAAGAACGATATTTTTGAAAGCATGCTACCTTCAGATAATCTAATCTGATCAGCTTTTTCTATGCTACGATATAATTCTTCATAACTTGTGACCTGCCTGGATATTTCCGGAATAGTTTTCATTTGAGATTCTATATCTATAGGGTACAAAAAAACGCTGTAAGCCACACTACTAACCGGACTCAAAATATATTTCCATAAATAATCACAGAAATGAGTATCACAAGGCATGCAACATGAGTTGTCATAAAATTTTCTATTTGCTCCATATTTGGATAGTATTTGCAAACCTATCAAAGATTCGAATAGATAAATGTTTTGAGTTTCTTCTACAGAAGCGGCGTGTACCTTCACCGGCAACTTGATCGCACCAATAGACATGTTTGATGAAGTAGCTAAAATATATTCCAGTGACGATACCCTGGTCGAATCTATAACCATGCTAAGCATCAATGATATTAGCGTTGGATAGCTTTTTACGTGTTTAGATATAATTTCGATAGCAGCCAAATCTTGCAAGGCAGCGGCATGATTTCCGGTACCGGACTTGGCAATGGCAGAGTAACTCAACAGCCAGGCCATTTGTCTATAAGGCATAAATCTTGTCATATCTGACTCGAGGAAACATTTGTCAGCTTTTATTTCATACCAATAATCAGGCATGGATAAGGCTTTATGCAGTAGTATCAATGCGTCCTGATTTTTAGCTACAAAAGTTGATACTTCAGCAGAAAAAATATGTGAGGGCACCTGGGCACGATTTGGCGGTGAATTGTGAAACCACTCCGGAAGTTTTCCCTTTGCTTCAAATGTTTTTGATGCCTGCTCATAAAGAGGATAGGAATTTTGAGATTCGGGAATACGCACCGGCAGCATACTGTTTATTTCTTTAGTAACCTCACTATAAACATGAGAATACTTGTCAATGATTTTTATGTTGCTGTAAACTATAACGATTAAACTAAAAACCATGAGAAATATGGAAGCTGCAGCAATTTTAATATGCGGCGATTTTATCTCTTTTTGTTCTTCAATCTTTCTTGCAGACAACCCATATTTAAGAATACAGATTGAAGCGGTAAGATAAACCAGCAGTAACGCCAAGCTATACCAGAAAAGCCATTTGGGTTGAAAATTGCCGAAAAATAATATTCCGGCGAATATTACGAAGCAAACTAATAACAAAGAAATTAATGTGACGGTAAGTATTGGCCAGAGTCGCTGCCAGAAAACTTTTTTTAGGTGGATTGCCAAAACAACAATCAAAACTGTCAGCGATAGGCTGCCTACGAGCATACCGATCCACAACAAACCATAGTATAAAGCAAGCATATGTAATTTCCGCCTTTCTTGACTTTAGTTATAACAATTAGTCCTGGTATTATCAATCATCAACTTCAATGATAATATAGAATTTAAATCTGTTATCATCAATTAAATTCCAAGTTGAAAGTCATCTATAAGGTGAAGTCAATGATTCCAGTGGTTACACTCTTTCAGTTGTAATCCTCAAAAAGTGGTTTAACTCTAACTGAACATATGGTACAAATATCACTGGCAGGGTAGGGTGTATGAAGTATATCAACTTAGGCAAAACCGGTTTAAAAGTTTCAGCGGTTGGTTTTGGCGGAATTCCGATAATCCGCCTGCAAACCGGTGAAGCAGTGAAAGTATTGCGCTATGCGTTTGATCAGGGAATAACTTTTTACGATACCGCCAATATGTACCGGGACAGCGAAGCTAAAATCGGTCAGGCCTTATCCCACCTCCGCGATAAAATAATAATCGCCACAAAAACCATTCAGCGCACTGCCGCAGGGTTTCGGCAAAACCTTGAAGGCAGCCTCAAAGCAATGAAAACCGACTATATTGATTTATACCAATTTCATCAAGTGGCCAATGATGAAGAGTGGGAGAAGATTACAAAAGACGGCGGAGCTTGGGGTGAAGCCCAAAAAGCAATGCAGGAAGGGAAAATCAGATTCTTAGGTGTTTCTTCTCACAACTTGCAGATGGCCATTAAACTGGCAAAGACCGGGCTGTTTAGTTCGGTTCAGTTTCCTTTCAATTTTATCGAACAGGAAGCTAAAGACGAGTTGCATAAATATTGCCGGGAAAAGGGGATCGGAACTATTATTATGAAACCATTTGCCGGCGGAGTGATTGATAATGGCGCTCTGGCTTTTAAATATCTCAGGCAGTTCTCCGATATTATACCAATTCCCGGTTTTGATTCGGAGAAGTCGATTGATGAAATCATCTCTATATACAAACATCAAAATGATATCACCAGCCATGATTTAGAACTTATGGAGAAATACAGGCAGGAATTGGGCAAGATATTCTGCCGTCGTTGCGAGTATTGCCAGCCATGTCCAAACGGCGTTCTAATTACATCAGCGATGGGTTATCCGATTGTCGCCAGCCGCATGTCACCCAGGGTATCGGTTGAGTTTTTAAAAGTTCCCATGGAATCAACACAATTATGTGATGAATGCGGAGTGTGCATCGAGAAATGTCCTTACAATTTACCCATACCGGATTTGCTTAAAAAGAATTACGATTTATTCGAGACCCATCGTACCGGGAGTTCTGGGACAGGATTGAAGTAAAGCAGGGCGTTCTCTTTCCGGCTCTTTCTGGCTCTTTCCGGCTGTTTCCGGATAATTTTTTAAAATACCTCATAATTTAAAGGAGGAATCATATGAAGGTCATCGGTTTCAACGGCAGTCCAAGAAAAGACGGCAACACCACCACATTGATGAACTACATTTTACGGCAGATCGAAAAAGAGGACATTGAAACGGAACTGGTCCAACTCTCGGCAAAAAAGATTCACGGATGTATAGCCTGTTACAAGTGTTTCGAGAATCAGGATCAGCGATGCGCCGTTAAAAATGATGCGGCAAACGAATATATAGAAAAGATGACGCAGGTTCAGGGTATCGTTTTGGGATCGCCTTCCTATTTTCAGGATGTCACAGCGGAGATGAAGGCATTGATCGACCGGGCGGGCTTTGTCGGATTGGCAAATGGAAAGATGTACAAGGACAAAGTCGGGGCTTCTGTATCCTGTTTCCGCCGCACCGGAGGAATGCATACCATAGAAACCATGAACCATCTCTTCTTCAGCAATGAAATGATCATAGCAGGCCGGGCAATGAGCGTTGCCAGAGATAAGGGTGAGGTGAAAAAAGATGAAGAAGGAATCCAGAGCGCACTAACACTGGGGCTAAAGATCTCATGGCTGGTGAAGAAACTCTATGGCTGATTGGAACGGGCTTGCTCACAGTGTTTCAGGCGTGTTTCAGTCGTGCTTTAACCGTATTTCGGCCACGCCCGGTAGATTGCCGTAATTCTCTTACTATCCGCAATCCTCAATCATACAATTGTCTTCTTATCTTGCTTTACCGTCAGCAGAGAAAAATTATACCTTGACAAGTTATGGGCATATGCTTATAATAGCCCAAAAGGAGTAATCAGGACAAATGCCCCGGCCTAAATGTCAACGTAATATCTGCGGAATACCTGATAAAAATTATTTCAAGCCGCGTGGAATACCTGCTGTGGATTTGGAAGAGATTGTTCTGAATCTGGATGAATTTGAAGCGATTCGTTTGGCGGATTACGAGCAGCTATATCAGGAAGAAGCGGCGGCTAAAATGAACATTTCCCGCCAAACGTTCGGCAGGATTATAGAAGCGGCACACAAAAAAATAGCCGATGTTCTAATTAACGGAAAAGCTCTGAAAATTGAAGGTGGGGAAGTTGCTCTTAACGAAACAAAACCCTGCTGCAGGGCTAAAAAAACGCAGTGCAGGAAAGAATAACTAATATTTTTAAAGGAAATTTTATGAAAATCGCATTACCATCACGTATGAACCGGATTGACGAACACTTTGGACAATGTGAACACTTTACGGTATTCACCATTGACGGACAGAAAAAAATCACGGCGGAGGAAAAGATTGCTTCCCCTGCCGGTTGCGGCTGCAAATCAAATATTGCCCAGACACTGGCCCAACAGGGCGTCAAACTTATGCTGGCCGGCAATATGGGACAGGGCGCTGTTAATGTATTGAACGGCCACGGCATTGATGTCCTGCGCGGCTGCTCCGGCGATGTGAAAGCAGTTGCGGAAAGTTGGCTTGCCGGTAAGCTGGAAGACAGCGGGATCGCCTGTGCTCAGCATGAGCATGAATGCCATAACGATTGAAAAAAAATAACCAATAACGCATTAATAAAAGGGATATAAATTATGCCCACGTATGAATATGAATGCAGTCGCTTTATATTAAACATGGCCGGAACAAAACTTACATTCGTTTAACAAACAACTATTATAAGGAGGGCGCTATGACAAAGAGAAAAAGAATCGTAGTTGTCGGCGGGTCGGCCGCCGGTCCCAAGGCGGCGGCTAAAGCCAGAAGAATCGACAACAATGCCGAAATCGTCATCCTCCAGAAAGACGCTGATCTTTCCATGTCAACCTGCGGTTATCCCTATTACATCGGCGGATATTTCGACAACCGCAATATGCTTTTGAGTACACCCACAGGCGTTGTGAGAACTCCGGCATTTTATCTCAACGCCAAAAACATAGACGCGAAAGTAAACACGGAAGTTACAGCCATCGACCGGAAAAACCATTCTGTTTCTTTCAAAAATATTGTGTCGGGAGAAACCGGCTCAATGATTTACGACAAACTAATTATTGCCACCGGTTCTGTCGCTCAAATGCCGCCGGTGCCCGGTCTGGAACTCGAAGGCATTACAACCTTGAAATCCATGAAAGACGCTGATTTTCTGCGCAAAGTCCGGGATGAAAAGAAAATCAAAAAGGCCGTTGTCATCGGCGGCGGTTTAATTGGCGTCGAAACCTGTGAGGCGCTTCATCTTGCAGGCATTGAAATAACAGTTATTGAACTTCTGCCTCAACTGCTCACTTTTCTGGATTGGGAACTTGCGAAACTCGTGGAGACTCATGTTCGCAGCAAAGGAGCCAATGTCATCACCAACAACGGCGTTGCAGAGTTTCTAGGCGAGAACGGCAAGCTGACGGCGGTCAAACTGCAAAACGGAACGGAACTAGCCTGTGAACTGGCTGTAGTGGCCGTGGGCGTAATTCCCAACGTCAAATTGGCCAAAGAGGCAGGTTTGAAAATCGGTAAATTGGGCGGCATAAATGTCAACAAGTACATGCAGACTTCCGATCCCGATATTTATGCTGCTGGCGACTGCATTGAAAACGTCAATCTTATTACCGGCAAGAAAGTGCTGGCCCCCTACGGCGATTTGGCTAATCTTCAGGGACGCGTGGCGGGAGAAAATGCCGCTTCTGAAAATTGCGTAAAATTTCCCGGAACAATTCAAACAGGTATCTGCAAGGTTTTTGATTACTCCGCAGGTTCAACGGGACTTTCAGAAACAATCGCAAAGAAATTGGGTTATTCGGACATCATTACAGTGATTAACGTCAGCCCTGACAAACCGGGGTACATGGAAGGTAAACTCCTGGTGACCAAGCTCATAGCCGATCGAAAAAACGGTAAGTTATTGGGCGCTCAGTGCATCGGACCCGGCAACGTAAGTAAACAAATCGCCCAATGGGCGATTGCCATTCAAGGAAAACTGACTGTCGAAGATCTCATAAACGCCGATCTCCCCTACGCTCCGCCTTTTTCCCTGGCTATTGATCATTTTATTGCCACAGCGCATCTGATGCAAAATAAAATAAAAGGCAGGCTCAAAGGCGTCAGTTCTAAAGAAGTTCAGGAAAAAGTTGACGCCAACGAGAAGCCGTTCCTCATCGACGTGCGGGGACCTGATGAATTTGAGCAGATGCGTCTCGGCATCGGCGAAAAACTAATTCCCCTTGGCGCACTACGCAAGCGATTGAATGAGCTTCCAGAAGATAAGAAAAAAGAAATCATCTGTTACTGCAAAATTTCATTGCGCGGCTATGAGGCGGCATTGGTGCTGGAAAATAATGGATGGAAAAATGTCAAGGTCATGGAAGGCGGTGTCATGGCCTGGCCGTATCCGAGAGAAAAATAAGCAAGACTTAAGATGTCAATGCTGACTTAAACAGGCCAGGACTGCACCCATAATTAAAAAAACCGACTAAGTATATTAATTTTTAGACAGACACTATGAAAGATTATAAAAATCATCTATTTAAAGGCATTACTCCTCTGGGCAAAAATAATTCGGCAAAACGCTTTTCTTTCGAATATTTGAAGCAGATATTATTCATTGTTCTTTCAATTGTTTCCCTTTTGCCATTTGTTGATACTCCTACGGCGCTTGCGGCGGGTATTGTCTTTGGGCTTACATTAAACAATCCATTCCCCCAATTGGCGGGTAAGTTAAGTAAAATATTGCTTCAAATGTCAGTCGTCGGACTAGGATTCGGAATCGGGATTTTTCAGGTGATCGAAGAAGGAAAACATTCGATTATCTACACAATAATCGGAATAACGATCACTATTGTTGTCGGCAATTATATAGGGCGATTGTTAAAAATCAATTCAAGAACATCAAAGTTGATTTCGTTTGGCACCGCAATTTGCGGCGGCAGCGCTATAGCGGCAATGGCTCCTGTGCTGAAAGCCAAAGATGAAGAAATTGCAGTCTCACTTGCTATAGTTTTCACTCTTAATTCAATCGGATTGTTCTTGTTTCCATTTATCGGACATAGCCTTCATATGAGTCAGAATTCTTTTGGCGTATGGGCCGCACTTGCGATTCATGATACAAGCAGCGTGGTCGGCGCAACGGCGGCATATGGAGCTACAGCATTGGCTATTGGCACAACAGTAAAACTGACGCGTGCTCTATGGATTACTCCCATTGTTCTCGGATACGCCTTCTATAAAAAAACCAGCGAGAAAATACACTTCCCTTATTTTATCATCGGATTTGTCCTTGCGGCAATTATTCGTTCGACTCTTCCGAATTTCAATACGGTATGGGATACTTTTGCTTTTGGAGGAAGAAGACTGCTGGTTTTGACACTTTTTCTTATCGGTTCAGGTTTAACAAAAGATGTTTTAAGGAATGTTGGGTTTCGTCCAATGTTCCAGGGTGTAACACTGTGGATAATTGCGAGCTCTTTATCCTTATTCGCGATAATCCGGGGGATAATTCACTAATGAGAAATGAAGATCTGACCAACGCTTCAAAACAGACAAGGGTTATCAGTAATCGTTAAGCAATTCTCTTAAATAGTCTTATATCAAGAGCAACAAATGGAGGCGACAATAATGAAAAATACTCTTTTAAAAGTGCTTTGCTTGTTTTGTGCTGTAGTTATCAGTTCGACTGCTTATGCTGCGGCTCCCGGATATCATATCATCAAAAAGATTCAGATTGGCGGGGAAGGCGGATGGGATTATCTGTCTGTAGACAGTGAAGCGCGCAGGCTATATGTTTCCAGGAGTACTCATGTTATAGTAATAGATATTGATAAAAATAAGATTGTTGGCGATATTCCGGATACGCCGGGTGTTCACGGCATTGCGATAGCCTCAGAGCTTGGCCGTGGATTTATCAGCTGTGGAAAATCCAATACGGCGGTTATCTTTGATTTGAAAACTCTGAAAATCATCGGACAGGTAAAGACCGGAACCAATCCGGATGCTATCTTGTATGAACCTGCTTATAAAAAAGTATATACATTTAACGGTAAAAGTAATGATGCTACTGTATTCGATGCAACCTCAGGAAAGATTAACGCTGTAATTGCTCTTGGCGGCAAACCGGAATTTGCCGCGGCTGATAAAAAGGGACATGTTTATGTTAATATCGAAGACACCGCCGAGGTCGCTGAAATTGACGGCAAGAGTCTTTCTGTATCAAAAAGGTTTTCATTGAAACCAGGCGAGGAACCAACAGGTATGGGTCTGGATAAAGAACATCACCTCGTCTTCTCAGGATGTCATAACAAAATTATGACAATTCTGGATGTGAACAAAGGGAAATTAATTGCTGCGGTACCGATCGGTTCAGGTGTTGACGGCAATGGTTTTGATCAGAAAACGGGTCTTGCATTTAGCGCAAACGGTGAAGGTACTTTAACAGTGGTAAAGGAATCAGCTCA
The DNA here is from genome assembly GCA_052139735.1 of Smithella sp. Taxonomy (GTDB): domain Bacteria; phylum Desulfobacterota; class Syntrophia; order Syntrophales; family Smithellaceae; genus Smithella. The sequence goes on along the minus strand of JBKQWB010000107.1, from coordinate 12,662 downwards.
TGGCAGGTTTGAAGTATCTGAAACAGTGCCAACTCAACGTGGAGCTCGCACTATGGCAATAGATACGAAAACTCATAATATTTATCTGCCCGCTGCGGAATTTGCTCCGGCAATGGAACCAACCATCGAAAACCCGAAGCCGAGACCGGCTCAAATCAAGGACTCTTTTGTAATTTTAGTAATTGGTTTCAATCCATAATAAACACTGTTCACACCTGGCGGCAAACATCGCCACCGCATATTTCGTATTTATAATATCTCTTGACTTTGATTATATTTCGCCTCTAATATAAGCTAAAGTTTGGAAAAGGCAAACTGCCTGAAAAGGCGGGACGCAAAGTTTCTGGCCTAAGTCTTCATAAAGGGATAGGGTGGCAGAACTGCCGGACGATTTCTCAGTAAGTCAGCAATTCTACTACTAAAATAACAACTTTAAGAAGATAGGGATGTGTCAATTGGAAGCATTGTTGATGCAATTATATGACTTTCGGGACCATCAACTTAAGAATCCAACGGCATTTCTTGAAGTTGTTTACCATTGCATTGATATTATTTATATTACTATAATTTTTAAGGAACATGATCAAAACAGAATTAACAGATTCTTAAGCATATAAGCTCAGCATCGGAACGATGATATTTGTTAGATTGATCAGACGTTATTTGATCACATTCAAAATAAGGAAGTTGAATGACAAATGACAACCAACCCGAAAGCATCAAGCAGACCTAAAAAGAACCACTCCCTGCAAGACGATTTATCCCATCTGGCAAAAGCCATTATAGCAAATGCCGGAATCGGAATATATATCGTACAAAATGGTAAATTTGTTTATGTCAGCGAGTTGTATCAAAAACTCTCCGGCTATACAGAAACGGAGCTTCTCGGCACATATTCCCTCAATTATATTTACTCTGATGACACAGACATGGTCCGGGATGAAGCGATAAAGTGTTTGAAAGGGGAAAGCTTTGAACCTTATGAATACAGGTTCGTCAAGAAAAACAATGAAATAATGTGGGTTTTGGAGACAATCACCCCCATCGTATATAAAGAGGAACGAGCTACGCTTGGAAGTTTTATGGATATTACCGGGCGCAAAAAGGTGGAGGAGAAATTACACAAAGAAGAACAGCGGTTCCGGGCTCTTGCAGAGCAATCTTCGGACATCATTGTTATCGTGAATCGAGAAAGGGTTATCAGCTATGAAAATCCGGCAATCGCGAAATCTTTGGGATTAAAGCCTGAAGAAAGAATTGGCGCCAACGTATTTGACAATATTCATCCGGATGACTTTAATATTGTAACAGATGCATTTAATACATTGTTCGGGGATACAAATGCCCCTGCTCAGCAAATTGCAGTACGTCTTCGTAATAGGAGTGGAGGCTGGAATACGTTTGAAGCTGTGGCAAGCAATTTGGTGTACGATAATATTGTCGAAGCTGTAATGGTTAATCTTCGTGACATCACCGAGCGCAAGCGGGCGGAGGAGACATTGCGGATTAGCGAAGAGCGATTCAGGGGAATTGCCAGCAATCTGCCTGGCGGGGTCTTTCAATTCTTCGTCCGTCATAATGGAGAAATGGGACTTAATTATCTCAGTGAGAATGCTCGTGATCTTTTAGGTCTATCAAATGATCCGCAGAAATATTTCCCCGAGCTTGTTACCTGCATCATCCCTGAAGAGAAGGAAAGATTTCTCAACTCGATCAATGAGGCGGTCCGCTCCATAAGCAGGTGGAATTTCGAGGGGAGATACATCAAGCCGACCGGTGAAGAGATGTATCTCCGGGGGATTTCAGCACCCATTGAATTTGAGGATAAATTGATCTTTAATGGTGTGATCCTGGACATGACCGAACGCAAGCAGGCAGAAGAGGCTCTGCGGGAGAGCGAAGATAAATACCGGACATTGATTGAAACAACCGACACGGGTTACGTCATTATTGATCAGAATGGTTTAGTGCGGGATGCAAACTCCGAATATGTTCGCCTTACCGGACATCATGATTTGAGTGAAATAGCAGGCAGAAGCGTCATCGAATGGACTGCCGAATCGCAAAAAGAAAAAAATGCAGAAGCGGTGATGGCCTGCTTTGACAAAGGATACATAAGAAACTTTGAAATTGATTATGTGGATGCAAAAGGCAGCATTACCCCTATAGAGATCAATGCAACATGTATTGAAATAGAGGGGAAAAAACATACGATAACAATATGTCGAGATATCTCCCAGCGTAAGCATATGGAGGAAAAAATACGCCACGAGGAACGGCGCTTTCGGGCTCTTGTAGAGAATTCTTCCGACATCATTGTTGTTTTGAACGCAGAAGGGACTGTCACCTATGAGAATCCGGCATTTGAGAAAGTTTTGGGATTCAAATCCGAAGAAAGGATTGGCGCCAATGGATTCGAGCTTGTTCATCCGGATGACTTAGAGCATTTAACTGATAAAGTCATCATATTGTTCACCGATACAAATGACCCTGTTGTGCAATTTGAAGTGCGTCTTCGTCATAAGGATGGAAGCTGGCGGAAATTTGAAGCTGTGGGAAGCAACCTGGTAAACAATAATGTTGTTGAATCTATAATTGTTAACTACCGCGATATCAATGAGCGCAAGAAGATGGAGGATGCTTTGCTGGAAAGTGAACGACGATACAAAGAACTGAGCATAATCGACGACCTTACGCAGCTTTACAATTCCAGGCATTTTTACGCTCAGCTTGAAAGAGAAATAGAGCGGACTAATCGCTATAAACAACCATTTACCCTTATGATGATTGATCTCGACAAATTCAAGGATTTCAACGATACATACGGCCATGTTGAGGGGGATTCTGTATTATCGAAGCTAGGTTCGGTTATCAAACGATGCCTGCGTGAAACGGATTCCGCCTATCGTTACGGCGGCGAGGAATTTACAATTATGCTGCCGATGACCACAAGCGATGAAGGAATGGTGACCGCGCAAAGAATCCAAACGGAACTAAGGAAAGAGGTTTTTCTCCCGGATTTGAGTAAAGAGGCCTCTATAACAGTGAGCATTGGTGTGGCGCAGTACAAGCCGAAGGAAGTGATAAAAGCGTTCATTAACCGGGCAGATAAACTCATGTACCGGGCGAAGGAGAACGGTAGAAACAGGATTTTTTATGAATCACAACAACAGGAACAGTTTAAATGGTAATCCTCGTTGACTGTTATCCACAAAATGTTCACCTCCACAAAAATACAAGACTTCAAATAGTAAGCTGCAATATAGTTGCACAGATAAACCTTTCATAAGTATTCTTGCAGAGGGAAATCCGTTGCAGGATATATATATGTGAGGTTGTTTTTTTCACAAGTCCACACGCTCCGCATTTAGAAAAGAGCAAGAATTACAGTTCGAAAGAATATTTCAGCCAGGTAAATTGGAAAAGTTTAAAGCGCAAAGGATAGTAAGATAGATCTTCCAATTGCCTCTCACTTTTCTACCATTGCATTTCGTATCTGTCCTACAATATCATATCATAAAACTAATTGATAAATGATGATTAGAGAATGCTAATCATGAATAAAAAGATCCGTATTCTAATTTTAGAAGATAGAGCAAGTGATGCCGAACTTGTGCAGGAAGCTTTGATAGAAGCGGGAATTCCTTTTGTAGCACAATGGGCTGTCAACGAGAAAGAATTTCTGAGGGGATTAGAGAAATTTTATCCCGATTTGATTCTTTCCGACTATGATCTTCCTCAATACAACGGAGCATTGGCTCTGGCAGAGGCGAAAAAACGATTCCCAAATGTTCCGTTTATACTTGTTACCGGTGCGTTAAAAGATGACGAAGAAAGAATCATCAAAATCCTTGCTCAAGGCGCCAGCGCATGTGTTTTAAAAGACTGTCTGGATCAGCTTCCACCGGCAATATATAAAACACTCGCGATGGACAGTCAAACTTGTAAATAATTCTTATATCCGGCCTGATCAGGATTACAAATTATTTATCGACATTCCTGATCGCTTCAATAAAATTTTCATATAATAAAGGTTTCTCAATAAATACGGAAACACCTAAGCGTTTACACTCATCTATGCTTTTGGGATGAGTCGAGCATGTCAATATCACAACAGGAATATTTTTTGTTTTTTCATTCTGCCTGATGTTGATCAATAACTCCAAACCGTCGCTGGTTTTTGGAAGATGTAAATCCAAAAATATTGTTTTAAGGGGGTCAACTCTCGGGGAGCTGTCTTTTGCAAAAAGGTAGTTGAAGGCTTCATTAGCATTTCCTGCAATGTGAAAATTGCTTTTCATGCCGTTTTCTTTGAAATCATAGAGAGCTAACTCGACATCAGCTTTATTGTATTCTACTATCAGATATTTTAAATCAAGCTCGCTCACAGTATAATCTCTTTTTTAAAGCTTTATGGTTTCGGTTATACCGTAGCGCGGCCCTGCAATGTCAGGATAACTTGCTTAATTAAAATAATATCATATTCTGTTTTAGAAAATCAATAATTATATTAACCCTACTGCAAATAACAGCACTTAAGCCTTGCATACCGACGAGTAATATTGCATTGACTTATTATAAGAATAAGAACATATTATCACATACATAAAATTATTTAGCCATTATTAAGAATCATTCATCGGTAATGATAGTCACTGGTTGACATTTCAACAACTGGAATCATTTTAACGCGCAGGGAGCAACTCATGAAAGATCGATCACTCCGCGTATTAATGGTTGAAGATTCGGAAGATGATGAACTGCTTATAATCCGTGAACTTAAAAAAGGCGGATACAATCCGGTATATGAGCGGATAGAAACTGCCGTTGCCATGAAAAAAGCCCTCAAAGACAGGCAATGGGACATCATCCTTTGCGATTATAGCCTGCCGAAATTCAATGCCCCCTCAGCCATCACAGAACTAAAAGAAGCAAATATTGACATCCCTATCATAATTATATCCGGAACTATCGGCGAAGATGTGGCCATAGAATGTATGCGTTTAGGCGCCCAGGATTATATTATGAAGCATAATATGTCCCGTCTTTGCTCAGCCATAGCCAGAGAATTAAAAGATGCAGAAGTTAGAAGCAAGAAAAAGCATATGGAGGAGAAATTACGCTATGAGGAAAAGCTGTGCCGGGCTTTCATAGAGCACTCTTTAGATATCATTGTTCACATTAATCTGGAAGGAATTATCACTTATATAAATCCGGCGGTGGAGAGAGTTTTGGGATTCAAGCCTGAGGAAAGGATTGGTGCTAATGTATTTGAGCTTGTTCATCCGGATGACATGAAGTTTTTAGCTGATTCATTCAATACTTTGGTTAAGGATACAAACTCCCCCGTTATACATGGCGAAATGCATCTTCGCCATAAGGATGGAAGCTGGCGTACGATGGAAGTTATAGGAAGCAATCTGGTAAACGGCAATGTTGTTGAGGCTGTAATTGTTAATTACCATGATATTACCGAACGCGAACTGTTAGGGCGATCACTTGCTGAGAACGAAGCCCGTCTGCGCACCCTGGTGCAAACCATCCCCGACCTGATCTGGCTGAAAGACGCGGACGGAATCTATCTGGCCTGCAATACGACGTGCGAACGTTTTTTCGGCGCCGAAGAAGCAAACATTGTCGGCAAAACCGACTACGATTTTGTAGATAAAGAGTTGGCGGACTTCTTTCGCGAGCATGACCGCAAGGCGATAGCCGCCGGAAAACCCAGCGCCAACGAAGAATGGCTTACCTTTGCCGATGACGGTTACCATGGACTATTTGAGACGATCAAAACCCCGATGTACGATATCGATGGCAGGCTCATCGGAGTGCTGGGAATCGCCCGTGACATAACCGGACTCAAGAAGTCGGAGGAGGCGCTTAAGAATAGCGAAGCAAAATATCGCAACATCTTTGAAAACGCCGTTGAAGGCATTTACCAATCGACCATAGAGGGCAGGCTTATCACGGCCAATACTGCGCTTGCCCGGATGGCCGGATATGACTCACCTGAGGAATTAATTGAGTCTATAAAAGACATGGGAACCCAGATTTATGTTCATCCTGAAGACCGGAAAAGATTCCTGGAAATCAGTAAAGAAAAAGAGTTTGTCGAATGTTTTGAGGTTGAATTTTATAAAAAGGACGGAAGCAAGTTCTGGGTAGTCATTAATGCCCGAACGGTCAAGGATGAACATGGGAAAATCCTCTACCTTGAAGGTCTGATAGAAGATATCACTATTCGTAAGCATGCCGAGGAACAACTTCGCCAGACCCTCAACCGACTCAAGAAAGCGGTTGGCACGACTATTGGGGTATTGGGTTCGGCATCGGAAACAAGAGATCCTTATACGGCAGGGCACCAGAAGAGGGTTGCCGATCTGGCCCGCACCATTGCAACTGAGATGGGCTTATCTCCGAACACAATAGAAGGAATCCGGATGGCAGGTTCCATCCATGACATCGGGAAATTATCAATCCCGGCGGAGATATTGTCCAAGCCTACCAAACTGACAAACATTGAATATTCCCTGATTAAAGGACACCCTCAGATTGGATATGAGATGCTGAAGGATGTGGAATCTCCCTGGCCGCTGGCACAGATAGTTTATCAGCATCACGAGCGGATGAATGGTTCCGGTTATCCAAGAAATCTAAAAGGAGATGACATCCTCATAGAAGCCCGTATTATGGCTGTTGCCGACGTAGTGGAGGCCATGGCTTCCCACCGCCCGTATCGTCCGGGTTTAGGTATTGAGGCAGCCCTTGAAGAAATCGAAAAAAATAAGGGCATTCTTTATGACGATGTTGTCGCCGATGCCTGCCTGAAAATATTCCGGGAGAAAGGCTATCAGCTTAAATAAAATGGAGAAACCAATTTCCAGCTAAAAACAAATGAATAAGGATTCAAAGCGCAGGACCGCTAAGCAGAATAAGGCTAATATAAAGCCGAGTACACCAAAATCAAGACCCGGCAACAGTCTGATAGAGTATTAAGGAGATATCATGAGCCATCACAAGATCGAACGGAAAAAGGAAATGGACCGCAAAAGGAGAAGGCGGAAGCAGAGCCTGAAGCTCCAGACAAAAGAGACGAAAGCTTCAAAAAAGAAGAAATAGGCAAACGGAGGAAACCATAACGGAGGAAACCATAATAGACGGATGGTGACGATGTTTTGCCCCTTTGTTTATAATCCGCAGCCGGTAATCAAGCAGATATTCATTCATTGCAGGTCATTTTCATCTTTTTTGACCATCCATATTTATCTGTCTTAACATTTCTGCAGGTTGCATTATATTGGAGCGTGAAAACAATTTTTTCCTGATTTTGTGCATCTTGATTGATGCGATAGTCAGTTATTGAACCTCCGAAAAAAGATGGTTCAAGTCGTTTTTTGTGAAAATAAATTTCACCGCCAACCAGTTTCTTAGCGCTGCTTTCATCTACGCTCAACAAACCGCTTTCCCATCTGTCCTCTGCTAACTTTACAAAATTATTCAATGGCTCAATAATGTGTATATTCATTTTATTTCTCCCTTTAAAATAATCACTTGCTACAATCCGGATTTTCTCCCCATTATTTTTGATCTAAAAACAAAAACACTGCCTTGTCCTCAATTCTGAACAACTATCCAACACCAGAACAGTTTACGGACTCATCTTTTCACCCTGTTTTTCTAAAGAAAAATAAAAATCCCTCGTAGAACATCTATTCTTGCGAGGGACTAACAAGAACCACTTGTGTCGTGTTGTTTTTTAGCTTAAGTCCTTCATTTTACAGTTGGTCTTTTAAGGGTGATAGTCACCACGAAGGCCCTGTGTTTCTTTTTTTATGGTAACATCCAGTAGAATAGACTTAAATACGTGAATCGCAGTATTTCATTTAATGGCGTGATTCCATCTCATATAATATTACATAAGCATCTTTGGGCATTAATGTCAATGAGTCTTTTCTTCTCCTTAATTATCAAAATTCGGATTTAATGAATTATTCTTTAACAGTAAAGGAATTAAAGCGCTGGGAGAGTAAAAACAGAAATTAATTACTATTTAAAGGCCTCTTTGAAATATATGGAGGCCTTTTTTTATTGTTCCAGGGTAGTCGGGAAATTGTCAAAGTAAGAATAGTCCAGCCTTAAAGAAATTAATATATCATTTCATCGGCCAAAGCTTAAGTGCCCTGACCTCTACTTGACCTGACAGACAATGTCCAAGGAAGTCTTGTCTTATCGTTGATTCCGCCAAAAGGTTTAATTTTCTATTATTATAAAAATTGAGGATTGCGAGTTGAACGGTATAATAAAAAAGTACACAATAAAATTGAAAATAGCGTGACTTATTTTATTTCTGACAGCATTCATAAGAGTTATTTAAAAAAAGGGGGCCATTTCTGGCCCCGCTTAGATAACTAGTTTCTTTTCGGAATGTACGCAACGTTTTAAATTACTTAGCTATTGAGACCGAAGGAGTAGAAACAGTTGGAGTGTTCCTGTTAAATTCAAACATTTCGTAGAGCATGCTTAAGACCTGCCCATCCCATCTAAAGGGAGAGGAATCAACCCATTCTGTCGATTGTTTTTTTTTCTGCCGGTCAGCAACATAAAATGATTCTTTATTGTAATCAACTGTAACAAGTGGAGCTCTAAGATTTGAATTATTTCCCATTTCTGAATTATAGATTGTAAGTGTCCGGTCCGGGTTGGCAAGGCATCCGTAAGTTAGTTTTGCCCTATACGGATTTTTATTAAACCGGTCTAACAACTTGATTGTGTATTTGCTTGGATCAACTTTGTATTCAACCGGGTATCCGGGCTGATCTATGAGACTGTCCGCGACAAATTGCATCACCTGTCTGAAATTTCGAAGGGTAAATAATCCATAAATCGGCCAACGATTATCTTCGCTGCCGCGCAGTAATACTACAATTACAGTTTCTCCAAATCCAACTTCCTCACCTATGCCAAGATCATCTTGAATTCTTCTAGCGAGATTCCATTTATCATTATCCTTCATCGATGCATAATCAAAATCTGTTAGGGCAAGGACTGTGTAGTGTTTCTTAAGGATAAATGGATTTTCCTGCTTGCTTGGTTCTTTTTCTTCTTTTTTCTCAGATCTGGTAGTTTCTTCTTTGCTTTCGATTTTGGTGGTCTCTTTATTATCTCCTTTGGATATTTCTTTGCTCTCATTTTTTGTTATCGCGCTTTCAATTTTGATTACTTCTTTTTTCTCTTGTTTAGGCGATTGTATTGGCGTTTCCCGCCAGAAATATTGTTTTTCAAACAAGTCAACCGTGTCTTTGAAACCATCTTTGCCGAAGTCAATATCTTTTCTGGTCGTGCCTTCAACGCTTTGAATCGGTATATCAATAAGTGAATAAAAAAGAAGGTCGCTCAATTGTACAGCTTTTATGTGCAATACGATTTTACGAAAAAGTTCATAATACATTACATCTTTTTCTCTATCTTTGTTTTCAGCCGATATAATTTTAGCGGGAGTGTTTTTAATAAAACAAGCATCTTCTGATAGACAGTATGCCTCTTCGCGCGAGAAACCTTTCTCTATTAATTTACCAATTGCTTCATCTCTTTTTGCTACTTTCTCTTCTTGTGAAATATTCTCGGTTTCATCATCCATTTTCAAAATTATATTTTTTACATCTTCAAAAGGATATTTATATACTGTTTTCTCAAGTCCTTCAAAATTACTTATACATTTGAACGGATTTTTTTCTCGTACTTCTTTCCCACAGGAATTATTTGTCCCTTCGGAAACATTTTCGGGTGGTTTGCTCTTTATCGCTTCAGAAACGCTTTTCTTGGGAGTGTCTGACTTTTTGGAGTTGGGGACACCATTAGGCGGAGTCGCTTCGGAAACGCTTTTTGGGGAAGTATCTGACCCTTCCGCATTACTTATTATTTCGAATATTTTGGCAGATTCTTTAGGGCCAATTATGAAAAAATCAGCGCCGGTTAGTCTTAGCATTTTTTCAAGTTTATCCGTGCCCTGCTGCAATAGGATCGATTTGACGAATGTTGGGTCTATTGGACCTAAAAGCCTATCAGCGAAATCTTTACCCTGCATAGGAGAGATAGTAATAGTGGGGCTTTCTGTATAAGTACCACCGAGAGTCAAAGTTGACGCCAAAGATGTTGGAGCCGGATTGCTATTATTTCCTATCGTTCCAGCCAACGTATTAGGAGAAGACAATGTAAAAGTTGCTTGTACGCCGCTTGCTGCAGTGAAATGCGGCGGCTGGTCGTCATGCATTCTAAGTATGTTCAGAAGAAGCGACTGCTGTTCCGACTGCAATACGGCATCATCATATTTCATTACTGCATTGTGCAAAGAAATTGAACCGAAGCTCGAGCATCCCAAGATAATCAGGCACGTGACTAAAGCAAAAAATAGAAGAAACCTACTTTCATTTGCATACTGGTAGAATTCTTTTTTTTTCATCTTAATCCTCCTTTCTTTCTTAATGAAAGATTTTAAAATTATTAAGAGAAAAAGCTTTTATTCAACGATTTTGCTATTCTGATTTTTTATAATATTCTCATTTTCTTATCTATGATCAGATTTCGGTTCGTCGGGGGAATTGGAAATTACTGCAATCTGCAGAAAAAAAGCCTATAAAGGGGTAAAATCACCTCTATAGGCTTTAATTGAGTAATTCTATATTATATCTTCTTTTCATCATCTGCTCCTTAAAATTAATTCGAAAGCAAATATTGCTAGAAGAAAGAAGTAGAATTTTGGCAAGAACTTGCGTTAAGTGAAGAAGCTTATAAAATAAATATTCTTTCATGTCAATCCCTCTAAAGAGGGATTTTTTGTTTATTTGCGCAAATATTTCTACATCTTATCATTTCATCGGCCAAGGCTTAAAGTTTCCTGTCATCGGCCCAAGATTAAGTGTCCTGAACTATACTTGACAGACAATGTCTAAGGAAGTCTTGTCTAATCGTTAATTTTACCTATTTATCCACAGTTCTTGATGATTGTATAAATTGAGGATTATGGGTTGAAGGTTCAACAATTTTCTCTGCTACGCGGTTTTGCGCCAGCTGGCGCTTTTTGTTATGCAAGTTGTTTTTCAGCTGTTGTTAAGAACACCAATGTCGACGCTGTCATATGCAACATGTATGCAACAAGATAACTTGGCACTTCTGTAGGAATTGTCCCTTGTCCATGCCCACTTAGCTTGTTTCTACATGTCGGTATACTGCTCTCCAACATGCTACGTAATGAGGTTAATTGTTGTTGCCAGAATGTTGGCACGAGGGCATGGTCAAAACAGACTTGAATTAATGCCTTTGCTGTAGCATCAGCTTGATAAGCCCATTTGCGTTTATCACAAATAGCTTTCATAGTGCTTTCAAAAGACTTTAAACAATCATTAAGTGCTTCTTTATTCTTTCCATGACGGTAATGTTCGTAGGCACTTAAAAATTCTTGCTGTGCTCCATGATAATTTTTTTCATTAAGTAATCTTAGCGCTGGTTTTACTGCTTCAGAATGGATCAATTCTGAATCTACTCTTACAATCTCGCCCTCAACAAATTGAAATCCTATTCCATGCTCTCTAAATCGTGTATTTAGTTCATTAATAGCATCATCAGCCCGCTCAGATGCTTTTTGTTTCATTAAGTAGTTATATTCTCGAGTTAACCTGTCAATATATCTAAAAGTTAATTCGACAATATCCAACTGCCTTTCGACGTCATCGACTTGTAGGAAGTAGTTTGCCAGTTCATGCAGGTACATTCTTTTTTGATATTTTTCAGCAGTAGGCAGTTGAAAAAAACCATATTCTCTGCAAAGAGTATCAATAATAAATTTGTATGCAGCTTGAACATTTGGTCCACACTCATAATGATCGTAATAATTTTCATCACTTCCAAGTGCATCTGACCAAATGTGAATTATCTGGACCCTTAGAGCATTTGGCAAATTGTCATAAGTATAGACATCAGGAATGTCGCCTCTAAGTGTCTTCTGTCTTTTAGAAAATAAGTCAAATATAGCCATTTGGATTCCTTTTTATCTATTATATCACGTCAGGTGTCAGGGACTCCGTGGTTAGCCCTTACCCAGAAAGTCACTAAAGCTGGATAATGACTAGGAAATAAAAGGGGATTGTTCTAATTATTTCTTTGGCTGGTGTATTAAATAGAACAGTCCCCTTTATTTCCTCAAATTAAAATTTCCATATTTTTGTGAAGGCGAGATCAGCGATAGCCAAAGTTCTATTGTTTATATCGTCCTCCAACCATTCTTTTTGCCCTTGATATTTTTTTACGAAATCCGCAACAATAGACAATTTTGATTGCTTGTACAGGTCAATTTTTGATTGGAAGTCCTTTGCTTGGGCAAGATTGTTTATGGTTCCACCGAGAGGTAAGAGATTGCCAATTGCGCTGACACAATTACCGAGATTAGTTTTTGACTGTGGTGCAATGTGTTCTATGGTTATTTGGGACGGTTCTAGCTCGTTTGTTTGGCTGAGAAAAATCTCCCAGCGGCGAAATAGATATTGTTGAGTATTCCGGTCCAAACCGGCCACTGATTCCGTTTCAAATCGGCCACCCAATCCGGAGCAAATCGGCCGGGTATTCCGGAGCAAACCAGGCCACCCATTTGAGGAGTTAAACGACGCTGG
>JBKQWB010000106.1:0-30657 GCA_052139735.1 Smithella sp. | reverse complement strand
TTCTTAGGATTCTATTGGATTATGCCTTGGAGGCGGCACCCGGACTTGAACCGGGGAATAACGGTTTTGCAGACCGCTGCCTTAGCCACTTGGCTATGCCGCCAAAATAAAATGGAGCGGGCGAACGGATTTGAACCGTCGACGTCTACCTTGGCAAGGTAGCACTCTACCACTGAGTTACGCCCGCTCATTGGAAACGGCGTTGAATATAACAAATAGATGTCACTTGTCAATAAAAATAATAAAAATTGACCTGAAAATTAATCAATTTTATTTCATGCCTGTCATTGTCAGTCATGTTACGCATAAGACAGTCTGTTGAAACCTGAAAATAATAATCCTGCGAATACTATTTTTCTATATTACGGTATAATTTTATAAAATAATCAATTCCTGAAAAAATCGTAAGCACAAGAGCAATATAGAGAATTACCATCCCGACAGCATGAGCATTAATACCAAAAATGGAATAATGAATGATCAGCGCGGTCACTGCTACAATTTGAGCCAGAGTCTTCTGTTTCCCCAGAGTACTTGCTTGAATATAAATGCCTTCGGAAGAAGCAATGCTTCTTATTACATCGACCATCAAATCACGAATAATTGTTATGGCCACAATCCATGCCGGTATGCGACCGATAGGAATCATCAGAATCATTGCCGTATTAACCATAATTTTATCGGCAATTGGATCGAGAAATTTACCCATGGTCGTAATCATTTGATATTTTCTGGCAATGTAGCCATCGAAGAAATCAGTAATCGAAGCGATAACAAATAATATCGCTAAAATCAGGCTCCAGAATTCCCCCGGCGATAAAAGCAGAATAAAAAGGAACGGGACAACACTGATTCTCAACAATGTTATCGTATTGGGCAAATTGAACGTTTCATGTCTTGAAATCATTATTTAATGCCTGTTAATAAAACCCCGATGACTTCAATTATTTTTTGGGCACTTTTTTCCAATCATTTAAAAAAGTCTCTATCCCTTTTTCCGTCAGCGGATGTTTAACCAGTTGAGCTATAACTTTAAAAGGAATGGTTGCTATGTCCGCGCCCATTAAAGCAGCGTCTAACACATGCCTCGGATGGCGGATACTGGCGACAATAACTTCTGTTTCATAACAATAATTTTCGAAGATAGTAACAATCTGATCCACAAGCTCCATACCGTCACTCGCGATATCATCCAGACGGCCAACGAAAGGGCTCACATAACGGGCGCCGGCTTTTGCCGCCATCAGCGCCTGCAAGGGAGAAAATATTAAAGTCTGATTTACGTTAATGCCGGCATCGGCAAACATTCTTGTCGCCTTCAATCCTTCCGTGGAGATGGGAACTTTAATGACGACATTCTTTCCCAGACGCGCCAGTTTCCTGCCTTCGGAAAGCATTCCTTTCGCGTCATTGCTGAGAACTTCCAGGCTTACCGGGCCTTTTACAATCTTCAGTATATCTTTAATGACAGCGTCAAAATCTTTTTTTTCTTTGGCAAGCAGGGATGGATTCGTGGTAACACCGTCAACCATTCCCAGAGCCAGTCCTTCCTTGATTTCTTCAATATTAGCGGTATCGATAAAAAATTTCATAAATTCTCCCATGGCGATTAATTATTTTTTTCTGATAAATATTTCTCACTGCATTGCTGAGAGCAAAAGTAATAGCTTTTGCCTGATATTTCCTTTTTAATGGCCTGGCTTACAGGCACATAAGTATGGCAGACAGGATCTTCAACCAGGTCTTCCCCGACAGCCGGCGATGAATTAAATTGATGATTTTCATTTTTTTCCGTCTTTACTTGCCGGACGTTATTAACAATCTTATATATCAGATAAATTAATAATATAAATACAGTAAAACGAAACAAAATGACATCCTGTTATGAATTTTTTATTCTTTAATTATTTCAACCACTTTATCATCACTTAGCCGGTCTTTCAATCCGCGGATGGATACCCCGAAAGAAGGATGAATAAAATATGATGCTATTTCACAAAGTGGCTCAAGAACAAATCGCCTTTTCTGAATTTCCGGATGCGGCACTATCAAACCCTGCTCCCTGATCACGCCCTGCCCGTAAAAAAGCAGATCAAGATCAATGATCCTCGGACCGCCTTTTACTCCCCTTTCACGCCCCATCTCATTTTCGATGTTCTGCAACTCCCACAGGAGGTTTGGAGCCAAAAGAGATGTTTTGATCTCCACAACCGCATTTGTGAAATAATTCTGGTTCTCTATTCCAATGGGCTGGGTTCTATAGAACGAAGAAACCGTCGTCAGTTCAATTCCTTTTATCCGGGAAATATTTTTTACGGCATTTTTGCAGTTTTTCAAAGAATCGCCCAGATTAGAGCCTATCCCGATATAACAGATAATGCCGTTCAAATATCTAAAACCCTTTTTTAATTCTTGTCCCTTAATCCTAAAACATCCTGCATATCATACAGTCCGTTTTTCTGATGCACAATCCATTGGGCTGCGCGTATCGCTCCCTTGGCCAAATTTTCGCGGCTGTGGGCGCGATGAGTAAATTCCAATCTTTCGCCGATCCCGCCGAAAATTACTGTATGATCGCCTACAATATCACCGGCGCGGATAGTTTGTATACCTATTTCTTTTTTGGTTCTTTCACCGATCAACCCCCGCCGTGAATAAACCAGAGTCTCTTCCATATCGCGTCCCATTTTATCACAAATAACTTTCGCCATTTGCATTGCCGTTCCGCTGGGAGCGTCTTTTTTTAAATGATGATGAGCTTCAATAATTTCGACATCGTAATCATCTTTAAGAATTCCCGCGCAATATTCAAGAACTTTTAATAATACATTTACGCCGACACTCATGTTGGGCGTTAAGACACAGCGTGTGTTTTTTGCTAATTCCTTTATTTCTTCCATTTCATCGGCAATAAATCCGGTGGTACCGATAACAATGGCGCATTTTCTTTCGCTGGCTATTTTTAAATATTCAAGGGAGGCCTCGTGATTTGTAAAGTCTATAACAACATCGGCCTGATCAATGCAATCGGATAATTTATCGCTGGCCAGGATGCCTGTTTTACCCAATCCCAATCCCTGTCCTATATCACGTCCGACAATCGGGTGTCTGGATACTTCCACGGCTCCGACAACCCTGATACTTTCAGTTGCGGAAATGAGGCTGATAATTTTGCCGCCCATTCTCCCCGCGGCTCCGGTAACAACGGCTTTAATCATAAAATTATCTCCTTAAATATTTTTATGCGGCCCGATAAATTAAATCAAGCCGTAATTAACCATGACGTTCTTCAGTTTTTCCAAATTCGCCTCAGCCATTTTACAAAGCGGCAATCTGTATTCACAATTTATCTTGCCCATTAATGCCAGAGCCGCCTTAACCGGAATAGGATTAACCTCGATAAAAAGAGCATCAATCAAAGCGTTCATTTTATGATGAAGAGCTACCGCCCTTGCCATGTCGCCTGCGGCAAAAGCATCAACCAATCCTGCCATATCCGCCGGCGCCACATTGGAAATAACGGAAATAACACCGGCGCCGCCCATTGCCAGTAGCGGCAGGGTGAATATATCGTCACCGGACAAAACGGCAAAATCCCTGCCGCACAGATTGATAATGTCGCTCATTTGCTTGATTGAGCCGGAAGCCTCTTTAATGCCGGTTATATTTTTTATTTTCGCCAGCTTCGCGACCATATCCGGCATAAGATTTACACCGGTGCGGCTCGGTATATTATAAGGTATTATAGGAATGGGAACGCTTTGGGCTATCGTTTTAAAATGTTGATAAAGCCCCTCTTGAGTAGGACGGTTATAATACGGACAGACTATAAGAGCTCCATCCGCTCCGGCATCGAAGGCATGCCTGGTCAGCCGCAGGGCCTCGGCAGTATTGTTTGATCCCGTACCGGCAATGACCGGCACTCTCTTTTTGACAGCGTCAATGGTAATTTCAATAACCCGATCGTGTTCTTCGTGGGTAAGTGTGGCCGACTCCCCGGTCGTGCCGCAAGGCACAATAGCGTCCGTTCCATTGGCAATTTGAAATTCTATGAGTTCGCGCAAAGCTTCCTCATCAACTTGATTATTTTTAAAAGGTGTAACAATAGCGACCATCGCGCCCCTGAACATAAAAAAGGCCTCCTTAAATATTGAAGCTCTCCGTGGCAAGCCACGGAGAATCTTCGATTCTTAAAGTAAATTATAATTCTATATTCGCTCGCTTACCCCGCAGCAAGCTACGGGGAATGCGCTCGCTGCCGAATTCATCATTTAAAATTTATTTCCGCAGCGGAACTCTTCAGACATACATTATAATCGTCACACAGCATTAAACGGTAATTGTATGTTTTCCCCTGTTCAACTTCTTTATCTTTAAAGCTAAAGCTGCTGTATTCTTTTTTCTGCCCGTCCTCACTGAGTGGTTTTACCGGCTTTACCGGCACCTGGCCTACGCGTTTAAATATTCTCGGACAGTCCTTGCATTCATTTCCGGCGCTGCCGACTTCGCTTTTTTCTATGGCGATATGAGTAACTTTTGAATCTTTATCGTAGAAATCCCATTTCAATATAACCGCGTTACCGGAAGAAACAGCTTCCATATTCTGCACAATCTGCCCATGATCCGGCACGCGGGAGGGCATAACCGGATTTCCTTTTATACCACAACCTGTAAAAAAAAAGAACATCATGACGCAGGCAAATATGCTATTATTTACCGAAACTCTTTTCAAGGTCTCCAATCCTTTTCAGAACGGCTGCCGTTGCCGTTCCGCCCGTGTGTTTACGTGAATTGACCGCATTTTCCAGTTTGATTATTTTCTGAATATCATCAGTAAAACCTTTATAAAATTCCCGATATTCTTTTAAAGTTAATTCTTCCAATCCTTTTTTATTTTTCAGGCAGTACGCGACTATTTTTCCCACAATTTCATGCGCCCGGCGAAAAGGTATGCCTTTCCCAACCAGATGCTCCGCGATATCAGTCGCTGTGGAAAATCCTCCCTTCGCCGCCTCATACATATTCCAGGCGTTGAATTTTGTATGATTAATCATTTCTGTAAATATTGCCAGACAGTCTTTGAGTGTATCCACCGCATCAAACAAAGGCTCCTTGTCTTCCTGCAAATCCCGGTTGTATGCCATGGGTAAACCCTTCAGAAGAGTCATGATCGTAAAAAGATCACCATAAACACGGGCTGTTTTCCCTCTGATCAACTCCGCGACATCGGGATTTTTCTTTTGCGGCATAATGCTGCTGCCGGTCGTATAGGCATCGGATATTTCGACAAAACCAAATTCATCGGATGACCACAAAATCATATCTTCACAAAATCGGCTCAGATGCATCATTACAAGGGAAGCCGCGAAAATAAATTCCGCGACAAAGTCCCTGTCCGCTACCGTATCCATGCTGTTATGACTCACTGCCGGGAAATTTAATATTTTTGCCGTAATGTTACGATCAATTGGCAGGCTCGTGCCGGCCAGGGCCGCGGCGCCTAAAGGCAAAACATTAATTCTGCCGGCGCATTCATTTAATCTCTGGATATCACGCGCGAACATTTCTCCGAAAGCGAGGAAATAATGGGAAAGCAATACAGGTTGAGCCTTTTGCATATGCGTATAGCCGGGCATAATGGTCTTTATTTCCGTTTTGGCGAGTTTGACCAACTGCATCTGCAATGCATTCATCAGAGCAATGATAACTTTAATTTCCGCCCGCAGGAAGAGCCGCACATCCAAAACTATTTGATCGTTGCGGCTTCTTGCCGAATGAAGTTTTCCTCCTGTTTCGCCGATACGACTGATCAGTTCCCTTTCTATGGCCATGTGGATATCTTCATCTGCCGGACTGAATTTAAATTTCCCCTTTTCAATATCTTTTAAAATATTTTTCAGAGCGGATACAATCTTCACCGATTCACTCCCGGATATGATTTTCTGCCGGGCAAGCATTGCAGCGTGGGCGATAGAACCTTCGATATCGTAGGGATAAAGTCTCCGGTCGAAATGAATGGAAGAACTGAATTTTTCCACACTCCCGGCTGTAGGTTTTCCAAACCGGCCGCTCCAGGGTTTTTTACCGATTGCCATGTGCATTCTCCGCCAAAGTCAGTTTTTTATTTTTTTAAATAATTCTGGATTATCAAACGCAATCCATTCAACTTAATAAATCCTATCGCGTCTTTTTGATTGTAAACCTGATCCTTTTCAAAAGTGGCAAAGGCCTCGCTGTAGAGAGAATACGGCGATTTACGTCCGACAACGGTGCAATTTCCTTTATATAACTTCATTCGCGCGGTGCCGGTGACATTTTCCTGAGTCGCGTCGATATACGTCTGCAGGGTTTTCATTTCAGGAGAATACCAGAAACCGTTATAAGCAAGCTGCGAGTACTTCGGCGTCAGCGAATCCCTCATAAACATGACCTCGCGATCCATCGTAATGGATTCCACCGCGCGATGAGCGGCCCAGAGCACCGTGCCGCCGGGAGTCTCATAGACACCTCTCGATTTCATTCCGACATAACGATTCTCCACCATATCCACGCGTCCGATGCCGTTTGCGCCGGCAACTGTATTCATATAATCCATGAGTTTGGCCGGCGACATCTTTTTTCCGTTTACAGCCACGGGATTGCCCTTTTTAAAATCAATTTCCAGATATACCGGTTTATCCGGCGCCGCTTCAGGAGATTTAGTCAGCACAAAAATATCTTCCGGTGCCTCCGCCCAGGGATCCTCGAGAATTCCTCCTTCATGGGAAATGTGCAGAAGATTGCGATCCGAGCTATAGAGCTTGGATTTAGTCAACGGAACAGGAATTTTATATTTTTTGGCGTAATCAAACATATCTTCGCGTGACTTGAATTTCCAGTTATCATCTTTCCACACCGCGATAATTTTAATTTCCGGATTCAGGGCATAGTAAGTAAGTTCGAACCGAACCTGATCATTGCCCTTGCCCGTCGCGCCGTGAGACACTGTATCCGCGCCTTCTTTTTTTGCTATTTCGATCTGCCTTTTGGCGATAAGCGGCCGCGCCAGAGACGTGCCCAAAAGATATGTGCCTTCATAAATTGCGTTGGCGCGCAGCGCCGGGAAAACGAAGTCCCGCGCGAATTCTTCTCTTAAATCATCGATATATATTTTACTTGCTCCTGTTTTAAGCGCCTTTTCCTTCAGGCCGGTCAATTCCTCCTTCTGTCCCACATCGGCGGCAAAGCAAATAACTTCGCATTTGTAAGTTTCAATAAGCCACCGCACAATCACCGATGTATCCAGTCCTCCCGAATACGCCAAAACAACTTTTTTAGCTCCTTTTGACAATTTCTGTTCCTCCTAAAATAATATTTCCAGAATTGCTTTCTGCACATGCAGACGATTTTCCGCCTGATCAATGACCACAGACTGCGAACCGTCAATGACGTCGGAAGAAATCTCTTCTCCGCGGTGTGCCGGCAAACAATGCATCACTATCGCGTCTTTTTTTGCTTCTTTTAAAAGTTTTTTGTTTATCTGATAATTTTTAAATATTTTTTTTCTTTCTTTATCTTCCGACTCCTGCCCCATACTGACCCAGACATCGGTGTACAAAACATCGGCGTTCTGCGCGGCCTCCATCGGGTCACGATAAAGGGTTATGCCTTCTTTGGCTTCTTTCTTTCCCCTGGCCATTATTTTCACGTCCGGATCATAACCTTTTGGACAGGCCAATGACAATTCAATAGGCAATCTGGCGGCTGCCTCAATCCATGAATTGGCAATATTGTTGCCGTCGCCGATATAAGCTATTTTTAACTTGTCGTAAGATCCCTTTTTCTCCTTTATCGTAAACAAATCGCTCAGGATCTGGCAGGGATGCAGAAGGTCCGTCAAACCGTTAATGACCGGAATGGAAGCGTTGCCGGCAAAATCTTCCACACTTTTCTGGGAAAAAGTCCTGATCATAATTCCATCCAGATAACGCGACATCATTCGGGCTGAATCGGAAATAGATTCGCCGCGGCCTATCTGCGTGTCTCTGGAATTTAAAAACAAGGCAATCCCGCCTAACTGATACATGCCGACTTCAAAGGATATTCTCGTCCGGGTGGAAGATTTATCGAAAATCATTCCCAGCGTTTTTCCCTTGAGAGAAGCATGGGGCTTTCCTTCCTTTAAAGACTTCTTGAGTTTTGCAGCCTTTTTCAAGATTTTGTCAAAGTCAGCCGTTTCCAGATCGTAAATGTTTAATAAATCCTTTTTCATTTACCCCTCCATCACTTCATCAAGCACATTAATAGCGAAATCGACATCCTGATTGGTAATAATCAGAGGCGGCACAAAGCGCAGAGTTTTGCTGCCGGCGGAAATGATGAGCAATCCCCGCTTAATACATTGGTTGATAATATCACCCGCTTCGATATTGAGCTCCGCCGCGATCATCAACCCTTTTCCCCTGACATCCCTGATGATGTCATGTTTTTGCTGCAATTTCTTTAACTGAGATAAAAAATAATCTCCGACTTCCCGGCAATGCTCTAATATTCCTTCTAGCAGCATTGTTTCCATAACCGCGGTTGCCGCAGCCATGGCAAAAGGATTGCCGCCAAAGGTGGAAGCATGATTACCCGGAACAAAAGCCCCTGCAATCTTATCGGTCGCCAGCATCGCGCCTGCGGGAATGCCGTTGGCCAGAGCTTTGGCTAAAGTCATAATATCGGGTTTGATACCGGAATACTCATAGGCAAAAAGTTTTCCCGTTCGGCCCATGCCGGTTTGAACTTCATCAATGATCAACAAAAGTCCATGCCGGTCGCATATTTCGCGCACCCCGGCCAGATAATTGTCATCGGGAATTTTGACGCCGCCCTCCCCCTGAATCGCCTCCAGCATTATACCGCATGTTTTACCGGATATCGCCGCTTCCAAAGCCTTTAAATCATTGTACGGCACATAAGTAAAACCTTCCAGTAGCGGTGTAAATCCGAATTGAAATTTCTCCTGTCCGGTGGCCGTAATCGTGGCCATAGTCCTGCCATGGAAGGATTCCTTCATGGTAATTAATTCAAATTTATCCGGCCCCATATTTTCATGGGCATACTTTCGCGCGAGTTTGATAGCCGCCTCGTTTGCCTCCGCGCCGCTGTTGCAGAAAAATACTTTGTCAGCGAAAGAATGATCAACCAGCATTTTTGCCAAGCGGGTTTGCGGCTCTGTATAATACAAATTGGAGACATGCGTTAATTTTCCCAGTTGCTCACTTACAGCGGCAATAATCCGCGGGTGGGAATGCCCGAGATTGCAAACGGCAATCCCGGCGGCAAAATCAAGATATTCCCTTCCATTGATGTCCCATACCTTCGCGCCCGAACCCTTCGCAAGAACAACCGGGAAGCGTTTATAAGTATTCATTATATTTTCATCGGACATGGCCATTATTTCTTTTTCTGTCATTTTCTTCACCTTCAATTCATCGCCAAGGCTGAAAAGCCGCTATAAAACTATTTCCGTGCCTATTCCCTTATCGGTAAACACCTCCAGCAAAATGGCATGTTTTAGACGCCCGTCAATGATGTGAGTCTTGCCAACTCCTCCCTTGAGGGCTTTTAGGCAGCATTTAATTTTAGGAAACATACCGCCCTCAATAGTCCCGTCGTCAATTAATTTTAAAGCCTCATCATTGGTCATCGTATTGATCAGTTTTTTGTCTTTACCCAGCACACCCGGCACATCGGTTAAAAGCAAAAGCTTTTCGGCCTTCAGGGCTGCCGCTATTTCTCCGGCCACCACGTCCGCGTTGATATTATAAGTTTCGCCCTTATCACCTGCTCCCGTAGGAGCGATAACCGGAATAAAGTTATTCTGCGTAAGCGTTATAATCAGTTGTGAATTGATACTTTTCACTTTACCGACCAAACCGATATCTATAATCTCCGGCGGCGTATACTTCGCTTTTTCTTCATTCAAATAATATTTCTCGGCATTAATCAGGTTGCCGTCTTTGCCGCTTAAACCCACGGCATTACCGCCATGCCGGTTAATTAAACCGACTATTTCTTTATTGACCATGCCTACCAGAACCATTTCCACGATATTCATGGTTTCTTCATCGGTAACCCGCATTCCCTGTATGAATTTTGATTCTTTACCGACTTTTTTTAAAAGGTCTCCTATTTGCGGCCCTCCCCCGTGCACGACCACAGGATTAATGCCTATATATTTCATCATGACGACATCCCGAGCGAATTTATCTTTCAACTCATTGTCAACCATGGCATGGCCGCCGTATTTGATAACGATTGTTTTATTATAAAATCGCCTGATATACGGCAGAGTCTCCAGAAGGATATCCGCCTGTTCTATTGAATTTGAAATATTTTCCATGGCAAGCTCCGTTTATAGAATGTACCTGCTTAAATCCTGATCTTCTATTATATCATTGAGTTTTTCTTCCACATCCTGCGCATCTATCACAATTTCTTTTTTTTGCATATCCGGCGCGTCAAAAGAAATATCATCCAGTAATTTTTCCATAATGGTGTAAAGTCTTCGCGCTCCAATATTTTCCGTTCTTTCGTTGACCAGTGTCGCCACTTCCGCAATGGCCGCTATGGCTTCCTCGGTAAATGATAATTTCAGTCCCTCCGTCGCCATCATTTCCGTATATTGTTTCACCAGGGCGTTATTCGGCTCCGTTAAAATACGAATGAATTCTTCCTTCCCCAGCGAATCAAGCTCAACACGAATGGGAAAACGTCCCTGCAATTCCGGAATCAGATCGGAAGGCTTGGCAACGTTGAAGGCTCCGGCGGCAATAAACAGGATATGATCCGTTTTAACCATCCCGTAGCGCGTATTGACGTTGGAACCTTCCACGATAGGCAGCAAATCCCTCTGCACACCTTCACGGGAAACATCCGGTCCATGCGGCGCGTCGTTGCTTACGATCTTATCGATTTCATCCAGGAATATTATACCTGATTGTTCAACTCTTTCCAGCGCCGTTTTCGTCACATTTTCCATATCTATTAACTTTTGCGCTTCTTCATCCTCTAGAATCTTCACGGCCTCCGGCACCTTTACCGTTCTTGATTTCTTTTTCTGCGGAAACACATCGCCTAAAACATCCCGGATATTGAGCCCCATATTTTCCATTCCCGCCGCGGAGAATATCTCTACCATGGGACCGCTTCTGGTTTCGGTAACTTCCAGATTTACTAACCGGTCGTTCAGTTTATTGTCCCTGAGCAGTCGCCTTAATTTCTCCCGCGTGGCGTCAGAATTATGTTCCTGATCCGCGGCAGCCCGATCATTTTCAACTGTTTCACCGGAGTTATTCAGCATATCGCCGACGTTTTTTTCTTTAAGCCTCGGAGGAAGCAACAAATCAAGCAATTTTTCTTCCGCGATTTGGGCAGCCCTCGCCCTGACATTTTCCTGTTCTTCGGATTTAACCATATTCAGGGACAATTCCACAAGATCCCTGATCATGGATTCGACATCCCGCCCGACATAGCCGACTTCAGTAAATTTGGATGCTTCTATTTTTAAAAAAGGTGAATTATCCAATTTGGCCAGTCTGCGGGCAATTTCCGTTTTTCCCACACCGGTAGGACCGATCATAATGATGTTCTTCGGTGATATTTCATCCGCCAGATCCGCAGGCACATTTTGTCTGCGCCATCTGTTGCGCAGGGCGATGGCTACGGCCCTTTTAGCATCAACCTGACCTATAATATGCCGATCAAGCTTCTCAACTATTTCCCGGGGTTTTAACCCATTACTAGACATACTTTATTTTTTCCCCTTATCTTTACTGTTTTTGCTTCCAATTTCCTTGCTATCTTCATCTATCTCTTCAATCGTTATATGGTCATTTGTATATATACAAATTTCCGCCGCTATTTTCATCGCTTCCCGGGCAATTTCCGTCGCCGTCAAATCAGAATGGCGCAAGAGCGCCCGTGCCGCTGTAAGCGCATATGGGCCGCCGGACCCGATGGCCATAACCTCATCATCAGCTTCAATGACATCGCCATTTCCGGAAATAATCAGAGAATTGTCTTTATTTACGGCGATCATCAATGCCTCTAAATGCCTTAAAACACGGTCCGTGCGCCAGTCTTTCGTTAATTCCACGGCAGCCCGCACCAAATTTCCCTTGTATTGTTCCAGCTTCTGATCAAAACGTTCAAACAGGGTAAAGGCGTCTGCTGTGGCGCCGGCAAAACCGACGATGACTTCGTCATTATAAAGGCGGCGAACCTTGCGGGCGCCGTGCTTTAATATTGTAGTATCCAAAGTAACCTGACCGTCACCGGCTACGGTTATTTTGCCCTTATGCCTGACTGATAATATTGTGGTGCCTCTTATATTCATTTCCTCTTCCTTACTTTTTTGTTCGCGGATGCGCTTTATCATAAACTTCCATCATGCGACTAATGTTAACCGCCGTATATTTTTGAGTTGTGGAAAGGCTCTCATGCCCAAGCAATTCCTGAATCGAACGCAAATCAGCCCCCGCATTCAAGAGATGCGTGGCAAAACTGTGTCTCAACGCGTGCGGACTTATCTTCCTCCCTATACCGCTTTTGTCTGTTACCTCATTAACGATCCGGGCGATACTTCTTGCCGTTATTCTTTTACCTCTGGCATTTACGAACAAAGGTTTATTAAAAACATCGGCATCGGCGTCTTTTCTTATCTGTACAACTTTTTCCAGATATTCGCCAACGGCCTTCAGGGCCGGAACGCCTACGGGAACTATTCTTTCCTTTCTTCCTTTGCCTCTCACCTTAACCAACTTTTGGTTAAAATCAAGGTCAATTAAATTCAAGCCGGCCAGTTCACTCAGACGTAATCCGGAAGAATAAAAAACTTCCAGCATGGCGCGGTTACGCAAGCTCAACACTGAATTATCACCCCGCGCTTTCAGAAGCTCAAACATTTCATCAACTGAAAGAAAAGCAGGCACGTGCTTTTCTGTTTTCAATGTTTGAATCATTTCCGCAGGATTATGATTAATCTTCCCGGTGCGCAACACATATTTATAAAAAGCTCTCAGTGACGACACCTTGCGGTTGACCGTAACTTTTTTCACCTTCCGGCGGTACAGGCAGCTTAAATATTCCCTGATAGTTTCCGGCTCCGCGTTAATTATTTCATCCTGGTTTTTTATGAAATTGTTATCAAGCAGAAAGCTGTTAAATTCATGAATATCAGCAAGATATGCAATACAGGTATGAGCGGAAACATTTTTTTCCACTTCCAGATACCTTTGAAAATCCCCAATGATGTTTGCCATAATACTTACATCTTATACTTGCCGAAATCTTCAGCCGAAAGATTTTCCAGAAATTCCTTGATTTTTTCATCCTTCAGTTTGTCCAAATCATTAAGTTTGATCCCAAAATCAACGTTACGTGATTTTTCAATGACATTTTCCTCCACAAATATCGGCGCATTAGCCCGCAGGGCTATGGCAATGGCATCGCTGGGACGCGCGTCAATAATAAAATCCTGATCTTCCCGCAATAAATAAATATTAGCAAAAAAAGTATTGCTGCGAATATCCACAATTTCAATTCTCTCTACCGTCACGTTAAAAGATTTTAAAAATTCGCTGAACAAATCATGGGTCATGGGCCGGGGAAAAACAATTTTTTCCAGTTCCGTGGCGATAGCGCTTGCTTCAAACAAACCTATCCAGATCGGAATGGCCTTATTGTTCTGCATATCCTTTAAAATTACTATGGGCGTATTGGTAATAGGGTCTATGGTCAATCCTGAAACCTTCATCTCAATTAACATGACCTGCCTCCTTCGTTATTCGCTATTTTTCCTCTTAAAGAATGTAGATAAGCTTTTGATATTTTAACATTCACCAGTTTACCGATCAAGTCCATTTCGCCTTTAAAATTAACAATTTTCCAGGAACTGGTTCGTCCCATTAAATCACTTTCAGAATTTTTACTTTTCCCTTCAACTAACAATTCCTGAATGCTGTCTTCCAGAGCCGTGTTTTTTTCAAGCGTATGCTTATCCTGCAACACCTGTAATTTTTCGAGCCGCATCAACTTCACATCTTCTTCAACTTTGTCTTTTAATTTTTGCGCCGCGGTCCCTTCCCTCTCAGAGTATTTGAATGAAAAAACAGAATCAAACCTGATTTTTTCCATCATGTCAATCGTTTCTTGGTAATCTTTTTGGGTTTCTCCCGGAAATCCGACAATAATGTCCGAAGTAATACTGATCTGAGGAACCAATTTACGCAATTGATCAATTTTTTTTATGTATTCCTCGACGGTATAGCCCCTGTTCATTAATTCCAATATCCGGTTTGAACCTGATTGCACAGGAAGATGAATATGCCTGCAAAGTTTGCTTTCCCCGGCATAACATTCAATCAATTCGTCAGAGAGGTCCCGTGGATGTGATGTGGTAAATCTAATTCTTTCGATACCGGCTATTTCCCCTATTTTTTTAATCAATGAAGTGAAATTAAATCCATTATCGAATGTTTTGCCATAGGAATTAACATTTTGTCCAAGCAAAGTAACCTCTTTAACGCCTCTTTGCGCAAGTTTCTTTATCTCGTCCATTATATCTTCATAAGGCCTGCTCATTTCCGGTCCTCGCAGATAAGGAACAACGCAGTAGGCGCAGAAATTATTGCATCCCTGCATTATAGTAACAAAAGAGCAAAGAGCTCCTGCCTGCGGGGGAGCATAAACACCTATGGAATTTAATGATTTATGAAAGTTAATTTCCGTAATCTTTTTTCTTTTCTTTTCAATTGATAAAACTATTTGAGGCAAAAGATGAATGTTATGCGTGCCGAAAACAAAGTCCAGATGACCAACTTTTTTATGAAATTTTGTTCCCAGCTGCTGAGCCAGACAACCGCCCGCACCAATGATCAATTCCTTATTTTCTCCCTTTAGTTTTCCAATTCTTCCCAGTTGACTGTAAGCTTTTTGCGCGGCCTTCTCTCTGATTGAGCATGTATTTAAGATAATTAAATCGGCAAGTTTTAAATTTTTTGTCAGCTTATAACCTTGATCGGCGAGTAATGCGGCCATTTGTTCCGAATCATGAACATTCATCTGGCAACCAAATGTTTGAATATACAAGTATTTATTTCTCATTTTCTCACTCATTAAAAGTGCGAATAGCCTTATTATTTCAGAATAGATTAGTCAATAAGTTTTTCCGAACTCATCAAGGAGAAATTCCTAAAAAATAAAAAAAATAATGTTAAATATTATTTACATTACTGTAATTTTGTAGTATAAGTAGGAAGCTAAATATTAAATATGTTGCTATTATGGTTTGGTGAAGGATTTCTTAGTTTATCAGGATAATGTATTGTGTTATTTTGTAGCACAAATAATTTATTGGGGGTAAACATCAAAAAGACTTTAATATTAGCATTCATCACCGCATTTTTTATTTTGCCGTCTATATCTTCCGCCCGATGCGTTGTTATCTCCGATGGCGATCTGAGTACTATATTTGCTAAAGACGGTTTCGTCACCACTCCTCTTACAGATATTACATTAAAAAACACCTCTAAAATTATTTTTACCGATGGATGGAATTATTGGGACCCAAACCACAATTATGGACCGAGCCCACACCTTCAAAACGCAACCTGGTTCTTCTATGGAACGCCCGAAAACAATCCCCAAAAAAACCCCGGTTCCGGTTTATTCGATCAAATAGGTTATCTTGGACTTGGCACTTATATAACGGGTGGTCTGGTTGAGCGATCCGGTTCCGTAACAATTGAATACCCTAATTTGTTGTTTTCATCCAGTCAGTCGGCATGTAAATTAACCATCTGGTTAAATGACATATCCCTCAACGCGCATATAGGTATTGATGTTAATTTGGTGATTGGCAAGACTCCTGACTCTTCCAAAGCGATGACATTAATGCACATGTATGTTGGCAACTTCTCAATTTCAAATATGACCGGTTCGATTACAGTTTATGCCCACAACTAATGTTCCATAAAAAACCGGAAATATCTTAAAAATCAGTTTAAAGTAATTTTTTGCATCACTTCAAACTTGGCATCCTTATTTAATCCCGTCTTTTAAAATATTGCTCAAATGTCCAAATTCCTCGATGGAAAGAGTTTCACCCCTTCGCCCGCAATCAATTCCGGCAAGTATCAGCGCTTCTTTCAATAAAGATTCCGGTGCGCCTTCCAGCAATTTTGATTGCTTTAAATTATTAATCAGCATTTTCCGGCGCTGGGCAAAGGCATCTCTGACCAATCTAACAAAGAAATCTTCATCAATAAGTTTAATCAACGATATCGAAGGAAAAAATCCCTTCATGACCGATGATTCTACTTTAGGGCGGGGATAAAAACAGGAAGCCGGAACATCAAAAACTTTTTCTACAGTGGCGAACATCTGTAAAATTACGGAAGGCACGCCATAGCTCTTGCCTCCGGGAGACGCAACCAGACGATCAATTACTTCCTTTTGCATCATCAATACAAATGAATCTATAACGCCGCGGAAAGATAACAGGTAAAACAATACCGGGCTGGAAATATTATAGGGAATATTGCCGATGACCTTAATTTTTTGCCGCGGAGCCCTCACAATTGTTCTGAAATCAAACCGAAGAATATTTCCGTGATAAATTTGAATATTATGATATCCGGATAATCTGTCCTTTAATACTTCAACTAATTTATCATCCAGTTCAACGGCAATAATTCTGGCGGCATTTTGCGCTAAATATTCCGTCAGCACGCCGATTCCCGCGCCGATTTCCACGACAATATCATCCCCCGTCACATTTGCTGTCCGGGCAATATTTCTGATGATATTTTCCTCCATCAGAAATGATTGTCCCAGGTTTTTGCGCGGTTTAATCGCGTAATGAGTAATTATGTCCCTGGGTGAAGTCATGGTTATTCCGCTTATATGGAAAAAAGATTAAAGCTATGCCAAAGGCCAGCGCGAAACGGCGTTTAAATCCAGCGAATCCCTGTGGCCGTTTTTCAGCATAATTTCGCCGATTGCCCCGATCATTGCCGCGTTATCCGTGCATAGTATAACCGGAGGAATAAACAATTCTAAATTTCGCGCCGCAGTTTCCTCCGCGAACCTTTCGCGCAGTCTGCTGTTGGCCGCCACACCGCCGCAGACAACTATCCTGTTGACGCTGTTATCTTTTGCCGCTTTAATTGTTTTCTCCAGCAGCACATCCACTATCGCCTCCTGATAGCTTGCCACTATATCGGGCAATTCCTCCTGGGTAAAATCACGCCCGCGTTTTTTCAGCATTGTCAACAGAGAGGTTTTCAAACCGCTGAAACTGAAATCAGGAGAATCCTTCATAGCCCGGGGAAAGGCCACCGCTTTCGGATTGGCGCCCTTGGATATTTTATCAATGACCACGCCGCCCGGATATCCCAGGTTAAGCAGTTTTGCCGCTTTATCAAACGCCTCACCAGCGGCATCGTCGCGCGTCTGTCCCATTAATTCAAAATCATGATAATTCTTTGCCAGATAAACACTGGTATGACCGCCCGATACAACCAGAGCCATGAAAGGGATGGCCGGAACTTTTTCGGCAAGAAACGCCGCGGCAATGTGCCCTTCCAGATGATTGACACCAGCCAGCGGAATATCAAGGGCAAAGGCCAGAGCTTTGGCAGTTGATAAACCGATCAAAAGAGATCCTATTAAACCGGGACCGCGGGTCACGGCAATACCTTCTATATCCCGGAGTTTCACATTGGCGTCACACAAAGCCCGGCAGATGACCGGATTGATCGCCTCAATGTGTTTTCGGGAGGCAATTTCCGGAACAACCCCGCCATACGGAGAATGAATTGCTATTTGCGAGGCGATAACATTGGAACGCATTTTTCCGTTGTTGATTACCGCGGCCGCCGTTTCATCACATGATGATTCAATTCCTAAAACTAACATTATATCCTTCTTTCGTTTTTCCCTTTGCTAAATAAGATAAATATCTATATAAAAGCAATGACAATTTGTAAACAAACTTTTGTAAGCGGTAATCTGACAGGACAACTGTGATGGAATTTAAAACAGACTTTTTAATTTTGGGCAGCGGCATAGCGGGATTGAGCATGGCAATCAAAGCGTCCACCCTCGGCAGTGTCGCCATAGTGACAAAAAAAGAGAAAAACGAATCAAATACCAATTACGCCCAGGGCGGAATTGCAGCCGTAACGGATAAAACCGATAGTTTTGAAGAGCATATTCAGGACACACTGATTTGCGGAGCCGGTCTTTCCAATCAGGAAGTGGTCGAATTCATTGTTAAAGAGGCCCCGCCGCGGATTCAGGAACTTATCGACTGGGGCGTAAATTTTACAAAATCGGAAACAGACCCCAACATGTACGATCTAGGACGTGAGGGAGGCCACAACCGCAGGCGTATTTTACATGCCAAAGATTTCACCGGCCAGGAAATCGAGCGGGCTCTCAACGAAAAAGTTTCCCGTCTGGAAAATGTCTCCATTTATGAAAACCACATCAGCATTGATCTGATAACGCAGAAAGACTTAAAAGGCGTTACGATCAATTGCCTGGGAGCTTATGTTCTTGACATCAATAACAACGAAATTTACACCTATCGGGCAAAATATACAATCTTATGCACGGGCGGAGCGGGAAAGGTTTATCTTATTACGACAAATCCCGATATCGCGACGGGGGACGGTCTGGCAATGGCTTACCGCGCGGGCGCTAAAATTTCCAATATGGAATTCATTCAGTTTCATCCTACCTGCCTTTATCATCCCGATGCCAAGGCTTTTCTGATCAGTGAAGCCGTTCGCGGCGAGGGAGGAATTCTTAAATTAAAGAACGGATCGACATTCATGGAAAAATACCATCCCATGAAAAGCCTCGCGCCGCGCGATGTTGTGGCCAAAGCCATCGACAACGAAATCAAACAGTCCGGCGATGAATTCGTTATGTTGGACATCACGCACCATAGCCGCGATTTTCTAATCAAACGATTTCCCAATATTTACAATAAATGCCTCGAATACGGCATTGACATGGCCATCCAGCCCATTCCCATCGCACCGGCAGCTCATTACATCTGCGGCGGCGTCGCGGTGGACCATTACGGCAAGACTTCCATTGATAATCTTTTTGCCTGCGGCGAAGTATCCTGCACGGGATTACATGGCGCAAACCGTCTGGCCAGCAACTCTTTACTCGAAGCGCTTGTTTATTCCCATCGCGTCTATTTAAAAATTGCCAAATCATTCAAACAGACGCTGCAAAGCGACATGCCTATTTCCCCCTGGGACTCAAGCGGAACCACAAAAAGCGACGACAGCGTGGTTGTCACGCACAACTGGGATGAAATAAGAAGATGCATGTGGAATTACGTGGGCATTGTCCGATCGGACAAACGATTGGAGCGGGCCGAACGCAGAATTGATATGGTTTTGCATGAAATCCATGAATATTACTGGAATTACAAAGTAACAAAAGATCTTGCCGAATTACGCAACATCACAACAGTGGCCAAACTGATCGTTATGAGCGCGCGCGCAAGAAAAGAAAGCCGCGGATTGCACTACAATATTGATTATCCCGACACCAGCGACGAATTCAAAAAAGACACGATTATCGTCAAAGAATAATCTCCCTGTTGAATCCGTTCTGCTCACCTGTGCAACATCAAAGGATAATGCTTTCTTTTTTTATCCACCCGTTTAACATCATTTTTCACAGGACAGTTCGGGTTGTCAGTTTATTGAGATTTTCTTGACATATAGGATTGCTTTTCCTATACTCTCCATCACAAAATAAATATTTTTAAAATTTTACTATTTTCAATCATACCTTTCCGGGTCTGAATTTGAAAATAAATTCCCAAACGCCACGGATTGTCTGCTTAATGTTTTGAGAAAACAACTTACTTAAGCCATATGATGAATTGAATCGTCCAAACAGTTCTTTGATGATTATACTAAATTTGGTTTCATAAAGGGGAAGGTATGTCCGAAAAGGGGAATGTTCTTAAAAAGTCAGCTGCGCTTGTGGTCATGGTTCTCTTAGCAGGGGCTCTTATTTTTTATCTCTATACCAACAAAGACAAGAATGCCATTCCAAAAGGTTTTGTAATGGGCAACGGCCGCCTTGAGGCAACCGAGGTGGATGTTTCAGCAAAGCTTGCAGGGCGTCTCACAGAAGTCCTCGCGAAAGAGGGGGACCTCTGTCATAAAAATCAGATTGTGGCCAGGATAGACACAAGCACGCTTCAGGCCCAATTAAAGCAGGCCGAGGCCGAGGTTAAACGGGCAAAGCAAGCGCGGGAAACCGCCCTGTCCATGGCCGAAAGCATTCGCTTGAAGATGGCGTTCGCGGTAAAGGAACTTGACCGGTCCAACAAACTCTTTGCAAAAGGTATTTTTACGCAACAGCAACTCGACCGTGATCAAACGGTCAAGCAGACTTATGAAGCGGAATATACAGCGGCAAAATCATCCATCACCGAGGCCGATAACGCCATTGAGGCCGCGATTGCCCAGACGGAGATATTAAAATCGGAGATCAACGACTGTGTACTGAAAAGCCCCATAAAGGGACCTGTGCTGTCGCGTCTGGCAGAACCCGGTGAGGTCATGCCAAATGGCGGCAAGATACTGACCATTGTCGATCTCTCGGATATTCACATGAATGTTTATCTGTCCGAGCAATATGCCGGCATGATTCCCCTGGGCGGTGATGCCAAGGTTGTGCTCGATGCCATACCGGACAAGCAATTTCCCGCGCGGGTGGCTTATGTCTCTGAAAAAGCGCAGTTCACCCCCAAAGAGGTTGAGGCAACAGAAGAGCGGCAAAAGCTCGTTTTCCGCGTAAAAATCAGCTTTCAGGAAATTAATGACCCCCGCCTGAAACCGGGCATGCCGGGAGTCGCGTATATCCAGCTAAATCCATCCGCGAAATGGACGGAACTCTTTAAGTGAATACCCACATGAACGGCCATGATTCCATCGCGCATATTGAAGGGGTAAAACATCGCTACGGCAAGAAGATCGCCCTTAATTCAATTGATCTTCATATACCCGCCGGATGCCAGGTGGGCTTGATCGGGCCCGACGGCGTGGGCAAATCAACCCTGCTCGGCCTTATCGCAGGACAGAAAAAGATACAGACCGGCGACATTCAAGTGCTTAGCGGCTCCATGCGTTCAGGCATCCACCGCCATAATGTATGCTCGGAGATTGCCTATATCCCCCAGGGCCTGGGCCAAAATCTCTATGCCACGCTTTCCGTCTATGAGAATGTGGATTTTTTCGGACGTCTGTTCGGATTCTCCCGCGCCGAAAGAAAGGAACGCATCGAGAGGCTTCTGAAGGCCACAAACCTTGCACCCTTTGCCCATAGGCCCGCAGGCCAGCTTTCAGGGGGCATGAAACAGAAACTTGGTTTATGCTGTGCGCTGATCCACAATCCTGATGTGCTCATTATGGACGAACCCACAACCGGTGTCGACCCCCTTTCACGGCGCCAATTCTGGGAACTCGTCAAGGACATGAGCACCCACCACTCGGGAATGAGCATTATCATCGCGACGGCCTACATGGATGAGGCCGAACATCTTGACTGGCTTGTCATGATGGAAGGCGGCCGTGTCCTTGCTTCAGGAACGCCCGGAGAATTAAAGAAAAAAACCGGCAGGACAACCATAGAAGACGCTTACATCGCCATGCTTCCTGAAGAGATGCGGTATGGACACAGAGTCTTTACGACACCGCCGAGAATAGCATCGGATGACGGCTCCGCCATTGAGGCAAACAACCTGACCAAAAAATTCGGTAACTTTACAGCAGTTGATGATGTCTCATTTACCATACCCAAAGGCGAGATCTTCGGTTTTGTCGGATCAAACGGCTGCGGCAAGACCACAACCATGAAGATGCTCACCGGGCTTTTGCATCCCACGCATGGTCAGGCCTACATTTTCGGCAGTTCCGTGGAAACCGGGAGCATCGAGCTGAAAAAGCGCATCGGATATATGTCGCAGAGTTTTTCGCTGTATGGTGAGCTTACTGTGCGGCAGAACCTGGAAATGCACGCGCATCTCTTCGATATACCGAATGAGGATGTTCCTTTCAGGGTGAAGGAAATGGCTGTGAAGTTCGGACTGGGCGATGTCATGAACGACCGGACCGAACGCCTTCCACTGGGCATCCGTCAGCGCCTCTCTTTGGCTGTTGCCGCCATTCACAAGCCCGAAATCCTGATCCTCGACGAACCTACGTCAGGCGTCGATCCTGTGGCCAGAGATCACTTCTGGGAGCTGCTCATAAATCTCTCCAGAGAGGACGGCGTAACCATTTTTGTGACCACCCATTACATGAATGAGGCAGACCGCTGCGACAGGGTCGCCCTCATGAGCATGGGCCGCGTCCTCGCCTGCGATGCGCCTAAAGAGCTTGTCCGCACGCGCGACTGCTCCACCCTCGAAGAGGCCTTTATCGGCTATATGAAAGATGACATTGCCAAAAATACCATCAGCGGGATAGATGATGAAAAACAAACCGTCCCGTTCATGATGAAATCCGAACGCACCAAAAAACACAGCCGCCTCTTTGACATTTACAGGCTGGCAGCCCTGGCCCGGAGGGAATCCATCGAATTGTTCCGGGACCCGGTCAGGCTCATCACATCATTCATCGTCTCGCCTTTCCTCCTCATTGTCTTCGGCTTCGGCATATCGACAGATATTGACAACATCAAATACAGTACCCTTGACTACGATCAGAAGCCGTTGAGCCGCGAATACCTGGAGTCTTTCTCCAGTTCGCGGTACTTCAGCCAACACAAACCCATAAACTCCCCTTCCGAAATAGACAAGGGTTTTCAGAGCGGCGAGTTTAACGTGGTTGTCGAAATCCCTCCGGGTTTCGAAAAAGACATCAAGAAGGGCAAGAACCCTTCGGTAGGACTCTGGATAGACGGCACAATGCCTTTTCGGGCGGAGACTACCAAAAACTATGCGGAGGCCGTGCATCTGTCCTATCTCATGAATCTTGCCGATCGGTCCCCCATTCCCCTGGCCGCTTCATCTACACACGTACAGCCCCGGTACTGGTATAACCCGTTGATAAAAAGCAAGTATTCCGTCGTGCCCGGCCTGCTGGCCGTCGTGCTCATGCTCGTACCCTCCATGCTCACCGCTATCGGTGTAGTGAGGGAAAAGGAATTCGGTTCTATTGCCAACTTCTACTCAAGCCCCATGACCAAGCTTGAATTTCTATGGGGCAAGCAAATCCCCTACATTGTGATTACGGCAATAACCTTCGTTATCCTTCTGGGGGTAATCAAATTCTTGTTCAACATCCCCTTCCATGGCAGTTTCCCCGCCCTTGCTGCCGGAGCAACGCTCTATATTATTATCAGCACCGGTTTAGGCCTGCTCATATCGACCTTTACCCAGACCCAGATCGCCGCCCTGCTTGCCGCCTTTGTTATTACCCTGGTGCCCTCATTCGATTTATCGGGGCTCACATCCCCTGCCTCAACGCTCGTCGGCGGGGCCAAGTTCATGTCATGGATCTTTCCCGCGCGCTATTTACTGAATATCAGCGTGGGCACCTTCACCAAAGGAATCGGTTTCCCTGAACTTGTGTGGAACTTCATCTACCTGGCCATGATCTATGCGTCCATTCAGATCATGACAGTCTTTTTGCTGAAAAAACAGGAGAAATAGCATGATCAGAAAACTCTGGCACATCTACCGGCTCGGTTTAAAAGAACTCATCAGCTTTCGTTATGACTACGTACTGGTGATTATGGTCATCTATTCCTTCACCGTCATGGTCATAGTCCCCGCGAAAGGCACCGGCGTGCAGGTGCGCAACTCATCGATCGCCTATGTGGATGAAGACCAGTCCCCATTGTCTAGGAGCATAATCGACGCCATCCAGATGCCCTTTTTCCAGAAACCTCAGCCCATCACATACCACGACATAAACCGGGTTATGGACAGGGCGGAATATATCTTTGTTCTCCACATACCGCCGGGCTTTCAGAATGACCTGCAATCCGGGAAAAACCCTGATATCAGTATCGACGTCGATGCCACGGTCGTCGGCCACGCCAAGCTCGGTACAACCTACTTAAGCCAGATCATAAACCGGGAGATAAGCACATTTCTGCAGGGCTCCCGGAAGCCCGCCGATCCTCCCATTTTGTTGAATACCCGTATAATGTATAACCCGAACAACGAAAACGCCTGGTTTATGAGCATTGTACTGCTTGGCCACATGATTACACTCCTTTCCATTGTGCTGCCCTCCGCGGCCCTCATTAAAGAAAAGGAGCGCGGCACCGTGGAGCATCTGCTCGTCATGCCGCTGGTCCCTCTTGAAATCACCATCGCCAAGGTCTGGGCCAACAGCTTTATCGTGTTAGTGGGCACCATGTTCTCGCTCTTTTTCGCCGTAAAGTGGATTATAGGGGCTCCCATCCACGGGTCAACGATTCTGTTCATCTTCGGAACCATCGTCTTTCTCTATGCGACAACCGAGCTCGGCGTGTTTCTCGCCACCATCGCCAAGAATCAGCCACAGGCAGGCCTTCTGAGCATACCTATCATCGTGCCCATCTCCATGCTCAACGGCGGAACAACCCCTATAGAGTCCATGCCCAGATTCCTCCAGGTCATTATGCAGTTCGCCCCAACCACCCACTACATGGAATTCTGCTCCCGCGTACTCATCAGGAACGCGGGAATCGGTGACGTCTGGCAGCAGCTCCTTGCTATGGCAGCCATCGGAACCGTGTTATTTATTTGCGCCATGATGCGTTTTCGCGCGACGTTCCGGTAAATGTTTTCTTTCGCCGTTGTTTTTGCGTCTGTTTTGTGAAAGGTTTGACTTGCGTGATTAAAGGAATTTAAAAACCGGATATGTTAAATAAAATAAATATCAGTCCCATCAAACAGAAACTTATCGTTTATATCATTCTGACAGTTGTTACACTGGCTGTTTACTGGCAGGTAAATCAATATGGTTTCGTAAATTTCGATGATCATGTTTATGTCACCCAGAATATTCACATTCAGTCAGGAATCACTCTTGACGGATGTCGCTGGGCAATG
Organism: Smithella sp.; assembly: GCA_052139735.1. GTDB lineage: Bacteria > Desulfobacterota > Syntrophia > Syntrophales > Smithellaceae > Smithella. Next base: position 5,540 of record JBKQWB010000106.1, on the reverse strand, counting down.
GGCACACATTTTTTCGGTTTATGGAATCCCCTCGTTTGGCTTTCCTTCATGTTTGATTATCAGCTTCACGGCCTGAATGCCGGCGGTTATCATCTGACCAACCTTATCCTGCATATATTGAGCGTTCTGCTGCTATTCTGGCTTTTTAACCGCATGACCGGGGCAATCTGGAAGAGTGCCTTTGTTGCCGCTATTTTTGCTATTCACCCGCTGCATGTGGAATCGGTAGCCTGGATAGCAGAACGCAAAGATGTCTTGAGCGCTTTTTTCTGGATGCTTACCCTATGCCTTTATGTCTATTACACAGAGAAACCGGTTATAAGACGATATCTGCCTGTTGTGTTTTCCTTTGTCTTAGCTCTTATGAGCAAGCCCATGGTTATCACTTTGCCGGTTATTTTGATTCTTCTGGATTACTGGCCGCTTAACCGTTTTGAGTCGCGTAAAATTGCAACCGTACCGGCAAACGATATGCCCGTTTCTACAAATAAAAGAAAAAAGAAAACCAAATCCGGAAAAGAAGCACTGAAGAACAATGTATCTTCATCCAATAACCGGAAATTACCGGAAACCAGAATTGTGGGAATAATTCCTTTATGGCAAATATGGGAAAAAATACCTTTTTTTATATTGTCGGCAGTTCTTGTTTTCATCACACTTTATAATCCGACTAAGCAGGATACATCGTTAAAAGTTTTCTCCCTGGGTTCCCGGCTTGCCAACGCGCCAGTTGCTTTTGTAACTTACATGGGAAGAACATTTATGCCTAACGACATGGCTTATTATTATCCTTTTTCCGATCAACTTCCGGTCTGGCAGGTTTTTGGAGCTTCTCTTTTAATTATATCTATCAGCGCTGCCGCAATTGTCATGGTAAAACGTCTTCCATACTTTTTTGTGGGATGGCTGTGGTTTGCGATAACCCTTCTACCGGTCATAGGAATCATTCAGGTGTCGTTAATAATGCCATACTCGATGGCCGACCGTTACCATTACCTTCCCTCTATCGGAATTGCCGTTATACTGGCATGGGGCATTCCGTTTTTGATTAAACGTGAAGACACGCGCAAAAAAATTTTACTACCTGTATCCATTGCCGCTCTATCCATCATGGCAGTTTTAACTTGGAAGCAATGCGGTTACTGGCGGGACAACGTCTCTCTCTTTGGTCATGCTTTGCAGGTAACAAAGAATAATTATTTTGCGCATAACAGTTTAGGTGCCGACCTGTTTAAAAACGGCAAACTTGAAGAGGCTCTGTATCATTATAATGAGGCAATCCGGCTAAATCCCAATGCGACCGATTTCTACAACAATAGAGGAATTTGTTATTTTGCACTTGGCCAATCCCAAAGCGCTGTCGAGGATTATAATAAAGCAGTCACGTTAAACCCTGAATTCGCCGATGCTTACTACAACAGAGGGGTTGCTTATGTTAAACTTGGCCGGATTCAAAATGCATTTGACGACTTTAGTGAAGCCATCCGGTTGAAAGCGGATTCTGCCGATGCCTACAACAACAGAGCGATTATTTATTTAAATCAGGGAAACACAGAGACAGGCTGTCATGATGCGCAAAAAGCGTGCGCATTGGGAAATTGCAAACTGTTAGAAGCGACTAAAGACAAGGGATACTGCCGTTGATTCTTTAACAGTGCTTTCTTTCTTTGGGCTTGAGTAACTCATGCTGCTTGTGCAAAAAAATTCAACTTCGATCTGCTTCTTCCAAATTGTTTCATATGAGTTGCATTATCCCGGAAAAGCCCAGCCATTCTAATCATTTTTTCCTGATAAACGTACCTTCATCAAGCTCTCTGAAAGCCAGTTCAAGCTCTTCGGGGGTATTCATAACAATCGGACCGCCCCACGCGATAGGTTCGTTGAGCTGTTTGCCGGTAACAAATATGTAATGAATATCTTTTATCGCCTTTACGGCTATATTTCCGGCATCCGTTAACAGCATCAAATTTCCTTTTTCCAGCCGCACCTCATCAAATTCTCCCGTTCCTTCAATAAGGTAACAAAAACCTGTGTACCCTTTTTTAGCCTCATGCGACGTTGCATTTCCCTTCTTTAACCGGATATCCAGATACTCAACATCTATTATCAGTTCCCTTACGGGCCCTTCTACATTTTTGTAAGAGCCTGCTATCACCCGCACTTCTGCGCCCGGTATCTTTACAATGGGCACCTCACTATCCAGAATGCCTCTGTAGCGCGGCCCTGTCATTTTATTTTTCGCGGGCAGATTTACCCACAACTGCAAACCATGCATCATTTCTTTTGAAGCTTTCGGCATCTCCTGATGAATCACACCGCTGCCGGCTGTCATCCACTGAATATCACCCGGCCCGATTGTACCCTTGTTCCCGATATTGTCGCCATGCTCAACGGTTCCGCCAAGCATATAAGTAACGGTTTCGGTTCCGCGATAAGGATGCCAGGGAAAGCCTTTGATATAATCTTCGGGATTGTCTGAACCGAAATGATCAAGAAGAAGAAATGGATCCGTAAGCTTTGTATGATCTTGCGCGAACATACGTTTCAATTTAACTCCGGCTCCGTCATAAGTTGAATGCCCCTGCAGAATTATTTTCTTCATGTAATCATCCTTTTAAAACATTTAAGTACAAAACAGATAAAAACAAGACGCCCGAGGAGTTATCTTTTTAATAACCGGATTTAATGATATTTATGAAATGCGCATGCAATAGTGTATAATTTTTACTCTTATTTGCAGCAAACTGCAACGCTTTTTATAAAACATGATTGCTGCTTATTCCTTGATTGATCTTGGCAAATTAATAGCCCACGGAAGCCGACGACGATGCCAACAAAGTTAGCCGAAGAATGCGATCAGGCATCAATAATCATCATAAATAGACCATTGCTCAAAAGGCCTATCCTCATCATATTCGGAAAGCGGGGCTATTTCCCTGATAAACCGGGAAGGAGCCATATTTAAGACACCTGAAGACCGGTTGTAATCCAAAGCGGGATAACACAGGTATAGCTGATCCCTGGCTCTGGTTACAGCTACATAAAAGAGTCTTCGTTCTTCTTCTTCGCCATCAGGTTCTTTCAACGCCCGCTGCAACGGAATCATACCATCCGCGCACCATATTAAGAATATATACGACCATTCCAGCCCTTTGGCCTGATGAATTGTGCTTAACGCCACCTTATCTTCGCCATTTTCTTCCCCGGCGCTTTCTTCCCTTGACATGTTGGTAAGCAACGCCAGCTCATTTAAGAAATCTTCCATTTTTAAAAACTGGGCGGAAAAGTTTCCCAACTGAATTAAATCTTCTTCACGTGAAGAAGTGTCGGAATAATTATCCTGCAAATAAGTGCGGTAGCCGCCTTTATTGAGCAGGACATCTATTATTTTTCCCGGCAGGCGATCCTGCGGCTGCAGGCCAAGAAGCAACTCCATTGTTTTACGGAATTCCGCCAATCCCGCAATCGTGGGCTTTGGCGCAAATTTAATGAAATCCTCTGTAAATATCGCCTCCAGCGGATTATCCTGCTTTGATAAATATTTCCAGATTTTATTGAATGTTACCTTTCCCACTTTCGGATACATCAAAAGCAATCGCTGCCAGGCCAGTTCATCGCCTGGATTGACTATAATGCGCATATAAGATGTCACATCTTTAATATGCGCCTGCTCAAAGAAACGGATACCGGAACGAATATCAAATGGAATATCGCGCCTGACAAATTCCATCTGCATTTCCATAGAATGGTAATGCGCCCGGTAAAGGACAGCTATTTCTTTCAGCGGAATGCCGGAACGAACCAATTCCGTGATTCTCTGCGCCACAAAGTTAGCCTGTTTCACAACGTTTTGCGCTGAAACCATAACCGGCCGCATGCCCTTGTCGCGCACAGCTCTTAGTTCTTTAGGAAATTGTTTTTCATTATTATTGATGCTCAAATTCGCCAGATGCAGTATTTCCGGCGTGCTGCGATAATTCGTTTCGAGTTTGAATATTTTACAATCGGGATAACGCTCGGGGAAATTTATTATATTGCTGAAATTGGCGCCGCGAAATGAATATATGCTTTGCGAATCATCACCTACAACCATCAGATTCCGGTGGCATGAAGCCAGCAGATCGACAATATCCGCCTGAATAATGTTCGTATCCTGATATTCATCCACCAGCACATACTTAAATCTTCCCGCGACGTTTTTTAAGACATCAGGATGATCAAGAAGAAGTGAGCGGCAGTTGAACAACAGGTCATCAAAGTCCATGATGGAGAGATCTTTCTTCTTTTGAATATACAGAATTGCTACCTGCGTAATTTCCTCCATTAGATGAAGGAAATAGGGATATTTTGATTCAACAATATCTTGCAGTGTATTTTGAGTGTTCATTGCCAGTCCGATGATTTCGGCAAGAATATTGCTCTTGGGGAATTTACTTTTTTTGGTGTCAATTTTAAGTTCGGCCAAGCATGTGGAAATAAGCTGGCGGGAATCTTCACTGTCAACAATGGAAAAGCTGCTTTTATAACCGAGAAGATACGCATTGCTTCTCAACAACCGGTGAGCGATATGATGAAATGTGCCGCCCATAATTCTGCCGGTGTAGGAATTGATAAGACTCTCCACGCGATTAAGCATGGAATTTGCGGCTTTGTTGGTAAATGTCGCCAGCAATATGCATTCGGGGGAAACACCACTCTCCAGAAGACGGGCGACCCTGTAGGTCAATGTGCGGGTTTTGCCGCTTCCAGCTCCGGCAAGTACCAGGAGCGGACCGCCCTCTTCCATGACAACTCGATATTGTTCGGAATTAAGCTCTTTTTTATAATCAATCATCTATACATTATACCAAAATAATATTTTCTATTTTTTTATATAGGCATTCGATGAGCGTTTATAAAGTAAAATGCTCATATATACAAGCCGGAATCGGTGAATAATTTTATTTTCAAAAACGCGACGGCGAAATGTTCAAATTTAATAAAATACTTCCTGTTATAAAAACTGTCCTTTTCGTTGTTATATTCAACTAATTCCCCGCTCTTTCCGGCAATGATCCGGAAATATCATGTTTAAATTTGTCTTGATTTAACTTGCCGGATACGTTAAAAGCCTGCTTTTAAATCCATCGGCTCTATAGAACAGCACAGAGGCATTGAAAGGAGTTTTCATGGCAAAATACGAATCAAAATCTCTAAGAAATTTAGCGGTAGCCGGACACGGCGGAACTGGTAAAACATCACTATGTGAATCTTTTTTATTTGTTTCAGGAAAAAGCGAACGATTGGGAAGAGTTGATGACGCGACATCCTGTATGGATTTTGAACCCGAAGAGCAAAAAAAACGGATATCCATTAGCTCGGCGGCAAATTTTGTCGAGTGGGAAAAACATAAAATTAACTTTATTGACACGCCGGGAGATTCTAATTTTACCTTCGATACAAAATGCTCAATGAGCGTTGTTGAAAACGCCGTTATCGTAGTTGACGCCGTCGGCGGCGTTGAATTTCAAACCCAAAAAGTCTGGGAATTAGCTGACGAA
>JBKQWB010000105.1:0-25251 GCA_052139735.1 Smithella sp. | reverse complement strand
CAATTGAAACGCCATAGCTCACAACACGCGGCTTAGTTCTTCAAGCGTCAATCCAAAATTGAATCAACGCCTCTAATCCGAATCTCTTCGTTTGCTAACTCAACTTTGGATTGACGCTTATTCGAAACATGCAATAATCGTTTTTGCTTACCGGCACGTGTTTGCTATGGTAATGTTTCGTTCAGGCATCGCATATTGTCGCGATTTCTCGTAGTGTGCTTGCAGAGTTCGAACCAGTCGGGGTGCTCATCAGTAAAAGCACGGTCCATAACATCCGTAAAAGGATTTAGTCCCGTTCCCTCAACATTATATTTAAACCTTTGAAACAGCTTGGATAAGAGCATATCGTCGACGTTGAAGCAAGGATGCTGCTTTTTTGCAAGACTCTCCCAAACTGTTGCAAGTTTGGCATCGGCGGTTATGTCCCTGAAAAAATCCAGCGGTATAAGGATGCCTGCGTACCCGGATACAGTCGCCATTTTGCTTTGTAAACCCACATCGTTGGCAAGTACCAGACGTCGATAGTTTTGCAAAGCATCCCGCGCCTGAAGCATCTTCATAATTCGCCCAAAGACATGATTGCGGAGTATAATATCGTCATCGGTAATGTATATGTGTGTCACATCCGCATCGACTGAAGGTAAGTACGTCAGAAAACCGGTAAATTTTGTCGCGGGCCCCATGTCGTCGCAGCGGTGGATAATAATTTGTTCCTTGCCGTATCGATCATAAAGAAAGGATGGATCGGGATACGGCAAACCTGTTCGGAGACTTCGATGCGGTATGAATAAGACTATTTTGAAATCACATGATGTTTTTTGTGACAAAAGAGAATCGAGAACACGATACAAAAAGGGCGATGTTAGCCGTTCAGGGATTGTCGTCATGCAAACGAGCCATTTAAAGTTGCTGTTTTGATTATAAATCACCTCATGATTTTTTTTCGCTGAATGCTCCGGCTTACGAATAAAGTACATACCACTTAAATATTGATTGAGCTTTCCACTTTGCTCCAGCTTTCTTTTATGCCCTTCCAGATCATAAAATTCAACTTTGCCGTTATTATCGGCATTGCATGAGTTAGTTGCTGATGCCAGTTCAATAATGCATCCTCTATTGCGGCAGATTTTGACAATTTCGTCATGCGGCAGTGCATGCATTTCTAGATGGAACTCATGGACTGGTGGCAATAACCTTCGTTTTATGTATACGAGATATGGGAATGCCTCTTTTATTGAATGCTTGAACCGTATTGTGAGGCTTTGTTTTTGGATGACCTGGTGAATAATCTCGATCGGTATCTGAATAACCGCAAGACCTCCCGGCCTTAATATTCTGAGAAATTCATCAATGTAGCTGCGCTGGAAGTCGTTGGGAATGTGCTGTAGCACTATGTGGGAATAAAAGAAATCAACAGATTCGTTTTGAAGCCATGATAGATTCGATTGTTGGTTGACGCAAAAATCAACGCCTGGCACATACATACGTGCAAGTTCAACCATTTTTTCGGATATATCTATTCCCATGCCGGCAGAAAACCTGGTATGCAGTGCACGACTAAGGCGTCCAACGCCACATCCGAAATCTACAAACAGTCCCTTTGGAATTTCAATCTGATGCTCTCCCATAAAATTGAATACGCGCGATATTTCTTCCTCGCCTGTTGCAAAAAATTCTTCTTTATCCCATTTATTTCCATAATAGCGCTCGTCCGTCAAGATTATCCATAACGCATCAGCTTCCGCATTCTGTTCCCATTCCCTGGCATATTTCTGGATTGATTTGTTCATATATTGGCAATTCGATGTCCGCCGGACTTGATCTAAAAATGCCTCATTCATTGATGAAAAGAATGATTGCTCATCAGATGAATGCCCCTGTATGGCATTTCAGTCGATTGTTTTGATTCTCACGGTAAGGTCAAGTTCTATTCAGGACAAATAAATTTATTAGTTGCTGTATGACTTGTAGAAACTGAGCACTCGCCTTACGTAGTTTTGAGTTTCCCTGTATGGGGGAATATTATAATGATATTTGGCGACAGCCTTTTCGCCGGCATTGTAAGCGGCAAGGGCAAGACTTAAATCTCCCCTGTAGGTTTTCAGGAGATAACGCAGATAACGCGCCCCTCCTTCGATATTTTTTTCCGGGTGAAAACTGTCGTCAACACTCAAGGCGTATGCCGTTTTGGGCATCAGTTGCATTAAACCCTGGGCTCCCACCGGAGAAACGGCATTGTGATTAAAGTTGGATTCAGCTTTGATTATTGCTTTAATAAGCGCGGAATCAAGTCCGAATTTATTGGCAGCTCTGTTAATAATATCATCATATTTATTCACGTCGATATTGGATTGGAAAAGAATTCTTTTTTCCTTCATAATCAAAATATATTTCACGTTGGGATCGGAAGGGACATTGGTCAGATGCAGGACGCCGTCTTTATCTATGTGTTTGTAAATATCGGCACGGGCAGTGCCCGCAGCCATAAATGCAGAAATAATTGAAACTGCGGCTAAAGCTAATAAAAATGAAGTTATTTTTGATTTAATAGAAAATATGTTCAACTTTATTCTCATTTAGATATATTAATGCATTAGTCGTTAAAAATCAATACTTTGTTTAAAAATAATAACTAAACACTTGATGTAATTACAATAATGCAAGGCGATAATATTGCAAAAAATTCAATCGGCCGAAACCTTGTTGACGCTAAATCGTCATTCCGCCGTCTATCGCAAGGACCTGTCCTGTTACATAACTTGACGCATCGGAGGCCAGATAAATAACAGCGCCTACCATTTCTTCCGGTTCGGCAGGACGTGCCAGCGGAGTTCTGCTCATGGCTATATTCAGAATGTCCTGATTCTTCCAAAGGGCTTCGCTGAAGCGCGTTTTGGTGAGTCCCGGAGCGATAGCGTTTACCCGGATATTATATACAGCCCATTGTTGAGCCATCACTTTTGTGGCCATAATCACAGCGGCTTTACTTATGGAATAGACGGGTAATATGTCAGGGGTAATGCCGGCGATGGATGCGACATTGATAATTTTTCCTCCGCCTTTTTCTTTCATCGCATGCGCTGTTGCCTGACTGAGGAAAAACAGACCCTTAAGATTAAGATTCATAATGGAATCCCAGGCGCGTTCATCTATATCTATAGCTGATGCCATTGAGGGATTGGTGGCGGCATTGTTTATCAGAATGTCGATTTTGCCGAACTCGTCCATGACTTTTTTGACGAGGTTGTTTACATCTTCCATTCTTCCTATATGCGCGGCGAGTGGCAGGCATTTTCTGCCTGTTTTCTTTATTTCCGAGGCAACCTTTTCCAGATCGGCTATTTTACGGCTGGCAATGACAACATCGGCGCCTGATTGGGCCAGTCCCATAGCAATGGCCTGGCCAATACCTCTGCTGGCTCCGGTGACCAGAGCAACTTTATTGTCTAAAGATAAATTCATTTTTATTTCCTCCTCAAGAAAAATTATATTTTAGATTAGCATTTTGTTGCAGCAATTAATTTTATTAAATAATTCTTTTTCTTTTTCTCTCATCCTGTTTGTTTCTTTTTTAGTCGTGTTTTCGTGATTATAACCCAACAGATGCAGTATTCCATGAATAATGAGAAAATCAATTTCCTGCCCGATAGTAAGTTTGCCGTGAAGAGCGTCTCTTTGAGCTGTTTGAACGGAAATAATAATGTCACCCAGGATTTGAGGATTTATATCGCCGTATTCGCCTTCCCGCAAAGAAAAAGAAAGAACGTTGGTAGCCTTGTCCCTTCCCAGATATTGTTTGTTTAATAGTTTAATATTTTCGTCATCAACAAAGCAGATGCTGATTTCCTTATCTGGACAATCAAGAATCTTTAGAATTTGTAAAATCGTGCCGCGAATTTTACTGTGCTGGATTTTGATTTTAGCTTGCCGGTTTTCGATTTGTATTTTCATGGGGTTCTTTTTTGCCGTTAGTTTCTTTTTGCGCCGCTTCCGGATAATCAACACGGTGGTGAAAAATGCCCGTGAGAATTTTCGTGAATGTTTCCGCTATTGTATTTAAGTTACTTAATGTTAATTCGCACTCATCAAGTTGTCCATCCATATAGATGCCTTCAATTCTTTCCCTGACCAGGGATCGAATTCTGGCCGGAGTCGGATTGGAGAGGGTGCGCGAAGACGCTTCGATAACATCTCCCAGCATGATCAATCCGGCTTCCTTGGTCTGCGGTTTTGGCCCCGGATACCGGAAATCACTTTCCGATAAAGAGCGGATGGATTCATCTTTATCTTTTTTAGCCTTATCATAGAAGTAAGTGACAATACTGGTGCCGTGATGTTGACGGATTATGTTAATAATCTGTTTGCCGAGTTTTGCCCCGGAGGCCAGTTCACAACCGTCCTTCACATGAGAAACTATGATCAACCCGCTCATTTTAGGAGATAATTTGTCATGTTTGTTTTCAGAACTCTGCTGGTTTTCAATAAAGTACTGAGGTTTTTTCAGTTTTCCTATATCGTGATAATAAGAGCTTACTTTTACCAGTAAAGAATTCGCTCCGATGGCTTCGGCTGCGGCCTCCACAAGAGAAGAAACGATTATGCTGTGATGATAAGTTCCGGGCGCCTCAATGATCATTCTCTGGAAAAGAGGTTGATTGAGATTGGCCAACTCCAGCAGTTTGATATCAGTGATGAAGTCAAAAAGACTTTCAAAAACAGGGGTGATTCCCGCGACAAGTACGCCGGTGATAATTCCTCCGATGAAACCCATTATCAGCCGCAACGGCAAATCATTGAATAAATTCCCCGTTATAAGATTCAGGCAGATAATCGCCGCCATATTTATAATGCCCAGAAAGAGGCCGATTCTCAGAAAAACGGAACGCTGGCGGATGCGCACAATTTGATAAGATGCCGCAATTGATCCCAGAAAAGAAAAGAGAGGGAAAATAATTTTTTCATCAAAGGTGAATCCAATCAGGAAAGATGTGAGCGCGCTTATAATCAGGGCGACGTTTCTATTAATTAAAATGGCGATAGTCATTGCCCCGAGGGCGAAGGGTATGGCGAAATAACAGGCATCGACCGGTATAAAGGGAAAGGATCTGTTCACGGCTAGGGAAATAAAGATTCCCGCTTTAATAAATAATATTTGTAACAGGGCAATAATGCCGAAAACAAGCAAATCAACATTGGAGCGAGCGGAAGTTTTGTCCCAGTTTCTTGTTCGCCAGAGATACAAGGTAATCGAAAGAAAAATGGCCGTGAAGAAAAATCCCAGCATGGTTGTAAATCTGGAAACATTATTACTCCGGGAAGATTTAAAGAAAGCGTTTAACTTGGCTAAGTCCATGTAATCGATTTTTTCTCCTTCCCGAACGATCATTTCATTTTTTTGCACCTGGAAAAATGCCGGGTTAGTATTTTCGATAATAGACAGTCTTTTCTTCTCCGTTTCTTCTTTGTTGAATTTCAAATTAGGTTCAATCAGTTTTTTAGTCAGGGAAAACGCAACTTTTTTCAGAACATTATCTTCACCTTTAAAAATAGTGTTGACTGTTTTTAAAAGCGGCGCGTCAATTTCCCTGATATTATATAATAGAGGAGAGTTCTGAATTTCTACCTTTGTTTGAGTTTTTATATTTTGAACGGTAATGCCTTTTTGTCTTTCTGTTTTACTGAAGATATCATTCGTTATGAATTTGTTTTCATAGAAAGAAGTAATAAGGCGGGAAAATTTTTGTTGCAGATCATTGGAGAATTTGTACTCGTTTAAAACATAAAATTCTTGAGTACTTAAATAAACACCTAAATATGCCTCCAGAAGTTTTTTCTCTTTTTGTACGTTGCTTATATCAATATTGTCAATATCCTGCGTCCTTCCCTTAAGGGAATTTCTGTATCTTTCGGCCTCATGTGAAAAAGCTTTAACTATTTTTGTTTTAATATTGTCAGCGATTTTACTGTCATAATCATAAAACGGTTTGATATTTTCCGCGTCCTCAAGCTTTTTTTGTTCAGTTGCCTGTTTGTCTTCAACCAGGAAAGGATAGTCGGCTTTAATATTTCTGGGAGCGATCATTCCCAGTTTAAACTGAGGATCGGAAAAACGAATATCCGGCGCCATGATTATGGCTAAAATCAGGCAAAGAATAACGGCTATGGACCACCTCTGAAAAAGGCTGTTTTTCAAAAAGCCAAAGGATATGTACCTGCTTTTAAGCAGCTTCTTTAAAATACTTATTGCTTTATTTTGATATGCTTCGATTAAATTCATATAATTTATTTGCCGGGATCAGCTGTTTTTTCTTTAGCCAGGCGCGCGTAAGCTTTTATGATATGCTGAACCAACTGATGCCGGATAACGTCGATTTCCGAAAAATAAACAAAGCGGACACTTTCAATTCTTTTTAAGATTTTTTCCGCTTCAATTAAACCGGAAACTTTTCCCGCGGGTAAATCAACCTGGGTAATATCTCCGGTAATCACCGCTTTGGAACCAAAACCAAGCCTGGTTAAGAACATTTTCATTTGTTCTGATGTGGTGTTTTGCGCTTCATCTAAAATGATAAAAGCATCGTTGAGTGTTCTGCCCCGCATAAAAGCGAGGGGGGCAACTTCAATCAGACCTTTATTGATGAGAGCGGAGGCCCTTTCCATATCGATCATATCATAAAGCGCGTCATACAGGGGGCGAAGATAAGGGTTAACTTTTTCGGCGAGGTCTCCCGGTAAAAATCCCAATCTTTCCCCGGCCTCCACGGCAGGACGCGCCAGAATTATTCTTTGGACTTTTTTCTCCAGCAAATATGACACGGCCATGGCCATAGCCAGATATGTTTTTCCCGTTCCGGCAGGGCCTATTGAAAAAACCATGTCAAAATTTCTCATGTAATCAATATAAAGCCTCTGGGCGATACTTTTAGGGGTAATTATACGTTTATGGGAAGAAATAAAAACAGTGTCGAGGAATATTCTTGCCAGTTCGAAGGTTACATCTTCCGAGAGAATACGGTGAGCATAGTCAATATCGGAGGAATGAATATGCCAGCCTTTTTCCATTATTGCATAAAGCTGCTGCAACATAGAGCTGATCTTGCGTACGTTGCCGTCAGTGCCGGAAATCGTGATGTTATTTCCCCAGGCTTTTACCTTGACAGGCTCCAGCTTTTCGATAAGCTTTAAATGCTTATCATGTTCGCCGCAGAGATTCTTCAGTAAATTGTGGTCGGCAAAGGAAACTTTCTCTACGTTTATACTTTTAGTTGCTTGCATCAAAATAATTATCAGCCTCTAAAATTATAGTATATATCATCAATGCTCTATTTCCAATGATAAAATGACCTGTCAATTTTAGAGCCGGTATCTATCACTTTGATTTGTCCAATGCAATACATATTGATGAGTTCTTTAAAAGCCCCAAGACGATGAATTGCGATGATAAGTATATAATATGACGGGTGTATTTAAAAGAAATCATGATAATTCACTTTTGCAGAAATAAATGGGCGAAAACTTTGGCGTCACCAACTATATCGTCAATGGGGCAGTTTTCGTCCGGCTGATGAGCGCTTTGGCCGGTTTTGGACCATACGGCTACCGGGTAATCGTGTTTGCGGATATAGGAAGCAACAGTTCCCGCCCCCACGCCGCCGGCGAATGCTTCTATATTGTACACCGTTTTAATAGCTTCTTTGAGCGCCACAACGACCGGAGCATTAGGAGAGGTCGGTTTTACCGATTGTATGTATTGCGCGGTTGATATTTCTATCTGAACCTTGAATTTCTTTTCAATGGCGTGAACCATTTTTTGTATTGCCGCCATGACGTCCTGTAAATCATAGTCCGGCAGAACGCGGCAATCCATGCAAAAAACATCTTCGCCGGGAATGGTGTTGATATTGCCCACGTTCGCTTCCTTTTTTGTCGGCTCAAAGGTGCTCTCCGGCGGATCGAAAAGAGGGTCGGATTTGGGAAACAGTTTTTTCAATTTGACCAATTTGGTTACCAGATGCGACGCCGCGGTAAAAGCATTATTGCCTAATCGCGGTTTACTGCCGTGGCATTGCTTTCCTTTTGTTTTAAAACACAGCCACAGCATGCTCTTTTCAGCGACTTCAATTAATGTGCCCTCCGGATTTCCCGAATCGGGAACGACAATCAAATCGTCACGGTTAAAAAGACCGGGCGTGGAATCGATCATATAAAAGAGCCCCATGCTGCTGGATGTTTCTTCATCGGAAACAAAGGCAAGCTTAATCGAATTATCCGGTATTAATCCCTCATCCATCATCGCTTTGGCGGCAAAAATGGAAGCCACCATGTCCTGCTGATTGTCTTCGATGCCGCGGCCGAAAAGGCGGCCGTCTTTCACGTAAGCCTTGTAAGGGTCATGGCTCCAGAGACGCAATTCGCCGGGCGGAACGATATCCATATGCGTAATAATCCAGGTAAACCTGTTTTTATTTTCGCCTTCTATTGTTGTAACAAAGTTGGGACGAATGCCGGATGAAACTCTTTCATCCCGCGCGTCATAATGGCGGAAATTTTTAAAACCAAGTAAAAGAAGGCGCTCCTTTAACAGATTTGATTTCAAGAGTTCCCCGTCGCCGCCGTTTTCCGGTCCTACAGCGGGAACGGCGCTAAGCGCAATCTGCAATTCAATCATTGCTTCTCGGTATGAATCTATTCTTTGAGATATACGTTTGAATTTGTCTGCGTCAATCATATAAATTTCCTTTAAAAATAATTTACTCTTCGGGAGTTATGGAAGTATACGGGCCTATAGTTGACATGGGCTCGTCAAATTTTTTCCCGTCGCCTAAAATCAAGACGACGTTTTTTGTTTTATTCAAATATTTGGCGGCGACTTTATTCAAATCATTGACGGTGACGTTCTCTATATTATTGCGGTAATTGACCAGGAAATCAGCAGGCAAATTTTCATATTCTATATTCATCTGCGGCCAGGCAATCTGTCCGGCAGTGGAAAAAGAAAAGATAAAACCATTGTTGATGGAATTTTTAGCCCAATCTATTTCTTTGGCCGTAATCGGGTGAGATGGAATATTTTCCAGAACAGAATCAATTAGAGATAAAGCTTTCAGAGTTGATGATGTTTTCGTAAAGGCATAAGTGCCAAAAACTCCGTACGCGGGCTTTGCGCGATAAAAGCTCCCGGAGGTGTAAGCCAGCCCTTCATTATTTCGCACAACGCTGACAATCCTGGAAGGGAAACCGCCGCTGCCGATAATAAAATCAAGAACGGTGAAAGCGTAAAAATCAGGATCATTCTTACTCGGAGCAAACTGGCCGCTGATAATTGTGGATTGAGTGATTTCTTTATTGATGAAATAAACGCCGGCATCCGGTTTTTGAGGTGGAGGCAGGGCAGCGGTGGGAATATTTTCTGCCTTCCAATCGCCGAAGTAACGGTTGAATTTTTTCACAGCTTCCTCTTTTGTTATATCTCCGCTTACGGCGAATATAATATTACCGGGCAGGAAAAACCTGTCGTGGAATTTGATTAAATCATCACGTTCAATATTGGCCAGTGATTTATATGAGGGGAAACGGCCGCGCAAATCATTGTGATAGATAAGACGGTTAAATTCCTGGAAGGCCAGTTTCTGCGGATCGTCCTTCAGTCTTCTTAATTCTTCGTTCTTCAATCGTTTGGCCAACTCAAATTTCTCCTGTTCAAAAGCGGGGGAAATAAGTGTTTGAGCCAGAAGATCAAGTCCGTGGTCAAGGTCGTCGTTTAAAACGGAAAAGTCAACATGAGCCGAATCCAGGGACATGGTGATGGATTCCGACGCGGCCATAAAATCTAGTTGTCCGTCGATTTCCGCGCTGTTTAATTTTGCCGTTCCGCCGGTTCTCATGACATAGGCGGTTAATTCGGCAACGCCTTCCTGCCCTCTCGGATCATACATCGTTCCTGTTTTGATCAGGGCGCCGACGTTGACCAAAGGCAGTTCGTGATCTTCCAGAATATAAAGGACAATGCCGTTTTCCAGAACCACGCGTTTTGCCGGTGGAAGATTAAATCGCAGCGGCGGATAATGAATATTGTCCGGCGGGATCAACGCGGAACTCGACCCTGCGGCAGCCGGGAGAACTCCCCCTGCTATAAACAGAATGACCAGCAGCAGGAAAGAAAGAAATTTAATCGATGGGTTCATTATTTTTTCTGTCATATAAGTCAGTCCTTAATCTTTCTTTTTATTTAAAAAGGCAATCGTGCAGTTTTCTTTATTCAGATAATGTTTGGCCGCTTGCTGAATGTCACGCGCCGAAACCCTGTCAATGACTTTTAAATAATCGGATATATAATGATAGTCGCCGAACAATACTTCATAATAAGACAACATTGAGGCGAGTTCGTCGTTGGATTCAAGATTTTTGATATATTCCATTTTTATCTGGTTCTTGGCTTTGTTTAATTCGGTATCCGTTACCGGTTCGGATTTAAATTTTTCTATTTCCCGCAGGATTACCTCTTCAAGTTCAGTATTCGTGTGGGGATAACGGGGCTGGGCAAAGATGGTAAAAAGGTTGGGACACATTGTCGCCGGTGTGCCGTTTGAGGCGCTGACGTCCTCCGCGATCCCCATTTTCGTTACCATTAAATTATATAACCTGCTCGTTCTGCCTGTAGTCAGAATTGTTGCCAGAACGTCGAAAACATAGTCATCATAGGCAGGAGCATTAGGCTTGTGAAATCCGATAATCATCATGGGATTGGCATCGAATGGAACCTCCACTCTTCTTTCCTGGGTCTGTGCCGGTTCCATGGGAATCACTTTCTTCTTTACCTTGCTTGCAGGAATCCCGCCGAAATATTTTTCTATCAATCTCAGTGTGTCTTTCGGCTTGATATCGCCGACAACGGCGATTACAATGCTTTCCGGCGCACTATATTTCGCGTAAATATCTCTTACCGCCGCCGGGCTTAAATTCATTATATCCTCGGTCCAGCCCAGGACAGGCCTTCCGTAGGAATGTGTTTTAAAAGCGGCTCTCAGAAATTCTTCGTATAATTTACCTTCCGGATTGGCCTCCACGCGCTGCCTTCTTTCTTCCATGACAACGTCGCGTTCCGTGAAGAAATCACGAAAAACGGGGTTGAGCAGCCGATCCGCTTCAATTCTTGCCCAAAGCTCGATTTTGTTGGCAGGCAGGCTGACCTCATATGTTGTTACATCCTGGCCGGTGGAAGCGTTCATATTCAAACCGCCATTTTTTGTATACAGCCGGTCAATTTCATTGGGTGTAAAGTATTTCCTGCTTTGATCCTGTAATTTCTTCAAACGGGCGGTAAGCCCCTTGATCATTTCAGGATCGGCTTTTTGACCTTTTAGTTTTTCTTTATCCAGGGCTGTTCCGGTTTTTTCGATCTTGCCGAGTATCTTTTTCTCGATGGCATAATTTTTCGCGCCGATTGTCGTAGTTCCCTTAAACATCATATGTTCTAAAAGGTGGGCGGCGCCGCTTTCTCCATACTCTTCATCAATAGCTCCGACACGATGCCGGATATACAGAGAAACAGTCGGGCTTAAATGACGTTCCAGCATCAGCACCGTTAAACCGTTTTTTAGTTTTGTTTTGATTACTTTATTCTCAAGGTCAAAGCCATAACAATGGCCGTACATTAAAAAAATAACCGCGAATATAAAGACTGATTTGAAAATATTACTGTTTTTCATCATTATCCATTCCATTCTGTTTTCGGGGAAATAAGCGGAAGAAAAAATATAGGACTCCCACTGTACAAACTAAAATCAGAAGACAAGCAGAAAAAAAATACATGATAAATTCAAAGGGATTCTTTACGCCATATGAACCTATTAACGCATTAACGCCTATCATTAAAAAAAACACGGAGAATAACAGAATAACAATATTTTTAATCCATATCAGAGCGTTCATGTAAGATTGCCTGCTTTGTTCTTTAATTATTTTTAAGCTTCTTCTTTAATTCCGCGTAAGCGGCAAAACTGAATTCGTTGTTCCGGCAAGGGAGCAATGAATTATTATGATATAATGGTTCTCTTTGAATGTCAAAGGGTGAACAGGCCACCGCTTCATCCCACATTTTTGTGCCTGGAATAGGCGAATATTCAGCCAGAACCGGTTTGGCGCCGCATTCCCTCACAAATTCCATGCTGTTTTCAACTTCTTCTGCGCTTTGGCCGGGTATACCGCAAAGCAGGTATATGCCTACTTCCCCGGTTTTATAACCGGCGTTTTTTAAATGGCTTACGGCAAGACGGAGTTCTTCGTTTTTAACTTTTCCTCCGGTTTTAATCTGCCTGTTTAAGTCGGATGTTTCAAAACCAAAGCGAATAGTCTTAAATCCGGAATTGTAGAGTAAAACGCTTAGCTCTTTGTTGATTTCCCGCAGATGCAATCCGTTGGGACAATGGAACTGGCAGGATAAATTTCTTTTTTTTACTTCTTTGAGCATAGGCACAATCATTTCATGCGGTTTAACAAGCAGGGCGTCGTCATAGAAACTGAAATTAATAACGCCAAATTCTTTTTGCCAGTATTGTATTTCGTCAGCCACTTTTACCGGATCGCGTTGCTGAAATTTATCATTAAGAATATGTGAAGAGCAATAGCTGCAGCGATAAGGGCAGCCCATGGAAGTCATTAACGGCAATTGTTCTATTTTACGTATTAAATCGAAAGCAGGGTAGGGCAGCGAATCAAGATTATTTTCATCGGGTGTAAATACTGGTTCTTCATTAAATAATTTTTGAAGTAACCGCAGAACTTGTTTTTCTCCTGAGCCCGCGATTACATAATCAGCGCCGGAAAAATTAACGGCATGGCTGTAACAGAGCGTCGCGTATTTACCGCCAAGTACAATGGGAACAAAAGGCAGGACTTCTTTTATTATTTTAATTGCCTCAAAAACTCCGGGATACCAGTACGTCATCATAGAAGTTATCAAAACAATATCTGCATCTTCATGTTTTTTGAGCTCATTTGTGAATATTTCCGGTAATATTCCGTAGCGGCAGTAATTTCTGTCAATCATTTTCAGGGAATCGGGAGTAGGAATAACCTGCCGGAAGAATTTCCCGTCGCCGTAAGAATGGCGCAACGGTTGCTGACGGCTTTCTTGAGGCATGGCGGGGTGATAAGGGTCAAGGCAATCGATAAAATGAATCCGGTGGCCGTTTTGGCGCAAAAGTCCGCCTAAATACAGCAAGCCAAGAGGTTTTAACCAAAAATCGTATGCCGCGAAATCGTAAATCCAGGGGTTTATCAAAAGAATCTTACTCATCGATGGTTGTTTATCATAGAGACCGATTATTTACAAAAGTAATAAAGATCGCAGTATTCACCCGAAAATTCAGACCGATTTAACCCCCATTGCTTTTTGGCACCGGAGTATGTAGAATGTATAATATAAAATTCCCGACATAAAACAGAAACACAAATTAACAGGAGGTAAACTATGAAAAAATTTATGGTTAAGTCGAATTTTTTGCGGGCAGTTCTTTTTATTTTTTTGGGCTTATGTTTTATTCCTCAACTGTCTTATGCGACTCCTCCGAAATCTGTAGACCTGGCTTATGATATGGATACGCAAACATTGTCTGTCACAATAAATCACTACACTCTATTCACCGGTTTGCATTATATTAAATATGTAGAAATCAAGAAAAATGGTGAAGTCATCAGCAAAAATGAGTATGGTTCTCAGCCAAAAGGTCCGATTTTCACTTATACTTATAAGATACCGGCTGTAAAAGGAGACGTTTTCAAGGTCACAGCTACTTGTAATCTCTGGGGTAATAAAACTTCAACATTAACCATACCGTAATTAAACACGTGCTTTCCGGATGAGGAATGAAACAACACCGGAACAAATCGAGTCGTTTAAGCAGGAAATGAAAAACGCCGGGGCTGATTTTTTAGTTTATTTCCTATCCGCAAGCGATGCACGCTCAAAGTTTTTGCTCGATATTTCCGGCATAAAATTGATGCTTAAATAATATTGACCAAAATGCAAAATTATTTTACTCTCAACAAGAGGTAATTTAATGATGGAAAATGAGCATTACCGGAAACTGGAAAATATGATGCATTCAGCGCCGATTGTAAAACTGGTTGGCGCCCGTGTGGAAATCAGCCGCGGTCAGGCCGACATAATCTTACCCGTAAATCGGGAACTCTTTCATGCCGCGGGCGCTCTGCACGGCGCCATGTACTTTCTGGCGCTGGATAACGCGGCTTTTTTTGCCGTCAATTCGCTGGTCGAAGATGTTTTTGTATTGACGGTAAGTTTTAATATTTATCTTCTTCGGCCTGTAGATCAAGGCGTTATAAAAGCCATCGGAAAAGTCGTTAATTCCACAAAAACTCAATATCTGGCGGAATCTGTTCTTTACGACGCGGAAAATAGAGAAATTGCCAGAGGCAGCGGTGTTTTTGTTAAAGGAAGGGCAAAACTAACTCCGGAGATCGGCTATAAATAATCAATCGATTATGGTCCTCTGGAGTTGATTTTGTACAAAAAAACCAGCCAATGGATCACTCCAATTTACAAGGCACTACCTATTCTTTGATTAAATTGACTTGATGGGTCTTTTATGTTAGTAAACCTGTTGAAACAAAAGTCATTTAAAATATATAGTTATTTATTTTGAGGCCTTAAAAGCGTGAAAAAGACGACTTTAATAAAAATATTTTTAAGGTCTTTTTTTATACATACAACGCTTAATTTTCGGAGAATGCAAAACTTGGGCTTTGCCATGGCTATAATCCCGGTTATTCGGGAATTGCGGTTGCAAAAAAAGGAGTCTCGGCAATTGTTGACCACGCACTTACAGTTGTTTAACACCCATCCCTACTTTTCCGCCCCGATAATCGGATCCATTGTCCGTTTGGAAGAAGAACAGGCCTGCACGGGTGAAGACTGTAATGCCAACGCGATCAAGCAAAGCTTTATGGCATCCTATGCTGCTATAGGCGATATTTTTTTCTGGGGCGCCTTGAGGCCTTTTGCCTCGATTTTTGCAGTTATTTTAATATATATGGGGTTAATAATTGCTCCGGTTGCTTTCCTGTTAGTTTATACACCGGCTCATTTCTGGGTAAGATTGAAGGGTTTTATCGAAGGTTACCGGAGGGGAAAAAAGGGATTTGAATTTATCCGCTCTCTGGATTTGCCCGGTGTCGCCGTAAAAATTCGCTGGATTTCTTTAATAATGTTATCTGGTTTAGTTGTCTGGCTGTCGAGAGATTATGGATATTGGCCCTTTATAAAAGTCTCCGGCGTTATTATGAAATTAACGGCGCTGGCAACCGTTATGCTTTGCTTTTTATTGATTAAAAAAGGTATTTCACAAATGTATGTTATTTATGGAGCTGTTGTGATATTTCTCCTTGCTTCCTGGAAAGGATTTTTGATTTGACCGAAGAAATAAGGACTTTAAGATTAAAAAACAAATTGGGACTTCATGCGCGGGCAGCGGCTACTTTTGTAAAAGTAGCTCTGCAATATAAATCAAAGATTCAGGTGGAACGTGAAGGGCAAACTGTTGATGGTGAAAGCATTCTGGATTTACTGACACTGGCTTGTCCCAATGGTGGAGAGTTAACTGTAAAAGCTACCGGCATCGATGCTCCTGCCGCCATGGAAGCGTTGGAAAAACTTGTCGAAAATAAATTTGGAGAAGATTAAACGATAAGATGAGCGCTGATCAGACAATGAAAACATTGGTTCTCAAAGGTGTCGGTGTTTCTCCCGGTATTGCTATTGGCAGGTGTTACCGTTTTGACCCGTCAGACAGCCAGGTTTCCTTTTATAAACTGAGCGATGCTTCGTTGATTCCCGTGGAAGTTCTCCGCTTTAAAAAAGCCTTAAAAGAATCGGAACAGCAACTGCTGGAGATTCAAAAAAACCTCACAAAAGAAAAGGTCACCGAACCTATCTATGTTATTGACGTTCATGTTCTTATTTTAAGAGACAAAATATTTACCAACCGTACCATTAAATATATACGCAGATTAGGCGTCAATGCGGAATGGGCGTTGCGTATGACGCTGGATCATTACAAACAGATATTTGAGGGCGTCAAAGACACTTACATCAGCAGTCGCATAAGCGATGTTCAGTATGTCGTTCAGAGGATATTGCGTAATCTGTCAGGTGAAAAGAATGAGATTGTATGGGAAGAAGTCTATAGCGGCCTGATTATTGTTTCACATGATCTGTCCCCGGCCGATACTGCCCAGATGAAGCTGGATAAAATTTTCGGTTTTGCCACTGACAGCGGAGGCCGGACATCGCACACGGCCATTGTCGCACGGTCTTTGGAATTACCCGCTGTTGTCGGTCTGGATAATATAACCCGTTTTGTTCACACAGGCGATGAAATAATAGTCGATGGCACGTCCGGCCTGGTCGTAATAAATCCCTATAGCGATATGCTCAAAAGATACGAAGAAAAGAAGCGCCATTATGATGCCGCCAAAGACGAGTATCTTAAATATGGAAAACTGCCAGCCGTGACACTTGATAATTATCATGTGCAAATAGGCTGTAACATCGAATTTATTGAAGAGCTTCCCTCGGCAATCATTCATGGCGCTGAAAACATCGGGCTTTACCGCACGGAATTTTTATATATATATCGTGACGATCTGCCGACGGAAGAAGACCATTTCAATAATTATAGTCGGGTGGTTACCGATAAAAATTTATCGTGGTCAACCATTCGTACGTTTGATTTGGGCGGTGACAAATTTTCCAAGTACCAGAAGCAGGGAAAAGAATTGAATCCGCAGATGGGACTCAGAGCCATTCGTTTTTGTTTGAAAGAAGTTGAAATATTCAAGACGCAATTAAGAGCCATCTGGCGTGTCAGCGCTCTGGGAAAAACAAAAATTCTCTTCCCGATGATTTCCAGTGTGGATGAAATAAGAGAAGCGAAGAAGTTACTGGAAGAAACCCGCCAGGAGCTTCTTGCTCGCGGAGAGAAAGTTGCTTCGAAAATGGAAATAGGCGCGATGATTGAAGTGCCTGCCGCTGCTGTGATTGCCGATAAACTCGCGAAAGAGGTTGATTTTTTCAGCATCGGCACAAATGATTTAATTCAGTATTCCCTGGCCATCGACAGGGCCAACGAACGTTTGACGTATATGTATGAACCTCTGCATCCGGCTGTTTTAAGATTAATAAAGAAAGTAGTGAGTTCGGCCCGTAAAGCAAATATCCGCACGGCTATGTGCGGGGAGATGGCCGGCGATCCCCTTTGCATACTGATTCTTCTGGGACTGGAACTCGATGAGTTGAGCATGAATCATCTGGCTATTCCACGCATTAAAAAAATTATAAGGGAATCAACCCTGGAAGAATCAAAATTATTGCTGAAAAAAGCTCTTACTTTTGATACGGCTGCTGAAGTGCGGGCTTATGTGCATGATTACATGGCAAAACGTTTTCCCGATGAATTTCAAATTGAAGAAGATTAGCTTTTGTTATAAAGATCGGATAAAATTTATGGCAACAGTATAATGAGGGCGTAAATCTTTTCACATTGTTTACAAACAAAATAATTAGACGCAGAATTTGTATCTTCCCGGTTATTTCCAGCGGAGAACTTCAACAATGAACGAAGATAATAATTTTATCAATCCATATCAGGAAAAAGAATATTATTCCGGACACCTTTACGATGAGCAAAAATTTTTCCAGTTCCGGTTAGTCAAGACATTCCTTTCACGTGTATCCCTTGCCGATGAATATGTCGAAGCCGTTAAAAAACTTTCCACCGAGGGCGTTGTGGTTTACGCTTTAAACCAGAGAAGTGAACTCAACAGCCTCATCATTTATGAGCTTTTTAAACGCAAAGAAATGCCTATTCCCGTATATTGCCATGGAATGGATATGTCCTTCTGGCAGCCTCTGCCGAAAATGCTTAAATTTTTCTGGCATTCTTTTTTGCGCCGTTTGGGAAAAGAACAAAAAGCGTGGATGGGCAAATTAGCTTATATGGAGAGAGTGGTTAGTGAAAGAAAGAGCATCATCATTCATTTAGGCGAATCGGAATTCATTGAAAACAGATCCGCGGAAAGCGCGTTAATAAGTCTGATGAATGTTCAGGGGAAAATTGATTTTCCCATTTTTATTGTGCCGGTCATGGTTTCTTATGGGCGCAGGCGTGAAAAAGAGGATGAAAGTCTGATTAATATTCTCTTCGGACAAACGGAACACACGGGCGCTATTCGCCGTTTAATTACATTTATACGTTATTCCAGCAGCGCCTTTGTCATTCCCGCCGAACCGATGAAGTTGTCTGAATATTTAAAGACAAATAAAAGTCTTTCGCAGGAAACGGCTGTTCACGAACTGCGTGGAGAATTAATAGACCGTATTGAAAAAGAAAAGAACACAGTGGTCGGACCGGCCTTGAAATCGCGGGATGAACTGATTGGCATGGTTTTAAGTGACGAATCCATGAAAAAGTATATTGCCGGCTTTGCGGAAAAAGAAAAAAAGGATAAGGCGGTGGTTAAAAAAGAAGCGCGCCGTTATCTTTATGAAATTGCCGCCGATTATAGTGAAATTTTTATAGCCATGTGGCGAAAAGTTCTAACCTGGTTGTTTAACGACATTTACGATGGTTTATCAATTGATCTGGAAGGCATGGCCAAAATAAGAAATATTTCTAAAAAGATGCCTTTTGTGATTATCCCCTGTCATCGCAGTCACATAGATTATCTTTTGATTCATTACGTATTTTACCATAATAATATACAGCTTCCTTTCATAGCTGCCGGGAGTAATTTATCTTTTTTCCCCATGGGTTATATTTTCCGCAACTCCGGCGCTTTTTTTCTAAGGAGGAGTTTTAGAGGCAATGAACTTTATTCCGAAGTATTTACCAGGTATCTGGCGACACTATTGAAAGAAGGGCTTCCTCTGGAATTTTTTATTGAAGGGGGACGCAGCCGGACGGGTAAAATGGTCATGCCCAAGTATGGTCTTCTTTCCATGCTTATTCAGGCCTATCAGGAAAAATATTGCGATAATTTTGCCGCTATTCCTGTTTACATCGGTTATGACCGCGTGATTGAGGAGAAGTCCTATCTTAAAGAACTCTCCGGAGAGACTAAAACTCCGGAAAATACCGCGGAGATCATTAAATCCAGTAAAGTTTTGAGTAAAAAATATGGCCGCGTTTATGTAAACATTGGCGAGCCGATTATTATGAAGTCTTATCTGGAGGCGCAGGAAAAGCCGATAGAGCAAATGGCTATGGATGAACGGCAAAGCCTTTACAGGAAAATAGGTTATGAAATAGTTCTGGAAATCAACAAAGTGGCAGTTATTACCCCGTTTTCTCTGGTTGCCGCCGTTATTTTAAGTCATGACCGCAGAGGAATATCCTACAATGATTTACTGGATATTTTAAATGAATTTTACGAATACCTGTCCGCGAAAAAAGTAAGGTTTGCCGAAACATTTTCTCATCGCGAAAAAGCGATAACGGACGCACTGAATATATTTGTGCAGCAGGGATTTATCTCAAAAATTGAGGCCGAAGAAGATGAAGACGAAGAGATGCAGGAAGTGGTTTATTCGTTAAAAGAAGAAAAAAGGCTGAATCTGGAATATTATAAAAACAACGTTTTGCATTTCTTCGTGCCTTTATGTTTTGTTGCCACTTCAATGATCAGAAGCAATGAAGATGTGACATCGCAAAACCGGATCATCGGGGATTATAAATTTCTCAAGAAGCTTTTATGGAATGAATTTATTTTTGATGAACACAAGGATGACGCTGAAGATGTTAATGAAGTGCTTGCCTATTTATATGATCGGAAAATGATCATATCCACGGAGCGCGAAAATCAGACTTGCATAGAAATAAAAGGCACAGGTAATAAAAAGCTAAAACCTTTTGCCGATTTAATTCACAATTATCTGGAGTCATTCTGGATCGTGATTAGGAGCTGCCAGTATTTAAAGAAAGCTCCGCTCCCTAAGAAGGATTGGCTGAAGAAAATCATGACGCTGGGAGACAGAATGTACAAGAAGGGCGAAATATTAAGACCGGAAGCGCTTTCGCAATCCAATTATCAAAATGTCATTATATTTCTCGAAGATTCGAAACTTATAAGCGCCATGACAAAATATGAAAAAAAAGGAAAAAAAGAAAAGAAAGAGGTTTTTTACACTCTAACCGAAAACACGGCGGAAATGGAAGTTCTGCGCCGCCGTATATTCAGATTACTGTAAAAAGCTTTAAAGAATGTTTTTAAAATACTCTTCCCCGAAGACTCCCAGAAGACTCTAGGGAGACTAATCCGGCAACCATTATTTACGGGCTGATTTAGCGCTTCCGATGCTGTAAAACGCTTTTTTGCCGCGATAATTCGCTGCGTCGCCCAGTTCTTCTTCAATACGAATCAGTTGATTATATTTTGCCAACCGCTCCGAGCGGGAAACCGAGCCGCTTTTAATCTGGCCGCAATTGGCGGCGACAGCCACATCGGCCATGAAGGTATCTTCCGTTTCTCCCGAACGATGCGATACCACGCAAGTGTAGCCCGCTTCTTTGGCGCGCTCAATCGTTTGGAGTGTTTCCGTCAGCGTTCCGATCTGATTTAATTTGATTAGAATGGAATTGGCCACGCCAAGGGAAATTCCTTTTTCAAGACGCGCAACGTTGGTGACGAAAATGTCATCGCCGACGATCTGGATTTTGCCGCCGAGTTCATCGGTTAAATATTTCCAGCCGTTCCAGTCATCTTCCGCCAATCCGTCTTCAATGGAAATAATCGGATATTTCCGCACCAGGTCAGCATAGAACATGACCAGATCTTCGGCTGATTTTTTAGGTTTGGCTTCCGCAGACATTATATATTTGCCCCTGGAGAAAAACGAACTGGCCGCCGAATCCAGCGCGATCATGATGTCAATCCCCGGGCGGTAATTTGCTTTTTCAATGGCCGTCATGATAAGTGACAGGGCTTCTTCATTTGATTTTAAATTGGGAGCAAAGCCGCCTTCATCGCCAACGGAGGTATTATAGCCTTTATCCTTGAGCGTTGCTTTTAGGGCGTAAAAAACTTCCGAGTTCATTCGGATGCCTTCTTTAAAATTGGGAGCGCCCACCGGCATAATCATAAATTCCTGAATATCAACATTGTTATCGGCATGTTGTCCGCCGTTTAAAATATTGGATTGCGGCACCGGCAAATCTTTGGCGTTAACGCCGCCCAAATATCTATAAAGGGGCAAACCCGATATATCCGCCGCCGCCCTGGCGC
Source organism: Smithella sp. (assembly GCA_052139735.1). GTDB lineage: Bacteria > Desulfobacterota > Syntrophia > Syntrophales > Smithellaceae > Smithella. The sequence continues at coordinate 3,951 of JBKQWB010000105.1, read as the reverse complement.
AGGCAAGTGAAACGGCAAGAATGGCATTGGCGCCGAGCTTGCCTTTATTGGCTGTGCCGTCAAGCTCGATCATGGCAAAATCAATATCGCGCTGGTAGCGGCAATCCATGCCGATTATTTCCGGCCCGATTTTATCAATAACATTTTTAACGGCAGTTTCGACGCCCAGCCCGTTATATCTTTTTTTATTGCCATCGCGTAATTCCAGCATTTCATGTTCGCCGGTGGAAGCGCCGGACGGCACAGCCGCTCTTCCTTTAAATCCCGATAGTGTTGTTACCTCGGCCTCGACGGTTGGCTTCCCGCGCGAATCAAGAATTTCTCTGGCGTGTACCTTAATAATTTCCGGCATAAATCACTCCTTTTGTGAATTCGGTAGCGAGTGCAAACACCTTCACTTGCTGTGGTGTAAGCGAGCGAATATATAATTATAATTTTCCTTATATAATTTTATAGCAAAGAAGAGGTTATTTCAAGGCGATATTTGGGTAGTGTCTCAGTTTGAATTTATTGCCTCTTGAAATACTTGACCGCTAATGTTATACTAAAAGCATGAAAAAGATCAAGTATCCAAAACACGCAGATTTAAATCAAATGGCTTACGCTATTGTCCAAGCCGCAACGGACGAAAGTGAACCTATCGAAGAACCTTCCACAAAAAACCCTCATGCTGTAGCTCTAGGTAGACTCGGAGGTCTTAAAGGGGGTCGAGCCCGTAAAGCCAGTTTGACCCCTGAGAGACGTAAAGAGATTGCTAAAAAGGCAATAGCAGCCCGTTGGAACAAAAAAAAATAACTTTTTTGCTTTAGATAATCACTTTATTTAATCCAATTCTTGGATTAAATATCCAATGTCATTCTCTAATTAAATATTTAATATATTTATCTTTTTTAAACTATTTATTCATCTAGTTATTTGACTCATACAACTAATACAAGATTTCGTTTGACAACACATACAATAATTGCTATAAACATAAACACGACAAACGTAGAAATAAGTTGAAACAAAGTAATTTAAACACTAATATCTACATTCAAGGAGGAAAAACATCTATGGGGTACGAAATTTTTACTAAAAAAGTCCAGTATAGGGGTTCTCCTAGTATTTCTCTTACAAAGATGGGGATAGTAGCTTTTAATAAGGGATCAGCAGCGATACTCCAAAAAGATGCCATTGAACATGTTCTTCTTCTTTGGGACAAAGAAAAGAGAATGATTGGAATACGGTCTATAACAAAAAAAGACCCGCGTTCTTACAAGGTGCGTATGAATACAAGAGGAGATGGTGCGTCATTTTCTGCTCTTACTTTTTTAAAGTATATTGAATATGACATATCTACAACAAGGACTTTTCTAGTACATTGGAATGAACAGCAACTAATGTTTGAAATAGAAGTGCCGGAAGAATATTTTAAAAAAGAAGGTTCTCCGATGGTAAGAACTAAAGGACACGCTACAACATCTAATACTTCAAAGGTTGAAGATGTTAAAAGTGATGAAGCTCTTACTTGTGATGTATGTGGTAAATCTTGCAAATCATTATTGGGTTTAAATTCCCACAAGAGGTCACATACCACAAACCAACAAACATTAAATGTAGAATAAGGGGTTATTTTGAAAATGGAGGTGAGAATTATGATAAGAAGAGAATTAGTCCCCGTTGGTCAACGGATCGCCGCCTGCGGGGGCGAAAACCACAAGACCCAAAGTCTCTAATCCTTGCACGGAAAGACTTTGGGCCATGGCGATCAATATAAGATGCAATCAGTAAAGAGGATTTCGTGCCCCCGTAGCTCAATGGACAGAGCAACCGCCTGCTAAGCGTCTGGTTCCGAGTTCGACTCTCGGCGGGGGTGCGCCTCTTTGACTTGGTATAATAGCGGTAGTGTCCTATTTTGTCAAGTAAAAAAATAGTTTGTTAATTTATCAAGTAATAATATTTCCCTTAAACTGATTTTTTTACTTGACAAGTCAAGAATAAAGTATTATATTACAACCATGAAGAGAATAAAAATCTTATTCATGGAGAGCGATTATGAATAAATTAGATATTACAAAAAGGGCGCAAATAATTAATTGTCTTGTAGAAGGTAATAGTCTGCGATCAACTTCACGCATGACTGGTTGCTCTATTAACACAGTTACAAAACTTCTTGTTGATGTTGGTCGAGCATGTGCTGAATATCAAGACAAGGCTTTCCATAATCTTACCTGTAAGCGGATTCAATGTGATGAAATATGGAATTTTTGTTATTGCAAAGAAAAGAATGTGCCCGAAGAACATAAAGGAGAGCTTGGATATGGTGATGTTTATACATGGACTGCAATGTGTGCTGATTCAAAAATAATACCCTCTTTTCTTGTGGGACGTAGGGATTCAGAATGTGCTAAAGTATTTATAAATGATTTGGCAAACCGCCTTAAAAACCGCATTCAGCTTACTACGGACGGGTATAAGATATATCTTGAAGCTGTTGAAAATGCCTTTGGTGGTGAAATTGATTATGCAATGCTTGTTAAGGTATATGAATCAATGCCTAGTGGTGAACAGCGCAAATACAGTCCTAGCGAATACATAGGAACAGAGGTTAAGCGCATTTCAGGCAATCCCGATAAAAAGCATATTTCCACCAGTTTTGTTGAACGTCAAAACCTTACTATGCGCATGTCTATGCGCCGGTTTACAAGGCTTACAAATGGATTCAGCAAAAAAGTTGAAAACCTTTTTTATTCTGTTGCCATTCATTTCATGTATTATAATTTTTGCCGGATACATAAAAGTTTAAGGGTAACTCCGGCAATGGAAGCGGGTATTACAGATCATGTTTGGAGTTTGGAAGAAATTATTGAATTAATGAAATAATAAAATATTATTATTTCATGATGGTTTGAGGCGGATATTCTATTCTTTGATGTATTTTTTGTATTTTATATAAAACAGGTTTCCCCTCTATAGTATCAACAAAAACATCAACTAAATAACCGTAGATTAACGGATTCTCAATTCCTAAAATCATTGATGATAATGCGGTTTCGTTTTCAAATATAACTTTAACTGGATAAGAAGATATGCTTTCAATAATGACCCTATCACCTGCTTGATTAGCCGTGTCTTTATTTACCTGTTGCCAATATAAAACTACATTTTTATGCAATCCCGTAACAGGTTCCAATAATTTTTCAATTTCTTTTTTGGCCATGTTTTGTATTGCATTAGCATCTATGGAAGGTATGTTTAATATTACCGTTGGATCACCATTAAAAACCTGGCTTATATTTATTTGACCTGCATTATCTTTAGCTGTAGGTTCTAAAATATTGGATAGATTTTGGTAATCAGTTTTGGAAAGATTAACAGGTTTTTGTTCTGTTTTTCCAAGCAAATAATCATAACAAGTTTTTAAATAAAATCCAAAGTGAATGACTGTTGCAACATTTTCTGCTGCTGTGACAACGGCTAAAACGGGAATGGTTTGACTAATTAGGTCAATTATTATACTCCCTGATTTTATTTCTCGTACATATAAAATAGCCTCTTCTTTTTCTGTTACTTTATAATTTTTACCTATAAAGATTTTATATTCAGCCGCAGCACTAAATAGACTTTTAGTAAGATCAAATAATTCAACAGAGCGTGAATTACAAATCCTGATTCTTAATGCGCTATTTGATTCCATATTATAAGAAGCCATGATTTTATTTAAAAAGCTGTTAATGTTTCTAGTTTTATCGTGATTATTTGTCAACACCTTTATTCTCTTTGATTTTACATTATAGGACGAACGTCCTAATTTGTCAATAGTTAATTCAAAATTATCTTGATTTTTATATTAAAAAACATATTCTGAATCAAAAGATATAACTAAAAATGATTAGGGAGAAAAGACATTATGGATTTAGTAACTATGTTACTTTGCTTTATAGTTTTTCAGTTGATAGTTGTACATTG